>NZ_CP135275.1:3815625-4451562 GCF_032302195.1 Paenibacillus sp. MMS20-IR301
TGCGCAGCGGCGAACGGCCAACTCGGGAGACTTCATCGGTCAGCGCCGGATTGCGGAAGCGCTCCAGGATTTTATCGATATACTTGCTGTGCTCTGCCGCATCGAAGCCATGCTTCTGAATCAGCACCGCACCGGTTTCTTCCAGCACTTCACGGACCTTGGCGGTCAGGGCCTCATCGGCCATGGACTGCTGAATCGTCTCGTAGCCCTGCAGGAAGCCCAGGTATGCCGCGGAACAATGTCCGGTATTCACCGTGAACAGCTTGCGCTCGATATACGGCTCCAGATTCTCTACGTAGTGTACGCCTTCAACTGGCGTATAGCCCGGGATCATCTGAGAGGCATCTACAACCCATTCATAGAACGGCTCTACGACCACCTTGAGTATATCCTCATGCTGCTGCAGCGGAACAATCCGGTCTACAGCCGCGTTAGGGAAGGCTACTGAAGTCTCCGCCTTGGCACGGGCCGCTTCATCCAGCTGTGCATATACCAGCTCTTTCAGCTGGGCGCTGCCGCCGATGGCATTCTCGCAGGCAATGACATGCAGCGGTCTGTCAGACACGGCAACACGGCGTTTAATCCCCTCTGCTACTGTACCGGCGATATGCTTAAGAATGGATACACCGACAGCGGTTGTAACGAGATCCGCTTCTGCAATCGCAGCCGCTACTTCTTCAGCATGCGTAACACTGCTCAGTGCAGTAACATTTTGAACGATAACAGTTTCTTGCCCCTCGCTGGCCAGCGTCACCGGATACTCTCCGCGCTCCTGCAGCTGGGATACAAAGGCCTCGTTCACGTCCACGAAGCATACCTCGTACCCTGCCTGCGAGAGCAGCAGTCCGATGAAGCCTCTGCCGATATTTCCCGCTCCGAAATGGACAGCCTTCATTATTCCATGCCTCCTTCGAAGATGGCAATAACATCAGCGGCGGTTGGTGCATTCATTACCCGTTCAATTGCATCCTCTTCGGTGAAAATCATCGCTACATTGGTCAGGACCTCCATATGTCCGTCGCCTGCTGCCGCGATCCCGATGACTACAAATGCAGGCTCATCCCCGCCGAAGTCTACCCCTTCCGGAAAACGGATGATAGACAAGCCAGTGGATTTGATGAACGGACGGCCTTCCTTGGTTCCGTGTGGAATCGCGAGGCCTCCGCCCATATAAGTGGATACCACTTCTTCACGCTCCAGCATCTTAGGAACGTATTCTTCTGTTACATGTCCTGCATCGACAAGCAGCTTGCCCGCCATAGTGATCGCTTCATATTTGTCTTTAGCGGCACCGTGCATGATTACTTTACTTTCTGACAGTATACTCATATGGTTTCTCTCGCTTTCAAATTTTATTTTGGAAAAAATGAAGCAGCTCTGAGGACAGATATCTCCGAATCTCCGGCTCCGTACGCTCCTCCAGTAATTTTACCAGTTCCGAATTAAGCAGCAAAGCGCTGATCTCGCTCAGTACCTCCAGGCTCTCCTTGGACAGCCTGCGGGGAGCGAGCATAAGCAGTATTACCCTGACCTCAGTATCCCCCTCCAGAATCACGGGCTGACGAAGCCGGTACAGCGTAAGCGAGGATAGATGGATATGGCTGCTCCGCGTGTGGAATAGGGCCAGAGCGGTATCCGGGATCACCTGGCTGGTCATCCTCTCCCGCTCCAGCAGACGCTCAAGCACAATATCCGCATCCCCGATTACGCCGCTTCCGCCCAGCAGTTCAAGCATCCCGGCAAGTGTCGAAGACAGGTCCATATCCTTGTTGTCAACCGGATGGAACCGGAAGCGGTCCAGCAGGCTGACCATTTCATCAAGGATACCCTTATAGCTCTTCAGCCGCTCAAGCGAAGCTTCTTCCCGCACAGCGCGGTCCTGATCACCGGCCGGCACGGCTTCCCGTTCCCTCAGCGTAGTGTTCTGGATATAATTTAACAGCTTCTCTATTTCTTCCCCTGTGAGCAGGGGGCTGATTTTGATATATCGTTCCTTATCAATCGGCAAATCTATCGTTGAGATGATGAGATCATATTCAACATCCGGCAGCCTTGCGGCTTCATACCAGGAAATATTGCCGAGTATCTCAATCTGCGGCATCTCCTTGGTCAGCCGGGTCGCGAGCAGCCGGGATGAGCTAAGCCCGCTGGCACAGACCAGTATGGCGCGGACGTTGCGCCTAAGCTGGTTAAGCCGCTCTACAGAAGCTCCAAAATGCATGACCAGAAAACCGATTTCCTCATCCGGAATCTCCAGGTCAAGCTTCATATCCTCCACTGAGGTGCGGACGATGTTGAACAGGTATTCATAATCCCTGCGGATTGGGCCGAGCAGCGGATTGCGGATCCGGGTGCCTTCACGGATCCGCTTCAGGGCCGGATCAATATGCTCCAGCAGCCCTTCGCGCAGGGAACGGTCGCTTTGGAAAGGAAGCCCGGTGCGCTTAACCACACTCTCTGTCAGCCTATAGACAATTTCCATTAATTCAATGTCGCCGTATGCAAAGCCGGCGGAAGAGAATGAATCCTGCACCCGGTCGAACAGCCCGGCAATGTACAGAATCTCTGCCCGGGGAATGTCTATGCCGAGGGAATCCCCCAGCTGCTGGACAAAGCTCTCGGACCCGGCAATGTTGCGGTGATCGGACATTCTGGAGTAACCGGCTTCTTCCCCGCTGTCAATGCTCCGGCCGATTTCAATCCGCCGTGTTGTCACGGCCAGGCCCAGCAGCATTTCCATATAGACGATTTCCGGAAGCTCCGCCGTCCATTTCCATTCCATGTCCCATAGTGTATTCTCTACATCCATGAGATTGGTCTTGCCCACTGTAGAGAGCAGGACGCGAAAGACCGGATTGCTCTGCGCCAGAGAACCGTGGCCGACCAGATCGGACAGGTCAAGATGCTCGGCAGCCAGCCTGCCGATGGCCCGGCGCTTATCGAGCTCGCTGCCCGTAATTTCGACGCCGTATCCTCTTCTGCGGACCAGCTCCAGGCCGAATTTACGGACCCATTGCTCCAGCTCGTCAAGATCATAGCTGACGGTGGCCACGGTCACCTTAAGGGAATGGGCGAGCGTGAACAGCTTCACGGGCTCCTCCGCCTCCAGCAGGGCGCAGAGCTCATACACCTTGCGGTCCTCTCCGGAATACTCCGCCGGCTTTTCTTCCCGCAAAAACAGGCGCAGCTCCGCAAGACCGGCCTCTGGGCCGCTCAATTGTATGCCTTTCCCTGATTTTTTGATCAGATTCACACCGAAATTCTTCAGCGCAGACTCAATGTCTTCCATCTCCCGGTGAACCGTCCGTACGCTTACACCGGTAGCCTCGGCAATTTCAGCGGCGGTGATTTCCCCGCTGACTCCGAGCAGAAGCCATATGATCTGGCGCTGTCTCGCGGTAATTTTCCTCATTGTCCGCAAACCCTCCGCCATACACCAAGTAGAAACGGCTACGCCGTCCTCTAAGGGACGGCATCCGTTTCAGCGAGAAATATAAGGATCGAGTATATTGGAGCATATACTTTCTTATATTTGGAGACAAACGCTGGCTTTGGCGGCCAGCGTCTCCTTATTCAGCATCTTGCATATACAGTTATTTTACACTTAGGATACTTACTTCAAACGTTCAACCAGCTCGTCATATTTCGGACTCTTCAGGAAGTTGTCAATTGAAATATGCTCAGCGCTTGGATTGCTCGCAATCGCCCGGTCAGTCAGTGTCTTCTGAGTAATTACGATATCAGCATCGGCAGGAATTTCACTGACAGCAGAGTTAACAACCGTAATGTTGACTCCTGCACTTTGCAGTTTCTTTCTCAGAACGGAAGCACCCATTGCACTGGAACCCATACCTGCGTCACAAGCGAAGACGATTTTGTTCACATTGCCTTTAGCGCGGACATTAGCGGCAGCAGTTGCAGTTGCTGCAGTTTGTGCTGCAGTTCCGGAAGCCTTCATGTCTTTAACCTTAGCTGTTGCTTCTTCCAGATCCATTTCTTCTTCATCGTTTTTCTTAACTGTCTTCAGAAGCAAGGCAGCAAGCGCGAAGGAAACGACTGTGGCAACAATTACACCGGCCAGCATCGGGAAGTAACCGCCCTTAGGTGTCATTGCGAAGTAAGCAAAGATACTGCCCGGCGAAGGAGAAGCTACAAGACCTGCACCCAGCATCTGGAATGTAGCTGTACCGGATACACCGCCACCGATTACAGCCAGAATCAGACGAGGATTCATCAGGATGTAAGGGAAGTAGATTTCATGAATACCGCCCAGGAAGTGAATGATTACAGCACCCGGTGCAGAAGACTTAGCAGAACCTTTACCTACCAGCCAGTAAGCGAGCAGGATACCCAGACCAGGACCAGGGTTCGATTCCAGCATGAACAGAATGGATTTGCCGACTCTTTGAGATTCTTCAAGCGCAATCGGTCCAAGTACCCCATGGTTGATTGCATTGTTCAGGAACAATACCTTCGCTGGCTCAATGATAATGTTGATGAGCGGCAGCAGGTTATGGTTAACCAGGAATTCAACACCATTGGACAAAATGTTGGTCAAACCTTGAACCAGAGGTCCAACGCCCTTAAGCGCTCCTAGCGTCAAGACACCGCCGATAATACCGAGCGAGAAGTTATTGACAAGCATTTCGAAGCCGGCTTTGATTTTGCCGTCAACCGCTTTGTCAAATTGCTTCAGAATCCAAGCTGCCAGCGGACCAACGATCATGGCACCCAGGAACATTGGAATAGTTGTTCCTACGATAACCCCCATCGTTACTAGTGCACCGATTACAGCACCACGTTTGCCGTGAACCATCTGACCGCCTGTGTAACCGATCAGCAGCGGCAGCAGGTAGGTGATAATCGGGCCTACCAGGGTTGCCAGCGTTTCATTTGGAATCCAGCCGGTTGGAATGAATAATGCTGTAATTAACCCCCAAGCGATGAATGCGCCGATATTCGGCATAACCATGCCGCTGAGCATGCGTCCAAATTGCTGAACCCTCACCCTTGCACCACCGGATGAAGTTTGCGTTGTTGCCGTTGTGGCCATTTAAAATGCCCCCTTAATTGATTGAATGGGAACCCTTCATGTACCTGCTCCTGAAGTGGTTATCCCCTATGAACACATCGTAAATCAAAGCGCTTTCTTTGTCATCAAATTGAAAACACGGTTTCGTCATGAACATTGTTGACAACATTTAAGAGTTCCTGCCAAGGGGCTTAAGTACGGTGTTTCCCTACTCCAAACGGCCTATACAAGGCGGATAATTCTGCTGGCTTGTCCTACCGGAAGGGCCTATATCTGCCTGCCTCTTTCCTGATAGGATGCACTGTTTTCCGCAACTTATCAGGCTTCAGCACAAATAAACCCTGATACTTGCAGGGACTTCAAGCGCACAAAAGGCTGCCCGCAAATGCGGACAGCCCGGCCGTTCCTGCTGCTATGCTGCAGCACAATCAAATCATATCCAGCGGCACCTTCCATGAAGGCTGGGGAAACGCATCATCCAGCTGCCAAAGCTCGTCGGCGGTAAGCACAAGCTTGCCGGCCGCGGCATTCTGGGCAACATGCTCACGGGTTGCCGCTTTGGGGATCGCCAGCACATCCCCTTCGTGAATGCTCCAGGCCAGCAGAATCTGCAGCGGCGTCACGCCATGGCTCTCGGCTATCTGCCGTACTGTCTCATTCTCCGTTAACCCTTTCCGCAGCTTCCCTGCCTGGGCCAGCGGAGAATACGCCATCACTGGAATCTTATGCCCCTTCAGCCAAGGCAGCAGCTCATGCTCAATTCCTCTTGAGCCGAGATGATAGAGCACCTGGTTAACCGCGCAGCGGTTGCCGCCGGGAATACGCAGCAGCTCCTGCATATCCGCAGTATCCAGATTGGATACGCCCCAGCGGGCGATTAATCCGGAAGCCACCAGCGCCTCCATGCCGGCAACCGTCTCTTCCAGCGGGATCTTGCCGCGCCAGTGCAGCAGATACAGGTCCAGATGATCCGTGCCGAGCCGCTTCAGGCTGGCTTCACAGCTGCGGATCAGCTTATCTCCCGCGGCATTATGCGGATACACCTTGGAGACCAGAAACACCTGGTCACGGATGCCCCGCAGCGCTTCGCCGACCAATTCCTCGGAACGCCCTTCCCCGTACATTTCGGCGGTGTCAATCAGGTTCATTCCAAGCTCTACGCCCAGGCGCAGTGCGGCTATTTCTTCAGCCCGGCTTGAGGCGTGATCCCCTATGGACCAGGTTCCCTGGCCCAGTCTGGGCAGTGCTGTCCCGTCCGGCAGAGTGACTAGTTCAGATATCGTTGTACTCATAGTGATGAATTCTCCTTATCGGATGAATGGTAATTGCTGTTACTACCTATACTTACCATAATAACCCTCCCGAAACATCAGGTAAGTGTCCAAATCTGTAACTATAAACAGAACATCATTAATATAATGCCAAATTCACTCAAACTGCCACATTCAGCACAGCAAGCGGACTATCTGCTCGCTTGAGACGGTTCCAACTGTCCTCAAGCCTGGCACTTAGGCACTTTTTCGCGGGATTAACGTCTCTCCTGTCCGTAACGCTAACCCGGCTCATTAACGCGTGGATCAGGATGGACGAACAAACTAACCGATTAATTTCAGCCCGGCTACCGCTCCGAGAATCAGCACGATACAGAAGATCCGCCGCAGGTCCCGCGCTTCACCATAGAACAGCATTCCCATGATTGCAGCGCCGGACGCGCCGATCCCTGTCCAGATGGCATAGGCGATTCCCATCGGCAGCGTCTCCATAGCCAGTGACAGCAGCAGGAAGCTTGCGCCGAAGCCCAGAACCAGCAGAAGGACCGACTGCCAGTTGCGGTGCTTATGCAGCCTGCCTATCATCGCTACCCCGAACATCTCGCATAATCCTGCGGCAATTAACATCATCCATGCCATTTTAATTCAGCTCCTTTACATGCTTATCTTGATCTTCTGCCGGAGTGGCAAGCTTCAGCCCGACTACACCGGCCAGCAGCACGGCAATCAGGATCAGCTTCAGCGGGCGCAGCGGCTCCCCGAACAGCACACCTCCGGTAAGCACCGTTCCCGCTGTTCCAAGTCCCACGAATACGGCGTAGACGGTGCCGACCGGCAGCCTGCCGCTGGCCCGGATAAGGGCATAGAAGCTGACCAGGATGGCCACCGCTGTCACGGCCCACTCCCATGGAACCGAAGCATGCTTCAGCCCGATTACCCAGACTACCTCGAAGCAGGCCGCCCCTGCAATCATTGCCCATGCCTTACCGTTGCCGCTTTTTCTGTTTGTGTCTTTGCTTGTGTCCATTTCTCTCTCCCCCTGAAAATAAAATAAGCCCGGAAGGTTATCGTCAGCATTGACGATACCTCCCGGGCTTTTATCCCTCCGTGTATACACGGACAAAACTCACTCCGCGCGTTCTCCCTCGGACCAGGCCAGCGCCAATTGCACACTGCGGAACCCTAGAGAACAAATGAAAGCTTATTAAGTTACATCGTATGTTAGCAAATCCGGCTGCGAAAAGCAAGCACCAGGTTGTGCCAGACTCCATTTCCCCCTGATTCCATGGCTATTATAGATGTTACCCAGGTTCCGTTACCAGATTGGGACTTGCAGCATACAGCATGCTGCAGTATGATCACGTAAAGATGAACTGGTAATATATTGAATTTTATAATTATAAATCTAATAGTTATGAAAAGAGGCAGAGTTATGTTCCAATCCAGACATTTTCATATTCTTCCAATCGCAGACGGAATCTATGCCCTTGAAGCTGCGGAGCAAGGCGGAGCCATGAGCAACGCCGGTATTATCGATTTGGGCGGCTGTACACTAATCTTCGACACCTTCAATACTCCGCAGGCCGGACAAGATCTGCGCAGGGCCGCTTTGCACCTGCTGAATCAGCCGGTCCGCTATGTTGTTAACAGCCATTGGCATGGAGATCATGTCCGGGGCAACCAAATGTTCTGTGAAGAAACGATTATAGCCTCTAATATAACCAGAGAGCTGATGCGAAGAACCCAGCCTGAATGGCTCGCCCGCATGACTCCGCTGCTGCCTAATCTGCAGACGGATCTTGCTGCACTTGCCGCCGCAATCTCTGCTGAACCAGACGAAGCCGCGCGGCTCCGTCTGACTGCGGAACAAGCTTATCTGCAGGAAATACGCGAGTCCATTGAAACACTGATAGTAACTTATCCGGCAATTACATACAGCCGGGAGTTGACCCTCTCCGGCAGTAAAAGAAGCGTTGCGCTCCGCTCGCTCGGTGAGGCTCACACAGCATGTGATACCATCCTGTATTCGCCTGCAGATTCAGTTGTATTCGCCGGAGATGTTATCGCCGTCCAGAATCATCCGCTGTTCACGGACGGTAATCCGCAGAGCTGGCTGCTTGCCCTCGATACACTGGAGAAGCTGGGTGCTCAGCAGATTGTTCCCGGCCACGGTCCAGTCAGCGGCGCCGGCAGTATCAGCAGCATGAGGCAATACATCACAGACCTGCTGGCTCTACGCGGGGAACACGGCAGCTCAGGGGACGCGGTGGAAATTTCAGACATCCCAGTTCCCGCAGCTTATCAGGACTGGAAGGCCACCGGTGTGTTCTACCGTAACCTGGAGTTTCTGCTCAGTCAATAAAAGCAAAGGCAGGAGGTCAGGTGCTGACCTCCCCCTTTGCTTTTGCCTGAACTGTTTCAATATATGCTTACTCAGCCTTACTCCTGCCCGGCCAGCGCGTTCAGCTCACGCAAATCCTCCGCCAGATCGGCTTCGGTATACTTGCCCTGCCCGAAGCCGATTAAGGCGCGCAAAGGCATATATTTCATCATCGCCAGGAACATTTCCGGGTTATCCCCCATCGCATCCTCCATACCGAAAATACTGCCGTACTTCTTCGCTTTGCCCTCGGTAAGCGGGTTGGCCAGCAGGTCGCCCACTGTGCTGTTGCGGTGGAATTCTGCTGCCAGCTTCACCGTTGATACAACTTCAAGCTCTGCACTGAGGCGGATATCACGGGAGGAGGAGCCGACAGAGACCGTGAACAACCCGCTCTCCACATGCCAATCGGCTAATCCCACGTTGTAGTAAGCGAACGAGCGTTTATTCAGCTCGAAGGTTACCTCCCGTTCTTCACCCGGCTGCAGCTCGATCTTGTCGAAGCCCTTCAGCTCCTGCAGCGGACGGATTACACTGCTCTCCACATCGCTAACATACAGCTGTACCGTTTCTTTCCCCGCTCTGCTGCCGGTATTCTTCACGGTTACCTTCACCTGAACGGTATCCGTATCGCTGATGCGGGTATGGTCCAGAACCAGATTGCTGTACTGGAACTCGGTATAGCTAAGTCCGAAGCCGAACGGGAACAGCGGCTCGATTTCTTTTTTATCATAATAACGGTAGCCGACGAACAAGCCTTCCTTGTACTCCACAGTATCGCCTTCGCCCGGGAAATTCAGGAACGACGGATTATCACTCAGCTTCTGCGGGAAAGTCTCCGCCAGCTTGCCGCTTGGACTGGCTTCACCGAAGAGCAGATCGGCAACGGCGCCGCCAAAGGCCTGTCCGCCGAGATAGCCCTCCAGCACTGCCTTAGCCTGCGGCAGCCACGGCATCTCCACCGGTGAACCGTTGCTCAGCACCACGATGATACTGCTCTGTACTTCTGCGACCGCAGCGATTAACGCCTTATGGTTAGCCGGTAGCGACAGATGCGCCCGGTCATACCCTTCCGACTCATAGCGGTCTGGAAGTCCGAGGAACAGCACGGCTGCATCTGCCTTAGCTGCTGTATCCCGCGCTTCCTGCAGCAATGCCTCATTAACGTCATCATTTGCCAGCTCATATCCCCGGGCATACAGGAAGCTTGCCGCATCACCTGCTACAGCCTGCATCTCAGTGAAAGCATCATCCAGCTTCGTCGGATTCACATGCGAGCTGCCGCCGCCCTGATAACGCGGGGTTGTGGCGAATTCGCCGATAATAGCCAGCGTGCCGCTCTTAGGCAGCGGCAGAATGCCGTCTTCATTCTTCAGCAGCACCATGCTCTCCCGGGCCACTTCACGCGCGAGTGCATGATGCTTCTCCCGGTCAAATACAATATCCCCGCGGCGGTTCCCTGTGCTGCGGAAGACAAATTCCAGCATCCGCGTAACAGCCAGATCCAGCGTCTCCACAGGCAGCTCGCCGCTGTTCACCGCAGCAACAATCTTCGCATCACCGATGCCCCCGCTTGACGGCATCTCCAGCTCCAGCCCGGCCTGCAGTGCCTTCACCCGCTCATTAACAGCGCCCCAGTCGGATACCACGAAGCCTTCGAAGCCCCACTCCTCACGGAGTACTCTGGTCAGCAGCGCTTCACTTTCAGAGGCATATTCGCCGTTAACCTGATTATAGGAGCACATTACGCTCCACGGCTGGCTCTGCTTCACTGTGCCTTCAAAGCTGGCCAGATAGATCTCCCGGAGTGTCCGCTCGTCAATCACCGCATTTACAGACATTCTGCGGTGCTCCTGGTTATTGGCGGCGAAATGCTTCAGCGAGGTTCCGACACCCTGGCTCTGCACGCCCTTCACATGACTGGCAGCCATCTCCGAAGCCAGATAGGGATCTTCCGAGAAATATTCAAAGTTCCGGCCGTTCAGCGGGGAGCGTTTGATATTGTTGCCGGGTCCTAGCAGAACCGCCACATTCTCCGCCTGGCATTCTGCTCCCAGCGCTTCGCCTACCCGGGTGATCAGCTTCCGGTCCCAGGTGGAAGCCAGTCCGGCCGCGGAAGGGAAGCAGGTTGCCGGTACACTGTTGTGCAGACCGAGATGATCCGCATCTCCCTGCTGCTTACGAAGGCCATGAGGTCCGTCTGTTACCATTAATGAAGGAATCCCCAGCCGCTCTATTCCCTTGGTATTCCAGAAATCCAGTCCCGAGCACAGCCCGGCCTTTTCTTCGAGTGTCATTTGTGAAATAAGCTTCTGAATATCCGCTGCTGTTGCCGTTGTCATATCCAAAACCCTCCTAAGAATACGTTTTCTTTCTTCATTTTAGCTTACTTGTTCAAGCTTTTATGGTATTTTAATTGTATTTTTGGTATTTTTATTACTAAATAGAGGAGGTTTAGTCATGCCGGAGGATATAGTCTATAGCGATGGAACAGGATACATCTGCAAGCTGGTATACGAGGCTTACCGCGTGCAGGTCCGCTGGCTGGATGCCGGAGGCAGCCTCAGGCTGGTTCTGCCCCTGGCATTCCCAAACCGCCCGGGAGCTCAGGAACACGCCGGACTGCCGGCAGATATGATGGAGGCCGTCCGCAGAAGCAGCGAGGCAACGGTACCCGGGACCGGGACGGCTGCACTCCCTCTCCTGTATACCACCGGCATGCTTGAGAATTTCATCATTCTCCGGCTGCCTCCGGATAAGGGCTACAGTGGAATTATAATCATCGGCCCGGTATTAAGCGCACCCGTCACCGGGGACAATGCGGACAGACTGATGCGCGACTGGAGTATTCCGCCCGGGCAGCAGGAGAACTGGCGTGAGTATTTCCGCAGCCTGCCTGTGCTGGACCGGATGCGCTGGTATCATGCTGCGCTGCTGCTCTATACCCTGACTACGGGTCAGACGCTCTCAATTACAGAACTACTGCTGGCCGACTCTGCCCAGGAGGATTCTCTCTCCCCGGAGGGCAGCGGGCCCGATCTTAATCTGTCGTACCGCCGCGAGCATACCTGGCTGCATCACGACCCGATGCTGGAGCAGGAGATGTTCCGCCACATTACCAACGGCGACAAGGCGGGACTGCTGCGGACCCAGGCTGCTTTTTCTGAAGAGAGCTACGGGCTGTTGTCCAAGAAGAGCCAGCTGCGCAGCAAAAAAAATCTGGCCGTCTCCTCCATCACTCTCGCGACCCGCGCAGCGATTGAAGGCGGACTGTTCTGGGAGATTGCCTATACGCTCAGTGACTTCCACATCCAGCATATTGAAGAGCTGCATGATATTCCGGCTGTGGACCGTGCCCTGCTTGCCGCTCTTTGCGACTTCGCCGATCAGGTGCTGGGTACCCGCAGCCCGAAGCTGTCCCGCGTCTCCGCCTTATGCCAGAATTATATTTTTAACCATTTGTATGAAGAGATTCCGCTCAGCAGGCTGGCCGAACTCGCAGGTCTTAACGCCAGCTACCTGTCCCGGCTGTTCAAAGAAGAGACCGGCACCGCAATCAGTGATTACATTCAGCAGGAGCGGATTGAGGAAGCCAAACGCCTGATGGCGCTGCCCGGGCTCACCCTCTCTGATATTGCCTCCCGGCTGCACTTCAATGACCAGAGCTACTTCACCAAAGTGTTCAAGAGATACACAGGCCATACCCCGGGACAATACAAGCGGGATACCGGGAGAATCACCCGTTGACCCGGGTAGCCTATTCCATTATTGCGGCAATTACGCCGCCACAGTCTTACGGTCATGTCACAGCATAGCTCTGCAGAAATATGGTATGATCTGGATAAGAACGCTTTTAATCATTTCATTGCAAAGGAGCGGTTCAGCTTGGGAATCGGGATTATCCTCGTCGGGGGAGTTGTCTTTGTCATTATGCGGGCCTTCATCCGCAATAATAACAACGGGCACAGGAACAACAGATATGGCAACAGGGGATATGGCAGCAAAAACAGGGACAGCTCTGCTGATCAGAGCTTCATGACCGGAGCCGGAATGAGTATGTTCACAGACGATGACCGTCATCATAACGGGAATAACGGGCAGCACAGCCATCATGATCACAGTCATGGCGGCAGTAACTGGGGCAGCAGTCATCACAGTGACCACGGCGGATGGGACAGCGGCGGGCATGACTCCGGCGGTGGGGATTCCGGCGGGGGCGGGGATTC
This sequence comes from Paenibacillus sp. MMS20-IR301, assembly GCF_032302195.1. Taxonomy (NCBI): domain Bacteria; kingdom Bacillati; phylum Bacillota; class Bacilli; order Caryophanales; family Paenibacillaceae; genus Paenibacillus; species Paenibacillus sp. MMS20-IR301. Next base: position 3,828,535 of record NZ_CP135275.1, read on the forward strand.
CGGCGGCGGCGGCGGCGGCGACTAAACATATTCGGAGCCGGGCAAACAGGCGAAACCGACCGGCCTAGAGCAGCAAGCCGGCACCTTATGTCCAGCTTAAAAAAGACAGGGCAGCCCTGCGGTCTTACCGACCGCTCAGGCTGCCCTTTTAACTGCTTAACTGGAACTGCAAATCACTAAAGTACTCCATGAACCTGCATAAACCTTATACTCCGGTACTGCTCCTTAATTAATCCGCCATGGAACAGGCATTCATACACCTTCGTATTCCCGGCCACAAGGCCAGGGGCTTACTTTCTTTCTACACCGTGAACTGAACACGGCTGAGCAAAACATCGCCGGTGAATACCAGATACACATCAGCGGTGCCGGCAGCCAAGGCTGCTGCTGCTGAATGGCTATGCCATTCCTGGGCAGTACCTGCCGGAACCTCCAGCGTCGCTGCGGGTTCTCCTGCCGGACTGCCGGTTCTGACCTCAATGCTGCCGCCCTTGACAGAGGAGACCAGCGCTTCAATCCCTGCTGCCCCTTCAGCAAACTCAACATTATTGAAAGCGATCCATGCGCCATCCTTCACCGGATGCACGGAGGCTCCGCCAGCCTTGCATTCATCCAGGAATACCGCCTCGTAATCATCATAATTCTCTGCTTTGACCGCGGTGTAGAGGCTGCGTGCCGGAACCGTATCGCCATGCACTCTGATCTTGGCGGACAGCCTGATGTCGCCGGAGGAACGCCCGACGAGAATGTTATATTCCCCGTCCTCCACACAGTATTGCTCGCGGCTCACATCCCAGAAGGCAAGATCGCTAGCCGGCAGCTCGAAGGAGACTATCTGTGACTGTCCTGCGGCCAGACGGATTTTGGCAAAATCCTTCAGCTGCTTGAGCGGCCGTCTGATCCGCTTGGATAAGGACTGCACATACACCTGTACCACTTCGTCAGTGTCTGTACTGCTGCTGTTAGCAAGCTCTACGCTCAAGCTGATTGTTCCAGCCTGCTGCACTTCTTCAGCTGCCAGCGACAGCCTGCTGTAAACTACCTGCGCATAGCTCAGTCCGTGGCCGAACGGGTACAGCGGCTCTCCGTCAAAGTACATGTAGGTTCTTTTACCCTTGATAATATCGTAATCCATGAATTCCGGAAGCTGGTCTACCGAGCGGTACCAGGTCATATTCAGCCTGCCTGACGGGCTGTAATCACCGAACAGGACATCCGCCACCGCATTGCCGAGCTCTTGCCCGCTGTGGGAAGTGTACAGCACTGCCGGAATATGCTCATCGATCCAGGCGGAAGATATCGGATAGCTGCCCACAATTACAACAACCGTATTCGGGTTGGCGGCATAGACCGCCTTAACCAGCTGCTCCTGCTCTTCCGGCAATACGATATCCGGGCGGTCGATCTCTTCCTTGCCGTTCAGCAGCGGATGGTTCCCGACGAAGACGACGGCGACCTCAGCATCCTTCGCTGCTCTGACCGCAGCAGCTATACCGTCTACAATGATATTTTTATGGAATAAGCGCTCACCCTCGTCAGTCGCCTGTACAGCACGAAGTGTGCCGTCCTCCGGACTGATCACGACCGGCTGATCGTTCCAGGTCCGCAAGCTGACTGCACCCTCTGCCTCCGGCACCAGATTCAGCGATTCCTTCACGTACCAGCCGTATATTTCATCGGCAGAAGCCGTAAGCGTTCCGGCATCGGTCAGGGTGACATACTGCCCCCGGCTAACCGCCTCAAGCGTATTCGCCGTCCAGCCCCAAGCCGTATGGCGGAACAGTTCACCATGCTCCGGCTTGTCATGCAGCACCGCGAGCCGCCCGTCTTCACCGGTTATGCCCACCGCCCGGCCGCTGGCCGCAGACGTCAGGATTATCCGGTCACTGCCGCTCTCGAAGGCTACCTGCTTGCCCGCCAGCTTCTTTGTTACCCCCTGCAGAGGTGTTACTGCATACGGCAGCGTACCGGAATACCAGTCTCTGAACGCTTCATCCCCGAGCGGTCCGATGACAGCAACCCTGGACAGCTTATCCGCATTCAGCGGGAGCGCTGCCTTCTCATTCTTCAGCAGTACAATGGACTCCTTCGCAGCCTGCAGGGACAAGTCACCATGTGCTTTAGAGAGAATGACAGAATCATCGATACCCGCATACGGATTGCCTTCTGCCGGATCGAACTCACCCAGCCGGAAGCGGATACGGAAGGTGTTCGACAATGCACGGTCCAGATCCCCCTCGGTCAGCAGACCTTGCTGGAGCGCCTCATGAATAACCTTAATGGTCTCCTCCGTCTCCTCGGTCACACTGTCAATCCCGTTCTTGATCGATTCGGCCATCGATCTGGCGAAAGAGTCATAATACTTATGATCCTTCACAATGCCAAACAGGTCTCCGGCATCGCTTACAATGAAGCCGTCCATTTCCCATTCGCCCTTAACAATCTCCATCACAGCCGGATGCAGAATAACCGGAACACCATTCACCGAATTATAAGCGGTCATCATGGATTGTGCCCCGCCTTCCTTGAAGGCAGGCTTGAAGGCTTCCAGATAGTACTCACGCATATTCCGCGGATCAATACTGGAGGAAGCTACGCCGCGGTCAATTTCGTTGTTGTTCCCGAGGAAGTGCTTCAAGGTTGCTACCGCTTTCAGATAGACCGGATGATCGCCCTGAATCCCTTTGACCAGTGCAGTGCTCAGCTGGCCTGTCAGCTCAGGATCCTCCCCGTAAGCCTCTTCCGTTCTGCCCCAGCGCGGGTCACGCTCCATATCGACCGTCGGCGCCCACAGGGTCAGGCCGTTAACCGCAGGGTTCTTTTTGTAGAACGCTCTCGCCTCATCACCGATTGCTGAACCGATCCGCTGCAGCAGCTCCGGGTTCCACGTACAGGCCAGTCCGCTCGGCTGCGGATAGGAGGTCGCTTTGCCCAGCCACGATATTCCGTGCGCCCCTTCGGTCCCATGCTTGTAACCGCCTACACCAAGGCGTTCAATCGCCGCCTGATACTGCGGCATCAGACTTACCTTCTCCGCAAGCGTCAGCCGGGAGAGCAGATCCTGCACCCGTTCATTCAGCTGCAGCTCTATTTGCTGAAACGGATATGTCACTGTTTCCATTACGTATCGCTCCTTCAATCATTATGATAACGGTTTCATTACAACCAAAGCCCAGGCGTCCGCTTTCCTCCGCCCAGCCCGGTTGTCCTATCCTTCACCATCATAAAAGATTAGCGCTTACAGCGACACCTGAACAATTGACATAAAAATCAGTTCACAATTAGAGATTCGGCATGCAGCTAAAGCTCAGGAATCCTTATTCAGCGCTTCATCAGGATAATGAAATTTCATCGCATCCTGTGACAAGCCCGTCAGCTTATGATCGCCGCTCTTAATGACATAATCGCCTTCCGGCTGGTTCTCCAGCGGCCGGCGGCGGATTTCCTTGGGGGAAGTGCCGTATCTGGCTTTGAACACTTTGTGGAAATAAGAGTAGGTTCCGAACCCGCAGGCACCGGCGATTGTCTCCAGATTGAAGTCGGTATAGCGGATGCGCTCCAGCGCATTCGACAGCCGGATCTCCTGGGTATACTGGATAATCGTGTAGCCGGTCAGCTCCTTGAACAGATGGACTGCCCGCGATACGCTGAGCCCGACATAACCTGCTACATCCTCTACCCGCAGCGGGCTCAAGGCATGCTTGTTAATATAATGATGCATCCGCATGACCATTTCATTGGAGCGCTTAGGCGTATCCTCTACAGAGAAGGACTCCACTGCCAGCCGGTCCAGTGACAGGCAGAGCGCGCAGAGCAGGTGGCAGATCAGCTCCGGGCTGTCCTGGGCAATCCGGTGCTGCTCGATACTGAGCTGCTGCCACAGGGACAGCATTCCGGCATCCAGATGGATGCGCTGATGGGTCTGGCGGGGCCGTGATTCCCACCACTGCCGGATCCATGCCCCCTCGCAGAGCAGGTAATAATCTCCGCTCTCGATTTTGCCGTCCATTTCATCGACGGTCAGGTGATAAGGCTCGCCCGGCTCATAGATCAGCAGGTCCCCCGGCTGGATCAGGCTTATTTTCCCGTTGACCAGCGCACGGCAAGTACCGACCACCTGCAGCCGGAAGAGGAAGAACGGCGGCGGCGTAAAGGAGGTTTTATAAGGCAGTGTATGAAAAGAATAAGCGCAGGCATGCAGCCGCACATCCACAATGTTCACCGTCCCAGCCAAATAGTATATTTTTATGATCAGATAAAACATTCAATATTCCCAAACAATTAACTATACTATAACCAAATCAAAGATAAGGCTGCAAGCTTGCACCGAAAGGAATTTCACCCACTGAATGCTGATAAGAACCTATAACCTGCTTCGGATTCCCGGCTATCTGCTATTTATGCTCTGCATGCTGCTGCAGGGAATGGCTATCTCCGTCAGCGCTCCATTTCTGGCAGTCTACTTCACAGAAGTCCTTGGCGTGTCGGCCGGAGCCTTCGGAATCTTCACCGCCGTCACCCTGCTCAGCGGGATCGGTCTCAGCATGATGATTGCCAGACGTTCTGACCGCAGCCCGGACCGGAGACCGCTGATGGTCGTCTCCATGATTTTTAACGCCATTGCCTTTGCCGGATATATATTCATTCATGACTTCTATCTGTTGCTGCTCTATATGACCATCTTCACGGCAGCCGGATCTCCGGCAATGCCGCAATTATTCGCCAGTGCAAGAGAAGCTGTGAACGGGGGCAGCTCTGCTGATCATGCTTATGCCAATTCAACCCTGCGCTCCATGTTCTCCCTCGGGTTCATCAGCGGTCCGCTGGCCGGAGCCGTTCTGCTCAAGCACTTCGGGTTTCAAGGTATTTTCTGGTCAACAGGCCTGTTCTTCCTGCTATGCGCTTTGCTTATACTCGTATTCGCACGCCGCCCCGCTGCAGTAGAACAGCCCCGCCAAACCAGGCAGCCTGTTGTCTCGCTGCACCGGAATGCCGGGGTCCTGATTCCTTTTATCGTGCTGACACTGCTCTATACCGGACATTGGGCCAATAACCTCAACATAGCCTTGTTCATTATAAATACGCTTGGAGGCAATACGCAGAATGTCGCATCCATCGCCAGCATCTGCGCCCTGCTGGAAATCCCGTTTATGATCATGCTCGGGCTGCTGGCGGCCAAATATACTAACAAGCAGCTGCTAGGCTGGGGAATATCCCTTGGCATACTCTATTACCTGATTGTGCTCGGAGCCGGTGAGCTGTGGCAGCTTATAGCCGGACAAGTGCTGCTCGCCTTCTTCGTTGCAGTCATCTCGGCCGTCGGCATCAGCTATATCCAGGACCTGCTGCCGGAGTTACCCGGTTATGCCTCTACGCTCTATACGAATGCTTCCACCATCGGCAAGCTGGCCGGGAGTCTCGCAGGAGGAATAGCTGCACAGTGGACCGGATACCGGTACTCTTATATTCTCTGCCTGGTCCTTAGCATGTTCTCACTCGGGCTGCTCATTCTGCCCCGGCGCTCCCTGGCGGCAGCCCCCTCAAAGCATACTGCATCCTGACAGGAGGAATACTCATGCCAATTCTGCTTATTGACGATAACCCGCAGGTGCGGGACAGCCTGAAGGTGATGCTGGAACATCTCTCACCGGACACTATAGATAAAGCGGATATTCTGGAAGCAGACTGCAAGCCTGCAGCAATACAGCTTATCCGCAAATACCGGCCGGAGCTTATCATTACAGACGCCAAGCTGCTTCTGTTAAGTGAAGCCAGTGTACTGGAGCAGCTCTACGGGGAGCGGAACGGCCGGCTGATTGTGACCAGCAGCCATGATTTCATCCTCCAGGCCTTCTCCCGGGGCGGCATCGATGTCCTCCTTAAGCCGGTCAGGCTTGAGGAATTGGACGCTGCTCTGCTTGGCGCATCAGGCACAAACGCCGGCAGCGGCAAGGCTTACAGCCATCTCTACCAGAACCAGCCGGAATCTGCACAGGCCCGCCAGCTGCTCTAGCTTACAGTGAACTACTCCCACCTATAGAGGTGTGAGCTTCTTGGGAACAGCCCATACTTGCTCTGGAGACTACCTTCCGAAGCAGCGGTTAGGCTTATACACCAAGCGATCCCCGCAGTCCCTGCGGTTCCCTTCAGCGTTAGATTTAGGCGGTTCCATTGAGCAGACGCAGCCCTTCTGTCCGGATGTTCCTACTTGCATTTACGTCCCGGTCATGCGTGGTTCCGCAGCTTGGACAGCTCCATTCCCGGATGTGGAGTCCCTTTTTTTCATCCCGGTGCCCACAGGCCGAGCAGAGCTGGCTGGAAGGGAACCAGCGTCCCACCCGGATCACTTGTTTCCCATACCACTCTGCTTTGTAGGTCAGTTTGGACAGAAAGGCGGACCACGCGACATCATGAAGACTACGGGCAAGCCTGTGGTTTCGAACCAGCCCCGTGACATTCAGAGTCTCCACACAGATCACGTCGTGGTTGTTGACGAGTTCCGTACTGAGTTTGTTCTGAAAGTCGTTCCGCTGATTGGCTATTTTTTCATGCAGCTTAGCCACAAGGATACGCTGCTTCTGGTAATTACGGCTATCTGCGAGGAGGCGCCCCTCCTTCTGGGCCTGCAGCGCTCGGCGCGACAGTTTACGCTGGGCCTTGGAGAGCCGGTCTGCAGTTTTCATCAGATGCTTCGGATTCTGGACTTTCGTTCCACCCGAGAAGGTGGCAAACGAAGTGACGCCGAGATCCATCCCGATAACCGAACCGGTTAATGCCTTCGCTTCCACCTTCGTTTCGCACAGAATGGACACAAAATACTTACCGGTAGCCGTACGGGAGATGGTGGCCGATTTGATCTGGCCCTGAAGCTGCCGATGCAGCTTGATCCGCACAGGTTCCATCTTGGGCAGTTTCAAATAACGCCCTGCCACAATCGCGATGGTTCCATTCTGATTGTTCGTGGTGTAGGACTGGACCGGATGTTTACGGGATTTCCACTTTGGAAAACCGGAGGAAGGATGACGGAAAAAGTGGTTATAGGCGGCCTTCAGATGAAGCTGGGCATTACATAGGGCCAAGCTGTCGACTTCTTTAAGAAAAGGATATTCTTTTTTGTATTGGGCGGGTGTAGGAAGCTTGATGGGTTCACCGGTTTCCCGGTGCTTTTTGTAGGCTTCGATGCGATCATTCAGCATGAGGTTGTAGACTTTACGCACACAGCCGAAGCTTCTCACCAAGAAATCAGCCTGCGGAGCACTTGGATATAACCGAAATTTGAAAGCTTTGAGCATGAAGCCTCACCTCAACTTCTATGAATCAAAACAGGAATATATGTTCTTGTTTCGATTTTACCAAAGATCTTCTGAAAAGCAAAGACAAACCGTTATCATTCATCCCGCCACTTTAGAAGTGGGGGAATTCTGACAACCGATTTGTTAAATCTCCATATCCTTGCCTGTATAATCCACGAACATGAATCGGCCTTCCGGCATGGTGCGCTGCTCGATCAGCTGCAGGATGCCGTCAGCGCTGGTACGCGGATTCGTCGGGGCTGCTGCTCCACCCATGTCGGTGAACATCCAGCCGGGATGTACGCTAAGCACATGAATACCGCGTTCCTGCAATGTAACATGCAGCTTCTGGGAGAACATATTGAGCGCTGTTTTGGAGATCGTATACGGGAAGCTGCCCGGGTAAGCATTCGTTATACTGCCTGCTTCCGATGAGACATTAATAATAGAAGCCCCCGGCTCTGTCAGGAGCGGCAGGAAATGCTTGACCACCCGCATCGGCCCGTACAGGTTAATATCCATTGCCGTCCGCATTTCCTCTATATCCAGCTCCTCAAGCAGAGTATCTGTACCATTCAGCACCGCGGCATTATTGATGATTACGCCCAGTGTGCGTCCCGCGTCCTTCAGGTCCGCAGCAAGCGCGGCTATTCCGTCTTCATCCGTTACATCAAGCCTGACTATAGTCATTCTCCCGCCGGAATCTGCGGCAAGCTGCGAGATTTCCGTCTGCTCCGCCGGATACTGCCGTACTCCGGCAATAACCGAGTGCCCGCGCTCCAGCGCTGCGGTGGCCAGATCAACACCAAGTCCGCGCCCGGCGCCGGTAATTAGAATATTCATTAGAATTTCCTCCCTTGTTCCCAGTCTGAATGAACGCCGCCCCCTTAGGTCCGGCCAGACTACCATACCCAATCTCTGAAAGGGCTGTCAAGCCTCGTACAACGCGGCTCATTCTCCGCTTCCCGGCTTCATCCGGTGCTTGCGGTAATCCCCCGGCGTAACCCCGACTACCCTTTTGAAGACCCGCCCGAATGTAATCGAGCTGGTATAACCCAGCTTCAAGGCAATATCCTGCAGATTATCGCCGGTGGTCGCAAGCAGATACTCGGCCCGCTGCATCCGCAGCTGGGTCAGGAAATCCACGAACTTCATATCAAATTCCTCTTTGAACAGATGGCTGGCATATTTGCCCGAAATCTGGAACCGGTCGCTTAAATGCTTAAGTGAAAGATCCGGATTGTCAAAATTCTCTTCTATATATACCTTCATCTCGCTGATCATCGCCCGGTAGCTTTTGGACTCATTGACGGATACATAGATCCGGTATATTTCGGCCAGCCACTTCAGCATTTCCGCATGCACCTGTTCAAGCGTGGCCTGTGCCTCGATCTGACGGTAATACCCCTGCAGGCTCTGCCCGGCAAAAATCCGCCGCAAGCTGTCCGACAGCTGCCCCAGCTCCCGGTCCAGCATCTGGATCAGCATGTGCAGCAGCATATGTATCTCTTCATCCCTGATCTGATCACCGCTGAACCAGATAAACAGCTCGTCTACCCGTTTCCGCCAATTCTCGTCGGCAATCCGGAATTCCCGGACGATCTCGCCGAGCATCTGCAAATATTTATAGGAGTGCAGGGTAGAGCGGTCTGGCAGGCTGTCGCTCAGCACGACCATATCCCTGCCGAGTGACAGCTTATGCTCCAGCGCAGCCCCGGCAGCTGCAGCGGACTCCGTTATTGCCTCCAGCCCGGTAACTACGGGGCCGACTCCGATCGTTAGTGACAGTCCGAGATTATCACTGACCCAGCGCAGGTAACGTTCCGCAAGCTTCCGCAGCCGTTCCTTCTCTGCTGCAAGTCCGGCACCGCTGCCGATAATCAGTCCAACCCGGTTGCTGCTCACCCACTCAGCCCAGCCCTGCAGACCTTCTTCCGCCGCCAGCTCCTGGAACAGATTCATCAAGGTCAGCTTGAGCATGTTCTGCTCCTTGGCCGGGTATTTCTGCCGGAACTCATCGTACCTGTTCATTTCTGCGGTAATAAACGCATAATACGCAGCTTCTCCGGTGAACAGCTTGAAGCGTTCCAGCTGCTCCTCCCGGAAATCACTGCGTTCCCCTTCCATTAAATCCAGGAACAGCTGACGGCGCTGCACCAGCAGGTTCTCATCGAATTGCTGCTGATAGCTTACCGTCTGATTGATCAGCGCCTCCAGTGCCCGGTCGATCAGCACAAGCTCGCTGCGCGACTTGCTGTCCAGACTCTCCTCACGGAACTGCAGCGCCTGAATCCGGTTCATCATCGCCTGGATCGGCCGGTAGTTTTTGCGTGTAATATACAGAATATAGAGGGTGCCCAGCACTACAGTCAGAATACCGATAATAATCCAGAGATACGAGACAACCGACATCCAGGCGAACAGCTCGCCTGCACGGATGCCGCTCTCGAAGGTCCAGCCTGTATTATCAGAGTGAATGCGGGTCAGCACATTGCCCTCTGCAAGCGTATTTTCCCGGTGGGCGGTATAGATCAGTTCGCCTTGTGAATCCAGCACGCGCATGAAGGAGACCTGGCTGTTCGTCATGCTGTCAATCATCCGCTCCAGCCGGTACATGCTTAGATTCACCACAATCATTCCTTCGGCTCCGAAGGGCAGCGGAAGCTTCTTGGACATGCTGATGACCCGTGCCGGCTGGTCCGAGCTGAAGATGCGCTGCTTTCGCACATCGCTCCAGTTCCGGTCATCCCGCCCCGTCAGCGCACTGTCAAGATAGTCCCGGTCCGCGAACATCTCCCGGTCGACCAGCCCGTTCAGCGTCAACACCCGGTCATCCCACTTGCGGTAGATATAGATCGAGTCAATCAGCTGGTTGCGGTACAGTACGCCTCTCATATCATTCACTGTATTATAGAGCCGGGTCCGGTCGCCTTCATCGCTAAGCCCGCTCAGGAAATCACCGTAATCATGATTGGTCTCCATCTCCTGAAGCACGGATAATTCCACATCACTAAGGGCATTCTGCAGGGAATCCACCACATAGCCGGTAGAGATACGGTTGGCTTTGTCCGTCTCACTGCGCGAAAGCTCACCTACAATCAGAAACGACAGGAAAATCAGGATCGATACCGTCAGCAAAAAGATAGGGAAATAGGAGAACATCATTCTGCTCGACCAGTTCCGTTTCATATGTACTCCCGCCCTTCTTCGAATGGAATCCGAAACAGCCGCCTGGATTATGACAGGAAAGCTTACATGTGCGCTTTGGCCATTCGGTTTATCCAATATAGCATGCCGGCACCGATAAGTGCACTAACTGTGCAGGCCAAATACATCATTTGGGCACCGCCGGAATAGAACAAATAGCCGTTCAGCAGGTTGCCCACAATTCCCCCCAGACCGGAGAAGACCATATTAAACAGACTTTGCCCGGTTGCCTGCATTTTTTTGCCGGATGCCCCGGCCACATACTCCACAGCAGCAACATAGAACAGCCCGAAGGACAGGCCGTGCAGCACCTGAATCCCGACCATCACCGCCGGAACGGGGAAGAGCCACTGAATGCCCCAGCGCAGCGCATAAAAGAATGCCGCCAGCAGCAGCGTCCGTTCGTGCCCGATTCCCCTGAGAATTCTGGCTGCGAGCAGCATCGACGGAATATTCGTCAAGGAGGCCAGCAGCAGCGCTGTCCCGACCAGGGAATAGCTGCCGCCCGCCTCCTGAAAGGCCAGGACGAAGAACGAGTTGTAGGCCGTGAGCGTCTGGTTGACGAAAAAGCAGGCAATCAGAAACAGCACAAACAGGCGGTTCCCCAGCAGCTCCTTCATACCTTGCGACAGTGAAATGGCCGATGCCTTGCTCTCCGTGCTGCGCGACAGGGTTAATACCGTTGCTGCTCCTGCCAGGCTTAAGAGCAGAAAGGGCAGCCATAGCCGGGTAATTTCAAAATGGGAAAGATAGAACCCTCCGGCGTATCCGCCGAGCGCTGTTCCCAGACTGCCCAGACTGCGGATCGTTCCATACGAGGTCCGGCCCTTCGCCGCTGCGGTAACCGCATAGGAATCCGCCACCGGACTTTGGGTAGCCTGAAATACAATTGACAGCACGTAGACCATCACAATGACTGCGGCATATTGAACACCATAGAAGAAAGACAAGACAGCCGGAACAGAAATACTCAATACCAGCACCAGCTTCGTCTGACGGTACCTGTCCACCAGCATTCCCCATACCGGCTGCACTGCAATAGACAGCAGGGTGCCTGCAGACATAAGCATCCCGACTACATTGGCTCCGATGCCCTGATGTACAAACAAGGTTGTTATATATGGATTAAAGAGGCCGCCTGCCAGGCCCGTAAGCAAATAGAGTAATCGAAGCTTGAGCAGCTCCCGCTTGGCTTCCAAAGGTATTATCGCCGTATTTTCCATGGTGCATTCTTCCTTTACCTCAAAATAACCCCACAAAGTGGTGCTTTGGCGCAGATGATTACTCCAGGGTAACCGCGTGTTTACAGCCTCTCTTTCAAAAAGATAGACCTCAAGGCCAGCTTGAGGTCCATCTTCACAGGCCTTGTTTTAGTCTGCAGCAGGGTCCAGCCTCAGCGTAAAGGACATGACCTGCACTCCGTCCTCGGGACGGTGCAGATAGATAATCTCCAGCTGCCTGCCTGCTTCTTCCCGCCAAACAGAAGGTGCCGGCGCAGCCGCAGCTATGCTGCAGCCCAGTCCCGGCAACGCCCAGTAGCCGGAGGAAATCGCCGCCGCCGCAAGCCCCGTGCCGGTAATCTCAAACAGCACCTCTACCGGGACCTCTGTATCCAGCCGGACAGAGACAGCCAGCAGATCCTTCTCTGCCGCAGCCTCAAAGGTAATCCCCCGCAGATGGCTGTTCCAGCTCTTGCCCTTCTCCCTGCGGATTAAGCGCAGATAGTAGCGGGAACCGTCAGTATGGCTCCAGTGAATCGTTGCCGGATGCATCTGGCCGTTCGTATTGCGGCTTCCTGACATCGCACCGAGCATCCGCGATTCTTCGATCCAGGCCGCAGCAGTGCACAGATTGCGGTTCTCGCCCGGCTTATCCCGCTCACACAGCTCACGGAACTGCTTCTCTGCTCTGCGGCTGCCGCCGAAGCCGGTAAACACGGGCAACAGCTCCGCAGGGATCCGGACACCTGCCAGTGCAATCAGCGGATCATGGGTCGTCTCGCAGTTAGGCGCTGCCAGATGCTCATAACCCGCTCCCAGCGCCAGATACAGGAATACGCCGATCGAGCTGTGACCTGTCATCTCCATCTCATAAGCCCGGGAGAATGGTCCGGACAGATTCTCCAGTAACGGATGATAGAACATTGCGATATTCCTCCACAAGCCCCGCTCCAAAACCTGAGCGGTCTCCCTGAAACCGGCAGATTTCCCATAGGTCCGCCACAGGCCCAGCACCGTTAAATCTACGCCGTAATAAGTCGTTGTATTGAACTCGGCAACAGAGCCGAATTCATTATACGCCGCAAGGAAAGCGGCAGCCTCCCGCCCGGCATGGCTGATCCAGTCCTCCCGGGCGAACCTGTGCCCGTAATAATGAACAATGAAGATATGCATCAGCTCAATATTAGTGTTCATAGGCACCGCATCGGATAACCGCCGGTCAATGGAAGCTGCGACCGCCAGCTCCATCGACGCCTCCATCAGCATGATCAGCTCTCCCGGCAGAACATCCGAGAATTCCTCCAGAATGACCGCGAAAGTGCTAGCTATGAACTCGCGCCAGTTCGGATCATAGCTCGCCCACACCGGAGGCAATACTTCATCAACTGCCGCCTGCAAAGCCTGCCGGATACGCCGCTCGTCAAACTCCGGCAGAACATGACTTATTTCCCGGGAAAGTGCGCTGCCGAGCCTTCTGCCGATTTTATCTGTAGTTTCACTGAGAAAGTAAGTAAATCCGGGGGCAAACTTCTTCCACGCATAGTTTCCTGCCGGCGGCAGTGCCGCCTGAGGCGACACGCGGAAAGTCCCGTGATAAATTTCATCAGGAGCATTAAATTGCAGTGCCATTACCCGCCTCAGCAGCCGGCAGGCCAGCTCCAGATCCCCTTCGCCGCCGCGGATCAGCAGTCCCAGTGCATAATGGGCACTGCTGCGCGTATTGTGACGGTCACTTCGCTCCTCATCAATCAGCAGCTCCATCTCTGCATCATAGAATGAATCCATCAGTTCCATCGCCTGATCTACCAGATAACGCTGTCTTTCCGTAAGCCTGTCTATCATCGCTTGTGTCACTGTCCTTCCCCCTCTTCCTCAGCCTTTGACTGCACCGGCCATCATTCCGCTGATGAAATAACGCTGCAGGAACGGATACACAATCAGAATCGGCACCGTAGAGAAAACTACGCTCGCCGCCTTCAAGCTCTCCGGCATCAGCTGGGCCATGCCCAATCCCTCCTGCTGCATCAGCTCGCTGACCTGATTGTTCTGGATCATCTGATACAGCTTCAACTGCAGCGGGTAAAGAGCCGGACGGTTAATATACATCAGCGCATCCTGGAATCCGTTCCAGCGGCCGACAGCATAGAATAAGCTGAGGGTAGCCAGCGAAGGCAGCGACAACGGCAGAATAATGCGGAACAGTGTTCCCAGATGCGATGTGCCGTCAATCTCAGCCGCCTCTTCCAGGCTCTTCGGAATGCTATTAAAGAATGAGATCAGAATAATCATATAGAAGGGGCTGATCAAGCCCGGCAGCACCAGCGCCCACACCGTATCCAGCAGATGAAGATTGCGGATCAGAATATAATCGGGAATGATCCCCCCGCTGAAGAACATCGTAATCACTATAATCAGCATGAACCATTTCCGCCCGCGCAGCTCCTTCTTGGATAAGGAATAGGCAACAGCTATTGTCATGGCCATAGACAGTACAGTAGCCAGAATAGTCAGCATAATGGTGAAGCCTAAGGAACGGATCATTGACATATCAGAGAAGACCTTGGCGTACGCCTCATAAGTGAATTCCCTTGGGAAGAAGGTCACCAGCCCCGACATGATCGGACGGCTTGAACTGAGTGAGATGGCAATAATATGAATAAAAGGCATCAGGCAGACCAGAATTACAGCGGTTATAATCAAGATATTAAAGATATCAAATATCCGGTTTGTTGCGCGTTCGCTCATGCTTTTTCCCCCTCATCTCTGTTTGTTAATCCGGACTAGAGAATACTCTCATCCGCCAGCTTCTTGGATGCATAATTCGCTCCGAGCAGGAAAACTAGTCCGACCAGGGCCTGGAACAACCCGACCGCAGTTGCCAGTGAGATTTGCCCGGACTCTATGCCGACCCGGTAGACAAAGGTACTAAGTACTTCAGAATAATCACGTACAGCTACATTGCCGATGATAAACGGACGGTCAAAGCCAATGGAGATCATATTGCCCAGGTTGATAATAAGCAGGGTAGCAATCGTTGTTTTGATGCCCGGAAGAGAGATGTGAAGAATCTTCTTGAACCTTCCTGCACCATCCACCTCAGCGGCTTCGAACAGCTCTTTGTTAATTCCGGTCAGGGCTGCCAGGTACAGAATCGTTCCCCAGCCCGCACTCTGCCACACCCCGACCAGCAGGTATGTAATCAGCCAGTAATGCTTATTGGAGAGAAAAGGAACCGCGTCCAGCCCTATGCCGGTCAGCAGATTGTTAAGGAAGCCCGATTCTGTACCGAACACCTGAAGCACGATGCCGCCGATAATAACCCATGAAATGAAATGCGGAATATACAGAATAGTCTGGGCAAATTTCTTGAACCAGATGACCTTCAGCTCATAGAGCATAATCGCCAGAATCAGCGGTGCGGGAAATGAAATAATCAGGTCCAGCAGATTGAGCAGAAGTGTATTGCGCAGCGCCTTGAAGAAATCATTGTTATGAAAAACCTCGCGGAAAATGTCCAGTCCGACCCATTCACTCCCGCCGATGCCTTGAAAGAAGTTGAATTCCTTAAAAGCAATCTGCACCCCGTACATCGGCCCGTATTTAAACAACAGGAAATAAATGACCGGCAGTACAAGCAAAGCATACAGCTGCCAGTTTCTGCGTAAATAAGTCGTGTTCCTCACTGCCTTCACTCTCCTGTCCTTTGTCTGAGGCGGCGGCTGAAGACCCTTAAGCAGGCCTCCAGCAGATCACCGTCAGCTATCTGTATCCCTCTATTTGGATGTCATTTCTTTATAAGCCGCAGTACGCTCATCCAGAATCGCCTGGCCGCCGCTTGCCATATAATCTTTAATCATCGAGTCATATATGCTGTCGAACTGCTCAGGCTTGATCATAGTCAGCTTGACAATGATTTCCTGGAACTTATCCGCAAGCGCCGTACCGTATTTCGCCTCGGCCTCGATCGGATGACCGAACCGCACCGGCTGAATTGTATCGACATTGGAGATTTCTACCGACTTCTTCATATCCGCCTGGAATTTCTCCGGGGTCTGGGCAATGTAAGCCGCCTCATTCTTCGCATCATCACCGGCGAATTTACCGTTAACGATAATCGCAACATCACCAAAGTTATACAGGCGGTCGGTGATGTCAGAGGTGGCATCCGGTTTAACGACCGGAACACCGTCCACCAGTGTGTAGTTCTCATTCTCTACACCGAACTGAATATCGAACAGATTCGTATCCGAAGCCATCCAGTCGAGATATTTCAGCGCCGCTACCGCATTGCTGCTGGATTTCGGGATCATGACATACATGGCGTTAGGGGCATAAGCCGGTTTGGCATGCTCGCCTGCATCATTCGTAAAAGTATCCACCGGAGTGATGGACGCTCCCGGCACATTAGCCTGCAGGTTCTCATAGAAGTCATTCCAGGTGAAGTAAGGTTCACCTGCATCCTCCGTATAGAAGCCTACCAGACCATTCTGCAGACTCTGCCACAGCTGTTTCTTATCTTTATCCAGGCCGAAATCCTTGCTCATCAGCCCTTCATTATAGAGCTTATTCATGAATTTCAGCGCATCCTCAAAGCCCGGCAGCAGTGCCGGATAGTCGCTTGAGCCCAGCTGCTGGGTCAGGGTATAGCGCTGTTCCTCAGTAAGCGGCTTAATAAACGACCAGATCAGCGGTTCATACTGGGCAGCCGCCAGACTTACACCGAATGGAATTACTTTGCCGCCGGTATTGCCCGGGTCTTGTTCCTTGAATGCCTTAAGTGTGTTATACAGCTCTTCGGTAGTTGACGGCGCCGGCAGACCCAGCTTATCCAGCCAGTCCTGGCGGACATAACCGGCATATTTGCCTAGCACCAGCCTTCTGCCCGGAATTGCGAACTGCTGGCCGTTATACTGTCCGTAAGCCAGCGTATCTTCACCGAGGAATTTCTTCAGATTAGGCGCATATTCATCAATAAGTTCGGTAAGATCCGTAAGTCCGCCCTGCTCTGCATAGCGGTTGAACGTACCTGAGTCATAGGTGAATACTAGATCCGGCACTTCACTCTTGCTGGCCATCAGAACATTCAGCTTCTGGATTTCTTCCGAGCGGGGAACAGGAACGAACTCTACATTAATATTGTTCGGCTCACCGAACCGCTCCTGTACAAGTCTGGTTAAGTAACTGTCAGAGATGGTGTAACCGGAAGGTGTATTGCCGCGGTCGAACAGTTCCACCTTTAATGTAGCAGGCGCGGGAGAACCGGCATTTCCGCTCGCCGTATCCTCCTTCGAAGAACACGCGGATAACAGCATTGTAGAGACCATCAGAACCGCCATTGCCGGGCTTGCCCATTTCTTAGACCCTCTTGTCGTCATTCTCTCATCACCTTTCCCCTTATCAATGTCAGAAAACTTACCTCGAATTTCCGATCACATTAGCATCAGCAACTTCGATGTCACTAAGTATTACATGAATTTGCAGAAACGTTCAATAAACCATTTTCCACTTTTCATTGGTTATAATATATGTAGGGAAAGCTGACAAACAAACAATTATCGTCCAGACAAACTGTTTTCACCCGGCAGATTTGCCGTGTTTTATGGTATTGTCGTTTAATTTGGCCTTACTGTATGTCCCCTATGCCAGCTCAAAGCCAAAGAGGCTGCCTCCGCAGAGACAACCCTCATATAATGCCTATAGTTCACACCCGGTACCTGACACCGTGAAGGACTCAGCGTGCGATAATAGCGTCGACCCGGTACCCGGTACCGCTGCCCGTCAAGGTTGCATTATAGTATCCCCGGTCATTCGGCTTACATTTATAGTCACCGGAGCAGCCGCACACAAAGAACTTCGTTCTGGGATAGTCCGGATGAATGTTTGCCAGCTTGCGGTAAAATTTATGCCCGTGATGCGTAAATATGGCCAGCACTTTATCTCTGGCTTTAACCGGGATAGACGAGAAAAATCTGGTTGTCTCCGCCGCACTTAACACATGGCTGGGCTCAACCGTAATTCCCTGCACCTTAAGGGGCCAGTGAAAATCAATAATATAGTAATGGCTGTCGTCCAGCTTCCTGAGCAGGTTAATACTCGCCGGAGTGAATATTCCAAGAGCACAGTCCAGCCATACATATTTCACCCTGCCCTTTGTACCCGGGAAATTCATCTGTCCGGCAACCGCCCCCAGATATTGTGTGAATAACGGCCGGGTGCTGGCCTCCCAATTGCCTATGGATGCTTTGTAAGGAATACTTCCAAGTGTGCCGGTTACGGTATCCTTAAAATCCTTGTAATAGGTGCCTGCATGATTTCCGTGGTCGGCCCCTGCTTGTGTATTATCCCCGCCAAAAATAAAAAAACGCTTATTGCCGCTGCCTGCTGCCTTCGGTAAAAGACTTCCAAACATGCTTAGGCTGTTCCCGTACCCCACATGACTGTCACCAAACACCGCAAACTCTATGATCTGAGCCTTTGCCATACGGTTCAATCTGCCTACGGGTCCCGTCCCTGCACGGCGCACCCGTTTCCTGCCCGATCCCGCCAGCCTTGTCATCTCAAGCCACCTCATATAAACAGATTCAGCGCTGCACTATACTGTCTACTATTTATATGCGTTTCGGCTCCCGTACTCTTGGACCGCTATACAATCCCGTAACCTGATCCAGGGGTCAATTTGCACGGAGCAATGCAATCTGCTTGGCCATATACTGCGGCGTATACGGCATATCCTCCCGGAGCCAGGCAATGATGGTTCCGATTAAGGCGGCGCTGCCGTACCAGACGGCGATATCCCTCTGCACAACTGTGTTAGAAGTCACGCTGTCAGCCCTTCCTTTATCCACACGGTCGGAAATGATGCCAGCCATCAGCCTGAACAGACGGTCCGAGAAAATCGTACTCCGCCGCGATGTAAGCACAACCTTGTAGAATTTCGCATTACCGGCGATATGACCCAGCAGACGCTCCAGCATCGGCCATTTCTCATTCTCAGACGCATCAGGATTGTCCGTATAACTGCTGACCACCTGCATGACCTCTTCGGCCATATCATCAGCCATTTTCTCCAGCATATCCGGAATATCACGGTAATGCAGATAGAAGGTCACCCGGTTAATCTTCGCACGCTCTGCGATCTTGTTGACGGTAATTTTCTCGATGCTCATTTCTTCCATCATATCAATGACAGCCTCTCTCAGCATCTGCCTGGTCCGCAGCACCCGCGGGTCGGTCCGTGGGGTTGTGTTATCCATTTCCTCCGCTCCATTCCTCAACGTTTATTTCAAAGGCTACACTTTACTCTCAAATGTCGCTTTTCTTCTGCATAGACTACATTTTGCTTTCACACGTAAACTAATAAACATTTTTTCAGAAATCGTTGCTTGATTACATGAAAATTTCAATTATAATCTACTTTATACCTTGTAAACTATACAACACATTGTAAATTTAGTCCATGAACGCCGATTGGAAAGGATGGAAGCAGAGTGAGTAACAAGACAGAACTAAAAGACAGTTCCATCAAAAAGGGACCCATCTTGTTTGTAATGATTCTGGGGGCCTTTCTGGCCACACTGAATCAGACGATTATGAGTGTCGCCAC
This sequence comes from Paenibacillus sp. MMS20-IR301, assembly GCF_032302195.1. Classification (NCBI taxonomy): domain Bacteria; kingdom Bacillati; phylum Bacillota; class Bacilli; order Caryophanales; family Paenibacillaceae; genus Paenibacillus; species Paenibacillus sp. MMS20-IR301. The sequence continues at coordinate 3,847,857 of NZ_CP135275.1, forward strand.
ACCGGAGTTAATGCGTGATTTCAGCATCACAGCTGCTACGGCCCAGTGGCTGACCACCGGCTATATGCTGGTTAACGGGGTGCTGATTCCGATCACCGCCTATTTGATGCAGCGCTTTACTACGCGTGAGCTGTTCCAGGCATCGATGTTCATCTTCTTCGGAGGCACGCTCGTCTCCGCCCTCGCCGGAAGCTTCCCGGTGCTGCTGACCGGCCGGATGATTCAGGCTGCCGGCGCAGGCATTATTATGCCGCTGCTGACCAATGTCATCTTAACCCTGTTCCCGCGTGAGAAAAGAGGCGCCGCCATGGGAATGGTCGGGCTGGCCATTATCTTCGCCCCGGCGATCGGCCCTACACTGGCCGGATATATTATGGAGCATTACTCCTGGGAGACCATGTTCTACGGCATGCTGCCGCTCACTGTTATCGTTATCGTCTGCGGCTTCATCTATCTGAAAAATGTTGCCGAGCGCATGTATCCGAAAATCGACTTAACCAGCGTAATCTTGTCCACCATCGGCTTCGGAACCCTGCTGTACGGCTTCAGCCGTGCGGCCAGCGCAGGCTGGTCGAGCGCCGAGGTGCTGCTGTCGCTTGCCGCAGGCGTAATTTCACTCGGCTTGTTTGTATGGAGACAGCTTGCTTCAGCAAGCCCGCTGCTCGATCTGCGGGCGTTCAAATATAATATGTTCTCCCTGACCACTGTCATCAGTGTCGCCGTAACGATTGTGATGTATGCCGACATGATGCTGCTGCCGCTCTATCTGCAGAATGCCCGCGGCTTCACCGCAATGGAATCCGGCCTGCTGCTGCTTCCCGGCGCAGTGATCATGGGAGCGCTGATGCCCGTTACCGGCAAGCTGTTTGACCGCTTCGGTGCGAAATGGCTGGCTGTTATCGGCCTGCTGATCACCATACTGGCCACATTAAGCTTCGTGAATCTGACAGATTCAACAAGCTATGTCTACCTGATGCTCATGTCCACAGGCCGCCGGATCGGGATGGCGCTGCTGCTCATGCCGATTCAGACGCTGGGTCTCAATCAGCTGCCAAACAAGCTTAACTCCCATGGTACTGCCATCTCCAATACAGTAAGACAGGTAGCCGGTGCTGTCGGAACCTCCCTGCTGGTCACGGTCATGACCAGCAGGACCACAGCCCATATGAAGGATATTATGGTCAGCGGTGTGCAGGATACCAAGGAGCACATGATTACTGCGGCTACCATCCAGGGCATCAATGATTCTTATCTCGTCATTGTCGCCATCGGCATCATCGGTCTGGTCCTCTCCTTCTTCATTAAGCAGGTGGGCCAGGCCACCGAGAAGGAAGCTGAATTGAAGCTGGGTAAGGTTGTTGCTAAGGAAGTTTAAGCAGCGGCGGCAATTGGGTATCTGATTATGCATCATATTATAGCTCATAGCGGGTTTACGCTTAATGAGCGCAGTCTTAAGAGATCAGCGGATATCCCGCTGATCTCTTAAGTGTGTTGCAGCAGAACCCTGAGAGCTTCAGAAATTAAATGTGAGTTCGCTTGCGGCAGGTTTGTTTTATCCGAAGACGATATGTTAAGTGTACTTCGTACAGCTAAATGATCTGTTTGTCCGCACATTATCGGTTTAGCTGTATTTCATGCAACTAAACTGCCATGAGCAGCTTGTTTTAACGTATTCGGACGAATTTAGTTGCACAGAGTGCAGCTATCTGAGGCAGCATCTCCTTTTCGTTCCTTCTAATTGCACGTAAGACAACTATCCCTGAGTTTCCTCTCGAACCGAGATATATTGTCTCATTTTTGAATGAACCCGCTTCTTTAGTACAGAGGCTCTAATGGGAAGCGAAATACTTCCAAACCCCTTCCGAAATAACTTCGGTTGTTCCGTCAATCACTTTAATAGCCGTTTGATCATCCATCGCATATGCCGGCCCCCGTATCCCGGCAGCCCATTCCTCGGCAGCAGCCATGGTGTTTCCAGGCAGTTTCTCATGATCCAGATGCGGAAACATTGCAAAATCAACTAAACCCAGTGCTCCATCGCCACCGGCGGGTGGGGTCCAGCCAACGAAGAATTCCCCGACATTAGGTGCCATTACCATACTTCCGGCGCTCATTCCCACATATACTGCCTGCAGTGACGGCAAGAGCTCTGCCAGTCCGGACTGCCGCATCCAGTGGCTCAGATAGAGGGCGTCGCCGCCTGCTGCCAGGAGGACGTCCGTCTCCTGAACCAGCGGCACCCAGCGCTCTTTGTTGATGCTTGGCAGTGCGGTGAGCTCCAGTACACCAACTGACTTCCACCCGAGATCGACCATAGGATTCCCGGAGTTCCCGCTAATGAACTGCCAGGCTTCGACCCCTGGGCCTAACCAGGGGTGTCCGTACATCGCAGTGGGGATGCATAGGGCACTGGAGTCAGCAATCGGCTTGCTGAGCATGCCCACTAGCGCGTTGTGTATGCTTTTGTTATTAACACCTGCAGATGTCAGCAATAGTTTCATAACTTCACTCCTTGTCGTTGTATACGATTGCATAAACAATAAGTGGATTTATGACACTTAATCCTCTCATTATTCCCATTTCCGGACGGCAGAGGCCGAATTAAGTGCCTTTTTCCAATTAAATTCCCCATTCAGCTGATTTCATTATTATTAAATGTCATTTATCCACTTATTATCCCGGGCCCGAGGCAGGACGTCCGCACGCTGTCCGCACTTTGTCTATACACTGTCCGCACGCAGATCAGCACCGCACTTTCTGTCAGCCGTCTCGCCTAAACCAGCAGCTTGTAGTACAATAATAGTCTGGTTCCACCATTATAGTAGAAGAGTAAGAGGTGCCCTATGGCTATTAGTTTCACGAAATCCGTACACAGTAATCTAAATCAGGAAATTTCCGGAATGGAATCGAATATAGCGGAGCTCCAGAAGAAGTCCAAGCAAGTTCAGCACAAAATAACCCGGCTGGAGAAAGACTGCACACTCAGCAGCTCCCCCAGCAGTCTAAGCAGCAAATTAAGCCGGATTACGAAATTAAAAGCCGAGCTCAAAAAAATCTCCCGGCAGCAGCTGGAGCTGTCCAAGGAGATTAACCAAAAGAAGTCTAAGCGTGCCCAACTGCCCCCTGCTCCGGCAGAATAACCTGCCGGGCGGCGGCAGCCGGCAAGGAGACTTTAAGCTAATTTGACGCTCCCGGCATTATCCGTTAAGAAATTTCAGCCTGCCGATCCGCTTCACTCCTTCGGTATAAGCCCAGCTGCCGGCACCGGCCAGAAGCGTATTATGCAAAATTTTTGACGCCAGTGAAAAGGCCATGCTGCCTATCAGCATATCAATGATAACAAAACGGAAGATATCTTGCTTCGTAATCAGGTATATCTTGAACTCCTGCTTGGGACTCAGCGTGATCCTCTCCTGTCTATATGTGTTTTGTGTACCTATATGCTCCGCTGTGGTTGTCTAATGCCGGGATTCGCATATTCTGCGGCGGGCAGCGGGGTACGGATCTCCTTAATCACGCCATGCTCCAGCCGGATCTGGCGTTCCGCCAGCTCGCCGACCTCCGGTGCATGGGTAACCATAATGATCGTATGCCCTTCGCGGTGCAGCTCCTGGAACAGCTCCAGCACAATGCCTTCATTGGCCTCATCCAGATTCCCCGTCGGCTCATCCGCCAGAATCAGCGCCGGATAATTAATCAGCGCTCTGGCAATGCAGACCCGCTGCTGTTCACCGCCGGACAGCTGCCGCGGCAGATGCTTGGCCCGGCCCTCCAGTCCGACACGCGCCAGTGCGGCTAGCGCTTCCTTCTCATCCGGCATACTGTGATAGTACTGGGCAACCATTACATTCTCCAGCGCAGTCAGATGGGGAATGAGATGAAACTGCTGGAAGACCAGGCCGATTTTATCCCTGCGGATCTCGGTCAGCTTCCGCGGACTCAGCGTAGAGGTCACAATACCGTCAATCCGGATTTCGCCGCTGGTCGGCTTGTCCATCAGACCGATCATGTTCAGCATGGTGCTCTTGCCCGAGCCGGAGGAGCCCATAATCGACACCCATTCTCCCGGCTCCACGGCAAAGCTGATATCCTGCAGCGCATACAGACTGCCGTATGTTTTGCTGATGCCCGAGATTTCCAGTATACTCATCATCACTTTCCCCCTTCACTATTCCCCTTTTAATACAACTGCCGGTTCAATGCCAATGACGGTCCTGAGCGGAATTAACGAGGCCAGCCCGGCTACCAGCAGCGACGCCAGGGTAACCAGCGGAATGACCGCCCAGCGGAAGGAGATCGGGGACTGAAACACGCTTTCTCCAATCACCTGTGCCAGCCCGTAACCGAGGCCTAATCCGGCAAAAGTACCGGCCAGCGCCAGCACTGCCGCTTCACTTAAGAATTCCAGCGCCAGCGGTTTGTTCTGCGCCCCCAGCACCTTTTTGAGGGCGATCTCCGCTTTGCGCTCCATCACCATCGTCATCATCGTTGTGGCTACGCAAAGCAGCGTGGACAAGAGGATAATGGCTACAACAATGTAGACAAGCGAGCTGATTTTATCCAGCATAACTGCCTCTGAACTGGATATTTGCTTAATCGGGCTCAGCTTGAGCGCCGGATATCGATCAGTCACAGCTGCCGCCGCTGCCTCCAGCCCGTCCCCCGTTACACTGAAGTAAGCGGCGTTAGCCAGCTTCTCCTGATGGAACAGCTTTTGCGCATCCGTAAGGTTAATGAAGATCTGATTGTCCTCCGTCCCGCCGCTGCTGATAATTCCCGTTACCGTCACCTGCTGTTCATTGCCTGTAACCGGGTCCTTCATCGGCAGCACTGTGCCGAGCTTATAGCCAAGCTTCTCGGATACATCCTTGCCGACCATGGCAATCCCGGTAGCCTTCCGGTCCGTATTGATCTCGCCCGTGATTTCCCAGTAAGGCGTAATCTTCGGTATCTGGTCAAACCAGGTGCCTATTACCACCAGACGGCGTGTGTAAAAGTTAGCCAGCCCGTACAGATACGGGGTGTAGCCGACTATTTTATCCTCCGGAAAAATACCGGATATCTCCTGAACCACACTTTGCTCAAATACGCTGTCCTGCGCATCTTCACCGGGGGTCAGAATCAGATTCGCTCCATAGGAGCGGAATTCCATCCCCATCTTCACACTGATATCATAGTAGACACTAATCAGACCCGAAATGACCGCAGTGCCCACGATAATGGCAAACAGGGCAATCAGCATTCTTGATTTCCGTTTGCGGAATGAGCTCACCAGCATGGTCAGGAACATCCTTGACTTGCGCATTATATCCTCCTATCTGCCGCCCCGCATGACATGGGCAGGGTGAAGCCGGATTACCATCCGCATGGCTGAATAGCTCCCGGCCAGAGTCAGGAGCACAGACAGCAGCAGCACCAGCGGAAGAACCAGACCCTTGAACGAAAGCGTAGTATCAAACACGGTACGGTCAATAATATATGCAAAGCCAAGCCCCGTGCCGTAACCGAGCAGCCCGCCTAGAATGCCTGAAATCACCGCCTCTGTCAAAAACAGTGCAAGAACCGCCGTCCCCTGTGCCCCGAGCGCCTTCATCAGCCCGATCTCCTTGCTGCGCTCCAGCACCTTTGTCGTCATGAGGCCCGAAATGCCAAGTCCCGAGCTGATCAATGCGGCAACGGTCAGGATCAGCATCAGCAGCTGTATTTTATTCAGAATAATCCCCTCAGATTCTGCTACCTGGCGGATCACTTTGGCTTCCGTTCCGGGCAGCGCCTTCTCAATCTGATAAGCAATCGCACTGACATAGGCGGTACAATACCAGGTCTCATAGTCCTTGGCAGACAAGGTTTCCGGATTCAGCGCCGCCCGCCGGGCCAGTTCATTCTCCGGGGTGGTCAGCGCACTGACCTCCACCTTGCCCACTTTGCCGGAAAGGCCCAGCGCCTGCTGTAATGTGCTAAGGGGAACGTAAATTTTGTTATCATCCGTTCCGCCGCCGCTGACCACGCCGCTGACCTTGAGCGGAAGACTTGGCGCACTGCCTTTGGCTCCGACATCGACCTGGAGTGTCTGCCCCGGAGTAATCCCGAGCTGCCGGGCCAATCCGGCGCCAACCATCGCGCTGCCGCTCTCCTCATCATTCACCCAGCTGCCTTCCACCTGCCACCAGGTTTTGAGCTGCGTTATGCCGGTATTAATCTGCTCACCTGTCGGCAGATCCAGCCGCTTGTTAAACCAGGTGCCCACTACCCCGACCGGATGGCTGATATCCGCCACAGTGGCAGTGGCCTCCAGATAGGGAGTGAACGCTACGATATTATAGGCCCAAAAAATCGTCTTAATCTTCGGCAGCTCAGTCTCCTCAATAAATTGCCGGTCCGCCAGCGGATTGAAGTCAATGCCGTCGATCTCAGCAGGCAAGGCATCCATTTTGGGAACTACCTGCAGATTGGCGCCGTATGTTTTCAATTCCCTGTTCATCTTGTCGCCTACATCCAGAGAAACATTCAGCATCGCGGTAGCGAGGGAAGCTCCAAACGCAATCGTAATGATCAGCAGAAGCTTGCCTTTAAAGCCGACGGTAAATGCTTTGGCTAGCATTCTAGCAAACATGATTCCATCCCCAATCCATATAAAGCGGCTGTCACTTTAGTTGAACATATCTTCCTGATGAAAAGTATCCGTTTCCTTCTCCAGATCACAGCTGGCGATAATCAGATTGCCCTTATCCATCCGGTAGACCAGCGGAATCGGGTTACAGCCGCCCTCGAAGCCGATGGTCGGAATATTCATAATGACATCGCATTTGCGGCAGATGATCTTTCCGTTCTTCTGGTAATAGCCGGATGATCCGCATATTTTACAGGCATCGAACCCGACGCCGTACATCGTTTCCGACTTGCGGATAATAATGAAGCGGACCAGCGTTCCGTCTGCCGCCGTATAGCCGAAGCGGTGAAGATTATGATCATCCACCTCTGCGGCGGGAATGACCACCTGATGCTCGGCATTCGGTGTGACCGGCTCGGCCGGGGACAATTCCACCGTCTGGTTTGCAAGCACCGCCTCAACACCGAGCAGCACCGGAATCATCACCATCAGAGCAGCAGCGGCAGCCATCCAGCGTCTGCTGCTGCGCAGCCCTGCTTTGAATTTCCTGCGCACCGCCGGGTTCCATTCTCCGTTCATCACTTGCTTGTTCTTCATAGCATGCCAGAGAATCAGCACAGTCCACAGAAGCGCAGCCCCGAGCAGTACATACAGATACTTATCCATATTGTTAATGACCGGGATCAGAATCTTCATTGCCAGCGGTGTCAGCGGAAATACACCTCTGGCAAACAGAATCTGCACGACCGTGAACAGCTGATTCAGCATCAAAGCTGCCAGAAGCACGGCACTTCCTGCTAAGGAGCTGCGGACCGGCAACACCCTGGCGCTTCTGAGAAAGGACATCCCAAAGATGAAGCAGAGCAGCAGACCGAGTCCGCCGCCGGAGAACTTCAGCACCAGCTCCGTATTCACCACACTGTAGGTCTGGATAAAGATGCTGCTTGGAAACAAGAGAAGCCGCATCAGCGGCAGGATGGTCAGTGCTGCTGCCGAGATAACCGTAAATACGGTCTCTGCAGCAGCGCTATTCCATTGAAGCTTCTTGAACCGCTTGCCCCCGGAACGCGGTCCCCGGAGTTCCCTGCTCATCCAGATCACCAGGAGGATTTCCAGTACGAAGCACAGGGCCATCATCCAGCCGGTGAAGCTTTCCTTCTTCGGACCCGATACCTTCAGCGGGTACAGCACCAGCCAGCCGGCTGCTGCGGCGGCTCCAGCCCCCGCATATACCCATTTCACCAGCCGGAGCTTACCGGCATGCCGCAGCCAAATTATCATAACGGCTATTAGCAGCGCAGCTTCGAATCCGTTTCCCAGCATAATCGCAATCGCTTTTAACAATGTATATTCACCACTCTGTCCCGGTTAACTTAACCGATGATCTTACCAGGTTCTTGGCACCCAAGGGAATTCCCAGGTCAAGCTGATCGGCTCTTGCCAGAAGCGGGCTTGCACGCCGGTAGCCTTATCTGTATGCAGCAGGTAGTCCATTTTCTCCGGCGATTCAATTACGTAGTTAAGAATGTAATCTCCCGCACCATCCAGCTTAACATTGGCGCCATAGTGTGCACCGTCCGAAGCATTCATCGGCATGAAGGTTCCTTCAGAAACCACCTTATCGGTGGACTTGGCCTTAATCTGATAATGAACGGTCAGGTAAGGGATAAACTCGCCGATTCCGAATCCGGTCTCATTGCCTTCCAGGGCAGCAATATCAGCCTCCAGGTGGAAGTCCGACTGGGCGGCTGCCAGTCCGGCCTTGTCCATAGGCTCCATATCTACCGGCTGCAGATAGAGGGCGCCAATCTTCATGCCTTCCACTTCCTGCTCTTCACCGATCGGGAATTCTTCAAAGGCAGGTGCTTCGTCAGCTGCTGCATTAACCTCTGTATTGTTAGCTGCGGCAGCCGAGTTGTTGCCTGCTGCGTTGTTGCCCGAGCTGCAGCCAACCAGGCTTGCGGATAAAGCCAGAATAATGCCTGTCATCAGTAAATAGCTTTGAACTTTCTTCATTTCCATTACACCCCTATTAATATTTATAGTTTGTATGAAGCCTTATAACTTGTGTTAATACTACCCTGCCGTATGTCCGCCTGCTGTACTTGCAGCTGCTTTACGGCCTGAGATCGCATACCAGATGAGTCCGATTGCTGTAGCGAGCAGCAGCAGCCCCTGCGCAGCCAGACTCTCTACCGTCGGATAAATGCCGAAGAAGCTGATCACGGGGAATCCGAAAATTGAGGTTGCGCTGACCATCATCCCGGCCTGCAGCTCCGTCACCGCTTCGCCGGCGAAGACAAAGGCCAGATAGTACATCAGGATGCTTGTTCCGATGAAGAAAGGCTTCAGCGGAATACGCAAGCTGCCGTAACGGATAATGAGGAACACAGCCACGAGCGCCACAGCTCCGGCCAGGAAGCCAAGCCCGATCATGCTGATGCCTGCACTGTCTTGTCCGCTCACCAGAGCCTGATAGAACAATACGGTCTCTGCACCCTCTCTATATACAGCCAGGAAGGCAGCGAACCACAAAGTCATGGTGTTACCCGTAGTTAATGAAGTCTGTATCTTGCCTTCAATATAATTCTTCCAGCGCTTCGCATCCGCTTTGCCGATCAGCCAGAAGCTCATCGAGAACAGCACCGCCACCGCAATCAGCATCGTAATTCCTTCCAGGTTCTCCTGGCTGGCCCCGCTGATATTGAATAAATATTTCAGGCCGATGGCCGTCAGCACGCTTGCCCCCAGCGCTACTAAAGTGCTCTGATAGATGATTCTGACCTTCTGGGCGTTGCCTGACTTAATCAGATATGCGATGATTGCGGCGATAACCAGTATCGCTTCAATGCCTTCTCTGAGGATAATTACCAGCGAGGATAAGAAAATCCCCCACGGGCTGCTGCTGGACTTGCTAAGTGCAGCCGCATCCTCACGGAGCATGTCCACCAGCTCTGCCATCTGCTGCTTCACTTCAGCCTTAGACGCTCCGGCCGTCATCGACTTCCGGATCAGGCGGAACTCCTCTTCAATGATGGCATTGCGTTTGGAGGAGATGCTGAATTTCACCGCCTTCTCCATCTGCCCGCTCTCATAAGGCCCGTAGTAGGCATCGTTCACCTGGTTCTTCGCCTCTGTGAGATCACCCTGCTCGTAGGTCTTAAGCGCCTGCTGCAAGGTATCTTCTATCTGGTCTACTACCTTGCGCCAATTGGCATCTGCAGCCTGTGCCTGTCCAGGCATAATCCACAACAGCAGCAGGATAATTACCAGCCCTTTACTCCATAATTGCCTGCGCAACCCGGTCCCCCCTTTTCTCTGAAACATAAACCTGCTATGCTATGGCAGGTAATTGATAATGATTATCATCTTCATTCTACAGGCTTTATTGTAAGAACTTTTTGCCGGGTGTTATGTGACATTTATCACACTATCTATATTTTTTTCAATTTTTTTGCCATATTTTCAATTTTCCAGAGCTATACTGCCGGAGACCGCACTGCTATAAAGCAGAAACAGGATGCCCTTTCTCTACTGGCGAGAAAAAGCATCCTGCACTCAAGACCTGTTATAGAATTGAATTTATCACTTCACGGAATCTGTTAACTCAGTGCATGTAGCGCCGCCGGAACAAGCTGACTCCCAGCAGGAAATAGCCTGCTGACAGCAGAACAAGCACAGTCAGCTCCGGCAGAATATCGCTGAAGCCGGCGCTGCTGATCAATATTTTATTCATGGCACTCACTGCGTCAAGAGTCGGGATGAAGGTCAGCAGCTCGATCTCTTTGCCGAGCACCGTGAACAGCTTCACCGGCGGAACTTTGAAGAAGATTCCGGCCAGAAACATCATCGGCGTCACCACCACATTGCCGATGATGAAAGCCTCCAGTGAGGTTCGGCAGAAAGCGGCAATAATCAGGCCGATGCCGATAGCCGAGCAGGTAGCGATCAGGCTGACCAGATACGCGAGCATATACGAGCCTGAAGAAGAGAAGCCCAGTAAGCCGCTCGCTGCAAATACCATCGGCAGCATGACTGCCGCAAGCAGCAATTGAGACAGACTGACGCCTGCGCAGAATTCAAGTGCCCGGACTCTGGATAATATGATCCGCTGAATCGTCCGGTTCTCCAGCTCCCGGGTCACCACCATAGAGCTCAGAATCAACAGGAAAAAGACGGAGAATACCATTAATCCGGGAGCCATATTCTCGAACTCCGACCTTACCTGCACTTCTCCGGTATCCTCATAGAGGAGCTGTACCGGATTCTCGGCCGGACCGTTGCTCCAGACGAAATTATGTATGTAATTCTCCACAAAACTGCTGATAAAGCTGTATTCCAGCCGGGCGGAATTGCCCAGCAGCTTCAGCTGCGCCGGCGTGGCCGGACCGCCATGCCCGCTGCTGCGGAGTGATTCGCTGAACCCGGGCGGAATGTACAGATGGGCGTCAAACTCCCCTTTTCTTACCCCATCTAGCAGCTTATCCTGCTCATAGCGGACCTGAATGGTCTTGAACATCTGATTACCGTTCGGATATCTGCTGCCGGCAATTTGCTGTACCAGACTGCCGCCCAGCGTCCCCTGATCCTCATCCGATACCGCCAGTGAGTAGGTATAGAAGCCTTGCCCGAAGGCCAGGCCGAAAATGACGATAAACAGAACCGGCGACAGAATGGTCAGGATAACCGCCTTATAGTCCCGGAACTGCTCGAGCATGCTTTTTTTGAATACAGCCCATATCCTCATTCCCGCAGACTCCTTCCGGTCAGCTTGATGAACACATCCTCCAGCGTGCTCTGCCTTAATGTGAAGGTCAGCGGATTTCCGTACAGGGAGTTCAATTGGTCCAGAATGCGCGGAACGGCCCCGGCCAGGTGACTGCCGGTAATGGAGATACTCCGGTCCGTGAATTGCACAGCATACCCCGGTGAATTCAATAGTGCAGTCTGCTGTATCTGCTCCGGATAGTAGATATCCAGCGTTTCCTCGGGCGCAATCATCTGCTGAAGCGCAGCCGGCGTGCCGCAGACAAGCACTTGTCCTTTGTCCATTACTGCCACTCTGGAGGACAAGCGCTCCGCCTCATCCATATTATGTGTTGTAAGCAGTACTGTTCCCGTTTCCGAGAGCGTCTTGATGAATTCTCTGACCAGTACCCTGCTCTGCGGATCAAGTCCAGCCTCCGGTTCATCCAGAATGATAAGCTCCGGATGATGAATGACTGACAGAATCATATGCAGCCGTCTCTGCATGCCTCCGGATAAATTCTTCGCCAGTACCTTGCGCTTCTCCGCAAGCCCGACCTGCTCCAGCAGCAGAGCTGCGCGTTGCTTGAGCCGCTTCCGGTCCATCCTGTACATATCTCCGGCAAAATAAAGCTGTTCCTCGCAGGTTAACAGCGGCCACAGCTGCTTCTCCTGATGGCAGACGCCGATTCTGCTGCTCCATGAGCGGCTGCCGCGAACAGGGCTGCCGTTCATTTCAATGCTCCCGTGATCCGGCTCCAGTATGCCGGCGATCAGATTAATCGCTGTTGTCTTGCCTGCGCCGTTCGGGCCGAGCAGGCTGAATATTTCGCCCCGCTTTACGCTAAAGGATAAACGGTCGACCGCTTTGAAGCGGCCGTAGCTTTTCTCCAGCGCCTTAAGTTCCAGTGCTGTTTCACTCACGCTCTCACTCCTGAATGGTTATCGTACAGCCTCATGCAAATTCAACAAATTTGCAATCATTGTTATATTATCCCATTTCAGCGGATGAGTCTGTGATCATATTCCCCCTAATACTACTGCTTATCTTCTGCAGGAATATCCGGCAGCAAAGGTCTTCCTTCCGGGTATGCACTTTGATTCTGCTGATCGCCGATCCATACTTGTCCGTCTTCGCCCGCTTCTTTTTTCCAGATGGGGACGATTTGCTTAATCCGGTCAATTACATATTCATTCGCTTCATATGCAGCTTTGCGGTGCGGGGAGGATACAGCGATGACAACGGCAATATCCGTAATCTCAAGCTTGCCGATCCGGTGCGTAACCGCCACCATCGTATCCGGCCAGCGCTCGCTCACCTCCTGCCCGATCCGCTCCAGCTGGGTTACAGCCATGAACGGATAAGCCTCATACTCAAGATATAAGGTCCGCTTCCCCTGTGTGAACTCCCGCACAGTGCCCAGGAACAGCGTAATCGCTCCGGCTTCTCTCCGCAGCACCTTATCGGATATCTCCTGGGGGATAATCGGCTTGTCTGTAATTTCAAATAATGAACTGCTCATGTGAGATCATCCCTTTCTGCCGGCTGTTGCAGCAGCCAAGCCTTGTATTGTTCCGGTGTATCTATATCTGCAGTGAAATGTCCGTGTATCCCGGCACCGGCCAGCTCATCCTTATCTACCCCAAGCCAGTGCATATAATCCAGTAATCCCGATAGCCGGTAATGCCCGGCTTCCAGCCTTTCCGTAATTCTGGGCAGCATCCGCTCCGGCCGGTAGATGCCATGAAGCATCTGGTGCTTGCCATGAATTACAGGCAGAACAGCATCATAACCGCCCTCCATCAGCCGGGTAAGCATCCACGAAGCTGCCGGGGCCGAGATATCCGGGCTGTCGCAGCCGACCACCCAGGCATATCCTTCTGTGCCAATCTCAGTGAAGGCGGCATGAAACCCGCTTAAAGGCCCATGCCCTGCATAGATGTCCGGAATGTAAGTGATCTCCGGCTGAAGCTCCTCCTGATAAGGGGAAGCATCGTTTGTAACCACAATGATCCTCCGGCAGAGGGTGTGCATTTCCTTGAGCTGCCGGTCAATGAACCGCTCCCCCTCGTAAGTCAAAAGCGCTTTGTTCTGTCCTTGCATCCGGGAGTTCCGCCCGCCTGCCAATATGATGCCTGTCAGCACAAGGTGCACCTCCCGTATCATTCAAGTTATAGCTTTAGTTATAGTTATAGTAACGACAAAGCCAGGGAGAGTATCTCCTGATCGGCAAGTGCCTGATTCTGCAGCTGCAGGACCGGGGCAGTATTCCCGCCGGGAGTTTTTGCTGCTAAACTGTCCAAATCTGCATTCGCCTCCCAGCTTAACCATAGGCGGATATCCGTTGCCTGCTCCCCGAGTGCAATCATCTCGTCTGTGCTGCGGATCAGGGCGATTTTGGGATAATGAGCAGATTTGAAGCCCTCGGCGATCAGCAGATCCGCCCTGCCATACATGGACCGGGCGATTTCATCCAGCGTTGTCCCGGACCTGCGCATAATTCTGGTAGCTGCCATCGAGGTCAGCACCGTTTCAACCGCACCATGCAAGAGATGCTTGCTGCTGTCCGTGTCCGGATCATCTAATTGAAACTCATGGGCATCATGCTTCGCCGACCCGGCACGTATCCCCCGCGAGGTTAGCGCGTCAATCAGACGGCAGGCAAGTGTTGTTTTGCCGCTATTCTTATATCCGATGATTTGCAATACAGGAACTGTACCTTGTGCTGCCTTATGATATACTTCTCCGGTCACGATACCACCTCATCCTCCTAGATCATACTATTCAATTATACCGCCAGCAAATGCAGCCCCCGCTTTGTGCTTCAAATCACCCGCATCCCTTCTCAAAAAAAAGTATAGTTAAGGAGTCTGGCATGCTCACATGTCATGATAACTAAGCGCAGGAGGTCTTCTATAATATGAAAAAATATATCCCTAACCAGCACGGCGCCTGGGCGATGCTCGTCCTCCCCTTTCTGCTCGGGGTTGCAGCATCCCGGGGGCAGTTCATACATATTCCGCTGTTTGTCTGCTGGCTGCTGATCTATTTATTCAGCTTTCCTCTGCTGCAGGGAGTGAAGACCAGGAAATTCAGCCGGTATGCCGGTCCCTTGAAGCTATACGGACTGCTGCTGATCCCATTCATTGTCTATCTGGTAATCGCCGAACCGGCTCTGCTGTGGTTTGTGCTGCCGCTCGTGCCGTTATTCGCTGTCAATCTCTACTATGCCAAAACCAAAAATGAACGCGCCTTATTTAATGACATTTCGGCCATCCTGGCCTTTTGCCTGATCCTTTATCCGGTCTTCTATGTCGGTCAGGGCGAGAGCTGGCGGACAGCGACCGAGCTGTTCCTGCTGGCGGTGCTGTACTTCACCGGAACTGCATTGTATGTCAAAACCGTCATCCGTGAGCGGAACAATATCCGCTTCTATTACGCCTCTGTGCTCTATCATCTGCTGGTTGCTGCAGCAGGACTGTTCCTGTTTCCGCCGCTGCTGGTTCCGCTGCTCATCCTGGCTGCCCGGGCAGCCATCCTGCCCAGGACCGGAATCTCGGCCAAACGTACCGGCATGATCGAAATCGGCTTCTCGATTATGCTCTATGTGTCGGTGCTTGTATTGTATTTCTAGGATAGCTGTAAAACTACGGGAAGCTCCTCCATCCGGATTGCCGGCAGAGGAGCTTCCCTTGTTGTCTTCGTGTCTATTCCACAATCATATCCTGATTGCTTGCTCCCGGCGGGACGATCGGATATACGTTGCCCTCCTCGGTAATATCAAATTCCATGACGACCAGGCCCTCTGTCTGCAGGGCAAGCCCTATAATTTGCTCCGCTTCAGTAAGCGTATGTGCCCGGAACCCGTGGGCGCCAAAGGACTTAGCCAGGGCGACGAAATCAGGTGAGCTGATCCGCACCGAGGAATAACGCTTGCCCAGGAACAGCTGCTGCCACTGTCTGACCATCCCCAGATATCCGTTCTTGAAGATGGCAACCTTAACATTCAGTCCATGATCAACAGCCGTCATGATCTCCTGCATATTCATCTGAAAGCTTCCGTCCCCCGTAATGCAGACCACATCACGGTCAGGATAAGCAACCGCGGCACCGATGGCTGCAGGCAGGCCGTACCCCATCGTGCCAAGCCCGCCGGAGGTCAGGAAGGACCGGGCTTCCGAGAATTCATAGTGCGTAGCCGTCCAGATCTGATGCTGTCCGACATCGGTGGCTATGATGGCATCACCCGCTGTAGCCTTTTGAATACACCGGATCACTTCCTGCGGGCTCAGCTTCAGCTCCTGTTCCCGTTTGGATGTGCCGGAGCGCCGGGACCAGGCGTCAAGCTGATCTTCCCATGCGGGATGAGCTGCTGTATGTACTTGTTCTTGTAATCCCCTGAGCATATCCCCGCAAGAGCCGGTAATCGCAAGCTCTACAGGGATATTCTTGCTGAGCTCCGAGGTATCCAGATCGACCTGGATTTTGTAAGAACCCGGGGAGAAAGCCTTCCGGTTACCTGTTACACGGTCGCTGAACCGCACACCAAGGCATAGCACAACATCTGCCTGCTGCAGCGCACGGTTAGCCGCCACGGTTCCATGCATCCCGGCCATACCCAGATGCAGGGGATGTGCAGACGGGAAAGCGCCGAGGCCCATCAGCGTGCTGGCTACAGGAAGGCTGTACTGCTCGGCGAACTTCCTTAAGCGGACGGGCGTATCGCCTTGCATGCAGCCTCCGCCGATCAGCACAAGCGGCCGTTCTGCCTTACTCAGCCGCTCTGCCGCCAGCCCGATATCGGCCGGGTCAATGGAGTGATACGGCTGGTACCCCCGGATGAATGGCGGCGAGTCTTGTGCGGCAGGCGGTTCCTCCGCGCTAAACTGCGCATTCATCACATTCTTCGGCAAATCGATCAGCACCGGACCGGGCCGTCCCGTTGTTGCCACATGGAAGGCCTCATTGATAATCCGGGGAAGCTCGGCAACGTCTCTGACGATATAATTGTGCTTCGTGACCGGCATCGTCATGCCGTAAATATCTACCTCCTGAAAGCTGTCCAGGCCTATAAGGTCGGTGGACACCTGCCCGGTGAATATAATTAACGGCACCGAATCCATGAAGGCTGTAGCAATTCCGGTCACAGCATTGGTTGCCCCCGGCCCGCTGGTAACGAGCGCTACACCCGGACGTCCGGTTGCTCTTGCGTATCCATCCGCAGCATGGACTGCAGCCTGCTCATGTCTGACCAGCACATGCTGAATCCTGTCACAATCATAGAGTGCATCATATAAAGGCAATACTGCGCCGCCGGGATATCCGAAGATAGTCTCGATGTTCTTCCCGGTCAGCATCTCAATTAACAGCTGTGCTCCGTTCATAAATACCTTTCGCCCTCCTGTTCTGTAAATGTGATTCCAGATTGCAGATCTCCAATCCGGCTCAATTAACAGCTGAGCCGGCTGCTGCCGCTTAACCGCCAATATAGGACATGCCGATCTTCTCCCTGTTCCCCGCGGTCTGTTCTGTCCGCTCATCGGAATACCGGTCCGCGCGCTGCTCCCATACGTTCCTAATGGCCGTAAGCAGCTCCCCGTCATCGGCTCCGCTGCGGATCATTGCCCGGAGATCATAACCTTCTGCAGCAAACAGGCAGGTGTACAATTTACCGTCAGAAGACAATCTGGCCCGTGTACAGGAGGAGCAGAACGATTCAGAGACAGAGGTTATAAACCCTATCTGCGCGTGACTGTCCCGGTACCGGTAACGCTGCGCAACCTCACCGAAGTAACTGTGCTCAAGGGCTTCCAGTGCAAAGCTGCGCTGGAGGCGCTCCAGTATTTCTTGTTTGGTCACGACTCTATCATAGCTCCAGCCATTGTCGTTGCCGGCATCCATGAACTCAATGAAGCGCAGCGTTATATTCTTCTCCTTGAAATAGGCCGCCATCGGTACAATCTCCGATTCATTTACCCCTCTTTGCACCACCATGTTCACCTTAACTTCGTAACCGGCTTCCACCGCATGATCAATATGCCGCAAAATTGTTCCGGGCTTGTACCCCCGCCCGTTCATTCTGCCGAACAGCTCAGGCTCCAGGGCATCCAGGCTGACATTCAGCCTGCGGAGGCCCGCAGCATACAGAGGCGCCGCCTGCCGGCCAAGCATGGCCCCGTTCGTCGTAAGCCCCATATCTTCCACACCATCGATAGCCCGGATTCCGGCAACCAGTTCAGGCAGATTACTCCGCAGCAGCGGCTCGCCGCCGGTCAGGCGGATTTTACTTACGCCAAGCGAGACGAACAGCCTTGTTAAGCGGAGGATCTCGTCGAAGGTAAGCTGCTCGCTGGCCGGAAGGAACGCATAATCATCTCCGAACAACTCCTTCGGCATGCAGTAGGTACAGCGGAAATTACAGCGGTCCGTTACCGAAATCCGCAAATCATGAATCGGCCGCCGCAGCTGATCCTGTAACGGATGAGCATTCATATGATCTTCCTCCTCTCCGGGCAGGCTTACAGCCCCCATTCTTCCACTCCTTCTTCAACACCCAGCAGCAGGACGTCAACCCGGTCGCCCGCAGCATACCCCCGGGTCCCGCCCGGCAGCACGATCAGCGAGTTCCCGCGGGCGATTGAAGATACTGCATTGGACTTGTTGAAGCCTGCGGAACGCACCGAGGTGCCGTCATAGACCGCCCGGATAAACCGGGTGAACGGATTGGCCTTCGGAATATCCTCGGCCAGTACAGCTGTCGTCCGCGGCAGGTAAAGTTTATCCGCCCCCATCATCTTGAGCAGGGCAGGCCTTACAAACAGCTCGAATCCCGTGAAGCAAGCTGACGGATTACCGGACAGTCCGAACAAGTAAGTGTCCCCGGCAACCGCAACGGTGGTCACGCTGCCCGGGCGCATAGCCACCTTATTGAACAGCACATCGGCCCCGAGCCGCTTGTATATTTCCGGCAAAAAGTCATAATCGCCGACAGAGACGCCGCCCGTGGTAATCAGGCAATCCGTCTCTTCCATAGCCTTGCGGACCGTCAGCAGGCAGGCCTCCAGCTGGTCCGCTTCAGTATCGTATATCCGGCAGGGTATGCCCATGCGGGCAAGCTGGGCGAATATCATCGGCCCGTTGCTGTTGCGGATTTTCCCGGGTTCAAGCGGAGCCGTCACCTCCAGCAGCTCAGTCCCCGTAGATAATATACCTACGACCGGACGCTTTGCGGCCTGAACCTGCCCGTATCCAAAGGTGGCCAGCAGCGCTATGGTGCCTGGATGAATGAAGCTTCCGGCCGGTACAATCAGCTCACCTGAGGTCATATCCTCGCCCTGCAGGGACAGATTCTCCTGCGGGGCAAAAGTCTTGCGGATCGTGAACGTACGCCCCTCTTCCACGGCCTGTTCGAACATAACCACCGCATCTGCCCCGGCAGGCAATGCCGCACCCGTCATCAGCCTGACTGCTTCGAATGCACCAATGGTAACCTGCGACACTTCCCCGGCGCCGATATGATCGACAACCGTGAAGCTAATCCGGTGATCCCCTGAGGCACCAGCCGAATCTGCCGCAGCAATGGCATAGCCGTCATAGGGTGAACGGGTGAAATGCGGAACATCATGGGTAGCCGTCAGCGGCTCGGCCAAGATACGCCCGTAGCTCCCGGCGAGCGGTACGCTTTCTGAACCCGTATAGCCTGCTTGTTCAATTACCCGGAATACAGCTTCTGCTACAGATACCGGCTTTCTGCTCTTCTCCATCTTCATCTGCTCCTAACTCCTGCTGGACTGAACCCGGCTGATCCTCCGGTTATTTAAGTGTAATATCGCTGAATGTGCCGACATAACGGACAGCCTCGCCGGTCTCATCCTTCACCGCACTGATATTCAGCCACTGCAAATACTCTTCCCCGTTCTTGCGTTTATTCCAGATCTCACCCTGCCACATACCCTTCCCCTTGAGCTCGCTCCACATAATGCGGTAGAATTCCCCCGACTGGCGGCCGGACTTCAGAATACTGGGCTGCTTGCCAAGAACTTCATCCCCGGTATACCCGGTGAGCTTCGTGAAGGCCGGATTGACGGAATGGATCAGACCGGCTACATCCGTAACCATAATCCCTTGCCCGGTAGAATTGAACACTTCAGCGGTGAGGGCAAGCCTGCCCTGGAAGTACAGCCACACTACCAGCACCAGACTGGCCAGCGCCACCTGGGAGAGCAGCATGAACCCGATCGAATATTGCCCTGTAGCCCCGTAGATCACCGACAGCATAATAGGTGGAAAGAAACCGCCCAGACCGCCCATCATGGACACGATCCCGTTGGCAATCCCCGCCTGCTTATTGAAATATAGCGGAACCAGCTTGAATATAACCCCGTTACCGATTCCGGCACTAAAAGCTATGGCCAGGCAGCCCGCCGTATATAGGCCCATATCCGGCATAAACGCCAGGATGATTGCCGCAACGGTGTAAATACTGAAGGTGCCGATGAGCAGGAACAAAGGCTGGAACTTATCCGCCAGCCAGCCGCCTACCGGGCGGAAGAAGGTCGCAACGGCAATGAAGCCGGCGGTACGCATTCCGGCATCCACCTTTTCCAGTCCAAAATTCGATACCAGGAAGTTCGGTAGATAAATGGTAAAGGCCACGAAAGAACCAAAGGTAATGAAATAGAACAGGGAGAACAGCCAAAGCTTCTCATTCCTCGAAACGCTCTTGATTTGCTCGATAATCGGTGTCCGGAGCTTAGGCTCTTGACGGTCCCCGAAGAAGAAATTCAACACAATGAATACCAGCAGCAGAATCAGATACAGCTTCACTGCAACCTGCCAGCCGAAATGTGCAGCCACAATCGGTGCCGAGAAGGTCGTGACTGCTGTTCCGAGATTCCCGATCCCGTAGACCCCGTTGACCAGACCATGCTTCTCCTTCGGATAGTACTTCGGCAGAGAGGTCACGCCTACCGAGAATACAGCTCCGCCGATCCCCAGGAACAGGCCTCCAATAATCAAATGGGTTACGGTGGTCGCTTCACTGATGAAGTAGACCGGGAACAAAAGCAGAATAAAGCTGAACATAAAAATAATCCGCGCCCCCAGGATGTTCGCATAATACCCTAAAGGAATTCTTAGAATGGAGCCAAGCACGACCGGAATTGCCGTGACCATCGCCAGCCTGCCTTGAGGGATACTTATATCCTCAGAAATAAAAGGCATCAGGGAGGAGATAATCACCCATACCATAAATCCGGTGATCAAGTTTAGGGTTTGTAGCGGCAATTGCATTTTTTTAATCATTGGATTCACCTTTTCGCCGTTAGTCTTAATGGTCTATGTTAATTAATCCTGTACTCATTGTATCCGCCGGTCCCCCGGCACAGATATAGGGGAGCTCCCTGTCCCTGTCAGGGGAAACCCTGAAAATACCCCGGCAAGATGACACCTTGGCTGCAGGGGCTCAGGAGGCTTATCGCTCCAGGGTAAACGACCCCATTGTATATGAAAAACCGAATACAATGCGCAACAAAAAAGCCGCCCCCTTAGGAGCAGCCTGATCCTTGTCACGCATTGTCACGCATTGTCACGCATAGCCACATATGTTCACGCATCACTACGAATTGCTGCGCACCCGCACGCAACTCAAGTAATAAGCGTGTTCAGCTCCCGGCTTAACCGCTCTTTATCCTTCGGACTGAGCTGGGTCTCGGCCATCGGGAAGATTACAGTCTCTTCTTTGACAAAGTGGACCGTCAGCACCTCAAAGGCCTCCCCGGCATCCCGCACGGCTGCCCGGATATCCTCCAGGCCCATCTGCTCCGCACCGCCCTCAGTATGATGCAGGAAATGCCCGATATAGCCGTCAATCTCGCGGTGCTCTTCCTGGATGCCAACCAGCGGACCTTGCTCAAACCCGATATACCGGCCGAGCAGCGGGAAGAAATGCGCCTCTTCCTTACCGGTATGGTTCTTCAGCGGAACGCTAAACTCCACAACTGCCGTACGCAGCTTCTGCAGCTGGGTCCGGGCTTCTTCCAGCAGGATCTGCTCCTGTTCAAACCAGAGGACAATATTATGCCACTCCCCCATGAGAAAAGACAAGTAGCGGTGTTCGTTCTCCAGAATGCGCATGGCGGGCAGCGTAAACTTGAGCCCTGTATGTTCCGGCATACAGCTAACCTCCATTGGCCGGTCAGAAATCCAGCATTTTTTTTCTTAAAGCATATTCGACCAGCTCCGGCCGGCTTTTAAGGTTTAACTTCTCCATTATTTTGGCTTTGTGGGCCTCTACCGTCTTGACGGAAATAAACAGCTTCTCGGCTACTTCCTTATTCCCGTATCCCTTGGCAATAAGCGGCAGAATCTCCAGCTCCCGCTTCGAGAGCAGTTCGAACAAATCCTCTGTGCCGCCGGTTTTATCCTGCTTAATGAATTCACGGACCAGCGAGGTGGCCATCTTCGGATGGATATAGGTGCCGCCCTCATAGATCGTCCGGACCGCCAGCAGCAGCTCCTCATCCGGCGCACTCTTGAGTACATAACCGGAGGCCCCGTTCTTGAGTACATGGAAGAGGTATTCATCATCATCATGCATCGTCAGGATCAGGATTTTGGTATCCGGATAATCCTCTTTAATCTTGCCGGTCGCGGTCAGCCCGCTTTCTCCCGGAGGCATGCTTAAATCCATAATCAGAATATCGGGACGGAGTTTGGCAACCATCGTATAGGCTTCCCTGCCGTCTGCCGCCGCTCCGATCACCTCAATGTCATTCTGGAAATTGAGAATCATGGAGAAGCCGCTCCGCACGATCGCATGGTCGTCTGCAATGACGATTTTCATCAGAAGCTCCTTCCTTTCCCCGGACAGAACCTATCCTACCGGCACCTGTAAAATGATTGTTGTACCCCGGCCTATTTCTGAATCTACGCTGAAGGTGCCGCCCACCAGCTCCGCCCGCTCCTGCATGCCAAACAGGCCAAGTCCGGTTCCGCTGGGCTCATCACCCGGTTTGAAGCCGTTCCCTTCGTCCTCAATCATCAGCCGCAGCAGACCCTCATTTTCTGTTAGGGTTACTTTAACCCGGTCCACCTGGGCATACTTGAGCGCATTCAGCACAGCTTCCTGGCACACGCGGTACATTACCGTTTCAATCTCACTCCCGTACCGTTTCTCGGACAGCCGGGACTCGTAATCAATGACCAGACCGTAGGTCTGCTCAATCCGCTTGAAGTGTGACCGGAACGCCGCCTCCAGTCCGAAATCATCCAGCGCAGCCGGCCTGAGCTCCACTGAAAGATTACGGATATCACTCAGCAGCCTGGTCATGGATACCTCGGTCTGCTTTACCTTTTTGAGCAAATCTTCATCAGCCGTCATATATTTCAGCACACGCAGATCAATTACAGCACTCATCAGCTCTTGGGCAACACTGTCATGCAGCTCACGGGAAATGCGCTTGCGTTCATTCTCCTGGGCTTCAATAATATGCTTCATCATCTTGTTCTGGTAGAACTTCTCCTGGGTCTTGAACTGCCTGGTCAGATCCCTGAGCATAAACACTCTGATGCCATTCTCTTCATCTATGGTGTGAAAGGTCGCTGCATAAGGCACGATTCCCTTCTCCTTCGTCTCCAGATAAACCTGATAAGAGGTAAATTCCTCCGAGTCCGGTGTGTGAAAATAACAGTTCAGGCAGGTCCGGAGCTCCGTCTCACTCGTGTACCCCCGGCAGGTCCCGCATAACGCTTCGGGATTTCCCTGATACAGCTGCTTCAGAATATCCTTATCGACGATACTCTCGGCAGCCGAATTCATTGCCAGGGCTTTCCCCTGCCGGTCAAAAAAGAACATCGCCTCCGAGCTGTTCTCGAACAGCTTCGTCATGAGCCTACTCCGCAGATCCGTTTCGGGTATCATCAACTGAGCAACAATTCCTTCCCGTTCAAGTCTCCAATGCCCCTGCGTGCTGCCGCTTCCAGGTCTCTCAGCATATCAGCGGTTACCTGCCGTTCTCCCCTGAAGCCGCCAAGCAGCACACCCGCGACACGGGCATCATTCCACACCGGTACAGCACCAATGCTGTTCAAGCTCTCCATCTTGGTAATGGGATAATTGAACAAGGCATCTGGCTTCACATCGGTCACTATTGAAGGGATTAAGAACGGCTTGCCGGTCTTGAACACAATCCCGGCAATCCCTCTGCCTGATTGAAGCACAATCCGCTTATAACGCTCATTCGTATTCCCAGAGGCGTATTTCCACCGGATGACGTAATCATATTCCGCCGGTTCTGCCACAGCCAGCGAGATGAAGTCGTATCCTAAATCTGCACGGATCCGGTCAAGCCGGGTCTGGTAATCCACCTTATGGTTCATCGTTTTCTCTCCTCAGCCAGAACAGGGAAAGAGTCCGCGCTGTTCTTTCCGTTAATTCGATTTATTCCTTCTGTATAGGATATAACTTCTACCTATATAATTCAACGGAACGCTCCAGACGTGGACCAGCCGGGTGAACGGCCAAAAGGCAAAGATCGCGAAGCCGGACAATATGTGCAGCTTGAAGGAGAACGGCACATCACTCATCAGTGACGGATCCGGGCGGAACATGAACAGCCCGCGGAACCAGACGGAAATCGTATCGCGGTAGTCAAACTCAGGCTGTACGGCATTCGTAACAATCGTAGAGTACATGCCCATAAACACGATGAACAGCAGCAGGGAGTTAACAATGAGGTCCGATGCGCTGCTCAGCCGGCGGACATTCTTCAGCGTAAAGCGCCGCGAGGTCAGGATCAGCATCCCGAGCAGCGTAGCTGCGCCGAAGACTCCTCCGATATATACTGCGCCGATATGGTAGATATGATCGCTTACGCCAACGGCCTCAAGCCATGATTTCGGCACAGCCAGCCCGCCGATATGGCCCATAATAACCGGCATAATACCGAGATGGAACAGAATGCTGCCGAATTTCAGCTGTTTTTTCTCAATAAATTCACTGGATTTGGCCGTCCAATTGAACTGATCCTTGCGGTAACGCACAATATGGCCGCCGATGAACACCACCAGACACATATAGGGAAAAATAACCCATAAAAACTGACTAAGCATATTCATTTAACTCAGGGCCTCCTGTTCAGCGCAAACCTTAAAGGTCTCACGCAACCCCTTAACCAGATGGAAATAGGGACTTTCGTTTCGTTCCAGCGCCTTGAGCAGATGATACGTGCCATCCTCCAGAATGGCAATCAGCATCCGGAAATTCTCCGGTGCCCCCGGGACATCCAGCCACTCCGCGGCGTATATAAATTCACACATCAGCGGCAAATAATCCGGCAGCTCGCCTTCCGGCATTGCAAGGCCAAACATCTCATAGAGAAGCTTCAGCTTGGCGAGCATCTGCCCGCGTTCCTTGGCATCCTCAAATTTGAAATAGGTCATATACAGCGCACAGTCCTTCTGAAAATCAAAGGTGGCGGCATAGTTCTCCTGAATCTCATCCAGGCTGAAGCGCTGCATCTGCTCCCAATAGGCATGCACATGGGCATAACCGGGATGAGCGCTGTCAAACGCCTCCTCCAGAAAAGCCGGATGGAAATCCAGCTTCTCCGGGTACATGAGCTGCAGGGCAAAATATCCGAAGGATTGCTTATATTGATGCAGCTTGATCAGATCAATCACGCCAAATCCCCCCGTAGAAATTCTCCTCATACATTTCCTTGCCGGTCTTCGTTGCTTCGCCAATTGAGCTGGCTGGTCCGCAGCCGTCACAGCCGGAGCCGAAGCTCCCCATATCGCCCATGGTATTGCCGTAACCCGCTGAGCCTTGTGCACGGTAAGGATTCATATGCTGCTCTTTGTGGGAGGTCGGGATCACGAACCGGTCTTCATATTTGGCGATGGCGAGCAGCCGGTACATCTCTTCAGTCTGCTGGGCAGTCATGCCGACACGCTCAAGCCGGGTAAGATCAAATTCCTGGCCGGTGGACTGGGCGCGCATATAAGAGCGCATCATCGCCATCCGCTGCAGTGCTTCTTTGACAGTCTGCGTATCGCCTGCAGTCAGCATGTTCGCCAGATACTGGACCGGTGTGCGCATCTCTTCGATCGCCGGGAAAATCATATCCGGATTCTTCAGTGAATCCTTGCCTTCGAAATAGTTCATGATCGGGCTAAGCGGCGGCACATACCATACCATCGGCAGGGTCCGGTATTCCGGGTGAAGCGGGAATGCCAGCTTGTGCTCGATGGCCAGCTTGTAGACCGGCGAGTTCTGGGCAGCCTCCAGCCAGTCCTCGGAGATCCCGTCTTTGCGCGCCTGGGCTCTGACTTCCGGATCATGCGGATTCAGGAACAAATCGCATTGCGCTTTGTACAGGTCCTTCTCATCCGGGGTGGATGCCGCCTCCAGCACTTTGTCGGCGTCATACAGCAAAACGCCGAGATAGCGGATCCGGCCGGTACAGGTCTCGGAGCATACTGTCGGCAAGCCTGCCTCTACACGCGGGAAGCAGAAGGTGCATTTCTCCGCTTTGTTGGTCTGCCAGTTGAAGTACACCTTCTTATACGGACAGCCGGTCATGCAGTATCTCCAGCCGCGGCAGGCTTCCTGATCCACCAGGACAATCCCGTCCTCATCCCGTTTGTACATCGCTCCCGAAGGACAGGAGGCAACGCAGCTCGGGTTCAGGCAGTGTTCACAGAGGCGCGGCAGATAGATCATGAAGGATTTCTCGAAGTTGAATTTGATCTCTTCCTCGATCTTCTGGATGTTCGGGTCCAGCGGGCCCGTCACATGTGCACCGGCCAGATCATCCTCCCAGTTCGGACCCCATTCCAGGTCCATCTTCTCGCCGGTTACTGCAGAGTGAGCCCGGGCTACCGGAGAGTGCTTCTGCTCCCCGGCATTCGTCAGATGCTCATAGTTGTAGGTCCACGGCTCATAGTAATCCTTCATTTCCGGCATATCCGGGTTGTAGAAGATTTTGCCGAGTGCAATCTTGGACAGCTTGTTGCCGGATTTCAGCTCCAGCTTCCCTTTGCGCAGCTGCCAGCCGCCCTTGTAGAGCTCCTGGTCTTCCCAGCGCTTCGGGTAACCGATGCCCGGCTTCGTCTCCACGTTATTGAACCACATATATTCTGCACCTTTGCGGTTCGTCCAGGTCGTCTTGCAGGTCACGCTGCAGGTGTGGCAGCCGATGCATTTATCCAGATTCATTACCATTGCGACTTGCGCTTTAATTTTCAAGCCAGTTAACCTCCTTCATTTTGCGGACGGCTACGTAGACATCACGCTGGTTGCCGATTGGACCATAGTAGTTGAAACCATAGCTGAGCTGTGCGTATCCGCCGACCATTTGGGTAGGCTTCAAGTGAATCCGGGTAGGCGCATTATGGCTTCCGCCGCGCGTATCCGTAATTTCGGAGCCCGGAACCTGAATGTGCTTGTCCTGGGCATGGTACATGAACATGGTGCCTCTCGGCATCCGGTGGCTGACTACCGCGCGGGCAGTCACGACACCATTACGGTTATAGACCTCAAGCCAGTCATTATCGGCAATATGATGAGCCGCAGCATCCTCATTATTGATCCACACGGTTGGACCGCCGCGGAACAGAGTCAGCATGTGCTGGTTATCCTGATAGGTCGAGTGAATATTCCATTTGCCGTGCGGCGTCAGGTATCTCAGAACCAGAGAATCGGTTCCGCCCTTTACCGCCTTGTCGCGCGGCCCGAAGACCATCGGCGGCAGGGTCGGCTTGTAGACCGGCAGCGCTTCGCCGAACTGCTGGAAGATTTCATGGTCAATATAGAAATGCTGTCTTCCTGTCAGCGTACGGAACGGAACGAGGCGTTCAATGTTTGTCGTGAACGGTGAATACCGCCGCCCCTGCTTGTTCGAGCCGCTGAATACCGGAGTCGGAATGACTTCGCGCGGCTGTGCCGTAATGCTCTGGAACGTAATCTTCTCTGCTGCCCGGTCTGCCGAAATATCCCGCAGCTGTACCCCGTGATCCTTCTCGGCAGATTCATAGGCCTTCTGCGATACACGGCCGTTAGTCGCTGAGGACAGATGCAGAATCGTATCCGCCGCCTGGCGGGCGGTCTGCAGCTTCGGCAGGCCATTCCGGAAGGAATCATCGTGATACACTCCGCTGATCTTCTTGAGTTCCTCATATTCTTCGGCAACCGAGAAGCTGACACCGTGCGCACCTGCTTTACCGGTTGCAAGATTCGGTCCGAGTGAAGTGTATTTGTCGTGAATTCGGGTGTAATCCCGCTCGACGATGGTAAAGTTCGGCATGGTTTTACCCGGAATTGCCGGCACTTCGCCCTTGGTCCAGTCTTTAACGAGACCCATCGGCTGTGAGATTTCACTGACTGAGTCATGGCCGAGCGGTGACATCACAACATCCTTGTAGACACCAGGCAGATGAGCTTTCGCCATTTCAGAGAAGACCTCTGACAGCTGGCGGTAAATATCCCAGTCTGCACGGGATTCCCACAGCGGATTCACGGCCGGATTAAACGGATGGACAAACGGATGCATGTCGGTGGACGACAGATCTGTTTTCTCATACCAGGTTGCCGCCGGCAGCACGATGTCCGCATAGAGCGGCGTAGTCGTCATCCGGAAATCCAGAGCCACCATCAGGTCGAGCTTGCCTTCCACATCCTCCCGCCAGACGATCTCCTCCGGCTTCTGCTCCTCATTCGGCTCAGCCAGCAGGCCGTCGGAAGCTCCAAGCAAATGCTTCATGAAGTATTCCTGGCCTTTAGCTGAGCTTGAGATCAGGTTCGAGCGCCAGATAAACAGGGAACGCGGGAAGTTCTCCGGAGCGCCTGGATCTTCCACGGCAAAGCGTGTTTTGCGTGAAGTGATCTCTTCTACGGCGTGACTGATAATCTCCGCATTACTCTTCTTGCCCTGCTGTGCCGCTTCCTCCGCGAACAGCAGACTGTTCTTGTTAAATTGCGGGAAGGACGGCAGCCAGCCGAGGCGTGCAGCGAGTACGTTGTAGTCAGCCGGATGCTGGTAAGCCACATCTCCGCCGGTCGGCGATTTCAGCGAATCGGTACCGCCCTCCTCGTAACGCCATTGCTCTGTTGCGAAATAGAAGAAGGAAGTCGCATTCTGCTGGCGCGCCGGTCCCTGCCAGTCCTTGGCAAAGGCCACAGTGGACCAGCCTTCAATCGGACGGCATTTCTCCTGGCCGACATAGTGCGCCCAACCGCCGCCGTTCACTCCCTGCGAAGCGGTCAGCACCACCAGATTCAGAATGGAGCGGTAGATCGTATCACTGTTGAACCAGTGGTTAATCCCGGCCCCCATGATGATCATGGAGCGTCCGCCTGTATCGATTGAGTTCTGGGCAAATTCGCGCGCAATCTGCACCACGACGCTTGCCTTCACCGTTGTAATGCCCTCCTGCCAGGCAGGTGTATAGTGTGAGGAGGCATCCTCATACCCCTTGGCATTAAGCGGGCTTTCCTTACGGGTTACACCGTACTGGCTCATCATGAGATCATATACTGTTGCGACATAACGCTCGGTACCATCTGCAAGCGTCATCTTCCGGACCGGGATGATCCGTTTGAATGTGCCGTTGCCGGCATTATCGAAATACGGGAAGACGATTTCCGTCCACTCCTCCCCGTGGCCTCCGATGGTCAAGGCTGGCTCTACCTTGCTGCCGTCCTCCCGCTCAAGGATCAGGTTCCACTTCTTGCCTTCTTCCCAGCGCTGGCCCATAGTCCCGTTCGGAACCATGACCCTACCTGCAGCTTCGTCGAAGATGACCGGCTTCCAGTCCGAGTGGGGTGAAGTATCGCCAAGATCGCTCGCCCGCAGGAAACGTCCGGCCTTGAGGGAATCTTCATGGTGGTCAAGCATGATCAGGAAAGGCATATCGGTATATTGCTTGGCATAATTCAGGAACATCGGTTCCTGGCGTTCCTGGTAGAATTCCTGCAGGATTACATGTGTCATGGCCTGGGCCAGCGCTGCATCCGACCCCGGATTCGGAGCCAGCCAGTTGTCGGCGAATTTGACGTTCTCGGCGAGATCCGGTGCCACCGATACGACCTTGGTTCCCTTGTAACGCACTTCCGTCATAAAATGGGCATCCGGCGTCCGGGTCAGCGGTACGTTCGAGCCCCACATCATCAGGTATCCGGCGTTGTACCAGTCCGAGGATTCCGGCACATCCGTCTGCTCGCCCCAGATCTGCGGCGAAGCCGGAGGAAGATCGGCATACCAGTCGTAGAAGCTCAGCATTTGCCCGCCGAGGAGCGAGATGAACCGCGCACCCGATGCGTAGCTGACCATGGACATGGCCGGAATCGGAGTGAAGCCGGCAATCCGGTCAGGACCGTATTTGCGGATGGTATAGATCAGCTGCGCCGAGATCAGCCGCAGCGCATCATCCCAGGCTACCCGGATATGGCCGCCTTTTCCGCGTGCCTTTTTGTACTGGCTCGCCTTCTCAGGATCTTCAACGATACTGGCCCAGGCATCGATGTAATTGTCATGCTCCTTCAGCGCCGTCTGCCACAGCCGCCACAGCTTCCCTCGGATATAGGGGTATTTCACGCGCAGCGGACTGTATTCATACCACGAGAAGGTAGCTCCGCGGGGGCAGCCACGTGGTTCAAATTCCGGCATATCCGGCCCGCAGGAAGGATAGTCGATCTGCTGGTTCTCCCAGGTAATGATTCCGTTCTTCACAAACACCTTCCAGCTGCAGGAGCCTGTACAGTTGACTCCGTGGGTGGTGCGTACTACTTTATCGTGAGACCAGCGCTGGCGGTACATATTCTCCCAATCTCTGTTTTTCTCTTCAAGAATGGACCAGTTCCCGGAATAGCTTTCAACCGGTTTAAAAAAGTTAAGGCCGAATTTCTTCTTCATCTATCAAGAACGCTCCTTTCAAAACCATGCTATTAATATCATTATGGATCTACCGAGCCGCGCTTCCCATTAGGGAAACACCTATTGAACCTCGGGAATTCCCTCGATCTGCACAAAATGCCAAAAAGCCTTTCCCGCCAAGGGGAAAAGCTGCAGCCAAGCCGCCCATTCTGCTGCGGAGGGCACTTCATTAGGGACTTCCCTCTTTATTGTCCGGGGAACTCCTTAGCGGGAATTTCACTATAGTCCGGTGTGCTATAATCAGAAAAAAACGGGAGGATGAAGTCATATGTCAGGACCCTCACTACGCCAGCTGCATGCCCACCATGCCATTCATCAGGGCGGATATTCCGGCGCTGCAGCCAAGACGGAAGAAGTGGAAGAGCTGCTGGAAGCCAAGGAATTCGAAGTGGCGCGCCAGGCCGCCGAGCATCTGATTGAATATTGGGAGACACGGATTCTCAGCCATGCCGAGGCGGAGGAAGACGGATTCTATCAGGAAATGGAGAGCAAGAATCCAGACCTGCATAATGCAGTGATCCGGCTTACCCGGGATCATGATATTCTGCGGATTATCGTCCGGGATGTCAAAGCCATGCTTGCTGAAGAAGGCCTTACCGGCGAAGTACTGCAGCAGTTCCATGCACTGCTGATCGTGAATGCTATTCATAGCCGGGATGAGGAGCGTCTGTTGTTTGAAGGGGCTTAACCCGGGGCAGTCGGCACTAATGAAAAAAGCACACAGGCTGCCCTCCGGTCCTGACGGATCCGGGGAAGGCCTGTGTGCTTTTTAATGTAACATCAGCCATTCATATAATACACGGGCATGATTGTGTACAGGGTCTTTTGCCGCATAGACCAGTGTAACCTCCTGCTCCAGTACCCGCTCCCGGATTCCCGCAGCCAGGCTCCTGCGCACCGGGTCCTCCTCCAGTTCACGGATATACCGTTCACTGAATGCCGCAAACCGCTCCGGCTGATGGCCGAACCACCCGCGCAGCTCCGGGCTTGGAGCAATCTCCTTCATCCACTCGTCTATCGCAGCCTGCTGTTTCGAAACTCCGCGGGGCCACAGCCTGTCCACCAGTATCCGGTATCCGTCCTCCGCAGCCGCGGGCTCATAGATCCGCTTCAGGGATAAATAACAGGAACGCCCGGCCGGTTGCGGTTGCTGATCTGTATCTGCCAAGATATAGCCTCCTTCTAACAGAGTGTGTGGTGCGGCGCACAACAAACCAAAAATCCAAAGGGATGCTTCCCCTTGGATTTCGGTAACGCCGTAACAGATTGATATGGCTAATCAGACTTGTCAGGACCAAGGCCTGTTATTCACTGCGCAGTGCAGTAACCGGATCCTTCTTCGCTGCCATCTTGGCCGGAATTGCCCCGCCGAGCATCGTAAGCAGCACACTGATAATTCCCAGCGCAAGTGCATGCAGCGGATTCAGCTGGGCGACATTCTTCAGCTCGGTCAGATTGTAGAGAACCGCATTCACCGGAATGGTCAGCAGATAAGTAATTCCGATCCCCAGAAGTCCCGAGCAGGCCCCGATAATAAAGGTCTCGGCATTGAATACCCGTGTGATATCCTTCTTCCGGGCACCCAGTGCACGCAGCACGCCGATCTCTTTCGTCCGTTCCATAACGGAAATATAGGTAATGATCGCGATCATAATCAGAGAGACCACCAGGGAAATAGCTGCAAAAGCAATCAGCACCATCGTAATCCCGTCCATAATACCGCCGGAAATATTGGTCACAATCGCTGCCAGATCGGTGTACTGCACCTGATCCGCTTCAGCCTTGCCTTCATTCCATTTGTCCAGATAGGCATTCACCGATTCTTTAGCGCTGAAATCAATCGGGTAGAGCGACACAGCGCTTGGAATATCCGTCGCGCCAAGCGCAGCCAGCGCATCATCTTTGGTTACGGGAGCCATACCGGCTGATGCGGCCATTCCCGCATTCATAAGCGGTGAACCACCGCCCATTGCGCCAGCCGAACTCAAGCCGGCATCAGCAGCAGCCAACGGCTGCCCAGTCAGCACGTTATAATCCGCAGCCTCCTGTGCGAGTACAATTTCCGACTTCTGGGCATCCGCGATGAAGGTTGCGGCAAGCTCATCGGAGTATACCAGTCCCGGTGACAGTGTGGAGATCCGGGAGCCCTCTTGTCCGCGCAGTACACCCACGATATTAAGCGTCACTGCTTTAGGGCTGTTGTAGAGGTCGATCAGATTCGCAGCTGTTCCGTTTACAACGAACTGCTCACCATTTTTAACATAGTAATCATTGTTCATGACAAGCTTCAATTGCGTCCCGACCAGCTTGTTCAGATCAATACTGTCTGCTTTGTAATCAAGGCCCAGGGCATTTACAGCAGCATCTGTCAGACGGTTGTATTCATCCACGATGAGCACGAGATCCGTAGCTTCTGTAGGGTACTTCCCTTCGAGCAGATCATAGTATTGCTCCAGGTAACTTCCCGTCTCATTCCCCTGCTTGCTGGGATACGGGGATACGGTGATTTTGCTTTTATCGAGATTCGCAGCCTTCTCCCCGTCCGATACGAGCCAGTTCATATTCACAGTACGTGTATAAGATACCCCGTCAATCAGCTTAGGGTCGATTCCATCCAGATACTCAATGTATTCCTTGGTCAGCACATTCGTATGCATCGCTGAATTTACGGTTGGATCATAAGGATAAAGCTTTTTCTCCGCCGGATAGGAAGTAAGATCTGCTGTCTCCTGCCCTGGAGGGCCTGCATTCTGCAGATTGATCGCTGTCTGGTTAATGGAAATCGGGAAGTTGGAGAGCGCCCCGGTCTCGTAGGAGCTGATCTGTTTATCAAAGCCGTTCGAGAGCGACAGGATCAGGGCAATGCCGATAATACCGATACTTGAGGCAAAAGCGGTAAGTCCCGTGCGCCACTTCTTGGTCGCGATATTTTTACCGGATAATTTCAGTGCTGTGAAAAAGCTCATGCTCGTCTCTTTCAGCTTGTAGCTGCTTGAAGCCTTCTGTGTGGCCAGCGGATTGCTGTCCGAGATCGCATGACCATCCTTGAAGCGGATTACACGGTCGGCATAGCTCTCCGCCAGCTCCGGGTTATGGGTAACCATGATGACCAGCTTGTCTTCGGCAATGGTCTTGATCAGCTCCATGATCTGTTCACTGGTTTCGGTATCAAGGGCCCCTGTCGGCTCATCGGCCAGAATGATGTCCGGATTGTTGGCCAGCGCACGGGCGATGGCTACACGCTGCATCTGTCCGCCTGACAGCTGGTTCGGCTTCTTATGCACATGATCCTTAAGTCCGACCTTCTCCAGTACTTCAAGCGCCTTACGGTGCTTCTCGGCTGAGGATACCCCGCTGAGCGTCATCCCCATCTCTACGTTGTCTGTGATGCTGAGATGCGAAATCAGATTATAGCTTTGAAAAATAAAGCCGACACTATTGTTGCGGTAGGCGTCCCATTCACTGTCCTTGAATCGTTCAGTGGTCTGGCCGTTGATAATCAGCTCACCGCTGTCATACTGGTCAAGTCCGCCGATGATGTTCAGCAGCGTCGTTTTCCCCGATCCGCTTTGGCCCAGAATGGCGACGAACTCACTTTCCCTGAAATTGAGATTTACTTTATCCAGTGCAACCTGTGTAAATTCCCCGGTCTTGTAGCTCTTGGTGATGTTTTTTAATTGCAGCATTTGTCCAGTCTCCCTTTCCATCCCTGTAATCTGTATTCTCTCTGTACTGTTCCCGGCTTGCTGTACCCAGTATAACGGCCCAATGTAAACTAAACCTAAACTGCGGGTTGAGCTTCAATTGATCTTGGTAAGGTATACTAAGTAGAAACGGCTATACCGTCCTTTATGGAAGATATCCGTTTCAGTTTCAGCGAGGATAAAGCATAGCGTATACCCTATACTTTCATATTTTAAACATGCTATACGCACGATTACACGGAAACGTTCCAGGAGGAAAAACAATGTTCAATATTCTTGTAGTTGAGGACGACGCCAAGCTGCGGCAGCTGTTCTGCACGGTGCTGACCCGGAACGGATACCGGGCGGTGCCTGCCGGTGGCGGTGAAGAGGCGCTCGCGGTCCTGGATAAGGAATATATCGATCTCATTATCTGCGATATTATGATGCCCCGGATGGACGGCTACGAGCTGACCCAGACGCTTAGGGACAATAACCAGCAGCTGCCGATTCTGATGGTGACTGCGCGGGAGAATTTCGCTGACAAGCAGCGGGGCTTCCTCGTCGGCATCGACGATTATATGGTCAAGCCCATCAATGTAAACGAGATGATCCTGCGGGTCGGGGCGCTGCTGCGCCGGGCCAAAATCATCAGTGAGCGCAAGATCGAATGGGGCGGCACCGTGCTGGACTATGATGCGTTGACGGTCATTCAGAGACACGAGAGCATTCTTCTTCCGCAAAAAGAATTCTACCTGCTCTATAAAATGATCTCGTATCCCAATAAAATCTTCACCAAGCAGCAGCTGATGGATGAAATCTGGGGCATGGACTCCGAGTCTGACGAGCATACGGTGGTTGTCCATATTAACCGGCTGCGTGAGCGGTTTAAGGAAAGCACTGATTTCGAAATCGTTACCGTCCGCGGGCTGGGCTATAAGGCGGTGAAGCTGGGATGATATGCCTAAAAAAGAAAGCCAGGTTACAGGACGGTGGATCTGGGATAATGCGGCGCGGTAAAAATAGAGGTTTGTGGTGGCATTTTGTCTCCATTGTCTTTCTCATTATCCTGTCCTTCCTCTGTATCATGGCAGTTTGGGCTTATTTGTATTACAAGCTGGGCAATAATACCTGGGGGCGGGGGCATGGCAACCCCTTTCCGCCCTTTCTGACGATCATTCTGTTCAGTCTGGTCATCGGGACCGCCATCTCTATTATAGTTGGCCGCAAAATACTGGCTCCGATCACCGACTTCAGCAAGGCGGCCAAGGAAATTGCCAAGGGCAATTTCGATATCTATCTGGACGAATCGCACCCGGTCAACGAAATCAGCGAGGTGGCGCATCACTTCAACCTCATGGTCCAGGAGCTGCGCAGCATTGAGACACTGCGTAATGATTTCGTAGTCAATGTCTCCCACGAATTCAAGACGCCGATTGCCGCAATTGAGGGGTACGCAATGCTGCTCCAGGAAGAGAATCTGAGCAGGGCAGAGCATGACGAGTACACTGGAATGATCATTGAAAGCTCACGGCAGCTGTCCAATTTGTCCGGCAATATTCTCAAAATCTCCAAGCTCGAGAACCAGGAAATGCTCACCGAGCAGACCGAATACATGCTGGATGAACAGCTCCGCCAGGCACTGCTGCTGCTCGAACCGTTCTGGGGGCCGAAGCAGATCGGCCTGAACATTGACCTCGAGGAGCTGAGCTACTACGGCAATGAAGAGCTGATGATGCAGGTGTGGCTCAACGTGCTCGGCAATGCGGTCAAGTTCACGCCGGAGGGCGGTGAAATTTCGGTCTCGCTGAGCCGGGAGACGGACGGGTGGATATCGGCGGTGATCTCCGATACCGGGACCGGGATGGCGCCGGCCGTCCGCAAGCACATCTTCGAGAAATTCTACCAGGGCGATCCCGCCCGCTCCGCCGAAGGCAACGGCCTCGGCCTGCCGCTGGCCGCCCGCATCATCAGCTTGAGCAAGGGAACGATCGAGGTGCGCAGCGAGCCCGGGCAGGGCTCGAGCTTCACGATCAAGCTGCCTGTGGCGGGCGGGGAGTGATGGGGGCGGAGGCGCTGACCATTCCGCCTGGTTGCGGCGGAATTAGGGGCACTTGTGCCCCCATTGGGACCGTTCCGCCTGGTTGCGGCGGAATTAATGGGATTTTTCACCTTATTCCCAGCCTGTCTACTGTTTCTCGCCGGGATTAGTGCGATTTTTCACCTTATTCCCAGCTTTTTTGCTCTTTTCGCCGGGATTAGTGTGGTTTTTCACCTTATTCCCAGCTTTTTTGCTATTCTCACCGGGATTAATGGAATTTTCCCCTCTACATTCATCTTTGCCTACTTGCGGCGGGATTAAGGGGACGAATCCTCTTCGCTCACACCCTTTCGCCCACTTCAAGCGAAAAAAATATCACCAAAACTCTATATCCATAAAAGATGGTATGAGCTCATACCGGCAGATTCTTTTTCTGCCCTGCGTCAGTAAAGGCTTTAATTTATCTTTTTCACATAAGATACCAATATATTTCTTCACTGTATGCGGATCAACCCCAAGCTCATGCACCACATCAACCGGCCGCAAAAACCCGTTCATCCGGCCCGCAATCCGCAAAATGTCCCGTTCAATCCGCGTGAATTGGTGGCTTCCCTCGGATACATGTTTCAACAAACTAGGGGTTAATAAAGCTTTGAGCAAGGAGATTGTCAGTTCCGGCGCTGACTCCAGATCATCATAAGGAACCGAGATTACACGATACCCGGCGATCTGCAGATACGTCTCCCTGTTTAATTCCTGGCGGTATCTGGTTCTGTCCGTGTTCTGAACATGCGGGCCATAGCCTTTCACTTCGATGGCAAACTTCATCTGGCCCGGCTTCCACACAAAATCAACAAAATAAGGCCTTCCCCGCCAATCGGCCACCTCATACTCCGGATGAAGATCGTCCAGATGACCAAATATAGGCCACCATACCCGCTCCACAAACATCTGTTCACCGTGACGGTGCCCCCGCTCCAGCCGGTCCAGCCGTTCACCTGTCCTTTGTTTCTTATGATACTCCAGCCACTTCATGTACTCTTCCGAAAAACCCATCTGCCGTCCCCTCCTCAGCGCACAAAAAATCCCGCCCCTAATACGCAGGGACGGGATGTGCTTCATCCGTTTTCCAGATTATAGTACCGGAAGCTTGCCGGCGTCAATAACATCT
Organism: Paenibacillus sp. MMS20-IR301; assembly: GCF_032302195.1. Lineage (NCBI taxonomy): Bacteria > Bacillati > Bacillota > Bacilli > Caryophanales > Paenibacillaceae > Paenibacillus > Paenibacillus sp. MMS20-IR301. The sequence goes on from NZ_CP135275.1 coordinate 3,885,041, forward strand.
ATCTTCTGCTGAACAATACAAGCATGTTTGCCGGATCGTTTGACCTTCTACTTAATCCATCTACACACTATCCCTGTCCCGCAACCGCCCAATCACCGTGCAGCCCGGCTCATCTCCGCACACATCAGAATAAAAGCCCCGGCACCATGCAGATCATTCTCACTGGTAGGACGGGAGATATAGTAGTCATAGTCGGCAATTCCTGTTCCGATGCAGATATTGCCGATGACTACATGGCCGTTCTCATCAAAGGTCAAGGTATCAATTACCCCTTGATATCCTTTCCAGGCGGCATCCATATAGCTGGCATCCAGGTATCCCATACGCACCGCCTTGGCAATGGCCTGCACATATAACGCGGTACAGGAGGATTCCAGCCAGTTATCGGGACGTTCGCCCTTGTCGACAACCTGGTACCACAGGCCGCTCACGCTGTCCTGATACTTAGGTAATGCTACAAGCAGATCCTGCAAAATCTGCACCAGCTGCGGTTTATCCTTATGATCCTCAGGCAGATAGTCGAACATCTCCAGCAGCGCCACCGGATACCATCCGATTGCACGGCCCCAGAATTCCGGAGCACAGCCGGTTACCGGATCCGCCCACGGTGCCGCGCCGCTCTCATCCCAGCCGTGATAGAGCAGCCCGGTCTTGGAGTCCTTACAGTGCTGCGCCATCAGAATCGCCTGATACGCCAGCAGATCGAAATACTCAGGCTCCCCGAAGACGCTTCCGAATTGTACGGCAACCGGTCCGGCCATATACAGCCCGTCCAGCCACATTTGGTTCGGGTAGCGCTCCTTATGCCAGAAGCCTCCTACTCTGTTGGTCTTCCAAGATTTCAGGAGCGGAACCAGTGTATGCAGCGCCTTGTTATAACGCTCATCCCCTGTCTGCTCATAGAGATTATACAGAAGTATCCCCGGCTGAATATCATCCAGCTCATTCGAATTAAATTTCAGTATGCTGCCGTCCGGCTGCACCTGGCTGTCGACCCAGCGCTTGATATAGTCATAATATTTGCTCTCTCCGCTGAGCTTCCAGTATTTCTCCATTCCGGAGAGGAACACCCCCTGATGATAGTGAAACCGGTCAGGCGGAAGCGCGGCCGCACCGTATTTGAACATTAACGCATCACAGGCTTTCTTGGCCCATCCAAGCGGACTCAGCGGTTCAGCTGCTGCACCGGATGCTCCTGTTCCCTGTTCCATTTCAGAAGGTTTCATACAATTATACACTCCTTCGGCTTGTTGAATTCGCTTTCATTTTACCATAGGAAAATGTACATTTATTGTCATGATCCCTTCATTCTTCTTATATCTTGCGATTCCTAAGCAGCCGCTTATAATAAAGATTAAGCCTGATACTCGAAAGGAGCGATTCAGATGACCGCGCTTACTGAGATTACCTACGGCAATAATGCAGGCACACTCTCTGTGTCTCACCGCAAGGCGCTCAGCCATCATATGCCGGTGAACCACTTTCACAGTACATTTGAAATTTTTTATCTGATGGCGGGTAAGCGGAGCTTCTTCATCAAGGACAGGACTGTTATGATTCAGGAAGGAGATATCATCATTATCTCGCCCAATGTGCTGCACCGCACGACAAATGCGGAGATGCCTAAGCATGAACGGCTTATCATTAACATCCATGAACAGCATTTGGCTTCCAGCCATGAATCCTACAATGAACTTCTCCAGCCGCTGTCCGGACAGGAATTCATGCTCATCCGCTGCTCCTTGCAGGAACGGCTCAGTCTGGCGGACCTCGCCGGGCGGCTTCTGCGGGAGATTGAGGAACAGCGCCCGGGCTTCGAGCTGTTCACCGAGACGCTGGCCCTGCAGTTCCTGATTACCTGCTGCCGGCATATGAAAGAGCACCGGATTGAGCTGCCGCAATATCTCAGCCCGAGGCATGAGCAAATTTCGCAGATTGTCTCCTATATTAACAGCCATTACATGTATGAACTGTCACTGAATCTGCTGGCAGATAAATTCTACATCAGCCCCTATTATTTAAGCCGGTTCTTCAAAGAGGCAACCGGCTTCAGCTTCGTAGAATATGTAAACAGTGTCAGAATCAAGGAAGCCAAGCTGCTGCTGGAGCAGACCTCCCTGCAGGTCAGCCACATTGCCGCCAAGGTCGGATTCGGCAGTGTGACGCATTTCGGCAGAGTATTCAAGCTGGTAACCGGCCAGAAGCCGCTGTTCTACCGCTCCGGCACAAGCAGCTAAGTGTTCCAGCCGACGGAATCGGCTCAGCTCCCTTATCCTCCTCTTCCCCACTTCAACCTACCGAGGTCTGCGCCAACATCCGCTGCCCCTATTTCGACTGCGCCATAACCTGTCCTGCCAGCTCCAGGAGCTGCTCCTTGGTCCAATGTCCCCGGTTCTCACGGATAATATAATTGATCCGGGTCTTCGGGTTCATCCAGGCCACTGATTTATATTCCTGCTTTTCTTTCAAGGTGTAGATTACCTCTTGACTGCCCACTTTCAGCTTCTGTGACTGCGCGGTAACTTCCTCAGATGCTACTCCCTTATCCGCCGGTCCTGCAGGCTCGGCAGTGATGGTCAGGACTCCTGTTATTTCGTTAACCGGTACGGCCATTGTATAGATCAACTCAATCGAAACACGTTTCTCCTGCAGCTTTTTTACATATATTTTTTTGCCGGATGCCTTCCCTTCAGCAATCAACTGATTATACAATGCTTTCTGTTCGGTCCGGGACATAAACGGAGCAATCTTGGCGGTGAAAAAGTTGTAGCCCTCCGGGGTCTGCTGCAGCTTCAGTGGCATCGGACTTTTGCCTGCCGCGTACTTCTTCGTATATTCGTCGTATTTTTGGAACATCAGTAAATATGAATCGCTTGAAATGGTGCCGCCGATGGAGCTGGCCTGGAATTCCTTATCATTAATATATACATATCTGATTTCCCCTGGCTTATACTCTTCATCTAGCGCTTTCCGCTGCTGGTCTAAGAGCGGCTTGAATTTAGTAAGCAGTTGCTTCCTCTGTGCCAAAGCATCGTCCATGCTAGTCTGGGCTACATTATTGACCGATGCTGCAGGCAATAAGCCGGAAGGCTCAGCGGACGCGTTGCTTGCAGGCACTCCCCCCATACCCAGCAGTAATACCGCAGCAGCTATGGCTGCCGCTCTCTTTTTACTATAATTCACCTAAAATCACACCTTCCTGAATATGTTCCAGCCACCCGAATCGGCTCAGCCTTCTTAGTTCCCTGAATTCCCTTATCCTCTCTTGCCCGCTTCAATCTTCCGGGGACTCCGCTCACATCCGCCGCCCCTATTTCGACTGCTCCATGACCTGTCCCGCCAGCTCCAGGAGCTGCTCCTTATTCAGATGCCCGCCGTCGCGGATAATGTAATTGATACGGGTCTTGGAGTTCATCCAGGCCACTGACTTATAGTTCTGCTTTTCTTTAGCGGTGTAGATTACCTCTTGACTGCCCACTTTCAGCTTCTGTGACTGCGCGGTGACTTCCTCGGATGCGACCCCCTTATCCGTAGGCCCTGCAGGCTCGGCAGTGATGGACAGCATTCCTGTTTTTCCGTTAACCGGTACTGCCATTGTATAAACCAGCTCAATTGCAAGACGTTTCTCCTGCAGCTTTTTCACGTATATTTTTTTGCCGGATGCCTTCCCTTCTTTAATCACCTGATAATACAATGCTTTCTGTTCGGCCCAGGACATAAACGGAACAACTTTTCCGTAGGTGAAGTTGTATCCCTCCGGGAGCTGCTTCAGCTTCAGAGGCATCGCACTCTTGCCAGCCGCATACTTCTTCGCATATTCATCGTATCCATCGAACATAAGTGTATACGAATTACTTGTCATGGAGCCGCCGGTGAAACTGGACTGGTATTCTTTGTCATTTATATAGACATATCTGATTTCTCCCGGCTTGTACTCCTCACTTAGCGCTTCCTGCTGCTGGTCTAAGAGATCCTTGAATTTAATAGAGATCTCATCCTTTTGTGCTGCGGCAGCTTTCAGACTGGTCTGGGCTACATTATTGACAGATGCTGCAGGCAATAAGCCGGAAGGCTCAGCGGACGCGTTGCTTGCAGGCACTCCCCCTACACCCAGCAGTAATACCGCAGCAGCTATGGCTGCCGCTCTCTTTTTAATATAATTCACCTAAAATCACACCTTCCTGAATGGGTAAGAATATTATTCCATATACATATAACAACATGGAGCGGCCGGTTTGTGACATTGTTTTCCGAAAATTTCTGTCCAGCCTCTAAGCGGCCTTTTTAACAACATAAAAAGCAACTCATCCGCAGACAAGTTGCTTTCTAAATGACCATGATTTTTTCAAGATCTTACTGCGCTTAAGCCTACTCCAGCTCCACAGTCTGATTAAGTTTTAACTCCTCTGTATCCTGATTGGTCAGCCGTTTGAACATATACATGGCCTTCTCGGCCAGGTTGCCGCTCTTCCAGTATTCAGCCGCTTCGGCGTGCACCTGGATCAGAATGACATTCGGATCATCATAGCTGGTTTTCAGAAAAGCCTCGTAACCCGCATTCCAGAACTCTTTTTTCTTATTCAGATCATTAACGATTCTGGCTTTGCCGCGGATGGAAACATAGGATTTATCGGAATAAACTACGTTCACCCGCGGATCATGCAGGATTTCATCGAACTTGCTGGTATCTTTCTTGGTCAGGAACCACAGGTCTCCATCGAACTCGACCTCCTGCGTCTTCATGGGCCGGGATACCAAGCCTTCAGGCGAAAGGGTTGTGAACATCGCCATATCGATACCTTTGATCAGTTTTCTGACTGTTTCTACAGCTTCCTCATGATTGTGATGTAAAGTTGACATGCTTACCGCCTCTTTTCTTCCGGGTTATGGGAATAGGTTATCCAAACGCACAGCATTTATTAACCAGAAGCGGCCAAACCTTACCAGGTTCATGCAATTCCATAACCATGCTCCGCTAAAATCATCTTCAGCCCTGCTCCGGCCGGATCACCAGCTCGTGCACCGCTACTGCGCGGACAGAGGTAATATCAGCGATCAGCTCCTGCGCACTTTCGTTCCATCCGGCCATCGTTGTATTGCTGTTCACAACCGTTCCCCTGCGGATCGGCGAGGCATACAAATACATTCCCTGCTCCAGCAGCCGCGCTTCAAACCGCTTGAGGCCGATCTCCCAGACCGTGTTGTTGCAGAAGTTGTCATGAATCAGCTCCCCGTCAATGAAGGCGTATCCGATATCACCGGTATACTCAATCTGCAGTAAGGCTTCCTTCAGGCCGTCAAGCGACCCGGGAGCGAATTCCAGCACCGCCCGTTCGTCCTTGACCTTTGTCCAGGTGAAGCCAATTTCCTTCCCAGGTACAGACAGTTTATAGGTTGTGAAAATCTCTTCAGCACTGCACCCGGCCAGCTCCCCGCCGGATACCTTCCCGAGACCCTCTTCAAAGTCAGGGAATACGCTCAGCGTGACTTCCTCCTGCTCCGTTACTTCCAGCTTGATCTCCTCTCCCGCAACCAGCAGATTGGCATCCGTGAACAATACCCGCTGTCTGCCGCGGATTTCCGCTTTCCAGAATCCTAGACTCTGTTCACCGGTCATGGAGTAGATGACCATCCGTTTACCCGCTGCGGATAGCAGCCGTACTGTGGCGGGAGCCTGATTCTCCACCTCGATGAGAGTTAGATCCGCAAGCCGCCGCAGCCTGCCGCCAGTAACCTGAATGTCTGCCAGATCCTCCGACAGCAGCGCATAGCTGCCTTTCATGCCTTCCGGCGTGAAGAAGAAGTAATACAGCGTATCGTCTGCCTCAAGCTTCGTTATCAGCTGTGCGGTAGCGTATTTCAGCCGGATTCCGGCCAGATTGAAGTTAAACGGCAGGATAGCAAAGCTCTCACTCCCCAGCGTCAGCTCGCCCTCAGCCGGAATAGTAACCGTCTCGCCCGGCAGCTCAATACTGACGTTCATATGGCTCAAGTCATGATTCTCTACATGATCCTGGAAGTTATTCAGGAACAGAAATCCGGAATCTCCGTCAGAACGGACAGCGTAGCGCAGCTCGTCAACTTCATAAGGATCATTCTGTGAGGTGTCGCCCGGCAAAAAGGTCTTGGTCACAGCGAACTCCTGCTGGAATTCCGTGAAAAAATAATGCTGCAGCTTGGTCTGCCTGTAAGAGTCACGCACCTGCCCGAATTCCCCGAGGATCGCGTTAAAATCATACGAAAGCTTCGGCGTCGCCAAATCATTCGTGTACGGATTAATTTTACCGCGCGGATTGGTTCCCCCGTGGTACATATAATAGCCGAGCATGTTGCAGCCCTCTGCCGTCTTCATGACAGACATGGCAGGGACGCTTGTGTATGGAAACTCAAAGCGGTATTTATAGAACTGGACCATCCCCCCGCCCATCTCGCAGCAGGCATAAGGATAATCCTCCGGCTTATAGAACGGCTCGAAATTGTAGCTCGCCGGAATAGCGTCATTATGCTTATCACGGAAAATATACTCCGGTGTCGCCGGATGCTCCTTCACTCCGCCGACCCGGTCCTCTTCGTAGTAGATCCACGGCCAGTAGGCGTAACCTCCCCATAACGGAAGCATCTCCGGCACCGGTGTTGTTGCACCGCCCCAGCCGGTACAGGTATAGACCGGTGTATCGATTCCAGCCTCGATGGCCAGCTCCTTCAGCAGCAGCATATGCTCATTGCCGCCGCTTCCGCCGCCCAGCCACATATTGTTAATGCCCGTCGTATGCGCCCACTGGGCCGAGGAATGATTATGCTCATTCTCAATCTGTGTACCGATTACCGGCCCGCCGTCCCGGTACAGCAGCCCCTGTACCTGTGCCCCGATCTCCCGGAACAATCTCCGGACATAGGCCAGATAACCTTCGTCATTCGAGCGGACCTCAAACGGGCGGCCGAACAGCCAGTCCGGCAGGCCCCCGTTACGGATCTCCCCGTGGCAGAACGGGCCGATGCGGATCATCACATACAGGCCATGCCGGTCACACAGCCGGATGAACCTGCGGACATCCTTGTTCCCGGACCACTCAAATACGCCTTCCGCCTCTTCATGCAGATTCCAGAATAAATAGGTCGTGACAATGTTAATGCCGCCCATCTTCATCTTAATCAGCTCGTCTTCCCAGTACCGTTCATCATACCTGGAGAAGTGATACTCGCCGCAAATGCCGAAGAACGGCTCCCCGTTGCGTTCCATATAATAGTTCGTGAAGCTGAGCCGCTCACCGGCGGGATTCGTTCCGCCAAGCTTTATATGTCCGGAAAAGATATGCTTGCGTTCTCCGTCTAATGTGATCCGGTAGTTCTTCATTTCGTTCCCTCTCTCCTTAGCTTAGCTGCAATATGATGTATTCCTTCTCCAAAGGTCAGCTCCATGTGCCACGAGCAGGAGGAAGCTGCGGGAATCCTCTCCGCGGTTCCATTACCGGCGGCCCGTTCTAATGAATCATAGTAGCCGATCCCCGGCTCAAGTGCGCAGGTGACCCGGTCGTTGAACATGCCTTCATCCACCCAGACCCCGATGTACGGAACCTTGTCCGGCGGCACCGAGACAAGAAGATAACTCCCGCTTGCCTCACCGTACAGCCCGGAGCAGCCGGCCGGAACCCGGCCGGGATAATAATACTTCCGGCCATCCCCGGTAACGGCGGGCAGGATCAGCGAATGCTCATCCCAGCTGTACATTGTCCCGATCTCCAGCGTCCGCCCGGGGAAGACACATAACATATCCTCCACTCCGGCAGGAAGCAGAATCCGGGTCGGTTCCGTGACGGCGAACTGGGGATGCGGCACCCACAGGAACGGCAGCGGCTGATCACCGGTATTGCCGGCGCGGTAATCCAGTCTGATCCGGTCTTCCGCAGAGAAGCTGATCTCCCTTGTGAACCGGTACGGGAGCTGCGGGCTCTGCACTGAGCTAACCAGCCGATCCCCGGCAATCCTGCAGTCCCAGGGCAGCGGCCACAGCTCGCCATGATCCGGCAGGCTCACCTCCGGTGTTCCCTGTAACCGGCAGCTGTTCACGGTCGGGAAGCATTCATCCCAGCCGCTCATATCCCCGTCCCCGAAGGCCGTACCCTTCTCCGGCACCCGCAGCGGACGGCTGCCGGAGTCCAGCAGCCACTCTTTGCCTGCAGGCTTATACAGAAGCGAGACCAGCTTACCGCCGATCTCCGGTACAGTCTCCAGGCGGATCAGCCTGTTCTCCATCACCCTTGAACTGAAGCCCTTGTAGGTTCCGCGTGTGATGCTAACGGTATCGTCATCCTTCACTGCACCATGCCGAGTGTATTCCTCCTCAAGCATCATCACTCCCCGCTTGTATTATCTTTAATGTACTCCGGGAGGTGGCGGCTGCCAATTGACAATACGCTCAATATAATGGATTATATTCTGATTATTACTATGTATTTATTGCATGCAAATAAATCACGCCCCTTGATGATGCGTGATTCATCTGCTATATGATTAGCTCTCCCACATATGAATCATGGAGTATTCACGGGTTACACATTTCAATTCCCGAATGCTCCGGCCAAGCGGCTGTATTCCTCTGCAGTGATTGGCAGAACACCGCCATGCCGTTTCCGGGTAGCCCCCAGATCAAATGACTCCTCCGGCACCACCCGGAACTCCCCTCCGGCAAGATCAGTGGCCAGCAGCGGCAGGTACCCCTTGTGCTCCGCGAAGCGGTCGACAATCAGGCACCACTCCTCGCGGCCGTTAAGCTTGTAAATTTGCGGCCCTTCTACACCCGGCAGCGCCTCCAGTGCCGGAGCACTCAGCGGGGTGAAGGCCTCCTTGTCCAGCGAGCTGCCTTGCTCCACCCGGATATTCTTGGTCGTCTCATCTTTGGAGTAACGGTAATAGATGCCGTTATGCTGGATAATCGTTGTATCGATAATATGATTATCGCGTTCAATATACTTCTCTGTAGCCGTGAAGCTGCGGAAATCAGCCGTCCGGGCGCTATATATTTTATGTTTCCGCTCCGTCTCATGCGGCTCCTGCGTTGCCGAGGCCCAGAATACCAGAAACTCATTAGCCGCTTCATCGAAAATAGCCTCCGGCGCCCAGACGCACCCGGCATCCGGGATGCCCAGGGTAACTGGCCACGGCTTAGACCAGTCCACAAGATCGGAAGATTCCCAGACGATAATATCCCGGCTTCCCGCTTCAACTGCAGCCGCCCAGCCCTTTCCGCTGGCAATGCGCAAATCAGTGGCAATCAGGTAGAAGTTGTCCCCTTGAGGCGAGCGCACGATAAACGGGTCTCTTACCCCCTGCTCACCAAGACCTGATCTCAGCACCGGCAGCCCGCCGTTCAGATCCTTCCAGTGCAGCCCGTCCTCACTCAAGGCGAAATATACCTGCTCCCCGTCAGGCTCCTCCCCGGTAAAATGCACGAGAAGATAACCTGAATAACTGCTGTGATTCACTGACATAGTGATCCCTCCATCGTCTAATCAGAATATAAAGCCTATGTATACAGTACTGCAGCTCTAAGCGCCTGACGGCGCCGTGCTGCTTACTGCTGTTTGGCTGCCAGGAACTCAGCCGCCTGCTGCTCAACCTCGGCCTTCACCCTGTCGATACCGGCGGCCTTCAGCTTTTTGTCCAGAATATCAAAGGCTTCATCGACGTTATTGACCGCACCGATAAAGATCGGCTGGGCGTATTGGGTGGATACGTTCTTAATATTTGCTACCTCTGTCTTGATATTCTCCGAATTAAAGGTGAAGCCCAGATAAGGCACCGGCACCAGATAATCCTTAATCTTGCCCTGAAGCCCGATATAGCTGTCTGTCCAGGTAGCCATGGGCTTGAACAGATCCTTATTGACGAACCAGAAGCCCGCAGCATCCGGCGGATACGTATTGGAATCATTCGTCACGCCTTCCGGCAGCCCAAGCCTGTCATCACTAGTAATGGCGTAATTGACGCCTTCAATCCCGAAGTAGGCCAGGGTAACATAAGCCGGATCTTCCATCAGCAGATCAAGCGCTTCAAGCGTACGTTCCGGGTTCTTCGAATTCGCGGCTACAGCAACCCCGTTATTGATCCAGCTGGTCTGGGCAGTGCGGCCTGAAGGATACAGCATCGGCTTCAGGTATACTTCAATCCCCTTCTCCTTAGCACTGGTCAAGACAGAAGCCACGTCGGTTGTATTACCGAAGGCAACACCTGTTTTCCCGTTGATGAAATTATCCTTGGAGCGTACCTTGTTGGCATAGGGATTCTTGTTGATATACCCTTTATCATACCAGTCCTTCATGATGCCTGCAGCATACTTCTGCGCACTCAGATAAGGCTCTTCCATCATGCTTACAATCTTGCCGGAAGGATCGTCATTATCGAAGGTAATGCCCTCCGACAGCGGGTCACCTGAATCCACAGGCGCACCGGGCCAGCCCAGCTTCTCGGCAAGCAGATAATGGTACGGGGTCGGCAGATCATACTGGGATTCCAGATTCAGCGGAATCATATCCGGATAGCTCCTCTTCACTTCAGCCAGATAAGGCTCAATTTGGGACATCTCCGTGATGTCTGTCATTCCGGCCTGCTTCATAATGTCCTTGCGGAACATCGCCACATTCACTTTGCGGTCCGGTGTCGACGTTGGAACCATGAATACCTTCCCATTCACTTTAGCCGCTTCAAGGGCTGCCGCCGGCAGCCTGGCCATATGAGCAGGCATATAGGTGTTCAACATCTCCCCGCTCAGATTCAGAAATGCCCCCTTGGAGGCTTCGGATACGTAGTAGTTCCAGTCTGCAGCGAACACAAAGTCCACATCCTCGCCGGAGACCAGGAGCAGCGGATATCTGGAGGCTACATCCCCCCAGCCGATATAGTTAATTTCGAGCGTGGCGTTAATATCCCGCTTCAGCTTCTCATTAATTGCAGCCAGCACCTCAGGCATTCCTTTGGGGGCGCTTCCAAGCAGATAGCCGACGATCTTCACTTCTTTGGAATGGTCAGGGCTGCTGCCGTCCCTGGCGGAGGTTGCTGCCGGACCGTCCGCTGCCGGGTTGCTGTTATCTACCGGATTTCCGTAGCAGGCGGACAGGGACAGCATAGCTGCCAGCAGCAGCGGGAGTGAGAGCATCCGTATCGTTTGGAGACGTTTCATCAGGTAACCTCCCTTGAGCTATCAATCAATATGATTTGAACTTAAAGCTGTATCTTCACTGCGGTGAACATTTGGACTTCCGGCCGCTGCCTGCCCCATTCCTTCATTGTACAACGAAGCAGATTTCGCCTGCAGAAGCAAAACCTATGATTATCTTTGAATTTCTACGCTCTCCTCCTGAAAGGGGAGACTCAGTGTCACCCGTGTCCCCCGGCCCGGTGAGCTGTCGAAGGACAGGCCGTACTTGGAACCGTAGGCAATCTGCAGCCGCTCCTTAATATTACGCACACCGTACCCGCCGCCCTTGGTGGTGAAATGCTGCTCCGTGAACAGGCTGGCGAGCTGCTCCGCTGTCATGCCTACCCCGTCATCAGCAATTTCGATCCGCAGGTCCCCGGCATCGGTCCAGGCGCTGACAGAGATGGTGCCTTCCTCATCCTCCTTCTCGCGGATTCCGTGCAGTACGGCATTCTCCACCACCGGCTGCAGCAGAATTTTGGGAATGATACAGCCTTGCAGCCTCTGCGGCACTTCAATCTGCAGACGGATTCCATTGCCGAACCGCATATTCTGAATACCGGCATAAGCCTCGATATGCTTCAGCTCACTGCCCAGGGTTACATATTCCTTCCCGTTAGACAGGCTAAGCTTATAGAATACTGACAGCTCCTCCACAACCTTGGAGATTCCGGCAGCTCCCGATTCAATGGCCATGACATTGATCAGATCGAGCGTATTGTACAGGAAATGGGGATTGATCTGGGCCTGCAGCGCCTGCAGCTCCTTGTTCTTGACCTCCCGGCCCAGCAGGAAGGTCTCGTCCATCAGATGCGAAATATTACCGGCCATCTGATTGAAGTTGCGGGTGAGCTCGCCGATCTCATCACCGCTTACAGGAAGGTCCGCTGACGGAAACCTGCCGTTCTTCATCATCCGGATCTGGGACAGCAGCTGCAGAATCCGTTTGGTAGCCTGGCTTGTCACCAGATATGACAAGGGCAGCATTAAGGGAATAATCAGCAGGAAGATCATGATCGTACGGGTCTGCGCCTTATTGCTGGAAGCCAGAATGTCGGAATAGGGCACGAACATGGCTACAGTCATATTCGTTTTGGGAATGTCCTGAATCCCCAGCAGATAACGCTGGCCGTTCACCTGATAATTATCATTCCAGTGATTGGTTGTCTCCACATCCCTGAATGCCGTGACAATCTGCACTGCCTCCCCGGCCGCGAGCGGGAACTGGCTGGAGGAGACCAGCAGCTCCCCTTGTTCGTTAAAGAGCATCGAGAAGGTATTCCGGGTGAGTACCGCATGATCCAGCACACTCTGGATTCCGCTTTGCTTCACCCGGGCGCGCACCATGCCGTCGAACTGCTGGATATTGCGGGAATTCGGGATTTTGCGCAGCACACTCACCTCCCTGGAGTCCCCTCCGCCGTCAAGTGTGGATGAGGCCAGCCATGTAAAGACCGGCCGGGATGCTGCAAACTGCTTGAACCACTGCTCTTCCTCCACTTTTTCCATATTTACAAAATCCGGATTCTCCGTAGCCCCGGCCAGCCCCCGCTTCATATACAGCTGCATTGCGGCAATATCCTCGTTATACCGGAACTGGTTAACCAGCGCAGACAGCTGCAGCGCATCCATATGCCACAGGTTAATGTCCTGGTAGGGCGCCGGGTCCGCCTGCACGTTTTCTTTGACCAGATTGTTGAGCGCCACGAAATTCAGCGCTTCCATGATCGCCTGACATTTATAACGTAAATAGGAGTTGGTTTCATCCAGCATTTTATGAGCCATATAAACCCCGTTCTTCTGGTTGTCCTCCCGGATGGTGTATACATTAATGAATAACAGCAGCAGGAACGGAATCATAATGACCAGCACGTAGGAGGCAAGCAGCTTGTAGCGGATACTGAGATTCTTGAAAGCGGTGAAACCTCTCATACGATCAACCTTTCCGGCGGAATACTTGATCTTCTTGCTCTGACAGAACGACAGCCGCCCATGTCCCCCGTTACCGGATCTGGCGGCTGCTCCATATAATCAAACCTGCTTCTCCCTGAATTCGGTGGGTGTCATTCCGGAGTACCGTTTGAAGAAGGTCGTGAAATAGTTCGCATCGGCAAAACCGAGCCGGGACGCCACCTCGAACAGCTTCATCTCCTGATCGCGCAGCAGCTCCTTCGCACAGCTCAGCCGGGTGTCGGTAATGAACTCCTTGATGGTCTGCCCGCGCTGCTTCTTGAAGTAGGAGCATAAATAGGTCTCACTCAGCTTCACATGCTCTGCGATGGCGTGAATCCCGAAGCCCTTTTCGTGAAAATGAGCATGGGTGAACCGGAGGATGTCCCGGATTTTGGCAGTGCCGCCCTCGCTTAAGTCCGTAGTGGTCTCAAGCGAATCCACTGCGGACAGCAGATAATCCTCCAGCAAATCAAGCCGGTGGATGCGGTCAAGCTCCTTCCAGATGTAGCGCCGCTCCACATTCAGCGGATGCTCGGCAAAGCCTAACTGGACAGCCGTTCCCATCACGGCCATCAGCATCTGGAAGTACGTATCCTTCACCCGGACCAGGTCCAGGTCATTCGCTGCTCTGGCCCGGGAAGTCCAGCTGCGGATCAGCACCCTGACGGACTCATGCTCCCCTCTGCGCAGGCCGTCACGGATGCTCTGCACAACATTCCAGTCCGTATCCAGCACTCCGCCCGGCGTGACGGAACCGGCGAACACAGGTGCCTTGCCGTTCGTATAGAACTGCGAATTCACCGCCAGAACCGCTTCCCGGTAGACCCGCGGAATGTCTTCAGGCCCACCGGCAGTTCCGCCTATTCCCAGCTGCAGCCGGATTGCCGGTCCGGCTGCGGCTCTCAGCTCAGCCTGCAGCGCTTCGATTACCTCCCGGCCTTCCTTATAGGATGGGCCGTAGCTTCCGTGAAACAGAAGCACGAGATGGTGGGTGGCATCAAAGCCGCTGAGAATCCCCAGCGAACGGAAGAAGGGCTGCCGGCTCAGCTCAAGCAGCATATACTCCTGCACCAGCGCCGGATTCTCCGGGTGATCCGGCGGCGTCCAGATCAGAGAGGCTGCCGCAACGGTGTAAGGTCCTGCAGGCGGAAGCAGGAAGGTCTCCCGGTGCTGCATGGCAGTCAGCGTATGCCCGGAGGAGGGATCCGTAATCAGCCTGCGGACCAGTTCCTGCCTGAGCACAAGCAGGCTCCGGTCCGGGTCTGCCTGCAGCAGCCCGTGGGACCGGATTTGCTCCAGCTCCTCGCTCCGCTGCTGCACGGCCTCCGCCACCGTCCGCCGCACCTCCTCCAGATTGATCGGCTTCTCAATATAGGATAACGCTTTCAAATGAATCGCTGATTTCAGGTACTCCTTGTCGGAGAATGCGCTCAAAAATATAATTTTGCATAAAGGATCTTCCCGGCGGTAGGCCTGCGCGAACTCGATTCCGTTCATCTTGGGCATGCGTACATCACATAAAATAACATCAGGCCGCTGCACTTTGGCTGCATCCATGGCAAGCTGGCCGTTCTTCGCTGTCTCCACCCCGGAAATCCCGATTTCCTCCCACGGTACATAATGCCGCAGCAGATTCCGGGTCCGGCTCTCATCTTCCACAATCAGCAGCTTCATCGCTAGATACCTCCATATGCTGACATAACCCTTGAACTTTAAGGGGTATCACCACTAGAGTAGTAGATCCTGCCGGAAGAGTAAATAGTATAAAGTTTGGATTATCTTCGATTTCTTCAGGTGAACCGGAGGAACCGGCAGCAAAAAAGACAACCCATCCGCAGATAAGCTGCCTCCCTGTAAATACTCCGAACCCCTGAACCCTGATTTAACATCTTACATGCTTACGTTTAAAGCCGATCTGGCCTTTGGCGACGGCCTTCTGAATGTTCTCGTATGCGTTAATGAATTTGCTCTTGGGCTTGTCCTTCCCTACCTCGACCGGCCCGACCCCACGCGCGGTTTCCAGGGCAGCTTCATGCAGCGGGACATAACTGACAGCCACAGTATACAGGAAGGTATTCATTGCATAGCGGGTCCGTTCCGGTGCACTGTGAATACCCTCGCGGACCTGCTTCAGCATACCGGCGATTTTATCTTCCGCGAATGCGTGATCCGGCCGGTTGCCCAGCAGCCAGCAGTAACAGCTCCAGCCTGCCGACATCCTCAGCTCCTCCCCGCCCGCAATCCATTTGTCCGCCACCTGCTGGGCAATATCCGCCTCCGCCAGCGTTACCGCCACTACGAAGTCGGACAGCATATAGAAATAAGCCGCATCCATCCACCGGTCATAATCCGCCTCAGTCATGGCATTCGGATCGGCAATGATGCCAGCGAAATACATCGCATCATAATTCCCCGTGGCATACAGCTCTTCGGCCAGCGGCTGATTAATTCCGGTCTTCTTGAAAATCGGTTTCATAGCTCCGGTAGCTGCACCGAACAGCGGCTCCTGTGCGCCGTTTGAGATATACATCTTCCTGGTACGTTCCTTGCCGAGCGCTTCAAGCTCCTGCATGACCATTTCTGCATTCATTGTATGACACTCCCTTCCTTGCGAAGTATGCTCCTTAAAGTGCTCGCCAAATCATCATTATTTACAAAAGTGTACTGTACCACTCCAGCTGCTGCAAGTGCGTTGCTGCGTCCGCTTAACGCAAATACATAATTAGCGTCTGCAAATCATTTTCCCGGATACCCTCCACAATCAGCTCAGCAATTCTCAGCCCGCCGCGCTCCTGGAAATGCGTATTGTCCCGTATACCGCTTGAATAATTTATCCACTCTCCAGGCTCGCCCCAGAGGAAGATCGACTTCGTGCCCTCCGGACCTTCCTCCTCGAACAGCTTCTTGCTCTTCGCAGCGAGATCGATTAACTGTACTCCTTCTACTTCAGCCAGTTGCCCTACAGCATCCAGATAAGCCCCATGCGAATCCTTCAGCTTCCCGGAGGCATCGAAGTAACGGCGGTGCACAGAGGTGACGAGTACAGGCACCGCCTGTCTCGAACGGGCCGCTTCAATATATTTGCGCAGATGCTCCAGGTAGGTTGTCGACGGGTCGGTATGACGGGCCTCATCGTTCTTCTGGTCGTTATGGCCGAACTGGATGAACAGGTAATCGCCCTCTTTTAGCTCTTCTATAATGGCCTCAAGGCGTCCCTCGGCAATAAAGCTCTTCGTGCTCCTTCCGCCCTGCGCATGATTGGCTACTGCTACATCATGCTTGAAGAAACGCTGCAGCACCTGTCCCCAGCCGGAGAACGGGAAGCCGCTCTCGCTGGCGTCCGTTACCGTCGAATCCCCGGCCAGAAACAAAGTGATTTGTTCCTTAGAAGGAACAATCTCAAGTGCATTCACTCGCGGTGCCAGTCCCCCGAAGCTGAGCTTCAGCTGTCCTCCCCGCACATTCACTGCAAACATCTCCCGGGCGTATTGGCCTGCTACGGTATGGATGTCCGGCAGCACATGACGTTCTCCGTTTGATTTTACCGTAGTATGGGTTGGTGCATATTGATCTCCTGTAATCAGGGTAATAATATAATTCCCGTCCTGTACATCAGTAAGGAAGATGGCCCCGAACGGAATACAGAAATCCCCGGTCAGCGGTTCCCCGTTTCTTCTAAGTGCAGAAACATTAGTACAGTCCGCGAAGCCGTACCCGCGTTCCGGATGGTATAAGTCCTCAGCAGTTATTTTCGTATACCCTGCCATTGCCGTACTGCCAGCCCCAAAATCATAATAATACGCCATCTTCCAAGCCTCCACGGTTTCAAATTACTTCCATTCTAGCGCTTCAGGATACTTAGGTCTATTCCTGTTTGACATTATGATAGAGGTAGGGGATCTGACAGACCGCAGCAGCACATTGGATTCGGTTTTTCGCATATATTCAGCTCGTTTGCCCCCGGAGGATCACATTATCCTGCCCGCTGTATTCACTGCTTCCGCCGCCGCCACAGCCGGTAGCCCTTGCGGACGGCCTCCAGTATCATACCCGGTACCGGAAACATCCAGCGGGAGGCGACCGGACGGTAGAGGTGGTAGTAAGCCTTCTTGTAATCCTCCCACATGCTGCAGTCCTCTTCCTTAAGGAAATCGGATATATCTACGATCAGGCCGCGGCCGTTCTGAATCATTACATTCTTCGCATGGACATCATGCGGATGCAGCCCCCGGCTTCTGGCATACTCCAGCGCATAATCGATATCCTGCACCGCCTGCCCGGTGATGAGAACCCCCTTTTTCATAGAATCATAGAAGGTGACTCCCTTCAGCCGCTTCAGGATCAGGAAGCCCGCTCCAGTGTAGTAGCATTCGGAGAAGGCCGGATGGCGGCCGAGCCGGCGGTACACCTCCGCTTCCTCCTCAAGGCCCGGCCGGCCCGGAGCGTATACCTTCACGGCATAATCTGCCGCCTCCGGATGATAGAATACAGCGGCATAATTCCCGGTTCCGAGCAGCTTCCAGGGCTTCGGCACAGCGCGGACCTTCACCGGCTCCTGCGGATCAACACTCTCAATCAATACTTTTGCCAGCAGCTCACCTGTTATCTGTTCCAGCAGCTCTTGCATCCTTCTCACCCTCAGTCCGCTCGAAATTAGCCCATTCCCTTTGCTCTGCTCTATTCTATTAGTTTACGCCAAAACACTATAATAGACACATTATTTGAACTCGGAATCTGACTGTTACACTGGTGAAGATCCGGGCTTCTGAACGCACGCCAAAACCGGCCAGCAGCAGCTGACCGGTTCTGTCTCTATTATGAGCTTCATTCATTACATCACTCATTCACCAATGCATAAGCGGATATTGTACGGATGCGGCTGGTGAGCAGCAATGAGGTGAGATAAGAAACAATGATCAGGGCCAATCCGAATAACACCACCCAGGAAGTCATCATGATATAATTCGCCTTCATAATTCCCATGGACCGCTGGGCTGCGGACATGATCGTATTGGTCTGGGTGAGACCAAGCACGCTTCCAATCACAACACCTATCGTTATAGGCGGCAGCAGTCCCAGTGAGAGCTGATTCATCAATTGAAGGGTGGTGAAGCCGATGGCTTTTTGGATGCCCAGCTCCCGCTTTTTACGGATTACGGTTGAATTAATGACAAAATAGAGCACCAGTATTACCACTAGTATAGTGATGACCATCATGGTTATACCCACTTTAGAGATAATGGATGTGTACATGCTGACGCCCTGCTCCATCATAGTATCCATATCCTGAGTTGCGGAGATGGAAGCTCCAAATTTATGTTCTAATTCATCTCCGAAGACCTCTGCATTAACCCCTGAATTCAAATAGATCTGCAGCGTCTGCGGTTTGAATTCCGGGCGGAGCTGAAGCAGGCCGTCCAGTCTGATGGAAGCGTTCATGCCGCCCATATTTGATCCC
This sequence comes from Paenibacillus sp. MMS20-IR301, assembly GCF_032302195.1. Taxonomy (NCBI): domain Bacteria; kingdom Bacillati; phylum Bacillota; class Bacilli; order Caryophanales; family Paenibacillaceae; genus Paenibacillus; species Paenibacillus sp. MMS20-IR301. Next base: position 3,903,646 of record NZ_CP135275.1, read on the forward strand.
TGGGACAGGCCGGTGATCAGATACTCCGCCTGCTTCGTCCCGGCTTCCAGCATTACACGGTCTCCGGTAGTCTTGTGCAGCAGCTCCGCTAACTGGCCGGCCAGTACGATTTCATTACTATGGCGCGGGTATCTGCCCTCATAGACGGTATTCGTTTCTTTCGCTGCGTAATCGTTCATTACGTAAGCAGTGAGATCATTCTTGCCGCTTCTCAGCTTAACCTCATCAATAAACTGGGCTTTCCGGACACCGTTCATACTGCTGATCTCGTCAACAAGGCGGGTACGATCCGCATCCGCGCTGAGCACGGCCACCGCATTGGAGATCTCAATTCCCGGGGTCTCCTTAAATGACTTGATATCCACAACTGTGTTATAGAACATCATTAGGGCAAATGTCCCTGCAAAAGCTACAGCAGTCAGAATCACCCCGATCATCAGGCTTTGCCGCCCGTTTTGCAGCATGGACTTGAGCCCCAGCGCGACGGGGAGCCTGCCTTTAGAGCGGTCAAGCGGGATGAAATTTCTTCTGAAGTTATGGGTAACGATCCCGCCTCTCAGGGCCACAATCGGATTAAGCTTATGAATACGCCTGGAGGCAATGATGGCTACAATAACAACAATGAGGAGGATCAGGCCGAGAGTGCTGCTGCTGATGCCGCCATCGAACCCTTGAACCCACTTCAGCCCCGATTGATGGGCAAATACGGCTGACAGGACCGGTGTAACTGAAAAGGACAACGCTATGCCGGCTACACTTCCGAGCAAGGCAATGATTGAATACTGCATCACGATTGTCGTAATAATCTGCCGGCTGGTATATCCTACCGACCTTAAGGACCCGATCTTCGTCATATCTTCTTCAATACTGTTCCCGATTCTGAATCTGACCACGATCAGACAGACGGCAGCGATAATTGCAGCAAAGGCTACTGTCATTACGGATAAAATACTGGACATGAGCACGCGGGACATTTTAATCAAATCCAGATTCATACTGAAGAAACCGCTGACCGAATTCGGATCGAATCCGGCATTCCCTTTGGCGATTCTTTCTCTTATCCCTGCTTCCACTTGCTTGTTCACCTCGGCGAGCCCGGCATGAACCAGCACCGCCTTGCCTTCAGCACCCAGCTTCTGCGTTACCTGCCCATAAGTCTCATGGGGGAGATACAGCCCTAAGCTGCCGGTATCCAGCGAGCTGAACAGAACATCCTCCGTAAAACCTTTGACCTTAAATGTAAAACGGGTATCTTTGACAGTCAATTCAAATAGATCATTAAGCTTGTAGCCGCCATCCAGGCTCAGCACATAAGGCAGATACACCGACATAGATTCCGGAGGCAGATGTTCCCCGACAAACTTCCATTTCGAGCTGTCGCGCTCCTGATCCCCATCACTGAGTATAACGGTAATCTCCGTCTGCTCCCCCTTATAAGGGATGGTCACATTAGACCAGATTACATCTTCCTTCTGCATGCTGACAACGTTTGTATCGGCCCGCAGGTAATCTTCTATCTCTGAAGTGTAGTACTGGCTTTGCATAATGTAATACACATCTGATGTGTTAAGCTCCCGGATATTCTTCTCAAAAAAACTGCCGAAATTAAACATCACCAGCAGGCCAGCATTCAGCAGCAGTGAGGCTATGAGGAACATCAGGAATAGTGAGACCGTATGTCCTCTGGTTTTACGGATATTGGCCCAGCTGAGCATTACTAATTTGCGCAAGCCTACCACCCCATTTCACTGAGGAAGGCATGGAGCCGTGCATGGCGCTCCGGGTCACCGCTCTTGTACTTGCCCAAGTTACAGTCACCGTGAATCACACCGTCCCGCATGTACAGAATCCGGTTGCCCCGGCGCGCCGATTTCAGATCATGAGTGACCATAATAATGCTCTGTCCCTTGTTGTTAATCCCGGTTAATACATCCAGCGCCGCCGTTCCTGCTGCGGAATTAAGCGCTCCTGTCGGCTCATCGGCAAACACAACCTTGGGCTTGTTAATCAAGGCTCTGACAATGGCGGCACGCTGAACCTCTCCCCCGGACAGCTGGGCGGGGAATTTGCGCCAGATGCTCTCGGTTAGCCCGACCTGTGTGAACAGCTCTCTGGCTCTTGCGGTGATACTCCGCCGGTCATTGCTGATAAGCAGCCCCGCAGCAAGAATATTGTCCATGATGCTCATATTATCGAGCAGGAACATCTGCTGAAACACAAAGCCGCAGTTCTGCCTGCGGAAGACCGCCAGCTTGTCGTTACTGAGCTTCGCAATTTCCTGGTCCCCGAACGAAATGGTGCCGAGTGTCGGCTTATCCATACCTGAGAGGGCATACAGCAGTGTAGACTTTCCCGCACCGGATGCCCCCATAATAATGGTGAAATCACCGGATACGATATCCAGATCAAGATTCTTCAGCACATGCTGCTGTAATCCCCCGCTGGAGAACGTCTTGCTGAGCTTCCGGGTTGTAATCATTACCTGACTCATAACCTGACCCCCTGACTATTGAGACTGCCGGCCTGCTGCAGTCCCTGTAGTCTTATCTTAGCCTGCGAAATCTTAACGGGTCTTTACGCAATTCTTAACCAATTCTGAAATCTTCTTAGACGACAGGCAATTGCAGCCTCACCATGAAGCCGCCTTCCACATTGCTGCAGCTTAAGCTTCCGGACATCCGGGCCATCAGATATTGACAGATATACAGGCCGAGTCCGGTACCGCTTTTGCCTGCCGCATTGCCCGCCCGGTAGAATTTATTGCAGAGCAGCGGAAGCTCCCCGGGATCAACCCCTTGTCCATAATCCCTGAACGCAATCTCCAGAAAAGCCCCCTCAAGGCTCGAGGATACACTGATTGAGGTTCCGGCATACTTATAGGCATTGCTTATCACATTATCAATGACCTGTATAATCCGCTGAATATCTGCCGCAATCAGACATTCAGGAACAGGCGCGATAACAGCCAGGCTGTTGTAATCGGCCTGCCGGATCATATCCGCCAGTACTCCGCTCGGCTGCTCAGTGACGGTGACGCTTAACTCCTGCAGCTCTTCCAGCGTTGCACTGAACATATTGGTAATCAGCGTGTTGATCTGATCAGCCTTGGCGTTAATGACCTCCAGCTGCCGCTTATCCGCTGCTGCCGCAGCTTTCACAAGCATCACTTCCGTGACCGCCTTGATCGATGCGAGCGGGGTCTTGATATCATGGCTGAGCGAAGCGACCAATTCCTTCTTGCTCTGATTCGCTGCCCGTTCATTCTCGCGGGCTTTCGCCAGCTCTTCCCTCATCAGATCAAAGCTCTCTGCGAATGCCCCGAAGCCGTTGCCTCTGTCCATTTCGAGCGGCATATCCAGCTTGCCCTCCGCCACATGCCGGGCGAACGCCTGCAGCTTGCGGAACGGGCGGAAGATCGCCCTGTCGATATACTCCGCATAAATCATGCAGAACAAAGCAATACAGACCAGGATGACACCGATATACGCGAACAGCTTGTCCTTGTAAAGATTCCACTTTTCATCCGTATGGTTATAAATAATCAGCTGCCCCAGCCGGGTTCCGTCCTGGCTGATATCCACAATCGTATCCCGGTTACGGACTGCTGCATCAACTGTCTCATTCAGCCCGCGTCTTGTGGCCCCGGCCAGACCTCCGTTCAGATCCAGTACCACATAGTCCAGCCCATACTGCAGTCCCGGCAGTTCCGGATGTTCCCGGCTTCCCCAATGCTCGGCAAGGGTCTCTGTTATATCATTCACCGCCACCAGATCAAGTCCCGGCTCCCTGTCGCTGTAGAACGAATAGAGAACAGCACTGACACCGATGATCAGCAGGGCCACAAATACAGCGGTTACCCGCTTAATTCTCATCATCCACCTCTACTCTGCCTCAAAAATATACCCGGTTCCCCAGAGCGTCTTGATAAACTGCGGCTCATTGGGACTTGCTTCAATCTTCTCGCGCAGCCTGCGGATATGTACATTCAAGGTTCCGTCGCCGGTAATGGCGTCATTCCAGACATTCGTAAATAATTCCTCCTTGGAGAGCGGGCGGTTCCTGTTCTGCAGCAGATAGGAGAGCAGCTTGTATTCCATTGCCTTCAACTTAATCTCCTGTCCGTTATTCGTCAGCTTCTCCGTAACCCGGTCCAGCCTGAAGCACCCGAAGCTTGCCGCATCAGCATCACCGCGGTAGCGCTTCAGCACTGTTTTTACTTTGGCCAAAATAATACTGAGCGCATACGGCTTCTGGATATAATCATCCCCGCCGACATTCAGGGCCAGCAGCACATCATCATCACTGGTCCGCGCACTGATGAACAGGATCGGAATGTTCGTCTCAGCCCGCAGTCTCCGGCAGATCTCGAATCCCGAGGAGCCTTGTCCGAGGTTAATATCAAGCAGAAGCAAATCAGCTTCATGCCGGTCAAAAAAAGCAAAACAGGCCTCCTCATCTGCCGCCCAGCAGGTGTTCACCCCAAACATATTCAAGTACTCGCAGGTACTTCTCGACAGCGCCTCTTCATCATCAACGATCAGGCAGTCATACTTCGCCATTAACGGAATACTCCGATTTCTCCTGATTGCCAATCATCGAAAGCATCTTGATGCTGCTGTGCGAATAAAGCTGGAAGGCCATCTTTGGGGAAGTATCTTAACTCCAATGTTTCGTTACCGTCTGTGGCAAGTTCACCTGCAACGGGCCTGCATTGGAAGAAGAACGCAATGGTTTGAGCCTTATCGCCACCAGGATACTGATGAAAGTATTTTGTGTAAACACCAATCATGTGTTCTGCTTCGACCTTCACCCCCGTTTCTTCGAGTATCTCACGAATTGCTGTTTCTTCGGCAGACTCACCCAATTCCATCGCTCCTCCAGGAAACCCCCAGGCATTGCTGTCACCGCGCCTTTGCAGCAAAACCTCATTGCGCTCATTGCATACTATTCCTCCGGCAAAGTTGAGGAAAATCAAATCATGGCTTACCTTGCTTCTAATCCACTTTATATAATTTGGTTTTTCAGTCACAAAAAAGCCCCTCTGCAAATGTTCTCAAATACACTGCCCCATCTCTACTCCGCTTACCCACGGCAATTTCACGCTGACGCTGGTTCCTGCACTCACTACGGAATCGACCGCAATCTGCCCTCCGCTGGCTTCGATTAGCTGCTTGCAAATGGACAGGCCGATGCCTGTGCCTTTGGGCTTCGTGGTGAAGAAGGGATCGAAGATCCGCGTTAATTTATCCTGCGGAATTCCTTCCCCGTTATCACTGAACACCAGCAATACCTCATTTGTGTCGGCAAGCGTAGTGATTGCAATAACAATTGTGCCTCTGCAGGCAGTGAAGGAATCAATACTGTTCTTGAGAATATTCAGGAAGACCTGCTCCAGCTGGGAAGCACTTCCGAATGTGAGTATGCTCTCCTGGGAATAATCCACGACCAGCGTAATATCACCGCTTAGTATCAGCTGATTCACAATATTGTTAACCCTATGTATAACCTCGATTATATTAAATACGGCACCTGAATTATGCATTCCATCCCCTTTACGGGACAGCATCAGGAAATCCGTAACGAGACCGTTAAGGGTATCAATCTCTTTGATTGTAATATCAAGATAAGCCCGCAGCTCGTCAGTCTTAACCTCCGGCTCATACAGCCTGTGGTGGATCAGCTGGGCGAAGCCTTTAATAGAAGCAAGCGGATTGCGGATTTCATGCGCCATTCCTGCAGCCATTTGCCCCATGACGGCAATCTTTTGCTCATGCAGACTGTCGATCTGCTGGTTCTTGTTGCAGGAATATCCGCGGGCAAACCCGCTGAACCGGGTCCAGTTGCATTCCATCAGCCGGTTATAGAAAAACAGCCGCTGCTCTGATTCGTCCACGAGCTGTTCAATAATGCCGAACATCACATTCTGAGCGGTTAAGTTCAGGTCTTTACTCATCTCAAGCATGCTGTCAAAATGATCCCCGAAGATCTCAGCAGTATAGCTCCCCTGCTCGAACCCTTCTTGTTCCTGCATAATCAGGCTCTGATTGTACTCGTCAGGAGACAGGAATAAGGCTTCCACAATGTATTTCAATGCCCTGCTGAATGTTAAATCCAACAATTCTTTATGCATTTCTACAAACCAGGCAAATTCGGTATTTTGCAGCAGCATCGATTGGTAATGCCTTTCCAGAATGGTGGATATGGACATGTTTAATGACGAACGCAGCGTCTGTTCATGATATGCCATTTTCTGCCTCCCTCTATTTTATGATTGTATTCCATGGAGGAGGGTGTTTTCCTGCTTGCGGACAGAAAAAGTAACACCCCAATCCATTCTGCCAGGGCAGAAACAGGCTTGAGGTGTCAAATATAATGGAGGCGGGCTAAGCAATATCCCTCTTATGAAAAGAATAGCCGGCCAGCCCTAAGAATGCAGCAACATAGCAGGTGATGATGAGCAGGCACTGCACCAAGGGAAACTGATTGATCTCAGCAATGGTGGCCCGGTTCTGGGAATGGGTTAGTTCAACGATGGCCGGCAGCAGAAATTTCACCATACCCGTCCGTACATTGAGCAGTCCGATGAGCTGGGTTCCCAGTAAAGATATCACTAGCGTAATGCTGAGACTTAAGGTCGTGGACCGGAATACGGTAGCGAGCATAAAGGCAAGGGTCATGTAAGGAATATAATAGACCAGCGATAACAGACTGTTGCCCAGCATGAATACTGCGGTGCTCTTCTCGATCAGCTGCCCGTCCGCAAAGCTGTAAATGAACGGATTGCCGAATGGCTTAAACAGCATACTGAACGCAGCGTTAGTCAGCCAGGTAATCAGAAGAAACAGGCAGGAGGAGGCAAGTGTGCTGATATACTTTCCTATTAAGATTTGCGAGCGCCTGAAGGGATTCATCACCAGAAATTGAATCGTTCCGCTTTCGAACTCTTTGGCCATCGACACCGCATAGATGACCGGAAAAACAACCAGAATCAGACCCAGCGCCCGAAGCGACAGCACGGAACTCATATACCCTGCCGCTGTACCAAAGCTGTAATCATTCGCGGGGATAATATTGTTATCCAGATATGCCCTGTTCTCCTTCCACTGCTCTATGTATATATGATTAGCCGGGGACTGGCTGATTTGGGCTGCACTCATCCCGAGCTGCTGCTCCAGCCCCTGATTGGCCGACTCCAGACTGGCTCTCCAATCCTCTGACGGGGCGGCAAGAAGCATAAATACAGAGACAAGCGCCATAATGAGCAGCGAGCTGAACCAGCTTTTACTTCTGAAGAACTTATACATCTCCGCCTGTACCACCTGTATCACCGCGCTCATGGCTTCCCTCCGATTAACGTCATGAATGTGTTCTCCAGTGAATTCCGCTCTTCCTTCATCTGCACAACCTTGATATTATGCTCTCTGAGCATTAATAGAATATCTGCGAAGGTATCCGGCCGGGTCCCGCTCAGAATAAGCGTATGCTCCTGCCTGATCTGCACAGCTCCGAAATGCTTCTTAATCAGCGCCAGCGCCTGAGTATCATCGGTAGTAGCCACACTCATATTCACCAGGCCCTCCGACGTATCCGCTCCAAGTTCCTTGATTTGCAGCAGCTCCCCTTGATTCATCAGGATTGCCCGGTCACAGATGGCCTCCAGCTCGTTCAGGGTATGGCTCGACAGAAATACAGCCGTTCCCGCACCAGCCATGTTCTTCAGCGTCTCTCGCAGCTCAGCCACCCCGCTGGGATCAAGGCCGTTAAACGGCTCATCCAGAATCAGCAGCGAAGGCTCGGCCAGAACCGCCTGGGCAAGACCTAACCGCTGCCGCATGCCCAGAGAGTAGGCTTTTACCTTCTTGTGAATGGCTTCTGACAGCCCGAGCAGCTGAACAACTGCATGCAGCCTTTCCTGTGAAACCCGGCGGAGCTTGGCATAATAATTCAAGCACTGATAACCCGTTAAGTATGGATAGAACAGCGGAGTCTCGATAATTGCCCCGACCTCTTTAATGTAACCGGCAAACTGCTGCTCAATATTCATCGTTTTGATGGAGATCGAACCGCCGGAAGCTCTGGATAAGCCGGTAATCAGCCTCATCAGGGTGGTCTTCCCTGCGCCGTTCGGGCCCACTAAGCCCACAATCTCACCAGCCTGTATCGAAAAGGTGAAATCCTTCAGAATCGCTTTGCCCTTAATGCTCTTGAACACCTGATTACATTGCAAGACCTGCATGATGCTCCCGCTCCCTTCACTTCTTCCCGCTATCCGTTGAAATACTCGAACAACCTCTGTTACTGCTTCGCAACCAGCGGCAGCAGATGGTCCTGTACGAGCGTCTGCAGGCTTGCGTGCAGAATGGCTTGGCTGCCGTATACCTGTGCACTGGGGAATGGCAGCAGATAGATATGCATAGTCTTGTTCTTCATCCGTGCCAGCGCCTTATTCATCATAACTCCATGCCCCAGATCAACCGGCTCAAAATCAACCTTGAACATATGGGACAGCACCTGCTTCTTGAAGCCGTTCGCTCCGCCCAGTCCAATCAGCACGCCTGCCCGGGAATGCCCGAACGCTTGCAGCAATAGCTGTCTGCGCTGCTCGGCATCCTCGCTGTAATTGCTGAACTCGTCTTCCATTCCCGCTGCAAACTGATTGTAGGCCCGGCTGTATCTGTTCTCAATGGTTGCGGTAACGGCATATTCATCATACCAGCCCCCCTCCTGGGGACGGGGAAGGTGGCGCCAATCCGTTAATGCAGTCTGTAAGCCTTCTCTAGGGCAGAACAGGCCTTCCAAGGCAAATCCTGAAATCTCCTGCCGTTTTTCTTTGGAGTCCACAGCTTCGAACCAATCACTGACAGGAGCCGTAGAATGATTCTCCAGGGCAAGCACAATCCGGGCAATGCTCTTGAGGAATGAGCTGCGGACCTGATCGGATATCTTCGGGTCGGCTCCTTTGGCCCGCAGATATTCAATGATCTTGTCCCTCCCGCCCAAAGCTGACGGCTCCCAGTACCCTTGTGCCGGAGAGTCGCCGAAGATATAGCTGTACCCGGAAGCACCCGGCGCTTTGCCAAAGGTATTGCAGCGCGCCTCTACATTAGCCTCAATACTGTATGTACCTGTTCCTTCTTCATTGCCGAAGAACAGAATATCCGCCTCCGGGAAATTGCCGCAGCCGATATAGGAGAGCAGCTGCTTATATTGCTCCCTGCTGATTCTCCAGCCCGGGGTTTCGCTTTCGAGATAAGCTGCTTCCTGCTCCGTTTCTTCCTGAATTTCCCCCGTACCTGCAGAATGCTGTTCCTTCCCTTTGAATGCAAGCACTCCCTGTCCGGATGATTCAATAATCTCAAGCTCCTCCGGATAAAAGGCCCCTGCCTTGCACAGCTCCTGCGGGTGATGCACCTTATATAACCGGACGCGGACATAACCGTCCCGCTTGGACTCTGCCACAATTCCGGTTCGGTTATGTGTTACCAGATCAAGATTCTTCCCCTCATGCTTCCTAACACGGTCCACAATCTGCACTTTATCGCCTATATGAATCTTCGTCCCGGCGCGGTCAATGTAATATTCCATAGTTCTCCCCCTTCATTATTATTGCGTCATTCTACTAGATTATGGATGATCCATTCCAGTATTTTACTATGAATGCCGCGTAATTCATACTGTACGAAACATGGCTTGTTGTTCTCCCTACCCCCGGAGCGGTATAATGGCTGGGAATTGCAGAGCGGAGGACGGTGCGCAGCATGGATGACAGCAAGCTTTTTTCAATCGGTGAAATGTCCAAATTGCATAATCTCAGTATTCAGACCCTCCGTTATTATGACGAAATTGGTCTGCTGATCCCTGCAAGAACCAGGGACAGCAGCGGATACCGATATTATTCGACCGGACAATTCGAACAGCTGAATACGATTCGTTATCTGAAGGAGTTGGGCTTCTCCCTGAAGGAAATCCGGTATCATCTGGAACACAGGGATATTGAGCAGTTCATGCAGCTGCTGGAGAAGCAGAAGGAGATTACGGAGAATAAGATCCGGGAGCTGCAGCGTACAGCAGATCAATTCGCCCACCGGATGCAGGAGATCCGGTGGGCGCAGAACCTCGGGGAGCAGGAGCTGGAGACCGTGTACGTCCGCACACTCCCCCGGAGAAGCATTGTCCGGTTACAGCACAGGATCACTTCAGAGCCGGAGCTGGAAATTTGCCTGCGCCAGCTGGAGAACAGGTCGGGCATCCGCTTCTCCTTCATCGGCGGGGTTGGCCTGACGATTAGCAGTGAGCATGTGCGGGAGTACAAATTCCGGGAGTACAACTTTATCTTCATTCTAACGGGAGAGAGGGATCACAGGGCTGATACCGCAAGCTTGCTGCCGGAGGGGAATTATGCCTGTATTCATTACAGAGGCCCGCGCAGCCTGGCTCCGGATTATTACGAGATACTGCTTGCGGAGATCGGGCGCAGGGGCCTGGAGATTGCGGGGGATTCCATCGAACGGACACTGATTGACCAGTATATTTCCCGGGATCCGCAGGATCATATTACAGAAATTCAGATCCCGGTCAAATGAATTCTTGACTCTCCTGTTACTGGAGGGTCTATTTTTATATTCATAGTTCAATTTGAGAGGAGTTATATCATGTTTGCCGCTACCACCCTATGGCTGTTCATAGGAACATCCCTGATTCTCATCCTTATTCCGGGACCCGATCTGATCTTCACACTGACTCAAGGAATCACAAACGGCAAGAAGGCCGGAGTGATTACGGCTATGGGCTTAAGCGCCGGAAATACGGTGCATACCCTTGCCGCTGCCCTGGGGCTGTCGCTGATTATCAAGACCTCGGTAACCGCCTTTACCATTTTCAAAAGCCTCGGGGCACTCTATCTGCTGTATCTGGCGTATAAGTCCATTAAGCACCGCAAGGAGGCCCTTCAGCTGGACGGTGCTGCGGAGCCTGATACGAAAGGGCTGCTGCTCAAGGGAGTCCTGATGAACATCCTGAATCCGAAGGTCGCGGTGTTCTTCCTGACCTTCCTTCCCCAGTTCGTTAACTACTCCGCCGGCAGTGTTCCGCTGCAGATGATTCTGTTCGGGCTGATCTTCATTGGATTAACAGCCGTAATCTTCAGCGCCATCGGCTACTTTGCCGGCGGCTTCCGGAAGATATTCCTGCGCTCGCCCCGCTCGAATGAGATAATGAACATCGCCGCCGCAGTGATCTTCAGCGCGCTGGCGGTTAAGCTGCTGACGATGCATTGAGAGGCTTATGAGTTCATGGATAGACTAGACCTCCAGCCATCCGTTGCTGATCACTTTTTTGTACCAGAAGAAGCTTTCCTTTGGCGTCCGCTCTAACGTAGCGAAATCCACATGAATCAGCCCGAAGCGCCGGCTGTAGCCGTCGGCCCATTCGAAATTATCGAGCAGGGACCAAGCCATATATCCCTTGACCGCTACTCCGTCCTCCATGGCCCGGTTCAGCTGCAGCAGATGCTTCCGCAGATATTCAATACGCTTGGGATCGCGGACTTTGCCGTCTGCCTTCTCATCGTTATAGCAGGCCCCGTTTTCTGTAATGTAGATTGGAACGGCCCCGTAACGCTGCTTCATGTGCATGAGAACCTTATACAAGCCTTCGGGATAGATCGGCCAGTTAAAGTCGGTCCGTTCATAGCCCTCATCTATATCCTCCAGCTCAAACAGCCCGTTGTCTTGCTTGTAACGCCCCAGCGAACCCGTATAATAGTTTATTCCGAGGAAATCAACAGGCTGATGGATGATCTCCATATCGCCAGGCCGGATATCCGGCTTGGCTCCGTGGGCCTCGAAGGCCCGGAGCATGAAATCCGGATATTCACCTTTGAAAATAGGATCGAGGAACCATTCGACCATCCAGCCTACTCTGCGGCGGCAGGCCTCCGCATCCTCCGGCCTGGAGCTATACGGCTCACGCCAGGAGACATTAGGAGCATAGCCGATTTGTCCGTCAAATCCTGATTTTCTGAATATTTGTACAGCCCTCCCGTGCGCTACCATCAGATGATGGGCCACCCCGACTGCACTCTGCAGATTCTGCTCACCTGGAGCCAGATCACCGATATAATGCGCCTTAAAGGAGACACACCAGGGCTCATTAAAGGTGGTCCAATACTTTATTTTACCGTTGAAGGCTTCAAACATGGCTTCCGCATACTTGGCAAAAGCTTCAATCGTCTCACGATTCTTCCACCCGCCGTTATCCTGCAGCTTCTGCGGAAGATCCCAATGATACAAGGTGCAGAAAGGCTCAATGCTATTAGCAATCAGCTGGTCAACCAGACGATGATAATAATCCAGCCCCTCCTGGTTGATCTCCCCTGCTCCGTCCGGGAAAATTCTGGACCAGGAAATTGAGAAACGGTAGGTTCGTAAACCCAGCTCCTTCATGCAGGCAATATCCTCTTCATACCTGTGGTAGCTGTCACAGGCGGTATCCCCATTGTCTCCATTACGGATATTGCCTGGCACCCGGGTATAAGTATCCCAGATGGACAGCCCTCTTCCTCCTTCATTCCAGGCACCTTCCACCTGATACGCGGCTGTTGCTGCTCCAAAGCAGAAATCAGCAGGAAACTGAATGATTGACATGCTATCTACTCCCTTTCTTTTGAACAAAGTCATGTATGCTCATTGTTAACAAACGGAAAAATAATCGAAATCAGCATGCTTGTGCCCGCCGGATCAGGGTTAAATCCCTTTAAGACCGGATTTATAATCATTCCTTGTAAACGCCTCCATTACAGAATATTCCGCCCCCGCTTTGGGCCCTATGGCAAGGGTATCTCATAATTCCTCCCTCAGAAACAGGTATAATTTAAGAATTTACCAGGGCATTTTTAGTACAATTAGTCTTGCTGCAATCCCGCAATCAAGAAAGCAGAAAGAACAGCCGCCCATCATAATAGATGGACGGCTGCGATGAAACCGGTATTGCACATAAGCCTGCACTTATTCGGATAATATCCCGGTGGCCGCAACCCGGCCCAGATAACGCGCACTTTCCTTCACTGTCCGCTCCTGTGTCTCCCGGTCAACTGCGATCAGGCCGAATCTCATCGAATACCCGGCACTCCATTCGAAATTATCGAATGTTGTCCAGTGCAGATAGCCGATTACCTGAATGCCATCCTTCAGACAGGAAGTGACGCCTTCAAGCCCGCGCCGGATGAATTCCACCCGCCGTGAGTCATCATCGGTAGCCACGCCGTGCTCGGTTACGAAGATCGGCAGCTTAAGCGCTCCTGCGGCCTTGCGGATTACCTGTTCCAGCGCTTCCGGATAGAACTCATAGTTCATCTGTGTCAGCTCAGCTCCGGCGGCAGGGGCTACCCGGCCTTCGGGGCCGTAGACCTCCCGGGTATAATTCTGCAGTCCAAAGAAATCATCGCCCTCCAGCATCGGCAGATATTGCCCGAAGTACTGCTGCCATTTGGCCGCTGCCTGCTCTTCCCCTCCGGCAACGGACTGGATATCGGACAGCGCCATGGACAAGCCCACCTTCGTTCCGGGATTCAGCTCCTTGATGACCTGTCTGGCCCGGCGGTGCGCCTCCGCAAGTATAGCGATCTTAGAATCATCCGAGATCATATGGAAGGTGATATACCTGTCTGCCGTAGTCCCGCACAGAGCCGCTGCCGATGCCCTCCACTCCGGAGCTGTCCAGCTCTCTCCGGCAATTCCAACCGGGGGGATAACTCCGATGGTAGTGAACATCTCGCGCAGCATGACCGGCAGATTCACCTCGTTGAACGTCAGCACATATGGAATCAGCCCGCCGATTTCACTGAAGACAAACCTGCAGTAGTCGGCGAACCGCTGCGGAACCTCCTCACTGCCCCAGCCGCCGTACCGCATCAGCCATTGCGGGGATGAGAAATGATGCAGCGCTACAACCGGAACAAGGCCATACTCCCGGCAGGCGAGAAGCACATCACGGTAATGGGCAATTGCCGATCTGGAATATTGCCCCGGCGCCGGTTCAATTCTGGCCCATTCAACCGAGAAGCGGTATGACTTCAGCCCCAGCTCTGCCATCAGGGCAATATCTTTCCGGTACAGCCGGTAATGATCAATGGTATCCCCGGATTTGTCCTTATACGGCGAGCCGTCCGCATATTCCTCCGCCCAGAAATCGCTGTTCGTATTATTGCCTTCCACCTGATAAGCCGCGGTTACCGACCCCACGATGAAATCCTCCGGTAAATGCAGTTTCATATGATACACACTCCTGCTCCCTATTATTTGCCGCTTGCTCCTAAAGTCTACAGGGAATGGATCCATGTTATAATGGCAGAAACCGACCACTTACAGCCGTTGTATCTGAAAAACCGACATAATGAGGTGAAGCTAATGCCCGGCTCTTCCGCAGGGAAATTCAAGGTGCTGGAAAGTCCGTTTGTGATGGGCGATCAGCCTATTCTGGAGTTTCAGGCCCCGCTCTCCGTGTTCATAAAATCCGCCGCAGGCGGCTCCATTCAGTATACCTCCATATATAACCGGACCATGGATCAGTTTACCGGCGTTAACCTAAACACTCCTCATCAGCATAATTATTTCGAGCTTATGTATGTGCTGAGCGGCAGCCTGACGAACTACATTGAAGATAAAAAGGTTCATTACCACGCAGGTGACGGCTGTCTGATGAACCGTCATGTCTCTCATTACGAGGTTCCGGATGAGGGCTGTACTGTGATTTTCGTTGCGCTTTCGGTGTCTTTTCTGACAGAGCTGTTTCAAGAGGCTGATCCGGAGAAGAGCTGCGGCGGGGCGGGGCCGGTCTTTCAATTTCTCCGCTCCAATATAAGCACAGATAACGGGAGGGTATACAGCCGGAGCTACATAGAGTTTACCCAGCAGCAGGCGGAGGCCAGCCATTCGTTCCACATTCTGCTTGATTCGCTGCAGACGGAGCTTGTCTCCAGTGAAATCGGCGCCGGTTTATTTCAGCAGGGGCTGGTCCTGCGGATAATCAGTGCACTGCAGAAGGAAGAGCTGTTCTTCCTCAAGCTGCTCAATCTCGATCTGACCAAAGAGGAATTTCTGGTGAATCAGGTGCTGAACTTCATTGAACGGAAACACGGAAATCTCAGACGCTCCGAGCTCTCGGAGGCGCTGCACTATAACGAGGAATATCTCAACCGGCTGGTGAAAAAGCATACCGGCTGCAGCATGATGAAGCATGCGCAAAAAATAAAGGTGGACAGCGCCTCCCGGCTCCTGCTCGAAAGCACACTGCCCGTCCGGGAAATTGCCGAAATTGCCGGTTTTGCTTCCGAATCCCACTTCTACCGCTTCTTCAAAACGAACACCTCCAGCTCACCGGACAAGTTCAGGAAACAGAGGTAAGTCACCGGGGAGGCAACCGGGAGGGGATCAATCCCCGGCAGTATGCAGTCTTCGCCTGAACTGGCTGGGTAAGGTGCCATACGCTTTTTTGAATATCCGGTAGAAGTAGCTGGGGCTGCCCAGCCCGATCTGATGGGCAATCTCTTCAATCGATAAGCTGCTGCTGATCAGCAGATCATACGCTTCCTGTAAGCGCCGTTTGTTGACCCATTCCTTGAAGGTAAGCCCGGTCTCTTCTTTGATCAGGCTGCTCAAATAATTCTTATTGAAATTCAGCCTGCGGGCCAGCTCGCTTAAAGTCAGGGTGCGGTACTCCTGTTCAATCATGCTGATGGCCTCTCTGACATTACTGTGATATGGCATTGCCTCAATGTCACGCATCAGCAATTCTTCCATTTCCGCGAAAATAACCGGCAGCCAAAGCTCCGCCTTATGATACCGGGGCGGCTGATAGCCGAAATAATCCTCAATCAGGTAGCTCAGGCAATGCTGCAGCCGCTCATGCGCCTTACTCTGAACATGCAGATAGGTGTGGTTACGGTACTGGTGCTTGTTGACGGACAGCAGGAAGTCAGTAATGACGCTGCGGTGCCTGGCCATTTTGTGCAGCACGGTTGTATTGACCGAGCCGGACCTCACCAGAATATTAATCAGAATATCCTCAGCCCCCAGCGCTTTGATGGAATGGCTTATCCCGGGATGAATCAGCAACAGATCACCTTGCTCCAGCAGGACGGGTTCGCCTTCAATGAACTGCGTACAGCTGCCTGCATACATATAGTTAAGCTCCAGGAATGTGTGCGAATGCAGCGGCATACCGATATAGCGGGCATGGCGGTTCATATAAATCTGATGCTCCAGGAAAAAAGCCTGATCCGTCAGCACCGCCCCCTGTAAAGGGCTCCCTTCACGGTCCGTCTGTAACAGCCGGATGCTCTCCTCCGGTCCCAGCGCTTTAAGGGTCTGCTCAAATGTTGATTCGGCCCATATGGCTTCCCGTTGCATAATATCCTTCCTCATTCCGCCACCGCTTTTTTTTGACTTTAGGTCATTATCCCATGCGGCTTGCTTTTCTTCAAAACAAAGAGACAGAACCGCTCCCAAGGAGTTAATCCTGTCTCCAGTTTCCGGGTAATCTAGTTGCTTAGCTTGAGGCCTGAGAGCAGCAGTGCTGCCCGGCTGGCGGCTTCCTGCGTAACTCCGGTAAAGAACAGGCCGGAGATTTCCCGGATGGTCATGTTCAGCTGCTCCTCATCGGCATGCCGGATGAACCGGGTTAAGGCTTCATCTACAGTCAGCAGCTGTTCGAACGCCGCCTCGTCCTTCTTAATATGGATTACCCGTGTATCCAGGTCGTATATCGTTCTAAGATCCTTCTGCGGCTGATATGTATACTCATAAATCCCTGAGGTAACATTGACCGGCTCTTGATCCGAATACGGCAGGATGATCGTAGCCTCCGCATTGAACGGAACCTCGAAGCGGCAGTGAATCTGCCCGTCATCCAGGATACTCCAGCTGCTCCCGACCGTTCCGGCTGTCGATTTATACCGGCAGGATAACCGGCCCAGCCGGGCATGCGGCTGAGGCGCAAGCAGCAGCTTACGGAAGCCGTTGCCGTCCGGACGGATGCCCGCAGCATACTCATACACAAATTCCATCACAGCGCCGTAGCTGTAGTGATTCAAGGAATTCATCCCCGCCGGGTTCATCGAACCGTCAGGCAGCACACTGTTCCAGCGTTCCCAGATCGTTGTGGCTCCGAGATTTACGGCATATAACCAGCCCGGGAAATCCTCCTGCAGCAGGAAGTCGTAAGCCAGGTCAGCCATACCGTTCTCAGCCAGTACCTGGCAGAAGATTGGCGCCCCTACGAAGCCGCATCTGATTTTGTACAAATCCCTCTTGATCCGGTTCTTCAGCTGATTGATAATAACCTGCTTATCGGTGCAGACTGCAAATTTGAGCGCGATGATGTAGGCCGATTGCGTATCCACACTCAGCCGCCCGGCAGGCGTGTAGTATTCGAAGAGAAGCTTTTCTTTTACCGCTCCGGCAAGCCTGCTGTAGTGTTCCGCCTCCTCTGCCCGGCCCAGCTTCCCGGAGAGATCGCCCACAATTCTGAGACTTTCATAATAATACACCGTAGCGATATAAGTATCATCGGTGCCGCCCTTGAACGATGAAGGAGTAGCCCCGTCCAGCGCCAGCCAGTCCCCGAACTGGAAGCTGCCGTCATTCAGCCCGGCCCTTGTGCCATGCTTGTCCTCGATGCGGAAGCCGAGATAATCCACCCAATCCTTCATCAGCGGATAATATTGCGCGGCTTCAGCCACACTCCCGTAATTCTTCAGCAGGGTGGCCGGAATCAATGTTGCCGCATCCCCCCACACCGAAGCTCCGCCTCCGGTGCCCATCGCCGGCATATAGTTCGGAATGCTGCCGCCCAGCTTCAGCTGCTCCGTCCGCATATCAAACAGGTATTTACGGTAAAAGGCCCGTGTATCCATGTGATACGAAGCTGCCGGGGCAAACACCTGGGCATCCCCCGTCCAGCCGAGGCGCTCTGCACGCTGCGGGCAATCTGTCGGCATATCCAGGAAATTTGACTTAAGCCCCCACAGGCTGTTGGAATACAGCTGGTTCAGCTTGGCATTGCCCGTCTCCACATAACCTGTCCGCTCCAGATCAGAGTAGATTGCCCGGCCCAGGACATCTTCCTTGGTGACGGAGTCCCAGCCGGTGACCCGCACATACCGGAATCCGAAATAGGTGAAATGCGGGGTTACGGTTTCCCGGCTTCCGCCCGAGATGTAGGTAAAGCCTGCTGTGGCCGTCCCGTAATTATCATTATAGAACCGGTCATTCTGCAGAATCTCACCGAACTCGAACCGGACGGTATGCCCTGCCGGGAAGTCGGCGGTGAATTCCAGCCAGCCGGCAAAATTCTGGCCAAAGTCGAGAATGGTTTCACCGGCCGGCGAATGCAGCACCTTCTGTACCGGCAGCATTTCCTGCAGCCGCAGCGGCGGACTGATCCGGTCCATCAGCTTGCTTTTATCCATAGGAAGAATATCGGCCTGGCCTTCTGTATCCGCATTCACGTCAATGGTCCGGTCAATAAGCTCCCCGTCATAAATCCCGCTCTCTATAATTGAACTGCCTGTGCAGTGCCAGCTCTGATCCGTGGTAATCTTCCGCTCTTCGCCGTCTGTAAAGGTTAGGATTAGTTCAGCAATTGCCGCAAACCGGCTGCCGAAATAAGCCTGCTCCCCCTGCAGCCCAAAGCGGCCCTTATACCAGCCGTTCCCCAGCAGAATGGATAATTCGTTCTGTCCGCCAATCTGGCGGGTCACATCATAGGTCTGCACCTGAATGAACGCATCATAATTGTTGACAAGCGGAGTCAGGACTTCATCGCCCACCTTCTCCCCGTTCAGATAAGCTTCATAGAGCCCCAGTCCGGTAATATATAACCGTGCCCTTGCCAGCGGTTTGTGAACAGCGAAATCCGTCAGCAGTCTCGGGTGAACACCGGAATCGGCCTGCGGGCCGATCCACTCCGCCTCCCATGGCTCGGCCAGCTTGCCGGTCTCAAACCGGCTGACCGCCTGCGCGTGACTGCCCTGATCCGAATAGACATCTATCCGGACAAAATATGTTGTTCGCGGCTGCAAATCCAGTTCTACCGCAACTCCCAGGCTATCCAAATCACCGGCTCTGCCGTACAGGATCTCCGTGAAATCCGGATCGGCTGAAATCTGCAGAGACGCGCTTGCCTGCATCTCACCAGCCGCCCCCTCGACTAACCAGCTGACAATCAGCGGTGTAAAATGATAGCCGAGAGGCTCCTCCACACCATTAAACCAGATTTTTGCAATCTGCATGTTATTCGCTCCTTTTGCCAAGTACGCTTACTATAGCTCTGTTGTCCTGACGAAACAATCGGCGAATTTCAGCTAAATATGCACAAATTACAGATCCAGCTCCGCATAGCGGCTGAACTCAAAATGCGGCTTATGTCCGGCAGCAGGAACAAGCCCCCGTTCATTAAACCACCCGGCCTGCCAGCCGGCAGCCAGGGCACCGGCAATATCCTTCTCCCAGGAATCACCGATATACACACTTGCTGACGCTTCCGTTCCGGTCATCCGGTTGGCATGAGCGAAGATGGCGGGATCCGGCTTCGCCAGGCCCACCGCTCCGGAGATGAAGATCCGTTCTGCGGGGATGATACGGTCCAGCCCCAGCCCGCGGATTTTGGCCCATTGGTAGTCTTCGGGTCCATTGGTAATAATGCCGACGACATAACCTGCGGCTATAAGCCGCCCGAGCAGCTCCCGTGCTCCTGGGAACCAGCCGAACCGGCTCTGCCGCTCCAGATAATCCTGCTGGAACAGTAATGACCGCTCCCGGTCCAGCTCTATCCCGAGCTCGTCACAGGCTTGCTCCATCCTTACGCGTTTGAGCTCATCCAGCCCCACTTCTCCCCGGTCATAACGCGGCCACAGCAAGTCACCGTAACTGCGCATAGTATGAAACAGCCGGGTAATATCCACCGATGTCTCATCCGGGGCCAGCACGTGGCGGACCGCCTGCAGAAAGGGCGAGAAATGATCGTACAGCGTATCGTCCAGATCGAAGAAGAACGCTGGTTGGGTATTCACAGTATTCAAGGCAAACTCCTTTAAGCCGGGCTTTCAAGTCATTCAGGCAGCCGGATTCTGTTCAGCCCGGCGAGATATTCCGCACCTGTTAACTGTATTTTATCATTGAAAGGGCAGTTTCAACTATGCGGGTCTGTACTATGTGATATAGTACTTCTATGTGTCATAAAAGTGCGGTTCATCTGAGGTAGAAGAGGGGCGGTTGTCATCAGCTGGTTAAATGATCTCTATAAATTACAGAAACGGGGGCCGGGCAAGGACACCGGGCCCTCGCTCGTCAATGCCATCTTCCGGATGTACGACCGCTTCCCCCGGATCGGCCTCCGGGAGCGGACAGGCCAGCAGGATATGTCACTGGATATCGCTGATGCTTATCTGAATGGCCGTAATGCCATAATTGAAGCCGGGGTGGGCATCGGCAAGTCATTCGGATATCTGATTCCCGGACTGCTCATTAACCGGATGTCGGGGCAGCCGGTTGTGATCGCTACCTCATCCATCCAGCTGTCGGAGCAGATTCATAAGGATCTTAGAATCATCGGCAGCCGCCTCGGATTCAACACCGTCCGGGCCGCCGTCGGCAAAGGCATGGGCCAGTACGCCTGCCGGCAGAGGGCTGCTGAGCTGTACAGGCCGGAGGATACCAGCGGTCCCCTCACGGCTCTTGCCGGGCGGATTGTCAATTACGAAATTGATGAACGGGCGGATATCAAAGGCGGAATCAGCGATGCCGAGTGGTCGAATGTATGCGTCAATGACTGCAGCTTCGAGCGCTGCCATTACCGGAGCAGCTGCCGGTTCTACGATATGCGGGCGAAGATTAACGCCAGAGCCGGTGAGATCGACTTCATCATTGTGAACCAGGACCTGCTGATCCGCGATCTGATTAAGAAAAAAGAAGGCACCCGGGGCATCATCTCTGAACGCCCGGCGATGATCATTATCGATGAAGCGCATAATCTGGAGTCCAAGGTGCGGGATGCCCGCACGCTTGAATTCACTTACCGGCGCTCCTGCCGGATTCTCGATGATGTACTGCAGCTTCTGCTGAAGCAATCCGGCGACAGAAGCCTCTTCGCCGGGTCCAAATTGATCAAAAACAGTCTCGAGCGGATCTTCAAAGGCATAGAAGGTGATCTGCTCCGGGCAGCCGGGCAGGATACCGACCGGATTAAAGTGCCGAAGCCTTCCGGCGTCCCGCTTGACCGGGTATCGCGTGAGCTTAAGGATCTCAGCCTGGGCCTCTCGGTGCTGACCTCCCGGCAGGAGCGGGAGATTGATGATGCCTTTGAAGCGCTGAACGGGCTGATTGACTTATTTGCCGTCCTCGCCGGTGCAGAGGATAACTATCTGATCTGGGCCAGCCGCCCCCTGCGGGAAGCTACCATCAGCATCTGTCCCAAAGCCATCAGCCGGTTCCTGAAGCATACTTTATTCAAAGGCAGGACACCCGTCATTCTTACATCAGCAACCCTGTGCCAGGGCGGGGATACGCTGGAGGAGCAATATGCTTATTTGGCGCAATCTCTTGGATTTACAGGGGAGTACATGGAACGCCAGGCCTCCCCGTTCGATTATCAGAGCCATGCCATGATGTATATCTCGGATAAGGTTCCGTACTACCGCCATGACCGGCGTGAGCAATACCTTGAGGCCGCCTATGCTGAACTGGTTAAGCTCTGTAATCTGACAGAGGGCAGAACACTGGTCCTCTTCTCCGCCAAGGAGGATATGAAGTACATCCATTCCAGACTGGGGGCAGAAGCGGACGGGTTCCAATGGGAGCTTCATATGCAGCAGGAGGGCGCTTCCCAGGACGGGGTCATCGCTGACTTCCGGCGCAGCAAAGGTGTCCTCCTCAGCACCGGGGTGTTCTGGGAGGGCGTAAATATCGAAGGCTCTGACCTGTCGCAGGTCATCATATTCCGCCTGCCCTTCCCTGTTCCGGCTGATCCGATCTATGAATATAAGGCCGAGTCAGCGGCCAATCCGCTGCAGGAGGTCTTTGTACCGGACATGCTCCTGCGCTTAAGGCAGGGAACCGGACGCCTGATCCGCAGTGAAAGCGACCTCGGTGTACTCAGCATTCTGGATTCCCGCCTGTCCGCTGCCGCCCGGAAAGATTACCGGAGCCGGGTGCTCGGAACGCTGCCGTTTAAAAAAGTTACAGAGGACTTCTCCGTACTGGAGAAATTTGTCCGGGCCAAGGGGATTAAGCGTACAGTCTGAATATGGAATAAGCCTGGCGGCCTGCGCGCCAGGCTTATTTGTGCTGCGCGGGTCTATACACCCTGTGTAGGTTGAGCAGTATAGAATTCGTTTGCAGGGTTCATAAGGCAGTTAATCGTCTATCCTTTCAGGCGCACCAATAATTGTAAATCAATATAAATCCCTTTAGGAGGCACAATATGCTGCTCGATATCCGGCAAGTAAGCAAACAATACAAGAAAGGTCAACAGGCCCTGCAGGATATTAACCTGCAGCTGAAGCCGGGGATTGTCGGTCTGCTCGGGCCGAACGGAGCCGGTAAAACCACGCTGATGCGTATTCTCGCCACCATCTCACAGCCGTCAAGCGGAAGCGTGAGCTGGAACGGCATGGATATCCGTAAGCAGCCTGATGCGCTTCGGGCTGTCTTAGGTTATGTGCCCCAGGATTTCGGCGTATATCCGCATCTGAATCCGGTTGAGTTCCTGGAATACGCCGCTGCGCTCAAGGGCCTCGATGTAAGAGCCGTCCGGCCGCGGATGCTGGAGCTGCTGGAGCTGCTCAATTTACACGATACGTTGAAACGCCCGGTTGGCAGCTTCTCCGGGGGCATGCGCCAGCGGGTCGGCATCGCCCAGGCGCTGCTCAATGATCCGCAATTGCTTATTCTGGATGAACCGACCGTAGGGCTTGACCCGGAAGAGCGGGTGCGCTTCCGCAGCCTGCTGACCGACCTGTCCGGAGACAGAATCATCATCTTCTCCACACATATCGTCTCCGACATCGAAGCGACCGCGGACCAGATTGCGATTCTGGCGAAGGGGCAGTTGCTGATGAGGTCAGCCCCGGCAGAATTATTACATACAGTGCAAGGCAAGGTATGGTCCGTCGTCATTCCGGATCAGGCATTGCAGGAAGCCCGCAAGAAGTGGACGATCAGCGGAACGGTCCGCAGAGCGGACGGCCTCCAGCTGCGCGTGGTCGCAGATACTCCGCCGCTGCCTGATTCTTCACCGGTGGCTCCAAGCCTTGAGGATGCCTATCTGTATATCAGAACCGCCCGGGGGGATCGCTAAATGAAAGTCTTCCGGACAGTCTATAATGTTGCACGGGCCGATGTTCTTGAGCGGACCCGGCAATTCTCCTTCCTGCTGATGCTGGGAATCACGATGTTGGCCGCTTATTTCTTCATTCCGCCGACGGACGGTAACTACGCAACCCTGTACCTGGATCGTTACCGGGGAGTGTATAACTCTGCCTGGGTAGGCTCCTCTGTCGCCATTTCGACTACGCTGTTTCTATCCCTGTTCGGCTTCTATCTGGTCAAGAACAGCATCCGGCGTGATGAACAGACAGGCTTCGGGCAGATTATCGCCTCCACCTCTGTCAGCAAGCTGAACTACCTGGCAGGCAAAGCGCTCAGCAACTTTACCGTTCTGTCGGTAATAGTAGCGGTGATCATCCTGATCACTGCTACTATGCAGCTGGTCCGGGGAGAAGTGCTGCGGATTGAGCTATGGCCGATGCTCTCCCCGTTTCTGTTCCTGACGCTCCCGGTAATGGCTGTCGTATCCGCACTTGCCGTGCTGTTCGAGACGGTTAAGGCTCTCAGGGGCGTTATTGGCCATGTCATTTACTTCAGCATGTACATCGCCTTCATCTCCCTGTCCGCTTACATACCTTACGGCACCAATGTCATTACAGACCGAATGAAAAGTGACCTTACGCTGCTTCACCCGGACTATTCAGGCTCCTTCGGAATCGGAGTTCTGACCCTTGGCGGTCAGCCGATGAAGCTGTTTCAGTGGCAGGGCATGGACTGGACACCCGCTCTGATCGGACAGCAGCTGACCCTGCTCCTGTATGCTTTCATAATTATCCTGGCCGCCTCCGTATTCTTCCGCCGCTTTAAGGAGGTCCCGTTTACTGCACATAAGGGCAGCAAGCGGGAGCAGTCAAGAGCGGCGGCAGAGCAGGCAGCAGCAGTAGCAGCAGGATACACTTCTGCAGATACAATACACGCCGCTGGCTGGAATGGCTTTACCAGACCTTCCGGTACAGGCGCCCGCGCTGCGGCACTTTCCCCGGTAACGCTGCGTAACTCCTTCTTCCCGCTTGTAATGGCCGAAATCCGGCTGATGATGAAGGGCACCCGGCTGGGCTGGTATGCTGTGGCCCTTGTCTTAATCATTCTGGGCCTGTCCATGCCTGCCGGCACTTCAGCCGCCTGGATGATCTGGCCGCTTACCTGGATCTGGCCGCTGGCTCTCTGGTCCGGAATGGGCAGCCGGGAATACCGCTATCAGACCCATCTGCTCGTTGCTTCAAGCCCGCGTTACCTCACCCGGCAGCTTACAGCGGTCTGGCTCTCAGGCGTCCTGCTGGCCTGCATCACAGGAAGCGGCATGCTGATCCGGTTCATCCTTGAGGGTAATCTGGAGTCGCTGGCCTATTTTGCTTCCGCTGCACTGCTGATCCCGAGCCTTGCCCTTGTCAGCGGAGTCATGACGCGGACCAACCGTACCTTCGAGGTGCTGTACATGCTTCTCTGGTACCTCGGCCCGTTCAACAAAACGCCTGTCCTTGATTTTCTGGGCAGCCCCTCAGAATCCGGAACCAGCTGGGCTGCCGCTATGGGCATCCGCTACTGGCTGGTCGGCTGCAGCTATCTGGCTGTCAGCGCCGGGCTGCTGGCCGCAGCCTATCTGGCACGGAGCCGGCTCGCCAAGAGCAGCTGATTCTGCTGATTCCCATACGGACGGACTGCCGTGCTCTGCGGTGTCCGTCCGTTATTATGTCCGTAGCTGCAGGTTGAAGTAAAAAAAATCAAAGGCTCTGTAAAAAAACTGCAACATCCCTCCCCTCCGGCAGCAGCATGTCAAAAAAGTAACGGAATCGCGTCAATATAATTTATTACACTCCCTCCCCCCCTCGTTTAGAATAAATTGTGCAAGTGGTTCCATAACTACAAGATTAATGGGGGTAGACGTATGGCCAAGAAAACCGCAGTTGTAATTCTGACTTTATGCATGATCTTTGTACTGGCAGCATGCAGCTCTAACGGTAATACAGCGGGCAGCCCGGCAGGTGAGGCGTCCGGCAACAATGAAGCAGCCGGTTCCCTTGAAGTAGATCCTTCTGATCCCTCCTTCAGCGCCTTCAAAGAGCCGGTAACCATTCATACGGTAACTTCTGAATACGCTTCCGCGAAATATCCCGAGGGGAATGACATCACTAACAATGTCTGGATCAAGCGGTACAAAGAAAAATACAATATCAGCGTCATCACAGACTGGGTCAGCGATGAATACGACACCAAGCTGAATCTGGCGATCTCCTCTAATGACCTCCCCGATGTGTTTCATGTGAACGCCTCGCAGCTGCAGCAGTTAATCGAAGCCGATATGATTATGGATCTGACAACCGTGTTTGACGGCTATGCCTCCAGCCGCTTGAAGGGTTATATGGAAGCCGATGCGGACAGCTTTGAATCCGGTAAAAAGGACGGGAAGCTGTATGGCATCCCTCAGCTGCACTGGGGACTCATCGAACAGCCGGACTTCATCTGGATCCGCAATGACTGGAAGGAGGAGCTGGGCATCAGTGATCCGCAGTCTGTAGCAGACCTCAAGGAAACCGCGCTTAAGTTTATGGAAAAGCATGGCGGCTACGGCATTGCCGTAGACCAGACCCTTGATTATCTCAACCTGCTGGCCATTGCCTGGAATGCGCATCCTGACATGTGGATTGAAGGCGGTGACGGAAAGCTGGCTTACGGCTCCGTTCAGCCGGAAATGAAGGCGGCTCTGACCGAATGGGCCGAATGGTTCAAGCTGGGGATCATTGACCCTGAATTTGCCATCAAGGATTTCAGTGCCATGAATGCGGATATCGTGGCCGGCAAGGTCGGCATGCAGCCTTACTACCAGTGGTGGGGTTACAATCCGGGGGTAGATACGATCTCGAACCTCGGGAAGGATGCCATCTTCTATCCATATCTGATCCCTGCAACCGACGGCAAAGAGGCCAAACAGTCCATCTTCTTCGCGAACGGCAGCTACACTGTGATCAAGAAAGGCTTCAAGCATCCGGAGGCTGCCGTCAAGCTGCTTAATGACTATGCTTACATTGTAGACGAAGGTGTCGGCAAAGAATCCAAGGAAAGCTTATCCGCCCTGCTGGATAATGACCTGGCGCATGTGGTTGGTGCCTTCCGGGTGCTTAACCCGAATTCTGACTATGAGCAGTTCGAGGCTGTATCTGCAGCTTTGCAATCCGGCGATACTAGCGGCCTGACCACTGCAGGAATGTGGCAAAAGTATAACAACAGCGTGGATTTTATCCAAAATACTACACCGGGCGCGACCGGTGATTACCTGCAGCAGGGGGCTCCAAAAACCGCCTACAGCCTGTCCAAGAAAATTCTCGACAGCGGCAACTATATCAAAACGGCCCTATGGGGAGCCAGTCCCGAGGCGCTCGCAAGCTACGGTACAACACTGGATGATATCTTGACCGAAGGCTTCACCAAAATCATTATGGGTACCGAAAGCGTTGACTATTTCGATACCGTAGTCCAGAACTGGAAGACAGCCGGCGGGGATCAGGCCACTGAAGCCGTTAATGCAGCCTACGGAAAATAAAGGTTCCGGTGTACAGGGGGACGAGAATTCTCGCCTCCCTGTGCTGTATGCGGGGAACTATCTTTGAAACGGAGGATTGAGGATGCTCAAAAAATTAAAACAGCAGAGTCCCTATCATTTAATGCTGCTTCCAAGTCTTGCCCTGGTATTCATCTTCAGCTATATCCCGTTCTACGGGCTGGTGATCGCCTTCCAGAAATACAATCCAGGCCTTGGATTCAGCTCTCCATGGGTCGGCTGGGATAATTTCCAGCATGTCTTTAACCAGCCTAATTTCACCCGGACCATCTGGAATACGCTGTACATGTCCGCCTTTAAGATCATCGGCGGCATTATCGTCCCGGTTATCTTTGCCCTGCTGCTGAACGAAGTGGCCAAAAGCAGTATCAAACGTACTTTCCAGACGCTTGTGTACATTCCGAACTTCCTGTCATGGGTCATTATGGCCGGCATCCTGCTGGATATCCTTAGCGCAGACGGCATTATTAACAGCTTCTTAAGCATTTTTGGAGTGAAACCCGTCCCTTTTCTCGGCAATCCGTCTATTTTCCCCTGGACGATGATTGTGAGCGATATCTGGAAGGGCTTCGGCTTCGGCACTGTCGTCTACCTGGCTGCCTTAACCAGCATTGATCCCGGGTTATATGAAGCGGCTGTAATTGACGGGGCCAAACGGTGGAAGCAGACGCTGTACATCACCTTGCCGCTACTGATGCCTACAATCGTATTGATGTCGGTTCTGGCGCTTGGCAACGTGCTGAATGCCGGCTTCGATCAAATCTTCAATCTGTATTCACCCGTG
Organism: Paenibacillus sp. MMS20-IR301; assembly: GCF_032302195.1. NCBI lineage: Bacteria > Bacillati > Bacillota > Bacilli > Caryophanales > Paenibacillaceae > Paenibacillus > Paenibacillus sp. MMS20-IR301. Next base: position 3,931,367 of record NZ_CP135275.1, read on the forward strand.
GTCTATCAGACCGGAGATATTATCGATACCTATGTATACCGGCTGGGGATACAGCAGGCCCAGTATTCGGTCAGCGCAGCCGTAGGCCTGTTCAAATCCATAATCTCCTGCATTCTTGTAGGCGTATCTTATATCCTTGCCTATAAAGTCGCCAATTACCGTATCTTCTAAGGAGGCAGCTATGATTCAAGACAAAAGCCTGGGCAGACGCCTATTCCATATTCTGAACTACACCTTGCTTATCATAACCTCTCTGCTCTGCATTCTGCCCTTCATTAACCTGCTGGCCGTATCCTTCAGCAGCAGTGCTGCTGTATCCGCTGGTAATGTGGCATTCTGGCCGGTAGAATTCACCACCAAAGCCTATGAATTCGCCTTGACCGGAGGGGATTTCTTCACCTCCCTGTGGATCTCCGTCAAACGGGTAGTGCTCGGAACGGTCATCAATCTCGCTCTCATCGTGCTCACCGCTTATCCGCTCTCCAAATCTGCACAGAAGCTGACGGGCCGTAATCTCTATATGACTTTCTTCATTATAACCATCCTGTTTAACGGCGGATTAATTCCGACCTACCTTATTGTTGTGCAAATGGGGCTGATCAACTCCATCTGGGCGCTTATCCTGCCTGGTGCCCTCCCGGTGTTCAGCATGATTATTCTGATGAATTTCATCCGCGGCCTGCCGGAGGAGATCGAAGAATCCGCGATTATCGACGGTGCCGGACCCATGCAGATTCTGACCCGCATCCTGCTTCCGTTATTGAAGCCGGCGCTCGCCACCGTCGGCCTGTTCAGTATCGTCGGCCACTGGAATTCATGGTTTGACGGCATTATCTACATGAACAATCCTAAGAACTATCCGCTGCAAAGCTATCTGCAGACCTTACTGCAGAGCTTTGAGCAAATTATGCTGAAGTCAGGCACAGACTACACCCAGCTCCTGTCGATGATGAATGCCCGCACCGGACGGGCGGCCCAGATGTTTCTTGGGGCCATCCCGATCCTGCTGGTGTACCCCTTCCTGCAGAAGTATTTCACCAAGGGACTGGTGCTCGGAAGTGTCAAAGGGTAATGCCCGGAGGACTGGCCGCCCAAGGCCACCGCAACCAGCAACACAGCAGCAACACAGCAGCAGAGGAACAGCTTTTCCCCCCGGAAAATTGCACCTCTGCTGCTGTGTCTTAGCTGCCGGGAATCCCCGGCAGCACAATATAAAAAACCGTGCCTTCCCCAAAACAGCTCTCCGCCTTAATTCCATAGGCCTGGCCAAAATGGAGCTGGATCCGCCGCTGGACATTGTACAGCCCGATGCCCTTCGCGCCGCCATCCTGCCCGGTCCAGCTCTCCGCCAGTTCCTGCAGGGTCTCCTGATCCATCCCGCTGCCATTGTCGCGGATTCCGATCACAAGATCACTGCCCGCGGACTGGATGGTTACCGTAATTACCCCGTCTTCTTCAAGCTCCGCAAACCCGTGAAAAATCGCATTCTCGATAACAGGCTGCATAATCATCTTGGGAATCCGGTAATCCAGAAGCCCTTCTTCAATCTCATAGACCGCCTGAATGCAATTATAATATCTGACATTCTGAATCGTGATGTAATTCATGACATTATCCAGCTCCTCACGGATGGAGACCAGCGTCCCGTCCAGCCGCGTAGCATACCGGAGCATAGAGATTAAGGCCTCGGTCATGTCGGCGATTTTTTCAGCCTTCTGCATGGAGGCCATCCACTTCACCGAGCCTAATGTGTTGTACAGAAAATGGGGGTTGATCTGTGAATGCAGCGCCCTGATCTCTGCGGCGGCTTTCTCGCTTTCCTCCTGCTGGACCCGCTCAATCAGCTGCTTTAGTTCATAGGACATTTTAATGAAGCGGCTGGACAGATGCCCGAACTCGTCTCGGGAGCCGATATCCTCCACCCGCTCGAACTGCCCCTTTTCCACCAGCCGGATATTATTCATCAGCTTCTTGATCGGCCGGGTAATCACATTCGACAGAAAGACCGAGATAATGATTGCAAACAGCGACATTACAATCGCCAGGGTGAACAGGTTCCGCCCCAGTATTTCGCCCTCATCCGTTAATTCATCCATCGGCATATAGAGATAGGTGGTCCATTGCTGCTGGCTGAGCGGATTAGTCACCACAATATTCCTGGTCTCGTCAGGTCGGACATTATCCCGGAACAGGGTGCCGATCAGGCGGTCATCGGGGTTATACACAATTTTGTCGTTCGCATCAACAATCATGAACCGGGAGCGCAGCGCCTCCTGCAGGTTACTGTTCACAATCTCGATAAATTTGATATCGATGCTGACCACTATCACCCCCAGCTGCCGGCCGGTAGTCCCGTCATATATTTTCCGCGCATGGGAGACAGCCAGCACTTTATTCTGCAGCTGCTCGTCTATCCGGGTCGTTAAGGTAATTGTCCTGTCTTTGGTATGCATGAATTTCTTGAACCACAGCTCATTAGCAACCTTGTAATCCTCATTAATCGGCTGGTTGGGGCTGACAAAGAGGTCGGAGCCGCCGTTCAGGTTATACAGGTAAATGGAGAATACACGGTCTTTCATCATGATGTAATTCATCAGAATGTTATAGGCCGCATCTTCATTGGCCTTGCCGCCCGTCCGGAGATAATCCTGGATCGGATAGCTGCCCTCCAGTGTCGCAGATAAGGTGCTGCTCAGCCCGTTGCTGGCCAGGAGCGAGATTTTCTCAATTTCCTTCAGGAATTCATCGATTCTGATATTCGTTTGCTTGGCCAGATCCTTCAGCAGGTTCCTGTAGTTATGCTCCAATAATTTTTCAGAAGACCGGTACGAATTAATCGTCATGACAAACACAGGCAGAATGATTACCGTTAAGCAGATAACCATGATTTTGGTCTTGATCCGAACCGGATGCCGTCCCCGCATATACACCTCTCCAAACGTGATGGGCAGCAGTCATTTTATTCCCGGTAGTCCTCAGGGGAGACTCCTGCGATCTTTTTGAAAATTTTGCTGAAATAGGTATGGTTGTGATATCCCACTTTGTCAGCGATTTCATAAACCTTCAGCTTGCCGCCCTTGAGGTAGACTTTAGCCCGCTCGATCCGCACCCGGGTTAGATAGGAGATGAAATTCTCCCCGCGCTCCTGCTTAAAAATACGGCTCAAGTACGACGGGTTGACGTTGATTTGGCCTGCGACGCTCTGGAGTGAAATGTCCTCGGCGTAATACTGGTTAATGATGTCTACGGCCATTTCTGTATACGTGCGTTCCCGCATCATGCTGGAATCCGCCTCAAAGCAATACCCCATGTAATCAAGCACACTCTGGTGAATATCCCCCCAGTTCTCTCCGCGCAGGATAGCTTCATAAGGAGACTTCTCTGCCAGGGAAGAACGCAGCCATTTAGCCGCCAATTGAAAATGGGTATGCATCTTTTCCATCAGCAAAATATAGGTCTCCCGGATGCTGCTCTCATCAGCCTGCGAAGCATCGAGCCTGTCACGGATTCCGTTCAGCAGCGCCGCAGCCTTCGGTTCATCCCTGCTCTCCCAGACTGCTGTAAAGTCATGCTCTTCGTCAGAGCTGATGAAGGCAGCCACCGGTTCACGGGGCGGGAGTCCCTTCACATCCGCATAGAACAATACATTGCTTGTGCTGTCAAAGAAACGGTAAGCGAGTGCCCGTTCCGCCTCTTCGTATGCCGCCTTGACTGACCCCAGCCCCGGAACAGCCGTACTCACCCCGGCAGTAAGCTCGAGGTTCATGAAATCTTTGATGGAGACAATAATCTTGCTGCACAGCTTCCCAATATCACTGTATACAGTACTGCTGCCGGGCAGGGTATTTACAAAGACCAGATATTCCGACGAATTGCCGGTGATGACCTCCCGTTCCCACCTGGCAGGAATAACCTCCTCGACAATATTCAGAACCGAGAACCGGAGCAGCTTCTCATCCTTCTCCACATATTTCTTCTTCACCCTGTCAAAATGATTCACTTTCAGAATGAGCACCGCCAGTTCACTGGGCCTAACCTTAATTCCCAGCTCCCCTGCCCTTGTCCTGGCCGACTGCTCGCTGATGAACCCGCTGATCAGGTCCTTGAAGAAATCCTCCTTCAAATGTCCAAGCCCCCGGCTGAAGTTATAGGGCAGATTACGGTTATTCTCCTGGGTCTCCTGCTCTGCCTGCAGCTTCTCCCGGACCACTGCCAGCAGGTCGGATAACACAGCGGGTGTAATCTCACTCTTGATCAAATAATCTGCCGCCCCGAGCTTCAGCGCTTCCTTTACATAAATGAATTCATCGAAATTGCTTAAGATCACACACTTACAGGCTTTCAGGGAGATGGAGAGCTCCCGGATGAGCTGCAGCCCGTCCATTACAGGCATTTTGATATCGGTTATAATCAGGTCCGGCAGGACAGCCAGTGCCATCTCCAGCGCTTCCTTGCCGTTGCCGGCCTCCCCCGCCACCTGGAACCCGTGCTCCTCCCAGTCAATCATGGAACGTATGCCGACACGCATTAATAATTCATCATCTACAATCATTAATTTGTACATAATCATCCCTCGGTGTATTGTTCTTACTAGCAATATAATCAATTTCTATTGAAAGGTATACAAATTATTTAACACTTATCTAAAATAGTATAACAAACAACCCAATTCCGGCGGGAATTGGGTTGTTTGCTTCACGGCTCATTCAGATTAATTGGAGCTCAGCGAGCGGATGAATCTCGCCAGTATGGCTGCTGTCTCTGCACGCATGGTGATAGTTCCCGGCTCCAGCCTGCCGCCGGATTTGCCGTTCAGAATGCCTGCCGAGGCCAGCGCATACGCCGCCTCTTCCGCCCATGGACTAAGGCTGTCTCCATCGGCAAATTGGACTGTGCCCTTATCAGGGAGCTGATACCCCTTGCTTACTGCATAGTTATACAGTATAACCGCCAGCTGCTCACGCGTAATCCCGTGATCCGGGCTGAAGCTGCCTTGAGCGGTTCCGCTGATCAGCCCGCTGCCGGAAGCCCAGCCCACAGCGGCGGCATACCATTGCCCGCCCGGCACATCCCCGAAGCCTGACACTGTATACAGGCTGCGGTCAATTCCCTCCAGATTGGCCAGCATCTGGATGAACATCGCCCGGGTCATAGCAGCCCCGGGGCTGAATACGCCCCCGCTCGTACCCTCGAACAACTTGCGGGCTGCAGTAAAGGTAATATCCTTGGCTGCCCAGTGATACATGGATACATCCTTGAAGCTAACCGGGGTATAGATCACATCGTAGGTCCCCGTAGCTGCTGCGGTGAAAGTCACACCGCTGCCTCCGGCAACAGCCAGCGGCAGGATGCTGCTGTTCTCCTTCTCTTGTCTGACTACCACAAATGCAGCAGGATCTTGGCCAGCTTCAGTGTTGAGCGGCAATGTAATGATCAGCGGATGGTTCTGATCCTCGTATGCTGCCGGCTGCCCGTTATGCAGCAGCCCGATTCTGAAGCTTCCCTTCCTGATATAGAGATGAAGCAAATCACCATACTTCTTCTTGATATTCTGCAGGGTATCCTTAGAGAGCAGGACACTTCCGAAATCCGCAGTCACCGTCAAATCCGCAGAGCCCAGTGCTGACACCGGCAGCTGTACAGTCAGATCTGAGATATCCTTTACGGTGATAACCAGACCGCTGCCGGTGCCAAGAGCCTCCTTAATCTGCTCAGCGGTAGGGATCAGGCTGTAGCCTCCGCCGTTATTTGGGGTGAGTGCAGCTTTGACCCCGTTTAATGAAACGATGTGTGCGTTCTCTGTCTTCACCGGAGCAGCGGCACTGCCCGGCAAGGCTTCCGCAGGCACCGGCTCCACTTCCGGCTCCTTCACCGGCCCTGCCGGTGCAGCCTTCACTTTCGCCAGGGCACCGCTGCCGGCATTGTTGACTGCCCGTACAGCAAAAGTATACTCTGAACCGTTAAGAAGACCCGTGAAGAGGTGCCCCGCAGCAGCTTCCGCATCCTTCCATGTCATGCCGTTATCTTGAGACACTTCATACTTGATAATAGCGGCACCGCCTGTGCTTGCTGGAGCATCCCAGCTTAACGCCACCTGCCCGTCTCCGGCAACCGCCGTTAAGTTCTGCGGCATAGACGGAGCAGTACGTTCATCCCCGGCGATCTCCTTGGTATTAAACATGAAGATCAGTCTCTCATTCGTAGTAACGTTGGGAACATCGGTTATTTCCGCCAGCTGCTTAGTCCCCAGACGAAGGGTCAGGACGGCATTGCTGCCTGATCCGGCTGCTTCCTGATACACAATCCGGTTGCCGTATTTAGGCGATACCAGGTAATAGGGGCCGACTCCGCTGGAGCGCAGCATGAATTTCTCGTTCTCGCCGATCACCGCTGCGTCAGCCTTAAGCATATTGTAATTTCCCGCCTTATCCTCCTTGACCGACAGGTACGTATTCGTTGTGAGCAGCAGCACAGAATATGTGCCGTCATCATTTCCGGTCAGCTGAAAGAACGGTGCATCCTTCTTCATGACACTTGTTACCAGCTCACCGTTCCCATTGATATCGTAATACGAATTCAAGGTTTCGGCGACCTTTATACTGTTCACTGTGCTCCAGTTTCTTTGATACAAGGGCTCCCAGCGTGTCCGCAGCTGAAAATACATTCCATCCGCCGTCTTCAGCGGCTCCCCGTCATAATGAGTCAGTGTGCCAAAATTCAGATTATCGAAATGCACCATTCCCTGGGGACGCGCTGCTTCAGCCGCCTTGGCGGTCCAAGTCATAAGAGCGCCATCAAGCTTTCTGTACAGGGCAAGTCCCTGCTCAAACACGGGCCGGAGCTCGCCTCTGTTGAGTCCGTTGCTGTCCCTGTCAAAGCCATCACCATAATAGCCCCTGGCGGTATCGCCGAATACATTCGGCATAGCAGTGAAGGGGAGCTCCTCCCCGGTCCATTCCGGCGAATACAGGTTATACTTCGCAGAGTATTCGAAAGCCTTCGCCAGTCTGTTATCGTACAGTGAAGCTAAATCCTCATCCTGGTTTCTGGCGATGAGGCAGATCTCTGCCATGTATCCCAGTGCCAGCATCGCATGCGCCTGGTCCCGGCCGGTCTCCATGGTCTGGCCGGACTCATTCACATAAGCAAAGACTGAACCGTTTGTATGAATATCCCGGTAGAAATGCATCGCACGGTCAAAGATTTCACCATTGTCACACAAGACCCCGATAGCCATCATGCTGACAATAGCAGCGGCGTCCCAGTTCCCGTTGGCCAGCATCGGAACTGCGGCATCCTGGATGACAGGATAGACTACGTTCAGCATCATCTCCTGCAGGGCTGCGAAGTCAGCCTGGCTGTATCCGTTGTACCCGCCGCCGTAGTACCGGAGAATTTCCGCTGCACTGGCATATTTATAGGCATTGATTCCGGCCCCGAGTATCCGGTCCCGGCCGTCAATCACCTTCAGCGTCTTAGCCCACCCGGTCAGGATATCAGCAGCCTTGTCAGCATACTGCTCTTCTCCTGTAATCACCCATTGGAGGGCATTGAAATATGCGGCATTGCCGCCCTTCTCGAAATAACCGATATTGGCGGAATCCGACGGCGCGCCTCCGCGCCCGACATTGGAGAAGACTGTATTCTGATAGCCGGAGCCGGCCACCTGATATGAAACCGTATTCAACATTCTCTGATAGTCAGAGTACCAAGGCTCTTCCTTGGCCTGTACACGGGTTCTCATCCGCTCCAGATCATCCATGGCCAGCAGAATTCCGGGATGGCTGAAGATCCGGACATTCACCTCTGCCTGCGCCTGATATCCGGCTTCACTGTACTCGGCGGTATATTGATGAACCCCTGCGCTTAAGCCCGGAAGCGTAACATTCATCAGTCCGCCGGAATACACGGCTTCCGCCACTGATCCATTAAGCCTGTAGTGGGCCGGATTCGTGTCACCGTTTACAGGCTTCCAGAATAATGTGGCATCCTCCCCCGACACAGCCTGGCTGATCTCCAGCGGGTCTGCATCTGTAACCGGCTCGAAGTAAAATTTGTATTCCTTGTTCTCCGCAGCAATTCCGCTGCTCTGCATAGCGCTACCGGTCATTCCCACGTTGAAGCGGTTAAAATTATTATCATCTCTGAGCGTGGATAAATGCGACCAGATCCGGTAATAACCCGAATCCGCATACCGGTCGATATAGAACCGCTCATTCCAGCCCGGAACAGAAGCTGCCGCTTTGATCTCGAACGTCCGCTCCGTGCTGGTGCCGCTCTCTGCACCGCTCATAATATTGAAGTAGCGGTGGGTATTGTTCAGAAATTCGTCTGCCGTGAAATAATTCTGGATGGTCAGATACTTATCGTTCTCCAGCGATTTAATGGAGTACGCCGTCCTGGTGGCTCCCGCTTCCGCCTCCTGATGGTCCACGGTTGCGAAATAATCCAGGACATACAGTGCAAAGGAAGACGCCCCGGAAGCATCGGCTGTCAGCGACAGCTTCCCGGTGACAGGATCAGCATGTACGTATTCACCTGCTGCATTCCTCATTTTGATAATCATCGCCGCGGTGTTGCTGTTGTTATAATAATTGCCCATGGCAGGGCCGGATATTGGGCCGGGAAGCTCAGCAGGCACAAGGCTGTCCATCGCAGCTTGCAGCAAGATAACAGCCAGATTAATCTCAGGCTGGGTTGCATTATTTACAAGCAGGCCTTTTGCCGGCTGCAGCGCTGCCCCCAGCACAGACCAGCTATCCGCAGTGTATGCGGTTTCAATTAACTGGTTGGCCTGCGCAATCAGCCCGCTGAGCACAGTGCGGTCCATTCCATCCGTAATTAGCGGATCTCCCAGCCTAATTTTCAGGACCGGACCCGGATAGCCGGATGTATTCCTTGATGAATATAATTCACTGGCGCTTACTGTACTGTCCTCCACTTTGGCCGTCGTCAGGTGAATGCTGACGGATTGTCTGCCGCTGTGCAGTGCATTACGGACAATCGGTGAAAGATCAATATCTGCATTCTGCTCACCGCTTGAGGTAATATTATAGGTTACCATTGGAGCTCCGGCCATTTCGTATGGACGGTTATTATACGTGACATTAGTAACAGTCCATTCGGTGCCGCTATCCCGCAGGGTAGGCTCGGCTTCAGTGAATATCAGCTCGTTAGGCGAATGTGATTTCCTGAAGCTTAAGGTCATATTCATCCCGTCGATATCATATCTGCTTGTATCCACGGCGGATAAATCGAACTTGAGGTACACATGCCGTGATTTCCCGTAAATCAGCTTGGCTGCATTCAGACTCGTCCCCACACTGTTTCCCTGCCCGCTGAAATTGGACACAAAAACGTCCTGAACCGCCGGAATTACCTCCGGCGCCGCTTCAGCCTTCATTGCTGCCGGCTCCAGAAAAAGTGATGACAACGACATACATACACACAACATTAATGCCAGACCCCGCTTCAGCTGCTGTTTCATGCTCGTTCTCCCTTCTGCACTTCACGATAATTAAGAGAGGCTGTCTCCCGAATCCAGTTTATCAAGACTGCGGGGAGGTCATAAATGCAGTTTTTTAAGTTCTGTATGCAGGTTATTGCAGAATTCTTCGTCTGCTATGGAAGTAGATTAATTTTTGCACCAGTCGCCCAGTTAAGCGGGGATTGCCCTGTTTAAGGTTGAGTTATAGTTTGCAGTTGTATCAGGATGGCGGACATTGCCGCCCGCCCAACGGAAACAAGTGGAAAAATGTATCCTAATTGGGCTGTTTCGGCTCGCTGGACGGAATTAATTGGATAAACGTCATTTAATTTCATGCGTTTCACCTATTCCGGCTGATTTGGATGAAATTAAGTGCTGTTTTTCCACCTGCTGCCGGAAAGGGGCTTATCCGTTCATGAGTAAGTGGAGAAAATCCAACTAATTCCCTGCGCCGGTTCTGTTGCTGTTGCTGATCTTCATAAAAAAAGCACTTCCCCTTAAACCAGGGAAGTGCTCTGGAATTGCTCTCCTTACTGCTGCAAACTCAGTCGTTACTCATCCATCCGAAATGGAAGCTGCCCGGCTGATCCACCCGTTCAAAGGTATGGGCGCCGAAGTAATCTCTTTGCGCCTGCAGCAGGTTGGCCGGAAGCCGTTCGGAACGGTAGCTGTCATAGTAGGCCAGTGCAGAAGCAAATGCCGGCACCGGAATGCCTCTCTTAACCGCAAGGGCAACTACATCTCTCCATGCCTCCTGATAGTTATGAACAACGCTGCTGAAGTACTCATCCAGGAACAGGTTCTTGAGCTCAGAGTCACGGTCATAGGCATCCTTGATATTCTGCAGGAATCCCGCACGGATAATGCAGCCTCCCCGGAAAATCATCGCAATGCTGCCATAGTCCAGGTTCCAGCTATATTCGTCCGAAGCTACCCGCATCTGGGCAAAGCCCTGGGCGTACGAAGCGATTTTGCTGGCATACAGCGCTTTGCGGACCGCTTCGATGAACTCCTTAGCGTCTCCGTCATAGCCTTTGACCTCCGGTCCTTTCAGCCGTTTGCTTGCCGCCACGCGTTCTTCCTTCATGGCGGAGATGAAGCGGGCAAAGACCGATTCGGTAATGATCGATAACGGAACGCCAAGATCAAGCGCATTCTGGCTCGTCCATTTCCCTGTGCCCTTCTGCCCGGCGGAATCGAGGATCACCTCAACCATCGGCTGCAGGGTAACCGGGTCTGTCTTGGCGAATATATCAGCGGTAATCTCGATCAGATAGCTGCTCAGCTCACCGCGGTTCCAGTCTGAGAAAATAACATGCAGCTCTTCCGTGCTAAGGCCCAGCACATCCTTCAGCAGCTGATACGCTTCGCCGATAAGCTGCATATCGCCATATTCAATGCCGTTATGCACCATTTTGACATAGTGTCCGGCACCGTCTCCCCCAATGTAGGTTGAGCAGGGATCACCGTCAACTTTGGCTGAAATAGCTGTCAGAATCGGCTCCACCAGCTCATAGGCATCCTTCTGACCGCCCGGCATGATTGCCGGTCCCTTCAGCGCCCCTTCTTCCCCGCCGGATACCCCGGCCCCGATGAAGCGGAAACCTTGAGCCTGCAGCTCTTTGTTCCGCCGCTGCGTATCCGGGAAGAAGGCATTCCCGCCGTCAATCAATATATCCCCCGGCGACAAGTACGGTACCAGCTGCTGGATTGTATCATCTGTCGGTTTGCCGGCCTTCACCATAATCATGATTTTGCGCGGCAGCTCAAGCGACTCTACGAACTCTTCCAGACTGTATGCCCCTGTAAGGTTCAGGCCTGCCGCTTCTGCCAGCAGCTCATCTGTTTTCTCGCGGGAGCGGTTATACACCGACACCGCGAATCCTTTGCTCTCCATATTGAGGGCCAGGTTCTTCCCCATGACGGCCAGGCCGACCACACCAATCTGCTGTTTACTCATTTCCGTTGACCTCCTATGAATTGTCTGATTGAACTCTTATCTATAATCAAAAATTCGCCGCATCCCGCATAGCCACTTCGCCCGCTTCTTCATCCGCTTCTCCGGCAGCATCGAGCCACCAGTGATGTCCGTCCCTGGCCAGCAGCTGGTCCGACTCCGCAGGTCCGTGGCTGCCCGCCGCATACGTGTGAAGCGGAACCGTATTCTCTGCAAATGCGTTCAGGATCGGCTGCACCCATTTCCAGGACAGCTCTACCTCATTCCAGTGGGCAAAGAAGGACGGATCGCCGCGCAAGGCATCATGAATGAGGTTCTCGTAGGCCTCGGGAATCTCTATAGAGCTGGTATGGAAGTCAATATGCATCGCCTTGAACTTCCCTTTGTGCTGCGGATCCCTTGCCTTAAGCTGAAGCGTAATGCCTTCGTTCGGGCTAATCTCGAACACGAGCAGATTCGGAATATCCTCCCCCTCTGCTGACGAGACCTGCTTCAGCGGCTCCTTGAATTCAATTACAATCCGGGTCGATTTCTCCTTCATGCGTTTCCCGGTCCGGATGTAGAAGGGTACGCCCTTCCAGAACGGATCATCGATCTGCAGCCGGGCTGCAATAAAGGTATCATTCACCGAGCCAGCCGGAATGCCCGGTTCGGCAAGGTAGCCGGGAACCGGCTTACCCTTGATCACGCCTGCCGTATATTGGCCGCGGATGACCTCGGAGCCGATATTCCCTTCCTCCAGCGGCTCCAGGGATTCCATAACCTCTTTCTTCTTGAAGCGCACCTCATCAGCGGAGCTGTCCTTCGGCAGGCGGATGGCGAGCATCATCAGCAGCTGCAGCATATGGTTCTGGAACATATCCCGGAGCGCACCTACATGGTCGTAATACCCGGCGCGTTCTTCTACGCCTACAGTCTCCGCCGCTGTAATCTGCACATTCGCAATATAGCGGTTGTTCCAGAGCGCGTGCAGCACCGGATTCGTCTGCTGGAATACATCCAGCTCCTGCACCATCGGCTTGCCCAGGTAGTGGTCGATCCGGTAAATTTCCTCTTCCGAGAAGGCTTCGCTCAGCTTCAGGTTGAGCTTCTGCGCCGACGGCAGGTCATGCCCGAAGGGCTTCTCAATCACCAGGCGCTTCCAGCCCTTCGCGGCACCCAGGCCGCTCTCCTTAATGTTCAAGGCAATCGGCTCGAAAAACTCAGGCCCGACAGACAAATAGAACATCCGGTTCGGGGTGCTGCCCTTGCCGGCTTCCAGCTGTTCCACCCGCTGCAGCAGCTTCAGGTAATCCTCTGCATTGCCTACTTCCAGTACGTTATATTGAAATGCCTTCAGGAAGCTGCGCACCGACGCGGAAGGGTTCACTTCCCGCCGGGAAAAGTCACGGATCGACTTCTCCACCATTGCCTGAAAGGCTTCATCTCCGAGTTCTCTTCGTCCAAGACCTACCACAGAGAAGGAATGGCTCAGCTTGCGGTCGAGAAACAAATTATACAGTGCGGGATATATTTTTCTCCGGGCCAAATCTCCTGTCGCTCCAAATAAAACAAATGTAGTTGCCTCCATCTCTATTCTCCTTCTGCTCTGGTTTATCGTTCATGGGTACACTATAATACAAATACGAGCCATACAAGTAATTAATATATTGAACAGGAGCTATAGACTATGTCTATGATCAACTTCGAGTTATATAAAGTTTTTTACTGGGCTGCCAAGACAGGAAGCCTGACTCAAGCCGCCAAATTGCTCTATATTACCCAGCCCAGTGTCAGTCATGCGATCAAGCAGCTCGAGGACAGCTTCGGCCTCACCCTCTTCAACCGGAACTCCAAGGGCGTTACCCTGACCCCGGAGGGAGCCGTGCTCTACTCCTATATTGAACAATCGCATATCCTGATCACCCAGGCTGAGAAAAAGATGTCTGAGCTTAAGAACCTCGACAACGGCGAGCTGCGCATCGGCGGCAGTGACTCCCTGTTCAAGCATTATCTTCTGCCTATTATCGAGATTTTTCACCAGCAGTACCCCGGCATCCGGCTTCAGCTGATCCATGGAACGACACCGGAAGTGATCTCTTATCTAAAAGAAGGTGCCGTCGATATGGGCGTAGTCCGCATCCCGATTACCGACCCGCAGCTTGAGGTCCATCAGGGGCTCCAGCTCCAGGACTGCTTCATTGCAGGCAGCCGTTATGCCGAGCTGAATCATAAGGTGCTCTCCATTGAAGAGCTGCTTCAGTATCCGCTTGTCCTGTTCTCCCGCAGCAGCCGTGCACGTATGGCGGTCACGGATTTGTTTCAGGGCTACGGGTATGAACTGAAGCCGGAATTCGAGGTCGGCAGCGTGGGTCTGCTGATCGAATTCGCCCGCAAAGGGCTCGGCATCTCCTTCGTAACCCGGGAATTCGTCTCCCGGGAGCTGGAGGAGGGCTCGCTTTTTGAGATCAAACTGGATGTACAGCTGCCGCCTGCCCAGGTAGGAGTGATGACCATGCGCAATATGCCGCTGACGACTGCCGCCCGCAAGTTCATTGAGCTGACCAGAGGGAATGAATTCTGACCCCGGCCATCCGCAGACAATAAAACCGGACCAGGCAGGGCTTCCCCTTATCCGGTCCGGTTATACTCTGTTTCATACTATGCCCTGTTCAGCAGAACACGCACAGTACCCCTTATTCATTCCCCATCGTGCTGATGTCGATAACGAACCGGTAGCGGACATCGGACGCCAGGACACGCTCCCAGGCTTCGTCAATCTGATCAGCCGAGATCACTTCAATTTCCGAAGCGATGTTATGCTCTGCGCAGAAATCAAGCATCTCCTGCGTTTCACGGATACCGCCGATCATGGAACCGGCGAATGAGCGGCGGTGGCCAATCAGCGAGAATACGTTAACTGCAAGCGGATCAGCAGGTGCACCGACATTGACTAAGGTCCCGTCCAGCGCCAGCAGCGACAGATAGGCATCGATATTGATCTGCGCGCTTACGGTATTCATAATCAGGTCGAACGAGCCGCCAAGCTGCTTAAATGTTTCCGGATCACTTGTGGCATAATAATGGTCAGCTCCCAGCTGCAATCCGTCTTCCTTCTTCTTCAGGGACTGTGATAACACCGTAACCTCGGCTCCCATGGCATGAGCAATCTTCACCGCCATATGTCCAAGACCGCCAAGACCGACTACCGCTACCTTTTTGCCTGGAGCAGCACCCCAGTGACGCAGCGGGGAATAAGTGGTAATTCCGGCACACAGAAGCGGGGCAGCAGCGTCAAGCGGAATGCTGTCCGGAATCCGGACCACGAAATCTTCGGTTACCACGATATGCGTGGAATAACCGCCTTGTGTATAGTGACCGTACCGGTCGGTGGCGCCATAGGTGCCCGTATTTCCTTCCAGGCAGTACTGCTCCTCACCTTTACGGCAGCTGCTGCACTCTCCGCAGGAATCTACCATACAACCTACGCCTACACGGTCGCCAACGGCATACTTGGTAACTGCAGAACCGATCTGGCTGACGATACCGGCAATTTCATGTCCCGGAACGAGCGGATACTTGACCGGCCCCCACTCGCCGCGGGCTGTGTGGATATCCGAGTGGCAGATCCCGGCGTACTTAATTTCAATCAGAACATCATGCGGCTGCAGCTCCCGGCGCTCAATGGTCGTTAACTTGAACGGGCCTTCCTGGCTGAATGTGGCGCGTGCACTGGCTTGTATCATATGTGTAACCTCTCTTTTCCTCATAGTATAGAAATCTGTGCCTCAGGCTTTACAAAACCTATGTTATTACTTAAAGTTAACTCTAAGTCAAGCACAAATATTCAGAAGAGACAGGAGCCATACAATGAAAACCTATTCCATAAGTGAAGCGGCCGAACACTTTAACATGACCCCGCATACCCTGCGCTACTATGACAAGGAAGGGCTTTTACCGCATATTGAAAGAAATCCCGGGGGAAAACGTGTCTTCAAGGAATCCGATATGGAAGCCTTAAGAATCATTGAATGCCTGAAGTCCTCGGGGATGCCGATTAAGGAGATCAAAAACTTCATTGAATGGTGCTCAGAGGGGGATTCCACCCTGCAGCAAAGATATGACATGTTCCTGGAGCGGAAGGCCTGCGTGGAAGCCCAAATGGAGGAGCTGCGGAAAACGATGGAGGTCATAGATTATAAATGTTCATACTACAAGACAGCTTTGACGAGCGGAACGGAAGCTGTGCATACAGGGAAAAGCCATCTCAAACAGCCGGTCCTGCATGGCCATTGAGACAGCTCTCTACTAATTATTTTATCCGGGGAGTATACCTGCCGTTTCAGCGGTGAGCCGTAACATACATCTCGCCCATCACAGACTGCAAGCGGTAGGAGCCTGCGGGCAGCTCAGCTTCGATAAATGCCTGTACAGCGTCCTTGTCTATACCGTACATAACCTCAAGCTCTTTGGCGAAAAGCACTGGTTCATCATTCAGTAAATTGGATAACACCGGTAATTTCCGTGCCTTAAGCTCCTGCGCGACGATCTGCTGAAGTCCCTGCTTATATTCTTCAAGGGATCTTGCCCCTGTAAGCTTCACACCTTTGTTCTCTTCATTGACCATAATTATTGTGGGAAAGCCCCGTACCCCTAAACGGGCAGTCATGGCAAAATCCTGCTCAAGCAGCTCCTGGGCGGCTTCGGAGCCGGCCTCCTCCACAATCTGCCGGCCATACAAGCCGATGGAGTCAACGAGCTTCACCAGCACTTCCTCTTCCGCAATATTCTGATTAAACGCAAACACCGCTTCACGCGCCCGCCGCAAAAACTCAGCCTCCCGGCCCTTATGTCTGCTTTGAATCACTTTATACACTCTGGAAGGCGGGTAAGAGGATTGAATGGGATGAGTATGCCACAATGAACCGTCAATCGGCATGCGGGAATGCTCGCCTACTTCTCTCCAGTGACCGGCGACATCCGCCGGCTTCTGAATCCCATTTCCTCCGTCCGAGAACCCTTGCCAGCCGGCTAGTAATCCTCCCATTAATACTTTCACCTCAAAATACTGGCCGTACTCCCGGATTAGCCGGTTCAGGACCGGCTCCAGCGCCCAGCAATGCGAGCAGATCGGATCTGTAGCATAGTATAACGTCACCTTCTTCTCTGCCTCATTCAAGTCAACCGCTTGTATACTCTCTTCATCTGCAGCACCGCATATGCCGGTCGCAAGATCGCACACCATATTATTAGAATCATTCATATTCTTCTGCACTCCTTTTAGCTTTCCGTTATTTTCGTTGATGCTTGCTCTATAGTATAATTATATTTAGTATGTAACTTCTAACAAGTATGATTGTTTTTAATACCTAGTATATATTTTATACCTAAGGAGAATTCATAATGAAATATATTTTTAATCTGGAACAGCTTTGTCCGGCCACCTTTGCTTTTCATGTCATCAGCGGGAAATGGAATTTGCCGATTCTTGCTTATCTGAGTGAAGAAGAAGCTATCCGTTACAACGAGCTTAAGAGAAGACTCCCGGGCATCACGGGTACGACCTTAACCAACTGCCTGAAGGATCTCATTAACTACGGAATTATTCACCGGGAGCAATATAACGAGGTGCCTCCCCGGGTTGAATACTCCCTGTCCCCTTCCGGCCGGGAGCTGGTTCCGCTCATTGCGTCAATCGTGGCCTGGGGCGAGCGGAACATTCATTCGCTTGAGAAGGAGTGATTGGGTCGCGTCAAAAGCAAATAAGGTATCCCGGCCCGCTAAGATTAGCAGTCCGGGATACCTTATTATGTACTACAGCTTACAATGAAGCGGGGGCACTCTTCGCGCCTCGGCTATCTTTTCCGAGCAGCTTGTTCGTGAAATTCACATTAAAGAAATGAATGATCGGCCCCAGGCCGAAGACCGTTGCCAGCGTGCCCAGCCCGATGATGCCTCCTGCCAGGAAGCAGATTAGAGCGCAGAGCGCATCTGTTAACATCCGGTGCCAGAAATAAGAGATGCGCGGAAACTTTGCTCTCATAATCAGAGACAGGCTGTCATACGGCGCTACCCCGACATCCGATGTCTGATACAACGATACCCCGAAGCTGCATACCACTACACCAATCGCGACGGTAATAACCTGCTGCCAGAGCAGCTGAGGTTCGCCAAGCAGACTGATCCAAGTACTATGGAAGAAAGTAGCTATGTACCCGAGGAGAATCGCATTGACGAACGTTCCGGCGCCGATAAATTTCCGACCGGTGATGAATTCAGCCACAAACAAAACTACATTTACCAGGATAAGAAAATTCGCATAGCTGATCCCGGTCAAATCTGCAAGAGCCATGACCATGCCGCTAAAAGGATCATTCCCCAAGCCGGATAACTTAAAAATACTGATGCCCATCCCTAAAAATATATTGCCGAGCACCATAATGATCAATCGTTTCGAATCTAACCTCTCCATATACCCCTTCATCCGGCCCATCCTATGCTTATATTATAGTGTTGAACTTACTTTAATGCCCAGTTCCATTATAACCGGAATTATCCTGCTGTCTGCTATTAATTCCACAGTGTGAAGTTCATCGCTTAAGGAGCTTCCATCCAGCCGGCAAGGTCATTAACAGGTATCAACCGTTAGTTGAGTATTATAAAAAATCAAACATGAAGTTATTGTTCATCCCGAAAAGTATAGATAAAATCAGAATATAATAAGGAGCGTGATCGTTACCCATGAAAGATACATTAGCGCGAAACATCAATATTTACCGCAAAGAGAAAGGGTTCACACAAGAAGAACTCGCACAAATACTAGGACTTTCTTATCAAGCGGTATCTAAGTGGGAGAATGCCCAGTCATTGCCCGACATCTCGCTATTGCCTCAATTATCAAGAGCATTAGAGGTAAGCATCGATAAGCTGCTTGGTTATGCATCGCAGGACCGGCCGATCACTATCTATGAAGAGGTTTATAAAACTCATGAGTATTACTGGGGTACTCAACCTAATAAAGTATGTTATCAGGTGCTTCAGCTTATGCCTCCCACAAAACCTTTAAGATTACTAGACATTGGCTGCGGCGAAGGAAAGGACGCTGTGTTTTTCGCACGCAACGGGTATGAGGTTAGTGCATTAGATGTTTCGGATGCAGGAATTGACAAAACGAAAAGGCTTGCTGATCAAGCTGGTGTTTCTGTTAATGTGTTCAAAGCAGATATTTTGGATTACCGGTTGAGCACTCACTATGATATTATCTTCTCAAGCGGGGTCCTGAACTACATTAAATCAGAATTCCGCCAAGAAATATTCAATAATTATAAGCAGTTTACAAATGATAACGGCCTGCATGTCTTTAACGTATTTGTACATAAACCATTTATCGCGCCTCCCCCTGAAAAGGAACCAAATGCTCATAAGTGGCTCTCTGGTGAGCTGCTCACGAAATATCATGATTGGCTGATTAAAGATAGCTCGGAGGATATCTTCGACTGTAATTCATCAGGCATTCCCCATAAGCATGCTATGACTAAGTTGATCGCGCAGAAGATACGCTCAGTAGACTAATCTTTTTGCCAGGCAGAATCCGTGCTATCCCATTAACGTACAACAATCGCCCTGTAAGATTATACTTACAGGGCGATTGGCTGTTATCCAGGTACAACGATATGATTTTGATAAGTCCAACTCGATACTAGAACCAGTCCGCATAACCAAGCTGTCTCAAGTAGTCCGCAGATTCCTGCAAACAATCAAACGGATCACGGCCATACGTATTGTCCTGCTCAATCAGGAAATATTTTACGCCGCTCGCAGTTCCTGCTTCCATAATGCCTTTAATATCCAGACTGCCCTGGCCCAGCTCAGCAAATTCAATAATATCCGTAAATTTATACATGAACTTGCTCATGTCTTTGAAGTCTGCTTCCGTTGTCTCCATACGGCCGATCCGGTAATCCTTCAGATGCAGCAGCGAAATTCTGCCCGCAAAGCGTTCAATGACCTCAATAGGGTTCGCGCCTCCGCGGTGTACCCAGTGCACATCCAGCTCAAAACCGAGCTTCGCCGTATTTTCCCGCATAATATCAAGCAGGAACTTCTCATCGTATTTCTCAAATTCAATATGATGATTATGGTAATAGAGCTCGATACCGTGCTCAGCCAGCCGTTCAGCCATAGCTTCCGCATCCTGGATATAGGCCATAGCCTTATCTTTATCGCCCATCAGTTGAATCGGCATCATCCCAATGCGTACAATACGGCAATCCAGCTGCTTGCAGTCTTTTATGATTTTATCAAAATCCTGCGCCAATGACTCGCCGGGCATACCGGGCATAGTATCGAGCGGGGCACTTACAGAGGCGATGGTTATGCCGAATGCCGTACTTGCTCTGTGCAGCTCGGCAACATTATCCTGGCTCATTTCAATCTGAGTGACCTCAACGCAGCTAAAGCCGAGGTCTTTCAGGCTTCTGAATGTCTCGTAGATCCCGATTTCCGCTATCTTATTCTTCAAATTGAACATTTGCACGCCGATTTTCCCTTGTGTCATCTCTGTTCCTCCTATAAATAGATCTCCGTTTTAAGTTCAGAAGAAGTACGGATAGCGTCAATCATAAGCATCGGTACGGCAGCGTCTTGGACATGGACATAATCCTGGGAATCCGCCTGAATACACTGATAGAACTTGCGAACAAGCTTGATGTGCCCCGCGCCGTAATAGAATTTGGACCCGGGCAGCCTGCTGTCCTCCACCCAATGCTCCGCCGGTCCGTCTTCATTTATTTTCCATAAAATATTATCCTTGATCCTGAATCTGGCCTGCTCCAGGATCACTTCAATCTCAACGCTTGAATTCTCGGCATAGGCATTAGTAGCCCAAAAGATCCCTGTAACTCCGCCCTTGAACCGGATATGGGCTGATACCGTATCCTCTACTTCAGTGCCGTAATCAAGGAGCTGATCAACAGAACCGCGGATAGATGCGATCTCGCCGCCCAGCAGCTGCAGCTGATCGAGGACATGAATGGCCTGGTTAATCATCACTCCGCCGCCTGCCTGCTCCATAAGGCCGCGCCAGGGCTTGACGGTATAGTAATCCTTGGGCCGGGCCCAGGCAACAATCCCTTTGACTCCCTTAACAGCTCCGTATTGTCCTCCTGCGACAATTTGCTGCAGCCGTTCAAAAGTCTCATTGAACCGGTTCTGCAGGCAGATCCCGATCTTTACCTGTCTGTTCTCCGCTTCCAGCGCAATGAAAGACCGGGCTTCTGCTGCATTTAAGGCCAGCGGCTTCTCTTGGAATACGTGAATTCCTGAGGCGGCGCAAGCTTTCGTTACCGGATAATGCAGATAATGAGGCAGACAGATATGTACACAGTCCAGCGTTTCCGTCTCCAGCATCTTCATATAATCTGTATAGAATGGAACGCCGGGGACTATAGTTGCCTTCGCCTGATCAATATCGCATACGGCAGCAAGCACAATATCCGGATTCGCCTCTATAGCTGCAATGTGAATAGGGGCTACATCACCAAGCCCAATTACTGCTGCTCTTAACATCCTGTCACCTCTGTATGCGGCCTGCCCCTATTATGCCTGGACAGGCTGCTGCTTCTCTTCTTCAATCCGCTGGTTCAGCTCAGACAGGAACAATTCTTCATCCAGCGGAAGCTCCACCTCGCGGCCCAGCCAGCTGGACAGATGAATGGCATTGGCCAGAGTCACACCATGAATACCGTCGCTTCCCGGAGCCAGCAGCGGAGTGCCGTCAATTATATTAGCGGCGAAATTGTCCATGACCGCGATGTGCTGGCCTCCCCATACACTCTCGAACTCAATCACTTCTTCCGTATATACATCCGATTGATCTCCGCCCATGAAGATTTTCAGCACATCAGCCCAGCCCATATTCTTGCTCATCTCCGCTTCAGGCGTAAGCAATCTCTTAATGGTCACCTTCTTGCTGTCTTCGACCACAATTTTGCCTTTGTCGCCAAGAATTTCGAAGCGGTCTGTGCCCATTACGTCATGTGTGCAGGTAATGAATACACCGGTTGCCCCGTTGCCGTAGTCGAACATAGCGGTTACTTCATCTTCAACAGCTATATCCCGCTGGAAGCCGTATTTGACATTGGAATATACCTTCTTGGGCATTCCGCAGATCCATTGCAGCAGATCAATCTGATGCGGAGCCTGGTTCACGAGAACTCCTCCGCCTTCGCCGCCCCAGGTAGCTCTCCATGCGCTTTGGTCATAATATCCCTGAGGTCTCCACCAGCTTGTGATAATCCAGTTGGTCCGGCGGATATTCCCGATTTCCCCGCTATCGACCCATTTCTTCAACTGTTGATATAGCGGATTGGTCCGTTGATTGAACATGATACCAAAGGTCAGCTCTGGTTTGGCAGCCGCGAATTCATTAAGCTCCTTAACCTGCTTCGTATATACGCCGGCAGGTTTCTCTACCAGGGCATGAATATTTCTTCTCAGCGCTTCAATGCCCATCTCGGGATGAAGATAATGCGGCACACAAGTTACAATCGCATCCACATCGCCGCTTTCCAGCATTTCGATGTAATTGTCATAGAAGGGAACATCCGGATACTTCTCAGCCGCCCACTGTTTTTTGGCAGGATCAATATCGCAGATTGCCCCAAGCTCCATCTGTTTTACTTTGCCTGCGGCCAGAAATTCCGCGTAAGATCCGCCCTGCGCACCAACACCGATAATGCCCATTTTTACTGTTTTCATAATACGGTTGCCCCGCTTTCGATTTGTTTGAGTATTGCTGTTAAAGCCTCATATTGCAGCTTATAACCACCGGCTCCATCCAGTCCCTTGTTATCCTTGATCACGTTCTCCGCTGCTTCCAGCTCCAGATCCTTAAGCGAATCAAACAATACCAGGTGCGGCTCCAGTGTCAAGAAGCCGGTATAACCGCTGTGAATCGCCTGAGCCAGAATGGACGGAATCTGACCTTCACCTGTACCGCACAGCACATTCTCATGATCTGTACTTAACGCATCCTTAATATGGATATAGGCGATGTCCTCTTTGAGCAGATTGTAGCAGGCCTGCGTATCTTCCCCGCATTGCACAAAATTGGCGAAGTCGAAGATAGCTTTAAAGTGCGGCGAATTTACCTCTGCCAGTATCTCTTTGCAGCGCCTGGAAATGTCTCCGTAAATGTCCTTTTCATTCTCATGCAGCAAAACTACACCATATTGCTCCGCGATAGCGGCCAGAATCTTAATCTTTGCTATCACTTCATCCCGGTAGCCGTCCGGATTCTGGCCTTTTGGTATATAGAAGCTGAAAATACGAATGTACTTACAATTCAGCAGACGGCTGATCCCGCACATTCTGATAAGCATTTCCTGTTGTTTGCGGAAACCTTCTTCGTCCTGAACAAAGATTTTGCCTATCGGCGAGCCGATCGAGGATACACCGATTCCTGCTGCTCTGAGTCTGGGCAATACACTCTCTTGAATCTCTTCTGCTGTAAAGTCGCCTACATTTCTGCCGTCGATGCCGCGGAGTGATATGTAGTTCATTCCCAAATTGGCAACCACTTCAAGCTGAGTATTGAAATCAGCCGAAATTTCATCAGAGAAGCCGGAGATTTCGATTGTTTGCTTCAAAACATAGCACACCTCACGTTTCTTCATTAATGGATTATTGGTTAATCCTGCTCTCTAATCCCATCTTAATTGAAACCGCTTTTTTACACTCGTAATATTTTGCAAATTATCGTAAAATCAACAATAATAAAGCTGCGCACATGATTGAAAATCATTCATCTGGAGGACGCGTAATGTTTACAAGGGAAGATGAGCTGAAGAAGCTGTTTGGATTTGCTTGTGAGTTTTCACGTATGAATACCGTTTTCACCGGTGCCGATACCGGAATTGAATGGCAGTCCATCCGCAGTCAGACACCGGGTCCTTTACAGCCGTATATCGGGAAATTGCTGGAGAGCCTGCCCCTTGCCCCGCCTAGTTCTGATACTAAAATCCTGTTTCACTCCACCCCCTTCCGTATGCATTTTATTTGTGCCTACTTGCTCCACGCAGGCCGTTATCTCGGACGCATTAGTGTTGGCCCGTTCCTGCTTGAGGTGCTTTCCGCTGATGCGATGAATGAACTCATCTTTAATCATCAGATGCCGATCGGGCTTGCGCCGATGCTGGAGCAGCATTATCATTCCCTGCCTTTGCTCAGTAAGGAGAAGGCGCATCAGCTTGCCGATTTTCTCGCCTATCTCGCTTCACACTTTGATGACAGGAATAAATATGATTTCGAGGGGGCTGTCACCTATAACATCCAGAATCAGTACGTAATTCTCCCGGATACGCTTAAACAAAAGGCTACGGAAGAAGCCATAGCGCTGATCGAACAGAATTATGTCACGGAGAACAAGCTTCTGGCAGCTGTCGAAACGGGCAGCATCGAGAAAATTCAGCTGATTGGAAGCGAGATTAATCTCATCACCAGTAAA
Source organism: Paenibacillus sp. MMS20-IR301 (assembly GCF_032302195.1). Taxonomy (NCBI): domain Bacteria; kingdom Bacillati; phylum Bacillota; class Bacilli; order Caryophanales; family Paenibacillaceae; genus Paenibacillus; species Paenibacillus sp. MMS20-IR301. Next base: position 3,955,295 of record NZ_CP135275.1, read on the forward strand.
ATCCCTGACCGCATTCCCAATAATCCGCTGCGTTCCCGCAAGAACCTGGCATTTGTCCTGAATACGCTGCTGCGGAAATCGGCAGAAAAAGGGGGAGTCCATCCGTTATATATTGACAGCATTTCCGAGAAATTCGCTATACAAATTGAAAAGACTCTGTCCATTCAGCAGCTGCTCGACCTTCAGCAAAACATGTACGCGGAATATTGTGCTGCGGTAAGAAAGCTCAGCTTAATTAACTGGAGCCCGCTCATCAAACGGACCATTGAGTATATCCGGCTGTATATTGACCAGGAGCTGAAGCTCGAAACCATCGCCCGGGCCGTTCATACAAGTCCTTATGAGCTTTCCAGACAGTTTAAGCGGGAAACCGGAGAACCGATCACGGCATACATCAACAAGCTGAGAATAGAAGAAGCTGTTCCGCTCCTGCAAAATGAATATATGTCGATTACCGATATTGCCCAGATGGTCGGCTTTAGCGATGTCAATTATTTCACGAAAATATTCAAACAGTTAAAAGGCTGTACACCCAGCAAATTCCGCAAACCGGAATAAAATAAGGCTTGCCGTCTGAGTTCTCAGATTCGCAAGCCTTTTTGTTGTTCACACCTGAATTATTGGATTGAATTTCTTTTTTCTGCCAGATCGGCAGCCAATTGCAGCGTACGTTTCTTATTGAGCGGATAAAGGAACATTACAATCAGGAAGATCACGAACATGATCACCGCCGGCACTAAAGTCGCCAAGGTATGAATTCCGCTCAGCGTGCCGGAAGTTTGGACATCCAGCTTGGAATTGTACCCGACATAAGCAAGAGCAAAGCCGCCAAGACCGCCGGCAATCGCCTGCCCTACCTTCCGCGAGAAGGAATAGATGGAGTAGATGGTTCCATCCTCGCGCAGCCCGGTCAAATATTCATGATAGTCAATTACATCCGTTACAAATGCCCAAATAATAAGGTTAAAGAATCCGTATCCAAACATGGCTATGGCCAGAATTCCTATAAAAGCGTTTACATGAAGATCAGACAGTATATATAGCAAGCCGTACATTACTGCAGCCAGCAGTATGCCCATGGACGCGGTCTCTTTCTTGCCGAATCTGGCTACAAGCGGCTTAATCAGCGGTGTCGCCAAGAAAACGGCAGCCGGCTGAATGAAACCTACCAGGCTTAACGCTGTGGTGCTCTTAAAGTAATTTTTGAACAAGTATACATTGATCGTACCTACCAGCATGAAGCACATCAGGAAGGTCAGCGAGGCCACCAGAATCCACATGAGAGGCTTATTCCTGGCCAATCCCTTTAGGGTTGCGCTTAATTTAACCTTTTCCCGCTGCGTTTCTGTCTGAACGACCCGTTCTGTCGATAACTTATAGCAGGCTATGTAACAGGCAATGGATAAAATACCGAAGACGACAGCTGCAAGAATGAAGCGGTTCGCTACTGCTTTGTTATCCACAAAGATAATGAGCGGTCCCACAACATTAATAAGCAGACCAGCCAGTGATCCACCCAGTGTTCTGAACGTCGACAAGGTTGTGCGCTCAACAGGGTCATTCGTAATTACCGAGGCCATGGATCCATATGGAATATTAACCGTGCTATACAGCGTTCCCCATAGAATATAAGTTACATATGCGTAAGCCTCATAGAAACCATTAGTCATGCCCGGCAGATGAATAAACATCAATATCCCTGAAATTACGAGCGGGAAAGACATTCTGAGAATCCAGGGTTTGAATTTCCCGTGCGCTCCAGCCTTTCTCGAATCAATGAACCGTCCCCAGGTGACATCCGCCACCGCATCCCATAATCTGGCAACCAGGAACAAACTGCCGACGAACGCTGCACTCAGTCCATAGACGTCAGTATAAAATACCATTAAGAAAGAGCTTACAAGAATAAAGAAAAAGTCATTTCCGAAATCCCCGAACATATACCCCAGTTTGTCCCGCAGACCAAACTTTCTTACTGGTTTAAGCGGGCTTGCTGCTGTTTGATTTACAGTTTCCAGACCGGCATGTTGACCCATTCATAATCCCCCCGAGATTTTAATTAGAGTTGTAATTCACTTAATTGTTTAGATTATCCGTTGTTTGACGAATTTTATAACTTGGAGTACAAACGGACTCATCTCAGATTCAAGGCATACTTCACCTCTCTTTTCATCCTTTTTTTGCATCTGGCAGTAGCAACGTTTTCTATACCGAGCTTAATTGAAAACGCTTTTCTTTACTCGTAATATTTTGCAGATTATCGTAAAATACACATTAATAAGTTGTGACCGATCACTAAACAAGACCCGGATCCTATTAAATTAGGATTCGGGCCTTTAGAAATTTTATAAATATTTAAGAATTACCATACATTCTTCTTAAAGAGTTTCCTCTAAGCTAAGTATGAAAACACGGCTAAGGGGGCTTCACACTATGAAAAAATGGCTGTTTGCCATAGCTTTATTCGCAACATTGGGTTATATCCTGATTACCTGTCTTTACCTTCCCCTGACCCATAACGGGCAGGCGGGGCAGGATACGGTGGTGCAAGCGCAGGGCAACCGGCAGTGAATAACATGTCACGGAGTCAGTCATTGCCGCTACTTTCTTCATAGACTGCCTTCAATAACCTCAATATCCCCCGATCCCAGCTCAATCTTCACAGTTCCAGGAGCATCATATTCCTGCCCGGGTCCGGTCACCGTCCCGTTATTGGTCAGCAGCTGATACTTCCGCTCGAAGGCTTCGGGCACGTACAGCCGCACATCTCCGCGGTTCGATTGAATTACGAGCCGGCTCAGTGTACTCATATCGGCCAGATATATATTCATTGTTAATTGGGCGTCGTTAAATTTAGCGACACTGAAGCCGAGATCAGAGACGAAGGAGACGGTCAGCCCCGCGGCATCCGGCATGATCTGCTCCATTGTCCGGGCAAAGGATTACGGCAGGCTCCCTTTTACTTCTACCCTGTTCTCCGGACTGCCGCCCGCCATAATATGAATATCTATTGCCTGACTGAGGCCTTTGACCACAATTGCCGAAGCTTCCTGTCCAGTCAGACTCCAGCTTCGCTCCACCTGGACCGTCTTCTCATTAGTGTAGCCCATGATTACAACACCTACAGCCGCCAGCATAAGCAGTATGACTATTACCTTGGCCCGTTTACGCATCATTATGCCTCCTTATTTCAGTTCTTCGCCCGCGAAGCTGATCCAGCTCCAGGCCACAGTCACAAGCCAGATTACTACTCCGCCTATAGCCATCTGAATCCAGTCCGGACGGCTTAATTCAGCAATGCCCAGCACCCTGGACAAGTTCCGGAATAACCAATACGGTGACAACCTTCCCGCATCCAGATTCAATTGATGCATAAGAAGACTCAGCAGATTCTCACCCAGAAGGACGAGCAGTAAATATAACGCTGTCGGCAGGGCTGCTGCACGCATCAGTGTATAAATCATGAATCCGAGCGACAGCACGATCTCATACAGGATCGTTTGCAGAATCAGAGGCAGGATTACTTCTCCCGGGTCATAAGCACCTAACAGCAGATATGCAGTGAGGCAAATTGTACAGCTGTACGCTACTACAAATACAGTGCCGAGTATATACGTTAAGATTAATTTGCCGGCGAAATAGCATTTACGCGAAACCCCTGAGACCAGTACATTATTAACCGTGCGGCTTGTGAAATCGGTCTGCCAGGTGAACAGGTACACGGGTATGAACATCACCGGCAATACAAGCGTTCCGCTTTTCATCCCCTGCAATATCACTGCAACCGGAGTCTGTTCTCCCGCTGTCTTGACGAGTACAGCAGCTATACATATGACTGCCAGCGTAATGAGCAGCAGCCGCTTGTTCTTCCATACCCGGTAAATATCCGCCTTCAATAACAGCTTCATAGGGCCACCTTCTGTCCGCCTACTACCTGCAGGAAATAGTCTTCCAGCTCTGTCTGCTGGTACAGAAACCGGTATATGGAAATTCCCGCCTCCAGCAAGGCATTGCTGATCCGGATACAGATTTCATCTGAGGCTGTGAATTCGAGGTATCTGTCCTTAAGCTGCACGCTGCCTGTAATGTTACCCTGAATTAAAGCTATGGCCGCGTTATTATCCGAAGTTTCCAGCAGACGGTAGCCGGTTAGCTCCTTCTGCAGATCTTCGTTTGAGAATTCCTGAATTAATGCGCCTTCATGCAGAACACCATATCTCGTAGCAACCAGTGCAAGCTCGGCCAGAAAGTGGCTGGAGATCAGCAGCGTTGTGCCCAGCTCCTGATTAATCTTGGTAATCATCTGCCTGATTTCAATAATCCCCATGGGGTCCAGCCCGTTAACCGGCTCATCCAGGATCAGAAAATCCGGTGCATCCAGAATCGCCAGGCCGATTCCCAGCCGCTGCTTCATGCCGAGGGAGAAGTCCTTTACCTGCTTGCGCTGCGTATGCTCCAGGCCGATGAAGGCTAATGTATCCGCGATCTTGTCCCGGCTGTAACAATTCTTCTGTATACTGCTGTATTTCAGATTCTCCTCTGCTGTCATATCCATATATAACGCCGGGCTTTCAATCACAGCAGCTACCTTCACCTCCGGGCCGGAAAAGCGAAACTCTCCGGAGCTTGGCGTAATGAGTGTGCTCAAGATGCGGATAAAGGTTGTTTTCCCGGCACCATTTTTACCAATCAGACCGTAAATATCCCCTTTATAAATCGTCATATCTATATCACGCAGCACATGGGCTTCTTTATATTTTTTGGAGAGCCTGCTTGTCTTCAGCATAATATCTTTCATCTTTTGTATCACTCCGTTTGGTTTGTCTTGTTCCTGCTGAAGTGATCATAAGACAATCGCGGCGGTTGATTCGCGGTTTTTCCTGAACGGTCCATTTCATTTCCTGTTTGACATGACAAGCTCCCCATTCCAGTTAAGGAAATGAGGAGCGTCTTTGCCATTTTCGTTATTTTATTGGTACATCGTTAACAGTTCTTTTTTACCGCTTCTCGACAGCAGGCATTGTTTCCCGTTCGTCATAAGTACAGTGGAATCTTTATAATTGACCGTGACAATATGGCGTTTATGAATCAGGAAGGAGCGGTGACAGCGGATGAAGCTGCCGCCCACCCGTTCTTCGATGCTTTTCAGGTTATCAAAAAACTCCAGGCAACTGTGCTCCGTGACCAGAAGGACCTTGTGCTTCGCGGCAGACGTCTCGAAATAAATAATGTCATCCAGCTTCATGTAGCGGATTTCATCCGGCTGCCGGATCGTGAAATATTCCGTCTCCCCGCGGTCGCCGGTAAGCATGCGCTCATTAATGCTCATCAGGCATTGCCTGATTCTCGAAGGGATTTGCTGTGGCTCGTCTTTGAGGATATAGTCCATAGCTTCGATCTTATATTTGAAGGTTTCAAACGCCAGCTCACCATGTGTGGTTATGAATATAATGAATCCCCGGGCATCTATCCTTCTGATCTCTTTCGCCAGATCAAAGCCGTTCATGTCAGCGGACAGATCGATATCGAGAAAATAGATTCCCCTCGTCCGCTCCTTCGTAATTCCTTCCAGAATGTCCTGCGGATTAGCCGTAGCCGGCTGCAGCCTCATATCCAGGCTCTCAATCAGTATATATTTCTCAATTACATCCGCAACATGCGTTCTCGCCGCCGGATCATCCTCGCATACATAGACAGGCAGCACCTTAACGCCCACTCCTCTCTTGGTAAGATTTCAAGATTTGCACGAAACACCCGTCCTCTATGCCTGTCTCGGTTACAACATTAGCGTATCTGTTTACAATGGTCCGGTAGCTGTGCAGTCCAATCCCCCGGTTGTCTCCCTTGGTCGAATATCCATTCTTCCAGATCTCACTCACCGAAGGTGCGTTAGCATAATTATTCCGCACAATCAGCACGAACCTGCCTTCATCCTGAATCAGTGCCACCCTTATGAACCCGTCACTTCTCCCCGCAGCCGCTTCAATTGCATTATCGAGCAGAATACCCAGGCAACGGATGAAATCGGTTATCTCCATATAAAGGTCAGAGACGTCCTTCACGGCTTCCAGCGTGAAGTCCACCCGGGCATGCTTGGCTTGGGATAACTTGGCCAGCAGCAGGCCTTTGACTTCATCCAGCTTGACCCGGCTCAAATGGGTCGTTTCCTGAATACTCTGCTCAAGATTATGCTCCAGGTTCAGAATATGCCCCGCAATGAAGCCGAGCGTCTCATGCACCTTATGCTCATCAGCCGTGGCATAGAGACTGGCGATTATATTCTTATAATCATGCCGGAAGCTGCGGACCTCCTGCTGCAGCTGCTCCAGGCTGCCGATATAGGCCTGCTGCTGCTGGAGCATGAACGCCTGCCGCCGGATCTGCTCATTCTTCACTTCGTTACGGTAATAAATTGTCATTAATAACAGCAGGAAGATCACACTGCCGATAATCGTCACAAACGACAATAAGTAGAGCTGCTCAAAGTCCTCTGTCTCGGCCTGAAACTGCACAGACAGGTATTGCATTATTTTAAGCCAGACGAGAATAAAGACTGCCACAAACAAAGTGGTTAGAATACCGCCCCTTCTCACACTATAGATCCGGTCAAACCATAAGCTCAGCTGCTTCCGGCGCAGCATGAACAAACCGCCAGCAGAAAGGCATCACCGGCCAGTGAGATCATTAGCGTCTGCGAATCATACTTTTCCGGCGATAACAGCGAATTAAATGTGGTAGTACTGCCTGTGATGAAGAATGTTTTAAACACTATGTATACGATAATAAAGGCTATGCCCGATGCTCCCGCACTTTGTATTAATGATCCCCGTGATCTTCCAAGCGCCACAACAGCCACAGCAATGACCTGCAGCAGATATGCCGTTAACACCGGATGATCCCAGGACAGGAACAGGGGAACATTGAACAGCAGCATGACGATTAACCAGCAGGACATATATTGCACCAGGCCCATTCTGAGCTGCAGCAGCCTGTCCACAAGATAGAGCTGGCCGAACGCGGACACCCCGTAAAATACAATTGTTAGCAGTAAATTCTCCAGTATGTGCATAATACTTTTCTCCCGGCTTCAGTTCTCCAATCTCTCTCTATTGATTATAACTGCTGCGCTTCGCTTTCCGGAACTCTTTGGGTATTACTTGCTTATGTTTTTTGAAGGATTGTATGAAATGGGTCGGAAATACGGTTAGTGTCATCCAATTATAAAAAAACAAATAACCCGCTAGGCCAAGGTTTCCGGCTAGCGGGTCACAGTTCGTATCGTTAATCAAATAGCGGTGTAGACAAGTAACGTTCGCCGCTATCCGCCAGGAGAACAACAATCTGCTTTCCTTTATTCCCGGGACGCTTGGCAATTTGCGTTGCCGCGTATACCGCTGCCCCGGAGGAAATGCCCACGAGCAGTCCTTCACTTCTGGCCAGCAGGCGTGCCGTTGCGAGCGCCTCCTCATTCTTCACCTTAAACACTTCATCCACAAATTCGCTGTTGTAGTTCTCCGGAATAAAGCCGGAGCCGATTCCTTGAATCCCGTGTGGACCCGGCAATCCGCCGGAAAGCACCGGCGAATCATACGGTTCGACCGCGATAATCTGAACCGGGGCTTTACGCTCCTTCAGCACTTGGCCGACACCTGAAACCGTACCGCCCGTGCCGACACCGGCAACAAAAATGTCCACTTCACCGTCAGTATCACGCCAGATTTCCTCGGCAGTAGTTCTGCGGTGGACCTCCGGGTTGGCAGGATTTTCGAATTGCTGCGGGATATAGGCGTTTGGGGTCTCTGCTGCAATTTCTTCCGCCCGTCTAATCGCCCCTCTCATTCCTTCCGCTTCCGGTGTCAGCACCAGCTCAGCCCCAAGGGCAACCAGAAGCTTCCGGCGTTCAAGGCTGAACACCTCCGGAAGTGTAATAATCAGCCTGTAGCCAAGAGCAGCAGCGGCGAACGCCAGCCCGATTCCGGTATTGCCGCTTGTCGGTTCAATGATGACAGAGTCTTTATTAATTAAGCCCTTTTCTTCGGCATCCTTGATCATCGCAAACCCGATGCGGTCCTTCACACTCCCCGCAGGATTGAAATATTCCAGCTTGGCAATCAGGCTGGCTTCAAGCGCCTGGGTCTGGCTGTATCTTGATAAAGCCAGTAAAGGGGTATTGCCAATCAAATCCGTAAGATTGTGGTGAATACTAGCCACTCAAATCCCTCCATGACATTAATCCATACTTTTTCAATATGGTTTTAATGTTATCATAGAGGATTACGCTTCACAATTCCTTGTTTTACCTTTATCTCCGGTTGAACAATTCCAGCTTGGCATTAACCGGTTATTTTTTTACAGCCCCATACCATTCTCTTGCCCGCTTGGTAACCTCTTCACCGCCTGATTTATTCCACTTCTCGACGAATTCATCGAATTTCTCAATCGGATACTGGCCGATGATAATCTTGGTGGCGTATTCAATATACAGCGTACGGTTCTGGATATCAGCGAAGCCCTCATATACACTGGACGGCATGCCATCACCGGCAATAGACTTCACGTATTGCTGGGCATCTTCTAAATCTTTGACGGTCTGGTCCACAGACCACATATTATCTGACGATGCTGTGCTCTTCAGAAGATCGACAGTGAAATCAAGCGTCGCCAGAGCGGAGGCAGGATTGAATATTCCCACATTTTCCTGGGTGCTCTTGTCATCCGGCAGCTTAATTGCTTTTCCGTCTACGATTGTATGGTGCATTCCTTCCACACCCAGATACAGGTCTTTCCAGTTATCTTTATCGTACAGGTTATTCAGCAGGGTCAACGTTGCCAACAGCTTCGTTTCATCCTTGCCCGCTTTGACCACCCATTGCGGATCAATTCTTCTTTTCGCCGTGTAGAAACCTTCATAGCCTGGAACTTCAAGGATAGGAAGTACAGAGAATTCCCCTTTTACTCCGGTGTTCTTATTCATATCATCCAGATACTGATTGGTTTTCTCCGTCCACTGGAAGTAGTTTCCGACCTTGTCGCCTGAAACCTTGCCGTCCCATTTGGCTTTATCGTTCAATAGAGCTTCCTGGTCAACTAATCCATCCTTATACAGCTTGGCAATGAACTCCAGGGATGCTCTCATATTAGGCGTCACTGCGGAATACGTCAGCTGTCCGTCATAGATATCCCAATCCGGATTACCTTCGAACATCGCTACACCATACATTGCGAACAGATGGTCCATCCAGCGTGCTTCTTGACGGCCGCCGGTCGGCTGCTCATCCTTTTGCCCGTTTCCGTTAGGGTCCTGATCCCGGAATGCTTCAAGCACCTTCACATATTCTTCTTGAGTCTTAGGCATCTGGAGGCCCAGTTTGTCCAGCCAGTCCTGGCGGATCAACCCGGCATATCTGCCGTAATCCACTACCTGCGGGATATAATAGATTTTCCCCTGGCCGGTAGGATCGTTAGCTTTCACGACATTCCATACATCCTCAGGGATATTGTTCCAGACATTAGGCGCATATTTCGGCAGAAGCTCGGTCAGGTCGGCAATAGCACCGTTTTTGGCCAAGCTGTCCTCGTTACCGCCATAAGGCAGGAATAAGTCAGGAACTTCGCCGGAGGCAATTTTCAGGTTCAGCTGATTTAAGTAGTTGGTGCCGCCGCCCCATTCCACATAGGGATTAATTACGCCGACCCCCAGCTTTTCTTTAATGAATTCATACGTCTGGCTGCCTTTTTCAATAGGCTTGAAGCCGACATTGGTACCCCACACCTCAATATCAACATTCTTATAGTCCTGGGCTGCGGTTGAAGACGGATCAGCGGATGAGGCTGGTGCTGAAGATGAGGCAGGTTCTGGAGCCGGTGCTGCAGAATTATTGTTGTTACCACAGCCAGTGATAGCTGTAAGACTCAAAGCACAAACCGCTGTTAATGTGACAAGCTTTTTGCTTAGCATGCCGTAATTCCCCCTATAAAATATAGTTGTATATGTTCTAAGGCTCTATGAGCCGTAAAACCGCCACTTAAGTTAACCTTCGGTTTCTATCACTCTATGATTCCGTATACATCACCTTCGGTAATACCCTGCTCATTAAAGGCATCCACTCTGACATATAGGGACTGGCCTCTAATTAAAGCGCCGATCTCTGCCTTGTTCTGCCCAAAAACCGTATAGCTGTGATACAGCTTATCCGGAGCGAAGCCCCACAGCACATTGTGTCCTACAGCTGTACTCTTCTCCCAGGTAACGGCCAGATCCAGTTCGCTAAGCAGCCTGGTTTGAATTCCCTCCGGCTTGACCGGCAGTTCACCTTCCCCGCGTCCAAATATCCGCAGACCGGAAATACAGGCGTTCTGCCGGAAGGGAAGCTCCTCAACCGTACATCTGATGTAGCGCACCTTCATTCCCGCTTCGTGTACCACAAGGTCATGCGGCAGATTAGATTCTGCTTGCAATTTATCTTCAATTACGAAATAATCCGCTCCGTCAACCGAGCCTTCCAGAAGCCACCGGGTCACATGCTTACGGTCATCAATATACCTTTTCGTCTTATTCACGACTCCGATTTCAAACAGCTCTGCCCCTTCAGGAACAGGATGATTCAATTGATCATCGGCAAAATTAATCTGTACCGCATGCACATCAGTGATACGCTCCAGATCGACCTCAAGCCATTCCCCCGGCTGGTCCGAGGCCGCCTTCCACCAGCTCTGAACATTCTCATCTGTAGCCCTGGAGGCTTCCTTGCCTTTCTCGGAAGAAGATGCCCTGGCCGGCTTGCCGTAAGAGAGCAGCATCCACTCCGGATTGCTCCATGGGTCAAGTGAAGTCTCCGTAATCTTCATAGGCCAGTCCCCGTAGCGCTGATTGCAGAACAGCTCCCCGTCCTGGTCGAAGCCGGCCGGCCATAGCCCCAGCCGTCTTTCAAAGGGATGATTCACGCTGACTCTCATCGTTGAGGTATGCCACCAGTTTCCGGCTTTGTCCTGCAATGTGGATCCGTGGCCCGCGCCCGGGATGAATCCGCCCGGTTTATAGGAATAGGGATTATTCTTGGCCGGAGTGAACGGTCCCAGCGGCTGATCCGATATATACACAGCATCGGAATAGATATTGTATTGCGTGCCCGGACTGGAGTATTGCAGATAATACCGGCCGTTGTATTTATCCATCCATGCCCCCTCGATATACGGCTCATCCGCAACATCACTCTTGTTGTCTGCTGTTCGCATGAAAGTATGATTGTCCCCGCCTCTTTCATATCCGTGCAGCTTAGGCTGGCCAAATATAAGTTCCGCTGGTTGGCCAATCGGCTGCATATCCTCCGGGTTCAGCTCCACACCATAGATAGGAGTGATCTGGGCGCAGCCCCAGTAGAAGTACATGCGGCCGTCATCATCGATGAATAAATTCGGGTCCCAGAAAGGGAATGATCCGGGAATCTCTTCGAATTCACCCTGAACAGGATCTTTAGTTCTGTAGAAGGAGCAATTTTTACTTTTGGAGGAGGCCGAGAAGTAGATGTATTCCCCGGCTCCCCGTACATCCGGAGCATAGTCATGCACCGGTACACCTTTCAGGGGATGGAATGCCCAGTGTACCAGATCATCGCTGGCAAGGAATCCCGCTGTCATTGAAGGGAACAGATAATATTTATCCTTGAACAGAATCAATGACGGGTCCGCCGCTTCTCTGGCTATACTCCGCTTGTGGTAATCAATGAACTGATATTTGTAGTCCATATTGACCGGATTGCAGACATATTTCATCAGAATTCCCTCATTTGTATTTATACATTTTAACTTTCAGCGCTGCGGGCTTGCTCTTGACTGAGATTCTGCTGGCTTCATCACCGTTCAGTACTCTGCTCATACACCACACATCGTTAACAAACATTCCCTCTTCGATGCGGATATAATCCGCCATTGCCTGCTCGCCGCGTTTCGGGAGCCATTCTGCGGTAAACCGCATTCCGGCTATAATGAACTCATCCTCCGCGGTCTGGATTACAAGCCCGCCCGAGACAGGCTGACGCTCTTCCTTGCGCTGGTACGTAATTTGGATATCGTAGCCGGCAAAGGGCAGGATCGTTCCCCGTTCATGATTCTGCAGGAAGCCTCTCATACAACCGGTGCCTCTATACCCGCTGATAGTATGGATCATGCTCCCCAGCAGGCGATAGCTGTCAGCAAGGAAAGGACCGGTGCCATTCAAAGTGAAACCTGATTTGTCTATGTTGAGAGTCAGAAGCAGAGCAGCATCAGCACCGCTGTCTCCATCCGCAGGCTCTTTAAGGAAGTCTTCGATACCAAACGGGGCAAAGCATAATGCGTTATGTTTACCGACCGCATAGAATACATTGGCTGCTGAATCAAGATCTCTGCGCGCCTCAGGAATGAACAGCGGATTCCCGCCTGCTGTATATTCCGCGCATATTCCGGCAAAGTCAGGCAGATAAATGTCCGGGGCGTACAGGGCTATGGAAGGCGCTGCAAGCTTCCAGATCTTCATCATCTTCGCAACCGGCCCGCCGCTGGGATAGGCTCCCGGACGCTTCGGGAACTGCTCCAGCCAGGCATTCACAAACAGCGGCAACGGATATTCCTTGGCACCTGAGCTTGCGATTTGCTCTACCGCACAAGCGTAATGGTAGGCCATGAAGGATTCGTCGGCCTCTTCTCCAAACACCTCGCTCCATGTGCCGGTCCGGGCATAGGCCCCGCTTATCAGTGGCGGAACCTCTCCGGCGAACCCGGCTTCTGCCAGGGCAGAATAGTCCCGGGCGCTTGCCAAAAAACCGATTTCGTTCTCAACCTGCACCATAATAACTGTATTCTGCTCCCCGTCAACATCCTTCAGATGCTTCATCAGGCTTGTGAAAGCCTTTGCATCTGCTGCAACAGCAGCCTCGCATAATGGAGAGATCGTAGTAGAAGGAATATCACCTTTGTAGCAGGCCCGGAAATAGGTCGTATAATCCCGTTTCACCCATTCCGGCACATAGGAGGAAACTCCGTTCTTCCACAGTCCGAACCACAGGAAGACAAGCCGCACCTGCTCCTCCCGGGCTTGTTCAATGATTCCGTCAACCAGGGAGTAATCGAACTGATGCTGCACAGGCTCAAGCTGCTCCCAGTATATCGGGACGATCAGCGTATTTAAATGCAAGCCCCTTAAGGAAGGCCAGACCTGTTCCGCCATATAAGTTAAAGACGAAGCGCTGGAATTATGAATCTCTCCGCCCAGGGCAACGAACGGTTTCCCGTCTACCCAAAGGGTCGTAAGCCCTTGATTATCACGTTCAAGATAAGGTATAGATTGCATACCGGCTTCTCCTCTCTGGCTGCTCAGCCTTTAACCGAGCCAATCATGGCCCCTTTGACGAAATATTTCTGCAGGAACGGATACACAATAATGATTGGTGTAATTGCAAAGATAACCGTTGCCGCCCGCAGCGTTCTCTCGTTATACATGAGGTTAACGGATGAAGCGATACCCGGGACAAGCGCATTCTCATCCGTAATGAACTGGCGGATTTTCATCTGCAGCGGGAAGAGATCCGGATTCTGAATGAAGAGCAGCGGATGCTGGAACTGATTCCATAACACCACCCCGTAGAACAAGGCTAACGTAGCTAACACGGCTTTTGACAAGGGAAGCACGAACTGGAACAGCATCCGGAAATATCCGCTGCCTTCCAGGAAGGCCGCCTCCTCCAGCTCTTTCGGGAACTGCTTGAAGAAGGTTCTCATAATAATCAGGTTAAACGGATTAAGAATATGAGGCACAATTAACACTAACGGATTATTATATAAGCCGATGCCCCGCACCGTCAGAAAGTAAGGAATGATTGGCGCTTTAAAGATCATTGCAATCACAACGCCGATCATCAGTACGGAACCCCAGCGGAACTCAGGCTTTGAGAGCGGGTAAGCAAGTAAGGCTGTCATCAAGAGAGCCAGCACCGTTCCGATCAGCGTTGAGCCAAAGGTCAGAAAGAATGATTTCCACAGGTCCAGACGGTCCACAATATAACCCCAGGAAGCAAAGGTGAACTCCTTCGGCCAAAGCGTTACCAAGTTCAGATCTACAACCCGCTTTGAGCTGAATGAGGTAGCCAGAACAGACAACAGAGGAACCAGTGCAATGACCGCCAAGACCAGTAACGCCGCCGTAATTACCGCTGTAAACAGTTTATCTCCTTTAGATTCGTACATCTTACCACAGCCCTCCATCTGACACTTTATTCGAAATTTTGTTGAAGGTATAAACCAGGGTGAAGCCGATTACGGACTGGAATATCCCTACTGCTGTTGCAAAGCTGTACTGTGCCTGCTGAATACCGGTTCGGAATACATAGGTATCCAGGATATCTCCCACGCTGTACGTCATTGGCGTCAGCAGGTTAAACACCTGATCAAAGCCAAGCTCCATGAAATTACCGATATCCAGTAACAGAAGCACCACCACCGTAGGGAGAAGCAGCGGGAACGTAATATGCCGGATCTGTCTGAAACGGGACGCACCGTCAATCATCGCGGATTCATACAGCTGCGGGTCAATGGCGCTGATGGCTGCCATATAGACAATGGTTCCCCAGCCTGCATCTCTCCAGATAGAGGTCAGCACATAGATCGGACGAAAGAACGCACTGTCCTGCATAGCGAGGATTGGTTCATGGCCAAACCAGCCAAGGATGATATTGAAGAATCCGTTAATCGAGAAAAGATCAAACACGATACCGGAAACGATGACCCAGGACAGAAAATGCGGAATGTAGAGTGCGGTCTGCACGCTTTTCTTGACCACAGATTTACGGATTTCATTAATCATGAGTGCAAATAAGACCGGAATCGGAAAGACCAGTACGATCTTCAGCAGGCCAAGGATAAGCGTGTTCCCGAAGACCCGGATGAAATCAGGGTAGTGGAGCAGGCTCTGAAAATGCTTAAACCCTACCCACGGGCTGTCCAGAAATCCTTTGAATACGGAATAGTCCTTGAAAGCGATTACGGTTCCGAACAATGGAATGTATTTGAATACGATTAGAAATAACATACCGGGAATAGCCATCACGTACAGCGGCCATAAATTTTTCATTGCAGAACTCTTCGCTAAACTTTTGTTTTTTTGAACTTTCGTTCGATGTAAATTAACGCTCCCCACATCGTTTCCCTCCAGCTTTATGAATGTATTTGTATTTGATAAGCTCACTATACGGGAGCCCGGAAGACAGCTCAAAGGGGCATTTTTAAGTAAATACAAGGTCATTTTATAGTTTGTATAAAACGCTTTCATCGGAAAATTTTTATATAAACATGAATAATAATCCTTGTTATAGGAATTAAACTTAATAAGAGCCATTCTGGACAGAATGATCCTCTGTTCAGGGATGGCTCATACTTCTTTCTACTAATTTATTAACTTAAAATCCGGACTGGGCCAAGAAGCCCGCTTGGGTCCTGCTGGGCAAATGCCGATAAGAAATCCCTCTCTCTCTTCACGAGCGTATTCGTAACTTCAACCACCAGCCTGTTGGTCCCTTGCTTCAGAAGGCCTGGCTCGATCTCCATGCGGTAAGGCGGACAAATGCGCACACCGGCCCGGCTTCCGTTAATCCATACCTCTGCTGTTTCATGAACACCGCCCAGGTCTATGACAGCCGGTGAAGCAGCCTTATTCCAAGCAAATTCCGTCTCATAGCGGAAGGTGCCGGAGAACCGGGGCAGATAATCCGGCCTGCTCATATTGTGCAGTGACGTCAGCTGCCCCCATTCCGTGAACCTCGGGTATTGCTTGGCTTCAGCAATAGAGACGTTCCACTCCCCTCCGAGCACAAGCTCTGATTCCGCTTGGCCTATGGCCGGAACGGCCTTGCCTGCAATGCCCGGCCCATGGAGAATAAGAACGGACTCATAGGGACTAAGCACAAGCTCTACTTCCAGTCCGTCAGCCCCATTGCGAGTACTTAAAAGCGTCAACCGGTTCAAGAAGGCGTCATAGGCATATAATTCCCCTTGAACAGGCAGAGCGATTGCCGTGCAGATCGTCTGGTACGGATGCTCATTAAAGAACATAAAGACATCCAGCTCATCATGGACATAGTGGTAGTTCCGCAGATACGGCTCATACTGGCCGGCTTTAACATCATAGTATCCATCAGACAGCAGCGCCTCCGCCAGATCTCCCAGCGCAACAACCTGCACAGACTGGTTATCAGCAAGCCGTGACAGTTCGGCTGTATCCTCCACGCCTTCACTTGCCCGGGCTGGCAGGCCGTCCACAAAGCGGATCTCCAGCCCTTGACCGGCAAACTCAGCCAAACGCCGGAGCATGGCTGCCGGAAGTGCTTCTGCATAAGGCACAATTAAGCAGCTGTAGTCCTCGTTCGTCACATGCAGCTTGCCGTTTATTACGCTAGCCATATCGAGCAGAGCATCAACGGGAAGCACGTCGCAGTCAATCTGATGCTGCATCAGCTGCTTCACAGGCTTATGGAAGTACATCGCGGCACCCGACCACTCTGCCTCGGCGTGATACAGGACGGCCGCGGTCGCCACATGTCTGCCGCCGCTAATCAGGTGACTGATCCGGTTCATGTACTGATTTAACCCTTTGTAGTACCGGAATTGCGGATTCTCACCGCTGGCATACATATGCGGCGGGCAGTCCGGATCCGGAAATTTCTTCTGCGAGAAGGCATGCGGCACGAAATAATTCACTCCGCGTACGAGCATATGATCCGTGAGCCATTTCATCAGCTTCAAGCCTTCAGCCCAGCCATAAGCACCGTATACCTCACACATTGTCCGGCCTTGCTTCTTGGGATCAATATGCCCCAGGGACACCCCCAGCTTAGCCAGCCCATAGTGGAAAAATTCGCTGTCTGTTTCCCTCGGCACCATGCGGAATGGAAGCTCATCGAACCCGGGTACAATCTGCCACAGCACTACATCAATACCTGACATGTCTTGCCCCCACAATGAACGGTAGAAATGCCCGGCACCTGAGCCGAGTCTGGCATGCACGTTGTTGTCTTCGAGCACATGCCCGATGTATTCTACCCCGCGCGCCCGGCACCAGTCTCCGATTTGGCTGCAGAAATGCTCTGCATACAGTTTGCTGACAATATTCATATAGGTGTATCTTATATGGTCTGCCCGTTCCCCCGCTTCATACCACAGGAGATACAGCTCTTTACGGTAGTCTTCGCCAAGCGCCTGTTCAAGCAGAGCCGGCATTTCCCGGCTCCATGGAAGCACTACCCCCTTCTTTCCGGGCTTCGATTCAAAATCAAAGGTCGCCGTATCATTATAGAAGCCGGGTTCATCCGAGAAGAAGCCGGCGATTGTCTTCCCGAACTCATCCTTATACCGCTCATAAAAAGCCTCGTACACCGTATCCAGCAGGATGCGCACGGAATCGCGGTCCAGCGGATTCAGATAATCCTCCTGGCTCTTGCTGCCGCCGCTCCTATTCTCTGAGACAATAAAAATCCGCCAGTAGCCTTCAGGGATATCCCAATACAGAATCCCGTCCTCAGCATGGTCTGTTATATCAATACTTTCAGAGAGCAATGTTCCATCGTGCGGGTCGCGGCGGACCGCAATTACTGACACCAGTTTATTCATACCTGTTGCATAGTCAGTCGTCGAGTAGGTCGGCCGCATGCCGCTCATCAGCAAGGTGTCCAGCAGAAGCGACGTCCCTTCCGCCGGACCGATCGTATCAATATAACGTTCACCCAGGAATAACCGTTGAAGCTCTTCCGGCGCCTCCGTGACTTTCCCCGCGGCATGTCCGGTCGGGAAGTGATCGTCATCCAGAATCCAGACCTTCATCCCCCTGCTGCGGGCTTCATCCAGAATAATGTCCATATCCTTCCACCACTTTGGACCGAGAAAATCCGGATGCGGCCGGGCCTCAATACAAACAGCACCGATACCTGCTTCATTAACCCGGGCTATTTCCTGCCGGATAACATGCTCCTCTTCCCCTTGCTGCCATAGAAAAGGAAGTAAATAATTTGCTTCTGTACCTTCAAGTATTTCTTGAAGCCGGATATTCATGTTGAACCACCCTTCTGTATTCGCTTACAACCCACTATACTTTAATGAAATTCTTTGCTCAAAGGGGGGCATTTAAGAATTAACAAGGTCATATTTAAGGATTTGTAAATAAATAAGAACCCTTCCCCTGACGGCAAAAGGTCCCTGCAATTTATTGCGAGAATTTCTTGCGGTACTCACTAGGCTTGACTCCTGCCAGCTTCTCAAACAGGCGGGTAAAGTGCTGGGTGTCTGAATAACCAACCATTTTACAAATCTCATACACCTTATAATTTGTTTTTTCCAGCAGCTCTTTGGCTTTGCCGATCCGGATCTTTGCCAGATAATTCAGGTAGGTGTCTCCTGTCTTCTGCTTAAATAACTGGCTTAGATAATACGAATTAATATAGAAACGGGAGGATAATTCTGCGAGACTGATAGGTTCATCATAATGCTTCGCTACAAAGCTCTTAACCTCTGCTATAACATCCTTTTTCAATGAAAGATTGTGCTCCTGCTTGAAGGCAATGATGCCGCGGATAACCTGAATCATCCAGTCTTCAAGACTTTCCATGGTCCGGAACCGGGAGATCCCTTCCAGAGCCAGGATATGATTGCCCAGAATATCATGGTTCTGAACTTGCTCGAAGGACATTTTGCGTACACTTACCAGCAGAATTTGTAAACATAAGGACTGCAGATCAGCAAGGTTATTGCCCGGGTCTACCGCTACTTCACGCAGAAGTCCGCGAATCAGCTGTATGCAGCTTTCTTCATCCATTTGCTCCAGGGAAGACTCCAGCTCATTTAACGTTTCAACAGGAATCAAATACCGTTTCCCTGACAAGTTCAGCATTTCCGAATACATAATGATGGAATTCGTTCCTTTCAGCACCTTATAGCTCAATGCGTGACAGGCCTCCTCGAATGAGGCGCCAATTTCACCGGCATTCCGCTTCATTGCTCCGATTCCTATAGTCATAATACAATTCAATTTATGGGAAGCCTCTTCTCTTAATCCCTGAAAAGCATATTGCAGCTCCGGGTAGCGGATGTCCCCGTTGTGTACAATTACAACCGCTATTTGTGAACTGGAATAGCGTACCTGATACACCTTCTGATAGGGCTCCAAGGCCAACTCGATCAGGCTGAATACGGCTTCCAGCTCAGCATCCCCCAGCCTGCCCGCCCCGCTGTGAATTTCTGCCACAGCACTGATATATCTTGAATTCTCAAGCGGAATCCCGGTAATTCTAAGCAGCTCGTCTACATGGATTTTGTTGTCCAGGCCGGCATCAATTAAATCACGCAAGGCGCTTTGCACCATCCGCGTATTTACTTCCACCTTAAGACTGGCCAGCTCTTTAAGCTTCGCCTGTTCGGCTTGCAGCTTTTCCATAACCTGGCGCAGGCATTTCTGCAGCTCCTCTTCCTCCACCGGCTTATTCAAGAAGTATTGGACTCCTAATTGGATCCCTTTACGGGCATATTCAAACTCCGCATAACCGCTTAACAGGATAAATTTTGCTGTGCAGCCCTCTTCCTGCAGCATGTGAATCATTTCAAGCCCATCGGCCTTAGGCATGCAGATATCGGTAATTATAATATCCGGATTACTTTGCCGGATTTGGGCATATCCTTCAAGTCCGTTGTTGGCAGAGCCTATGATTTCACATTCAGGAACGTAACTGGCCAGAATGGCCTGAAGGCCATCTACTATGTTTTTCTCATCGTCTACCAGGAATACCTTCATTATAAGTACCTCCTCTATAGGATTCTCAGATGCAGTTAAATGCTGGGGAGATATAATTCAATGATCGTCCCGCGCTCATCGCTTGGAACAATGGCCAGATAGTAGGGATCACCATAATTCAATTTAATGCGTTCAGCTATATTCTTTAGACCCAAGCCCTTTCCAATCAGTTCCTTGGTCTGATCCAGCTTGAATTTATCGGAATTTGCATCCTCCAAGATCCCCTGCAGCTCCTCTTGCTTCACCCGTGACATGCCGCAGCCATCATCCGAGATCCGGATTACAATGCCTCCTTCAGCTGCCCATCTGCCTTCAATCACTATATTCATGGGCGTGCTATAGTCTTCGAAACCATGGATGATGCTATTCTCCACAATAGGCTGGAAGACGAGCGGGATCAAATGGCACCGCTGCATTTCCTTTGAAAGTCTTATCTCCATATTAAAATGGTTGTCATAGCGGATATTCTGCAGCTTCAAATAGTTGGCCGTATACTCCAGCTCATCCCCGATGGAGTGCTGATCCCCTTCCTTACCGAGTGCAAGCCGGAACATCCGGGCCAGAATCTTAATCATATCCGAGACTTCCTTATCGCCTTTGATAAGTGCCTTCATCCGAATCGATTCCAGCGTATTGTACAGCATATGCGGATTAATCTGGTTCTGCAGGGCCAGGAATTTCGCCTTACGGTGTTTAATCTCGGCAATATACACATCCTCTATTAAGGTACGGATTGTGCCGACCATTCTGTTGTAGCTGTTAACCAGACTGCCAATCTCGTCATTCGTAATCCGTGCGCTTTCGATAGGCACATAATGCCCGTTCTCGACCTGCTTCATGCTCCGGCGCAAAGCAATTATCGGTTTCGTAATTCTATAGCTCAGACCGAGCGAAAGCGCGCTCATTACCAGCCATCCGGCAACAATCGTTGTCCCGGTCACAACCTTGATTTTGTCGATTTTGACCAGCAGATTTTTGCGCGGGATCAAGGTTTTTATTATCAGGTCACCCAGCTCAGTGCTCCCGGTAATTACAATCTGCTCTTTATTGCTCGTCTCTGCTGAGTAGTCAAGGTTATCTTCCAGTATCTGGCTCCATGACACCCGGCTGCTGGCTCCGTCTGAATGATACACAATATCGCCCGTAGCCGTACTGATGATGACACTTATACCGTATTTATCCCGGGCCAGCACAAAATCATGATTCAATTCCAGCAGCTTATAGGGGTCCATGTCAATCAGCAGGACTCCCATCATGGCACCGCCGGAGTTAAACAATACTCTGCCGAGTGTTACCGCAGCCCCTTCCCCCGAATCCTCATAATAGGAGCGGTCATGCAGTCCGGTAACAAAAAAAGCGTTATCGGCATTTTTGATCTGCTTATACCAGTCCTGGGACAGCAGCTTGGCTTCATTGACTGTGCTGGTGATATTCGAATACTGATAGACGGTATCGTCCCGGCCGATCAGCATTACATTGTTTATCTCCGTCTTCAGCACGGCAACCCGCATAAGCACACGCTGAATCGTCATCCGCTGAAGGATCCGTTCATTCATATTATTCTGATAATCTTCACCAAGCTTATTAATCACATCATTATCTACAAGGACTGATTTGGTGACTTTATCATACTCCCTCATAAATTCATTCAAGGAAGTCTCAATCTGCGATGTATAAATAGAAGCAAATTCCTGTGAAGACTCCTCTAGCCCGGTAGCAGCCTGATTATAAATGATAGCGCTCACAATAAGGAACGGAATAACGCTTGCTACCAGATAACCTGTCAGGAACTTTTGCTGCAGCCTCATGTTGGAAATCCTCATACTAATCTTCTGAAGTATTCGGTTAAGTTTCATCTGAGAACCTGCTTCCGGTAGATAATCATGAACCTGTTGTTTCCGCTTTCAGTACACTATAAGCATTGTTATGGTTTATAACAACATGTCATTTTTAAGTTTTAACAGGGGGTAATTCCAGTTCATTATAAATCAATTTTGCGCCGCACGCTAAAGGGGAACGGTCCTTTACCTGCTCTCTGCAAAATTATTAGTATAAGTTGTGAAGATTGTGTTGACAAGCATTGACCGGCCCAAACTTCATGATGTAGAATGCTGTTGGAATAATCAAACAATCCATATATTTTGAGGAGAAAGCGAGTAGCCAAGGCGGGGACAGCTGCGGCGGAAATATATTGTATTTGGTTTTTCACATACATTCGGCTCGTTTGCCTATAGGCCAGCCTAAATGTTGTACATTTTACAACATGGTTACCTCATTACCGGGGAGTTCGCACGTAATCTTGTATGCAATACAACAATCGTCTCAGATTTCCGCTCAACAGAGAGAAAATGCTGTATCTTCTACAACAATCTTTACTTTCAGCTGAAATCCCGAAGAGATTGTTGTAAAATCTGCAGTATTTCAGTGTGAAGCATCCCATGGCGAGGCTCTAGCATAAGATGCTGACCAGGCACTCTGTGGGGACCCGTAAGTATCTAAGGTATTGCTGCAAAAAAACAGCCCGCAAAATTACTTTTGCAGGCTGTGGTTTATAGGGTTTCTTCTTCCGGCTTAATCGAAGTATACAGCCTTGCCTGTACGTGCCGATTCATACAGCGCCTCCAGAATCAGGGAAACCGCGTAGGCCTGTTCAGGTAATACCACCGGATCCTTATCCTGATCAATCGCTTCAATCCACTTTCTCATTTCCAGGTCAGGCGCACTTTCCGCTTTACCGTCATAGAAGGCTACGCCGCCTGCACTCAGCTCAATCTCATTCTTATATAAGCGGCCGTGCTGTTCTCCGTTAATGCGCAGGCCGTCTTTCATATCCGCACCGGCCTCCGTTCCGCTGAGGCTGCATTTCGCCTCATCCACATCGAGGGAGTTCAGCGCCCAGCTGGATTCCAGCATAATCGTTGCCCCATTCTCCATCACAATCATGCCAAACGCTGAATCCTCCACCTTGAATTTGGCCGGGTCCCACGGTCCCCAGGCATTGGCGGCATTTTCCCGCTGGGACAGCTCATGATACTTGGTGCCCAGAACAACCTTCGGCTTGTAGTTATCCATCATCCACAAGGTAAGATCGAGTGCATGGGTGCCGATATCAATAAGCGGTCCTCCGCCCTGCTTCTCCTCATCCAGAAATACGCCCCAGGTAGGCACGGCTCTTCTTCTGATGGCATGCGCTTTAGCGTAATAGATATGGCCTAGTTGTCCGGTTTCACAGAGTTTTTTCAGGAACAGGCTGTCTTCTCTGAAACGGTTATTATACCCGATTGTCAGCTTCTTGCCTGTCCGCTTGGCGGCATCCACCATTCTCTGGGCATCGGCTGCCGTCTTGGCCATCGGCTTCTCACACATGACATGCTTGCCGGCTTCCAGCGCAGCAACAGAGATGTCCGCATGCGATTCATTCGGCGTAAGCACATGGATAATATCGAGCGTAGGATCTTCAAGCAAAGCCTCATAACTGGTGTAGACTTTCGCCTCAGCCGTTCCATATTGCTCTGCAGCGGTCTCTGCCCGTTCCTGAACAATATCGCAGAAGGCTACCATTTCAATATTGTCCAGCTTGCTTAAGCTCGGCAGATGTTTGCCGTTCGCAATTCCCCCGCAGCCGATGATGCCTATCCGGTATACTTTACTCATATTACTCATCCTCACTTTATCGTAGTTTTCCCGTTCCTGTAGGCCCGGGGAGTCATTCCTAACCGCTTACGGAACACATTATGCAAATAGCTGGCATTCGCAAACCCTTCTGACTGCGCGATCATTTCAATCGGCTCATTACCTTCGGACAGCTTGCGGCATACCGCTTCGAGCCGGATATTCTCAAGAATATGGGTGAAGGAATTACCCGGATCTGCCTTATTAAAAATCCGCTGCAGCTGCCTGGCGCTGATGTTCAGCTTCTCTGCCACATTATCCAGCGTCACAGCCCCCGAATAATTAGCCCGCATATACTGGATCGCATATTCATATCTGTAGGTCACCATATCCCGCACCGGCGCCTCCGCCCGGATTCCTTCCGGATCATAAGCCCTGGCGGTTCTAAGCAGAATACTGATTACACACTGTCTAATCGCCGTATAGTATCCGGTAAACTTCACCTCGCAGGCCTCGTAGGCTTCCGGGAAACAGTTCATGGCATGATGCCGGTCGTGGATCGGGAGCAGCGGGAGCTTCCGCAGCTTGCCGACACACTCCTCCGCCTCTGTTACCTCCCACGGATTAACTTCCGGCCTGATTTTGGGTCTGATATCAACATGCAAGCATAACTCTTCCATAGCTTCATCCGGGTCAGCTTCCTGGTAATGCATGACACCCGGCCCCGTCAGGTACAGCATCCCCTTAGTCAAGGGATATTCCTGCCCGGCGAGAATCACCTTTCCTTTACCGCCGGGAATGAAATGAAATTCAAACTCGGCATGATTATGGAAATCAATGATTCTTCCGGCGGGGAAAGAAGTCAGATGGAACCGGAGCACCGAAATTTCATAATGTCCCCACTCGATGGTAATATCGAGCCTCTCCAGCAAATCCGGCCGCTGAGACATCATCTGATACATCATAACCTTAATCTGCCAACGGGATAACCCGTCCTTCTTCAGCCGAGCGGTTCGCAGCTTCCATTAACCGGGTCAGCTCCAGGGCAGCCTGGATATTCCGGGCCGCTTCCGTATCACTCTGGATGTGATTGACCCATTGTTCAAAGGCACTGGCCTGATTATCCTTAAGCGGAATCTCCGTCCAGCCCTCTGCGGCAGCTTCAAGCTTGTTGCTCTTAAGCAGCAATTTCGCCTCAGGTGTTCCGTAGAGCAGCGTTCCTTCTGTCCCGTGAACCTCAATCGTAAACGGCGAATGGCTGTTCACAAATCCGGCCTCGACCACACCGATGGCTCCTGAAGCAGTAGATAAAGTTGCTACTGCATTATCCTCCACTTCTTTTCCGGTGATATACCCGAAGCTCGCACTTACACTGGTCACTTCCTGACCCAGGAACAGCCGGGTTAAGTACATCGGATGGCAGCCGAGGTCAATCAAAGCGCCGCCCAGACATTGTTCCCTGTTATAAAAGTGCTCCGGCAGCCAGCCGGCAATCGCCCCGTTGTGGGATAAGCGGGCCCGGACATACGTTATTCCGCCTAACAGCCCCTTGCTGATTATCTCGGAAATGGACAATGTATATCCGTCATTCAACCGCGGCAAGGATACGGTAAACTTCACCCCGCTCCGGTTAATCTCGGTCATAATCTCTTCGGTTTCCTGCACGGTTGGAGCAATGACCTTCTCGGTAAAGATATGCTTGCCTGCTTTGGCAGCGGCCGTGATTACATCCTTATGAAGGTTAGTCGGCGCATCCACGATGACAGCGTTAACATCTTCTTGAGCCAGCATATCCCCGAGCGATGCAAAGAAGGGAACCTGCAGTGTATCCGCTGCTTCTTGCCCTCGCAATATATCTTCATCCCATACTGCAGCAATATACGTATCCTCATGCGCCTGTACCTGCTTCACATAATCCCAGGCATGTACATGCCAAAAGCTGATTACACCAATGCCAATGCTCATTCGTCAAGACCTCCAACATATAGTATTCTGACATCCACCTATAAGGTAACATATATGAACCTCTTTTATTAGTAGGATAATGCGACAATAAATGTGTAATATTACGACATTGTTTACAGACTGCTTGTAACCCGGATTCTCGGCGCCTTCCTCTTTGCATATAAAGAGCAGCCGGTCGCCCGGCTGCTCTTCTAGTTACCTGTTCAGCTTATTACTTGCTGACAGTTACCTTGATCACGTCACTTTCCGTTACGCCTGCTGCATTGACCAGCTCTGCCCGGTATTCGTACACACCGGAAGCACGGCCGCTGACGGCTGTACCTGCGCTCTGCGCCGAAGGCGTGCCCGCGGTCAGCGCCTGCGTATCAATCAGCACTCCGTTCTCATATAAACGGTACTCTGCAGCGTTAGTCCCCCACCACAGATTCATCGTTACTGTGTACGAGCCGTCTCCGTCCCAGTTGTCATGGGCCAGGACCGGCTTGCCCGGAGCGGCGTCACGGATCGTCACTGTAAGCGGCTGGCTCTTGGTTGTGCCGTATTTATTAGTCAGCTCCGCCGTGTATACGTAGGTGCCGTTCGGCTTGCCTTGAATTTCTGTGCCGTCTGTCTGGGCAGATGGGGAAATATCCTTCAGCTGCTTGGAATCGATCAGTGTGCCGTTCTCATAAAGCTTGTAGCTGGCAGCATTATTGCCCCACCACAAATTCATGGTTATGGTATAGCTGCCGTTGCTCAGCCCGTTGCTGTGGCCGCTGTTAGAGGACAGCACAGCCTGCCCGGGCTTATCCTTCGCAAGTACAGCTCCGCCTGTAATCTGGAACGTGTAGCTCTTCTCAGCCGTGTTGCCTGCGGTATCCGTCACGATGTATTTAACAGTATGCGTCCCCGCGCCCAGTCCGGCAGCGCTAATCGTCTGCCCTTCCGCTACCGGCTGTCCATCCAGCAGAAGCTGCTTGGAGGCTACGCCGGAGAGCTTGTCCTCAGCAGTAAGTTCGAACTTCAGCTGTGCGTCCTCCGCCACATCGCCGACCGCATGGCCGGACTCCGTCAGCACTGCTGCCGGCACAGCTGTGTCGATATTAAGGTTCAGCGTCTTGGCTGCTTCCGCCTTCCCCTTAGCTGATACCGCATGATAAGCCAGCGTATGCCGGCCGTCTTCGCTTACAGCCACCGGTGCGCTATACAAGGCTTCCGCACCGCTGTTCAGCGAAGTATAAATCTTGGCTGCAGCGGAATCAGCCTCAAGGCTCACTTCAACGGACCGGTTCAGCCAGCCGGCAGCATTGGGCTCCGCTGACAGCTTCGCCGCCGTTACCGGAGCCGCTTCCTCTTCCAGGAGGCTGAAGTCGGCAAGACCTCTCGGCTTGAGCTGGAAGACGCCTTTGAAGATTGCGGCAACGCCTGTAATATTCAGCTTCTGTCCTACCGCATACGGGAAGCTGTCCTGCGTAATGCCTGTCCGGACATCCACCCGGATATGATTGCTTGTCCCGTCAGCAGCAACAGCATCGAATTCGAAGGAACCGCTTGGAGCAGCGGGGATGATATTCGTTACCTCCACGTTGCTAAGCTTGAGCAGCTGGCCCTGATTGCTGTCGTTCACCGCTGGTGCGGCAACGGGCTGGGGCAGCGCTGCTGTACCGGTCTTCTCAATCTTAACTACTTCAGTCAGCTCCAGCTCCGTATTGTACAGTGCTGTAGAAGCTGTTACCTTGACCTTGTCACCGGCATGGAACCCGCTTTGGCTCTGGTAGACATACAATCCGCCTGTCCCATCCTGCAGATAAAAGGTTTGCCCGCCGAAGATTCCCGGCTCAGTCGTAACAACGCCTTCAACCGTCACCAGGGAACCTGCAGCCTTGGTCCGGGCTTCGGAGATGGCTACGGCTGCCGGAATCGGATCTTCCCCGGCCGGCAGCGGCTCTGCCGGAACGTTGCCGAGCGTTACCGCTGCAGTCACCAGATTCGTGCCGTTCTGGCGCAGACGCAGATTGGAGGCTGCTGTAGTGCCCGGCTTAATCTGCACGGTCAGATCCTTGGAGGCATGGCCATTCAGGTCGGCAGTCAGGCTGAAGTTAGCGCTGTAGCCGTAGCTGCCTGGCCAGCTGCCGTCACTGTTCTGGATCTTGGCAATCTGGGCGCCGCCGCTCACCTGGTAGATGCCCAGCTGGAAGCCGGATACACTGGTGCCCGCCGGAATATTATCCGCACTGACGCGGATCTGGAAATTCTGCGCGTTCGGCAGCACAGCCTGATGCGTGAATTTATATGAGGCATTCGCAGAAGATGCCGGCCCGCCGTAGGAGCCTGCTTTAAAGGTGGTACGGTCATACCATTTGTAGCCCGCGTTCGGTGCAGCCCATGGCTCCGGCTGCGGCTCGGTGGACAGCGCCGGCTCTTCGAACGGCAGGAGCTGAGTCGGCTGATCCAGCGTCAAGCCGCTTACCTGGGTGAAATCCGTATAGCTCTCCTGCTCGGCGAGCCAGTTCACGGTGTTCACCAGAAGCTCAGCATCGTCGGCTTCCTTGAAGCCGTCGTATGTTGTTTTGCGTGCGCCGGTATCCTCACGCAGATACTTCGGCGTGATATCCTCCACCGGGGAGGAGTCGCCGATGAAGGCAGCTTTGCCGGCGCCCTTCTTGGCCACAGCCACGTAAGGGCCTTCCGCTACACCGCCGCCGTTATAGACACCCTGGTCCACAGCATTGCCCCAGGCAGCGTTCGTCTTCGGCAGATAGACGATTCCCTTTGCCCGGGCCGGGTCAAGGATCGCCAGTGTAGAGCCGGCATGCATAGCAACTGCTGATACGCCGGAGGTAATACCAAAAGCCTGGGCAGGAGCCACGATGTTATTCGCAGTAATATCGCCGAGCGCGTTGTAACGGAACCTTACACCGAACTCTTCCGCCAGCCAGTCGGAGCTGACTACGCCCTGCATAGCGGCAGAACCGGCTTCTTCAGCACTCATGCCTTTGGCCGGATTGTCCCATGCACCGCGGCGGTAGCCGTTGAAGGACTCGTTGCCGTCCCAGCGGTTTTTATTGCGGTCTGCGTTGTAGTGGTCACCAATGAAAAAGATGCTGCCGCCGTTCTCCACATAGTCCGCCATTGCCGCCTGCTCGCTGGCTTTATAAGGAATATTGGCTTCAGCCACGATGAAGACATCATAACCGGACAGGTCACTGGACGTAATCGGAGTTGTCTTGCGCAGCTCCTTGACGTAATATCCTTCCTGGGCGAGCGCATTGCCAAAGTCGGAAAAAGCACCGTCGATCACCCAGTCAGCCGCTCCGGCCGTCTGCGCATGGGTATTGTCGAACAGAATCTTCTGGCCGGCACGCTCATTAACCACCTTGGCTTCAATGTACGGCGCGGGATCGCTTGGCCCGTCAGCATATACAGCCGTTCCGGCTCCGAATGCGAATAATTGCAACGGCACAGCAACCGCTGCAACCAGCGTGCTGTTAAGCAGCTTCTTTGTCCAACCTGAATGCTTCTTCCTCTTCATGTCCTGCCTCCTTAGATAATAGATCGGCGGCCTTTACCATAATTGTCCACCGCTTGTCGTCTTATATGCTAGCGTCCAAGGATCAAGCAAAACCCATTTTTATGTAAAGTGCTGCAAAATTATACTTTTGAACTAGAATTGCCGCAGGGAGCCGGTCGAAATTTGTAACTTAATTATGAAAAAAGTCACATTACTGCCCGAACTTAGTCTGGAACGTCCTGAGTGGTTTTACACAAACAGAGCAGCCGGCTTTAGTAGCGCGGCTGCTCTGTTTACATATTTATTTTACGTTAACACACTTTTCGAATACATAGCCTCAATCAGCCCGAATCATTATTCAGCAGCGATTTCCGCAAAAGAAACAAAAAGAACGGCGCCCCCAGCAGCGTGGTAACCGCCCCAACCGGCAGACTGGTCTGATGATTCTCCATGCCCGGAAATGGAAGCCTGAGTGTGATGCTTTGTCCAATCCAATCTGAAGTGAGCAATAACAGGGCTGAGAACAAAGCACTGACCGGAAATAACACAACTGGTCTTCGTCCTGCAAGCAATGAAGCAATATGTGGTCCTATAAGTCCGACAAAGCCGATAGCGCCTACTACGGAGACCGAGGCTGCCGTTAACCCTGAGGCAATAATCAGCAGAATTACTCTGGAACGGTTTACGCTAAGGCCCAGTCCGGTGGCAGCAGCATCTCCTAATTGAAGCAGTTCGGCTTTTCTCGCATACAGCATGGACAGCACCAGGCCTATTATCGTCCAAGGCCAGAGCAAGGACCAGCTGGACCAGCTCCGTCCATTCAGGGAACCAAACGTCCACAACAAAATGGCGGACAATCCCTGTTGACCCTGTAAAAGAAACAGCGATGTTGCCGACTGTAGTACGGCGGTCACAATTAGGCCTGTTAGCGCAAGCCGTGTTCTATTGCCGGCATGTCCGGCATTGAGGGTAATAACCAGTAACACGGCCCCCAGTCCGCCCAATAAGGCGACAACCGTAAGCGGTACGGATTGGACCAGCGGTTCAGCGGCAAAGGTAAGCCATAGCACGGCAGACAGCACAGCACAGGAGGATGCACCTACAAGACCGGGTTCTACTAGCGGGTTCCGCATGACAACCTGCAGGATGGCTCCGGCAGTACCCAGCATCAGGCCGGCGGCAATGGCAATTAACGCACGCGGCAATCTTAAATTCCAGACGATATAACGCAGGTCCTCCTCGCTGCCGTGATGAAGCAAGGCCTGCATGACCTGCCCAGGAGTCAGTGGAGTTTTACCAAGGCCAATATGCAGAATGAACAACACCGAGATGCCCAGCAGAAGGCAACAACAGATTCCTTTTGTGCTCAGGCCCTGAACCCCTGCCTTGCCCCCTTTCTTAATCATTGCTTCCTCCTCCTTGACGCTTTAAAAACAGCAGCAGGAACACGCTCCCGCCGAGCAGCGTTGTCCACACCCCGACGGGAATTTCCATAGGATAAAACAATAACCGGGCAACTGTATCCGCCATCACTAACAAGACGCCGCCAGCTAACACGGCTAACGGCAGCATCCGGCGTATATCCACTATTCCCAGCAGGGTACGAATGATATGCGGCGCAATCAAGGCTATATACCCGATGGGGCCGCACTGGGCAACGGTTATGGCTACCAATCCTGTACAGACACCCAGGACAAGAATACGTACACGCAGCACCTTAACCCCGAGTCCTGCGGCTGCTTCATCCCCCAGCTGCAGCATATTAAGCGTACGGGTGAACGCAAAAGCCACGGGAAGTATAATAAAGGTCCAGGGCAGCATAGGCAGGATATGATCCCAGCTGCGGTTAGCAAGCGAACCAAGCAAATAGGTGTAAAGCAGGTTTACATCGTTGCTTGTCGCAAGTGCAATCAGGACAATAAGCAATCCGTTCAGAACAGCAGAGACAGACATGCCAATCAGAAGCATGCCGGCCGCCCCCCGGCTCCCTCTTGCTGAGAGCACGACGCATAATCCGCCGGACAGACCTCCAAACAAAGCGACTGCCGGATGCATAAGGACTGCAACCGGTAAATGCAGCACGGTTACAGCAGCCATGGCAAGCGAGGCTCCCGATGACACGCCCAGCAGCTCAGGTCCTGCCAGCCTGTTATTCATTACAGCCTGCATTAGCGCGCCAGCAGCGCCAAGCATCATCCCGGCAAGCAGGCCCAGCAGGACCCGGGGAATTCTCATCTCCCAGATCACTGTTCTCTGCAGATCACTGCCTGTCCGCTGAAAAATAATACCGCCCAGCTCCTGCAACGGGATCTCCGGTGACCCCGAGCTTATATTGAAGAGGGCCGTCCCTGCAAACAGTGTACAGAATATGACGACCGGAAGGAGTACACCTCTTCTGCCCATCCCGCTGATTTGCGGTTCTATTCGCATCCGGATTCACCTTCTCCTGTTTAAAACTTATCCGGATACAAGGCTTCCAGCGCTTCATCTATTAGAATGCCAAGTGAACGGGTTCCGCGGCCGTCTCCCCAGATCGGGGAACGGACTTCAATCACATTCTGTTCCTGAACAGCTTTAAGCTTGCTCCACAAGGGCAGCTCCTGCATTTGCCCGGACAGTGCTTTTGTGCCTGGGCTATAGGAATAGCTCTCTACAAAAATCACATCCGGGTTCTCCTCCAGCAGCTTCTCCAGTGAATACTGGATACTGCCTTCTCCATAAGGATCCTCCGACGGGTCATTCACCTTAAACGGATAATGGCTTATTTCCTTTAATACGGAGCCCCCGAGACCACTGTCGGTAACGATTGAAAAATTGACATCTGATCCATACATGATCAATGCCTTTTTGTCCTTGGGTGCTTTCTGCTTCGCTTCATCAAGCTTGCCGAGAAATCTCTCGGCGGCAGCCTTGGCTTCGCCCGTCCGTCCCGTAAGCTTCCCCATAGTCTCCAGAAGTGTAATCGAATCTGTATACGTTTTGGGTTGGGCCAGATACACGGGAACTACACCTGCAAGTCCCTCACGCAAGGAATCGTGTGCACCAAGCAACCCGATAACCAGATCAGGCTTCACTGTAATAATATCCTCCAGATTAGGCTCGAAGAAGCTCCCGCCAATGGAGGGGAAGGTTGTCCCCTGCTCTCCGTAGAACTCTTCTGCGGTTGCAATAGTACGCACGCCACTCTCTCCAATTGCGGCAGGCACCATACCAAGCTCCGCCATAATATCCACACAAAGGGACACAACGCAGGCTACCTTCTCTACTTTCGAATCAAATTCAAGCTTTGCTCCTGAGGCATCCACCATTTGTTGCGGATCAAAGGACTCTTCCGGGGCTTCGCCCTTCGTGGAGCCTGCTGCAGGCTCTGATTGCTGAAGACCGGCCGGATGATTGTTATTGGACGCGCTGCATGCGGCCAGCAGATTAGCAGTCAACATCATACAGATGAATAGCAGAATTTTCGTATGTTTCATCATCATAGAGCTCCTTCCGTAGTTTAATCGTAATAATTACGTTTAAACTATACCAGAAACATTACGATTTGAATACTACCCGTAAACGTTAAAGCGTCAGCGTATTTTGCATTCATGATCACCCTGACGAATCCGGAAGCACCCGCCTTCCCTGTCACATTCGGCAGAAACGGGAATGAGTTGTCGGCAGAGTTCAAATACGATATTAATACAAAAAACCATTGCAATCGCTCCCGACCGCAATGGTTTTTTTGTAATTTAAGGGATCAGTTCCAGCGGGGCTACGCGGCCGTAAGTGACTTCCACACGCTCGGGTTTGGCCGCCCAGCGGACGCTGTTGCTGATCACCTGAAGCACCTCAGGCTGGTGATAGACCGGGAAAGTCTCATGCCCGGGTCTGAAGTAAAAGATATTGCCCTGTCCGCGCTTGTAGCAGCAGCCGCTGCGGAACACTTCCCCGCCTTCGAACCAGGAGATGAAGATGAGCTCATCCGGCGCCGGAATCTCAAAGCGTTCGCCATACATTTCTTCCTTCGGAATCTCAATATACTGTCCAAGACCCTTGGCAATCGGATGCCCCGGCTCAATGACCCAGATCCGCTCCTTCTCCCCGTCATCCCGCCATTTCAGCGCGCCGGTATTGGTGCCCATCAGGGTGTGGAACACTTTGGAGTTGTGTCCGGAGTGGAGCACGATCAACCCCATTCCGCCCAGTACCCGCTGCTGCACCTTTTTCACGATGTCGTCGCTGACTTCGTCATGGGCCAGATGTCCCCACCAGAGCAGCACATCCGTCTGCTCCAGCACTTCGCCGGTCAGGCCGTGCTCCGGTTCATCCAGAACTGCCGTTCTTGCTTCCATATCTTCCTGTGTGTTCAAATAACGGGCAATCGCTGTATGGATGCCCTCCGGATAAATTGCTTTAACCTCTTCATTATGTCTTTCGTGGCGATACTCGTTCCAGACTGTAACTTTGATTATAGACATGATTGTCCCCCCTGTTAAATAGTAACCCAGCGTTGTTCTGTCATGGACGTAATGATGGAATCAAGAGCCTGCTGATTGATGTAGCCGTCCTCCATGGTGGCATCATACCCGTCACCCTTGCCGGTCACGAGATTGATGAAGGATGTCATTTGCGCGACATGGAATTGTTCAGGAATCTCAGCTTTTCTGAAGGTCTCGTCACCGGCTTCGGCCAGCTTCACATACAGGACATCCTCTTCCTCCAGGTTGTAGAGCAGCGCGCCCCGCTCTCCGAAGATCTCCAGCTGCTGGAAGTTGCCCCGGCCGAATGCGAATCTCGATATCGCCATCGTCGAGGAAGCTCCTCCCTCAAGCCGGGCCAGCACATGGCAGAAGTCATCCACATCAACCCCGCCCTTGCCTTCCCCGTCTTCTTCAAGCAGGGAGCGCTCCTTGATGATTGTATCCGCATCGGCCATTACCCGTTGCACATTGCCTGCAAGGAACCGCTGAAGATCAAGCAAATGCGAGCCCAGATCGCCAAGCGCGCCTGACCCGGTCAGTTCCTTGCGGAATCTCCAGATCAGCGGAAGGTCTTCATGCAGGCCCCAGCCTTGCAGATACTGGCCGTAGACATGCTTGACCTCTCCCACTGCACCCTGCTCCATTAACCATTTCGCATATCTGACTGCAGCTTTGTAACGGTAACTGAAGCAGATCATATGCGGCAGGCCCGATTCCATCACCAGATCCCGCAGCTGAGCCGCTTCTTCCGCCACAAGCGTTACCGGCTTTTCCAGAGCGAACGGCTTTTTCTGTCTGACTGCCTCACAGGCAATTTCATAGTGGTTATAATTCGGCGTACCGATACTCACAGCCTCAAGCTCAGGGTCTGCCAGCATTTCTTCGTAACTCAGATATTGCCTTGCTTCCGGAATGTTATATTGTTCTCCCCGTCTTGCCAGCACCTCTTCCTTGCAATCGCAAACCGACCAGAGAACCGCTTCTTCATTGTCCAAAAGTCCGGAAATATGCATGTCCGATATTCCGCCAAGACCGATTACACCGACTTTCACTTTTCTCAAGCTCCACCACTCCTGCCCCTTGTAGCATCGTTTTTATTACAACTTCAGTATAGAGTGTGCTAGAATAAACAAACATGGCGGAA
The DNA here is from genome assembly GCF_032302195.1 of Paenibacillus sp. MMS20-IR301. NCBI lineage: Bacteria > Bacillati > Bacillota > Bacilli > Caryophanales > Paenibacillaceae > Paenibacillus > Paenibacillus sp. MMS20-IR301. The sequence continues at coordinate 3,989,776 of NZ_CP135275.1, forward strand.
ACATACCCTTTTTGTACAAAAACTACTTTTCAATAACCGTAAGGGGGCGACACGCTTGCTTGCCGTTAACATCGGAACACTGCCGAGAATCAAGCTGATGGGGTTCGTATCCTATAAGCAGCCCTGGCTCCATTTCAAAAGAACAACAAACGAGTATGTTCTGTATCTGGTCAAAAGCGGCGAGCTCCACCTTAGGGAGAACGAAACCCATTACGTGCTCAAGAAGGGGGATCTCCTTGTTTTAGAGCCAAATATAGAGCATACGGGAACAGAAAAGCATATCTGCGACTATTACTATATTCATTTTGAACACCCGGATATTAAATCCGTTCAAGTGGAGGATATGCTTACGATGGCCAGGCGCCTCATTCTGGAGGAAGAACCGCAGCTAACCGAAGGAGGCAGCTCCATCTGCCACTTTCCGAAACATTGTTTTTTGTCCAAAAAAGTCCTGTCTCTTTCTTATCACACAATGAATGAAATGCTCCGTTTATACAGAAGAAAATACTTCAACCGCGGGTTAACCGCCCTGAAGTTCACTGAATGGCTGATTGAAGTTTCCCGGGAGCATTTCATCGCAGCCCTTCAGGAACAAGAAGGCAGCACTACCAAACCCCTGATTAAAGTTCATGCCCTGCTGGACTATATTCACGAGCACTACACAGACAAAATAACCGGAAGCCGGATTGCGCAGGAATTCGACTGCAATTACGACTACATGAACCGCGTCTTCACCAAGCTGACCGGCCAGAGCATCATGCGCTATGTCAACCGCGTGCGGATCAATCATGCGAAGGAGCTGATTGAAGCCACGCACCTGCCGTTCGGTGAAATCGGCTATCTGACGGGACTGGATGATCCTTATCATTTCAGTAAAGTGTTCAAAAAGTTCGTGGGCGTTACACCTTCCGAATATTACAAAGAGGTGCAGAAGCAGGGAAAGAATCTGCGTTAAAGCTCAAACCGGCAGCTGCGGGCCGGCAGCACAGCTGCCTGGAGAACCGCCGCAAAAAGCCGGGGCAGCATCGCTTGTATCCGATGCTGCCCCGGCTGGAGGCAAGGCCTACTTTAGTTTAACGGCAAATGCTTCGTACGGCTGTAATTGCAATTCCTTAAAGTCCGTTTCATATCTGGAATAGTTGCCAATGATAAACTCCCCGGCCTGACCGATCTCCGGCAACTCCAGCGTTGTCCCTTCCCCGCTGAAATTAGCGGTTACCAGCCAGGTGTGTCCCTCATACCGGCGGAAGTACATGAACACCTGATCCGGCACGCCTGTCACCAGTTCAAAATCGCCCCAGACCACAATCGGGTTGTTCTTCCGCAGCCCAATCAGTTTACGGTAGCAATGGAACACCGAATCCGGGTCTTCCAGATTGGCTTCCATATTAATTTCCATGTAATTAGGATTCACATGCAGCCACGGCTCTCCGGTGGTGAAACCTGCGTGCGGGGCGGCATCCCATTGCATCGGAGTGCGGGCATTATCTCTTCCCTTGGCGTTAATGGAATGAATAATATCCTCCTTCGCATAGCCCCCTGCAAGACGTTCATGATACATATTGATGCTCTCAATATCCTGCACTTCGCTGATCTCCTGCACCGGATAATTGGTCATTCCGAGCTCCTCGCCTTGATAAATATAAGGCGTGCCCTTCATTAGATGCAGAAGAATAGCGAACATTTTGGCGCTTTGCACACGGTACTGCCTGTCATTTCCCCAACGGGACACAATTCTCGGCAAATCATGATTGTTCCAGAACAGGCTGTTCCAGCCCTCGTTCCCGAGCTCCGTCTGCCATTTCGCCAGCACCTGCTTCAATTCGCTTACATTCAGGGGCTTCAAATCCCATTTCTCCCCCCCGTCCTGCTGATCCAGGCCGATATGTTCAAACTGGAACACCATCGAGAGCTCGTTCCGGTCCGGACTGGAGTATAGCTTGGCTACTTCCGGGGTCGCGCCCCAAGTCTCTCCCACCGTCAGCACATCATGCTTGCCGAAGGTCTCCCGGTTCATTTCCTGCAGATACTCATGAAGCCTCGGACCGTTTCCGGTGATCTCCTGATCCGGTATTTTGCCGACCAGATCAATGACATCCATGCGGAATCCGCCAACCCCCTTGTCCAGCCAGAAATTCATCATGTCCCATACCTCTTGCCGGACCTTCCCGTTCTCCCAGTTCAGATCTGGCTGTCTGCGGCTGAACAAATGCAGAAAGTACTGGCCGCTCGTCTCATCAAGCTCCCAGGCCGATCCGCTGAAGGTTGAACGCAGGGCGTTTGGAGCCCCGCCGTTCACAGGATCACGCCAGATATAATAATCGCGGTACGGGTTGTCTTTTCCCTTGCGGGCTTCGATGAACCACGGATGCTCATCCGAGGTATGGTTGACCACCAGATCCATAATAATCCGGATGCTGCGCTGCCGGGCAAGTCCGATTAATTCATCCATGTCTGCCATGGTTCCGAACTCGGTCATAATATCCTGATAATCGCTGATGTCATAGCCGTTGTCGTCATTGGGCGACTTGTATACGGGGCTAAGCCAGATTGCGTTTATCCCAAGCTGCTCCAGATAGTCCAGTCTGTTAATAATCCCGCGCAGATCGCCGATTCCGTCCCCGTCGCTGTCCTGAAAGCTTCTTGGATAGATCTGATAAATAACTGCTGTCTGCCACCATTTCGTATGGTTCAATTCAATCACTCCTATATGTTCTATTTATCTATAGCCATAGACCAAAAATGACAAGAGACATAACCGAAGGATTATGCCCCTTGTCTGACGGTAATGAAATTGGTAATGGAGCTTTGACTATTTCTTACCGTTTTCTTTAAGCCAGGCATCAAGCTGTTTTTGCGCTTCTGCAATAACTTTGTCCGCTCCTGCCGCTTTTTGCTTCTCCAGCATCTTAGGGAGCACCTCTTCCGGATCGAGCTGACCGGACTTCAGTCCGTCAACAAAGGTTTTGTTGGCATTGTCGATCGAGATCAGTTCATTTTTCACCGGCTCCGGATCAAAGATAAATCCAAAAATGCGCGAAGGGTTAGCTGTAATCTGTTCGTTGAATTTCTCGTAGTTCTGGTATTTGTTCGGATCTTCGCCTACACGGGTGTAGTTCAGCATTTGGTTGCCGAGCTGCCACATAATATCGTGGTAGTAGCCTACGTTGTCTGTAGTTTTGCCTTCCGGCAGCGCAATTTGTCCGTCCTTCAGCACATAGTGTGTTCCTTCAATCCCAAAGTTAAAGAGGGTCAGCAATTCCTTGTCCTTATAAAAGAGATTAAGCAGCATCATGGCGCGCTCCGGATCCTCAGAGCTTTTTGAAATCGCATACATCGTTGCTGTCATCTTGCCGGTTTGCAGACGGTCAATATTGAGCGGAATCTGCAGCATCTCGCGGCCCGCTTTAATCGAACCATTCGGTGAAACGGCGGCTTTGCCGATTTCCATATCAGCGATAATATCCATATCGGTAACATAGGCGAAGCCTTTGCCTGCCTGGATTTTCTTCCATGCATCCAGACCGGGAGTCAGTGCATCCTTGTTAATATATCCGGCCTTATACCACTTGTTAGTCAGCTTGGCAAGCTCCATATACCGTGGAGTAGTGTATGAATTGATAACCGTATAATCATCTGCCGGTGTTCCTACGGTGTTAATAGCAGCAATGCTTGCAATGGAATCCAGGTTAGTGGAGGAATAATAAGCTTCGAGCGGGAAGCTTGGCGCCACCAGAGGGGTAACTCCCGGTTCATTCTCCTTGATCGTTTGCAGCATCGGCTCCAGGTCCTCTACCTTACCGGACTTCAGCACACTCAGATCAAAGTTATATTTGTCCACCAGCTCTTTGCTTAGATAAACGCCTTGTGTACCTCCCAGCTCCTGATGGGTATGGATACCGTAAAGCTTGCCGCCGCGTTTAGCCGGATCATGATAATCCTTTTCCACCGCTTCGATATCCGCACCGTATTTAGCTAGCAGATCATCCAGCGGCAGCAGCCCGCCTTTGGTCACCTGTTGCTGGAATCCCAGCCAGTCCGCCGTAAACAGCAGGTCCATTTTGTCGCCGGAGGCCATCATCAGGTTTGTTTTATCGCTCCAGGCGCCCCAGTCAATAGGATTCAGCTTGACAGTTACATTAAGCTCCGGATACGTCTTCTTCAGATAATCATTCATCGCATCCTGTACGAGCTGATTATCATTCTGAGGCGCATCAGGAAATACCATTACAACTTCGTAAGGCTTTAGTTCAGAGCTGGCTGTACTCTCCGGCTGAGCTGTGCCGGCCGGTGAATTCGCAGCATTATTCCCGCCGCAGCCTGTTGCTACGACTGACGTCAACAGCAGTGTTGTCAACAAAGCGGAACTCTTTTTTAACCACTTCATAAATAGTAGACCTCCCTGGAATACTTCTTTTTTTGCGGAACATTGTTTTGCGGTTTTGCGGTACAACCTCAGCTTGCATATACTAATCCAGCATTAGGCCGGGATCAGCCTTTCACAGCGCCTACGGTAAGGCCTTTTACGAAATACTTCTGCAGGAAGGGGAAGACCAGGACCAGCGGTCCGATGGCAATCATGGCCATCGCCATCCGGATGGATTCCAGTGGTGTTGTGACCTGTGCGGTCGAGCTGTAGGCCTTGTTGGCAATACTCTGCAGGAATGAAGCATTCATTAAAGTTTTGGTCAACAAATATTGCAGGGAGAACAGCTTCTCGTTCTGGATGAAGACCAGGCTTGTAAACCAGTCGTTCCAGTAGGATACGGTAGTGAACAGCCCGATGGTGGCCATTACCGGCAGGGACAGCGGCAGAATGATGCTGAAATAGGTTCTGAATTCTCCGGCACCGTCGATCTGGGATGAATCAATCAGGGAAGGCGGTATGCTGTTGGTGAAGAATGTCCGCATGATGATGACATTGAACCCGCCGATCAGACCCGGAATGATCAGGGCCATGAGTGTATCCTGAACATGCAGGAACCGGGTGTAGATAAGATACCAGGGCAGCAAGCCGCCCGAGAACAGCATCGTAATCAGGATGAAGATGCTCAGAGCACCTCTTAGCGGAAACTCCTTCCGCGATAACGCATAGGCCATTGCCGAAGTCACGAACAGGCTGACAACGACACCAATTACCGTTACCGAGGCAGAGACACCGTAAGCCCGCAGGATTTTCCCGGCATCCTCAAACAAGTATTGATAAGCAACCAGACTGAACTTTCCGGGCCAGAAGCTGTATCCATGGACGGTGACCCAATCTTCATCGGCAAGCGAAATCATAAACACAAGCCAGAACGGGATCAGGCAAGCCAAGCTGAACAGGGACAGGAAAATAAGGATGAAGGGATTCGTTCGTTTGTTGATCATGATTTTCTCCTTTTAGAACAAAGCATTTTCTTTGCTGAATTTACGGACAATCAGGTTGACAGTGATGACAAGTGTAAAGCCGACAACCGATTGCAGCAGCCCTGCCGAGGAGGCGAGTCCCGTATCACCGGTAACCATTAACGCCCTGTATACATAAGTATCAATAACATCCGTTGTCTCTTTGATCATGCCGGAAGCCATGGTTGCCTGATAGAACAGTCCAAAGTCAGCATTGAAAATCCGGCCAATCGCCAGCAGGGTCATGATGATAATGATCGGAGCAATCAGCGGAATCGTAATCTTGGTCATTTGCTTCCAGCGGCTTGCCCCGTCAATGACGGCAGCTTCATAATATTCCGAGTCAATCCCGACAATTGCTGCCAGGTAGACAACCGCCGAGTAACCCACACCCTTCCAGGTATTGACTATGGTCAGAATATAAGGCCAATGCTGCGCTTCCGCATACCAGTTTCTGGGGTCCAGTCCGAAGGGCTCCAGAATAAATTTATTGAGGAATCCCAGCTCCGGATTCAAAAATCCATAGACGATATACCCGACAATGACCATGGAAATAAAGTTGGGCAGGATCACTGTACTCTGAAAGAATTTGGAGGCTAATTTATTCTTGACCTCATTAAGCAGAAGTGCCAGCAACACGGCAAGTACCGTATTAATAATCAGGAAGCTGATGTTGTACAGCAGTGTGTTCCTGATGATCAGCCAAGCGTCGTTTGAAGCAAACAGGAACTTGAAGTTGTCCAGTCCGATCCACTTGCTTCCCCATATGCCTTCCGTATAGTTCAGGTCCTTGAAGGCCAGAAAAATACCGAACATGGGCAGATAATTATTGATTATCATCAGCAGCACGCCAGGCAGCGCCAGAACAATCAAGGCCCTATATTTCCAGAGGGTTTTCCATTTCGAATTGGGCTGCGAGCTGCCGATTTGTGTTTGTACTGCTTTTTCCGAAGCCATAGTTCCACACCTTCTTATTGGGTTATGGCTTCATTATAAGGAGTTGCCTGCAAGGGCACTGCCGTTTTTATAACCTTAGTCTAATCGTTTTGTGACTTTACGGTATTCCTGCGGATTTACGTCGAACTGCTTGCGGAACATTTTGGTGAAATGTGAAAAATTGCTGTAGCCTACCTGCTGTGCTATCGTGCTAACCGACATCTCCGTAGTGTCCAGAAGCTCGCGGGTGCGGTTCATCTTCACAGCAATCAGGAAATCAATAAGGTTCTGGCCGGTCTCCTTTTTGAACAGTCTGGAGAGATAAGCCGGATTCAGTCCCACATAATCCGCCACAATATCCCGGGAGATCTCCTCCTCCACATTCTGCTGGATGTAGCGGATGGAGCGCTCAATCACCCCGCCCTTTTCCTGCCGCTCGAATTCCGCTTCCATGACTGCCGACACCATCCCTTCCACCCAATGCCTGTACTGCAGCAATCCCCTAATGCGGGCGGTGGTCCAGTCTGTGAACATGGCAATGCTTCCGGCATTGATTCCCCTGACCTGCAGGAAGTGGTAGATCATCTGCAGGGTATCCTGATGCAGGGCATCGAGATTTCTTCCCTGGAAACCGGGACTGGCTTCCAATTTCTCTGTCAGGTTATGAATGAAACGGACAGCGGACTCCCGCTTGCCGTTCAGCATATAAGCAAGTAAATCGCTGAGTTCAATCTCATCCGAATCCGGAGACAGCAGCACTTGTTCCTGTGGTACATACAACAGTACCGATTGGGTCCGGGAAATATTGTCACGCTCCATGCTCTTCAGGCTTTCACACATTCCGGGCAGCTCCTGAAGGGGTCTGAATGAGCCGACATAGCAGGTCACTATACTGAAGAACAGCTCCTGGCAAATCGTGATGAACCGTTTCCCCGTGGCCGTCAGCCCCTGCAGGCTAAGCTTCTCCTTAGACGGTTCCCCCGGTGCGCCTTTGGCATACAGCAGAATGAAGATCACCCCGCTTTTATCTGTAACAGCCTCGCCGGGATGCTCTTCCGTAAAGCATTCCTCCGCCGCCTTTTTCACCGCATATTCCATAATTTCCTGATCGCGCGGACTGAGCGGCTTGGACCATTCCTCAATGCTGATCAGCACGGGAAGCACCAGATCGCCGGGATGCAGCCCCACGCCCGCACTTGCCAGCTCCCGGTCAACAAAGTCTCCAAAAGATAAAATGCTGCGCGACAGCAAATCCTGCCAAAAGCGCTCTACCCGTTTCGGCTTTTCCTTTTGCCACAGATTCAGATACTTATGGTACATCTTGTTGTAGGATTCATACTCTTCCTTCTCGCGGATGGCGGCAATCATTCCCGAGACGGCAGACAACAGCTCCTCTGTGTCCACAGGCTTCAGCAGATAATCAAAGCTCCCCAGGTTAACGGCCTTCTTGGCATAGGAGAATTCGGAATGGCAGGTCAGAAAGATCGACTCTGTCCAGGGAGAATGCTCCCTCACCCAAGCGACCAGCGACAGACCGTCTTCATCCGGCATCTCAATATCACAAATCAGCAATTCTATTCTGTTCGCGCTGAGCATCTCCCTGGCCCTGTCCGCCCTGTCCGCCGTCAAAACCTCTTCGACCCCAAGCGCCTTCCAATCACAGCAATAGAGCAGCCCCTCCACAGCGAACTGTTCATCATCTACAATTAATAATCGCATCTCTCATCGTTCCTCTTCTGTATATTCAATGGGCAGGCTCATCCGCACGCGGAATCCGGATGGCTCATTATCGCTGAAGTGAATCCCGGCCTTGCCCCGGTAAATCATGGCCAGCCGCTGTTTCACATTCCAGATTCCGATATGCCCTTCATCTGCGGCCGGTGTATAATCGGGTGCATTCAACTCCTGCAGCTTCCCGGCCCCGGCGCCTTTACCGTTATCCGTGACTTCAACGATCATGGTATCGGCCACTTCCTCCGAGCGGTATGCCGAAATCTCCAGATGAAAGATTTCTGCTTTCAAACTTATGCCGTGCAGCATGGCATTTTCGACAAAGGGCTGGACAATCAGTGACGGTATAACGGCGCTGCGAAGCTCCTCAGCCAGGGTGATCCGGAAATCAAAGGACTGCTGGTAGCGCATCTTTTGAATTTCAAGATAGTTGCGGAGATGCTCGATCTCTTGTCCCAAAGTAATGCTGTTATCCTTGACCTGAAGCATAAAGCGGAAATACTGCACCAGATGGCGCACCGTCTTTTTCACTAATTCGTAACGCTGCAGGTCGGCAAGCTGAAAAATAATATTGAGTGTATTCAAAAAGAAATGAGGATTAATCTGCATCTGTAAATGCTTCATCTCTGCCTTTTGGGCATTCAGCCGTTCCTCATATACATCAATTTTCAAATTTTGAATTTCTACAACCATGGTATTGAACGCTTGGTTCAGTGCTTGAAACTCTATCAGGTTGGAAGCAGGCAGCTGGGTTTCCATAGACCCTTTTCTGATGCGGTGAATGCCGCCCAGCAAATCCAGAATCGGGCGGATGACCATACGGCGGAAATAATATAAGTAAACCAGTAGAATGATCAAAATAAAAAAGGGCAATACATTAATAATCATCTGGAAGATATTCAAGCCCTGAAGCAGCTCTGAATCGGGGATGACCACGGAAAGATTGATCCCCAGAGCGGCTGACTGGCTGGACACCACGAACAGTTTCACCCCGTCACGCGTAAAAGAAAACGAAGAATTCTGGTCCAGCTTCTCGCGCGGCAGCTTAAAGTCGTAGCCGTTTGACTTTGAAGGACTGGTTAAGATATTCCCTTCATTATCCACAATAAGCACATCACCGCCGGATTGCAGATTCAGGTTGCTAAGCGGGGAGCGCATGGAGTCAATCCGGATGAGCGCACCGATATAGGAGGGATTGCCCAGATTGTTGCCGACTGTCCGGTTGAGAAAGTAATCTCCCGCAATCTTGATGATTGTCCATTTATACTGCAGCGGTTCTAATTGATCGTCATTGTGAACCCTGTCCGTAATCCAGGCCCGCACCTCATCCATGTACTCCTCCGTCGTTCCGAGTACATTGGACAGGGTCAACGTATCATTGACGCTGGAGTACAGATAGAACATGTCCACGCTATGGTAATAGGCCTGATAAGCCTGATTTCTTTGCATAATTCCCATACGGGCAAAAAAATACTCAGAATCTGTCAGTCCCGGCCGGTTGAGTTGAAGAAAGCTCTCATCATGATCGACAATATCGACCAGATTAATCGTAATATCCTCAAGGCTGCTCTCCATCATTTTCAAATTGGAGTTGACCAGGTTCTGATACGATCTGGACACCTGCGCCAGTACATTTTGCTTGGCATAGTATCCTCCTGCAAAAAGCACGGACAGCAGCGGTATCGTTATCGCCGCAAACAGTTGAATAAGCCTAACCCCCAGCGAGTTTTTCCTGTTTTTCATAATACATCCTTTCTGTGGCATAACAGCAGTTTAAGGGCCGCTATAGCGGCCCTTAAACTGCTCAAGTCAACTTCTGCTGCTCTGCCTTATCAAATGCTCTATGGTTAGTGCCGCTTCTGCCCGGGTGGCATAAGCCCCAGGCTTAAAGGCTCCATTGGTATAGCCTTTCATCAAACCGGCAGATTGTACAAGCTGAACGGCTGCCTGTGCCCAGGCTGAAATTTCCCCGCTGTCCCGGAAGGATGCTGTTCCCCCTGCCAGGCCAATACCGCCTGCCTTGTCCAATGCTTTGGCCAGGATCACTGCCATCTCTTGCCGGGTTATCGCTTCATTAGGCGCAAACCGTGTCCCGCTTCTTCCGGTAATGATGCCCGCCTGATAAGCCGCAGCAACATCACCGGCATACCAGCTGCCGGCAGCTACATCCGTAAATGGAGCCGGATCGTCTCCCTTTAATTGCAGCGCTTTGGCAAGCAATGCTGTAAATTGTGCGCGTGTGACCTTTGCTGACGGATTGAAGGTATTCTCCGTCATTCCATTAATCACATGCTTTGCCGTCAAGATGTGGATAGCCTTGTACGCCCAGTGATCTCCTGGCACATCGGCATACGTTTTGTCGTAGGCAAATACGGTGTAAAGGCTGAAATGACTGAGTTCCGCGCTAATTTCCTGTTTAGCTGTATCTATTCTGCCGCTGACATAATCCCATTTCTTCAGCTGCTCATTGTAGGAGTAGATCCCCAGCAAGGGATACAGATCCACTTGTCCGCCAAGTTCACCAGCCTTTAAGGTAAGCTGCACCGGACTTCTGAAAGCAGCCAGCTTGAGTAAGTCTTTATTGGCTGCCGTTACGCCGAATTCAAATTCATAGGCCGGCCCTGCCGGAATCCAAGGCTTCACATCCGGAAGGGAAACGTCCTTTGTTCCGAGTTTAGTGAAGATCATTTGAATTTGTGACCCGGCCGTAAGCTTACCTTTATTCTCTTCAAGAAGCTGAAGAATATTATCATGTCTGAAGTCCAGTGTGAACCGGCTGCCCTGAAGCCGCAGGATCTCAGCCTGTAAACCTTCCGCGACAGAGACAGGCAGCAGAATCCGGTTATACTTTTCCTCATTGACCGCGATGGTGATTGTTCTGTCAACCGCATCGCTCACGTCCTTCGCCTGCAAGACGAGCGTCCCCGGCTCCGCTGATTCCGGTTCAGGCGTTGCCATCGGCTTCGCAGCAGATATTACCGTTGATTCCGGAGCGGCTGTAGCTGCCGGAGCCGGAGTTCCCGTTGGCATCGGAGTTGGAAGGCCCGGCTCTTCATCGCTGAAAATCGGCTGAACGACTGCGGTCTTCGGCGCCTTGTCAATATAAATCATCGTCCAATATTCCAGTGACGGCAATTCGATCTGCAATTGCTCGCCATTCCAGGTATAGTTCAGCTCTTGTGACAAACCCTGTCCGGTATCCGGACTGGCGGCATAGACCTTCAGATCCGGCGCCTCATTCTCTGAAATCCCGATATCGTAAGACACTTTCAGCTGATTGAGGACTGCCGGTGCATCCGCCGCATTTCTCCAGTTGTCGTCATTGTGCAGCAGGTTGATCAGATGCAGCACCTCATACCGCTCAAACCCGGTATTATCGTCATTTTGTCTGACCGTTGTCCAGAGTGTATTCTCCGCTGCGTCTTGGCTGGTTGCTATTTTGCCGCCGGCCGCCTCCACGGTGACAACCGCGGAAGCATCCGGCTTGCTGTCAAACAGCAGGTTTTCATAGGCTGCATTAAATTTATAGTATTCCTGCATGGCTTCTTTGGTGGATTCAAGCATTTTCTTGCTGCGGTTCGGATAGTATTCATGGGCAAGCATATTCGGGCCTTCCGCCTGCTTCTCGGCTGTTCCCAGCTCTATGTGGGTTGCCCCCATCGCTGCCAGCCCGGCATCCATCAGCCTTACGGACGGCTCGTTGAAATAGCCGGCGGTTACTCCGCGCAGCCGGATCGATCCGGCGACATCGTCCGCTTCCATCTTAAGTGTAACGGTATGTGCTCCCGCTTCCATATGTGGAACAATCACATATCCGTCCCCGCTATACTTCTCAAGGCTCTCTGTGCCGTCCAATCCAATCTTCAGCTCTTTACCGTGTTCATCCTTGGCGCGCACACCGTCAATATAGACCGAACGGGTTGTGAAGCCGCCTGCATTGGAATAGGTGAAAATCAGACTCTGCTCCCCCGGTTGAGGGATGGTCACCGGATAGCTCACCTGCTGCCCGGCTTCGCCAAAGTTCAGCACGGTATCCTTATACAGCGAGAACGGCAGCACGGTATCCGTACTTTCAGCTTCATGGCTGCGAGTTACAGCGTCCGTCACACCGGATAATGTAACCTTCAGCCTATCCAGCCTGATCCCGCTGTCCTGCCCTTCCGTCATCTTGATGACAATTCGGTTCTCGCCTTCCGTAAGCGCTATGCCGTTCACTGCCGCCTCTCCCCACCCGGAGCCGGCGGTGGGTACAAAGCTTACAGGAGTGCCCGCGCCATTGTTAACATACACGCTGCGGCTGACAGTCACTGCGCCGTGGGCCTCATTCTGATAAACCCAGCCAAGATCATACATGCCTGATTGCGCCGCCTTCACGGTAAAGGCTACCCGGTCATTGACATTATTGAAGTCTGCGGCATAGCCGGTTACAGGCACAACCCCTCCTGTTGTTTCCGCACCGCCTGTACTGTATTCATAACCGCCGGCAAGAATCCCGCCAACATTGACATATTGCCCGCTTGATTCCATTTTCAGCGTAATGGAATGATGTCCCGCCTGAACAAAGACTGGCAATTCAATAGGCTGCATCTGGCCGTCCCAGCCGCCCGCTGTTGCGGGGAACGTGATATTCTGCGCCTGCGGAGCAGGTTCTCCGTCCACCAGCACCGACATCACAGGCTCATTGCCGCCATGATACAGGACGGTAATTGTATCCAGCGCACGGTCCGCATATACATTGTAGGTGACTGTTTGTCCGGCTTGCCCGAAGTTGTCTGTCTTGCTCTCGCTGTACCTGATGCTGTTGGTCTGCGGAGTATCCGCATACAGGGCATAATATTTCTGCGCGCCGACCGTCATATCCTTGAGCTTGATGCCCAGATCATCGGTGTTTGCCTTCAGAGTAATGACATTATCGCCTGCCTTCAGATGAACCTGTGACAGATGCTCCTGCTCGGAGAATTTATCCCATGTCCCCCTGCCGGCGAAGGAGACCTCTCCCTGGGGCACATCATTAACGAGCAAGTCACGCTTCACTGCCTGCCAATCCGAAGCATAGCTGAATCCGAGCGGATACTCTCCTTCAGCGGGAACGTTAACGTAGAATTTCACGTAATCACCGGTGGTGTCAAAATAATAGACATGGCTGTACTGATCCACAATCACATTATCCAGCTTGGCCTCCACTGCCTCATAGCGTTCATTCATCCCTTGCCCCAGCACTTCCAGGCTCGCAAGATTAAGCCACAGGTTGTTGGTGTTCAGCGTAAGCTTAACTGAATTCTCACCCTTTTTCAGCATAGCCTGCACTCCGGCCTGCGCGGTCGGATTCCCCCACCCCGTACCGGCGTCAAAAGGAATGGCAGCGGCGGCAACTTCACCGTTCACTAGCAGCTGCCCCTCTGGAGAACCGGAGCCATTGCCCTGCCCGTAGTTCAAGATAAGGGAATACATGCCGTCTGCGGGTGCATTTACCGTAAATGTTACCGCATCCGTATCCTTGCGCCCGAAATTGCCCACCCAGCCGTAAGCCTTGGCAATCCGGGACTGGTAATCCAGCGTTAACGGAACACCCTGCGCTTCCGTACCCCGTGCCGGCAGACCCGTAGCCTCCTTATAGTTCATATAACCGGCAATGACCATTGCCTTGCCGCCGTTTCGAATCCGGGTATCCTCCACGACCTTCTGAATATCGCGGTAATGGTTGCGGTCCTGCCAAATCTCGCTGTAGTCAAAGTCAGTCTTCGTCTCCGGATTCGGCACAGCGCTGTACTCGGCATTGCCTCCGACCATATTGAATGTGACATTGCTCTTCGCGGGATTATTGGCGAGCAGTGAATCCTTGACTGAGCCGATCAGCTTGGCGTAATCCAGTGAATAATAACGTTTGTTGCCGTTGTAGTCGTACAGGAAATTGTTGTCATTCGCTCCCCACTGGTCCAGGTGGATACCGTTGAAGCCGAAGGTATTAATGGAGCGGTCAAATTGTTTGGTAATGTAGTCCTGCCAGAACGTGTTGCCCGGATCTTGCAGGAACAGGGAGGTGGTCTTCCCGTTCACATCGAAGGTATATCCGTTCTGCTCCTTCTGCGGATTGCTCTTGTCAAGCTGATCCGTGTTATATAGCCCCCACTCCGGGCTGACACCGAAATCTTCATAGTTCTCGCGTGCCGCATAATTCATCTGATATGCCATGGCTGCAGAGCCGTATTTCTGCGCGGCCTCTACCTGCTGCTTGACGGTTAAGGGATACAGCGAACGTCCCAGCAGATCTGCATAGCGGGTATCAGCGTTAATATCTTCATCCAAAAAGCTGCCGTCCGCATCTGTCAGCGGCCGTCCGTTCTCATTAGTCTTGGAGTAGACCGAGACATCATGGCGCCACATCCAGTCATAGAACTGGTAGGCGTTAATGTAATAGTCCTGAGACAGCTCTTTGAGCTTGGCGTCACTCGCTTCCGCCGTTTCCTGCGGAAAATCAGCAACATAGCCGTATCTCGGGAAATGCGTCCAGTCGCTCGAAACATCAATCGCTGCGGTTGCATAATCGGTTGGAGCAGCTCCCTCGATCCATGCTTTCACCGTATAGCCGCGGAAATCCTCAGCCGGAGGTGTCCAGCCAACGGTAAGCATGTTACTTCCCTCCTGGAGAACCGTCAGATCTTTGCTGCCTTCGGCAACCAGCGTATTCAGCTGATAAATCTGCAGATGCAGCTTGCCGCTCCAGCCGGCAGATTGATTGAGGGTCAGAATCAGCTCAGCGGCTTCGCCCGGAGCGAACCTTGCTTTCGAAGGCACCATCTTTAGGATTTTGGGATTCACAGCAGCTGCCGGCTCCGCCTCTGCCGGAGCCGCTCCGCTGCGTGCATAGCCTGTGGCAGAAGTCTGAACCAGCAACAGCAGAAGACAGAGATATAGAATAGCTAATTTCCTGAACATTAGACCGCTCCTTCATACTCATAGATTTGAGATTTTATTACGCAAACGTTTACTCAAACAGGTAAAAAACATACCCAGCAAAAATAATTTAATACAAGCTTATACATCAACTTAATTTCAAAATAATAATTTTCTGGTTTTTCACCTCAGATCCCGTAACGTAAACGCTTACTATAAATTATCTCGATTATTTTTTCTTGTCAATGCTTACTTTTCCGGCATATAGTTAGGTTGACAAAATAAAGGCTAGGATTTATATTCTTGGTAAACGTTTACTTTAGACCGGCTTCTATTGCTACCGGAAGACAGGAGATTGTATGAATCCCACAATTAAAGATGTTGCCCAGAAGGCGAATGTTTCCATAGCCACGGTCTCGCGAGTGCTGCATAACCTGGGCGGCTATTCAGATAAAACGAAACAAAAGGTGGACCAGACGATTAAAGAGCTGAAATATCAGCCGAACGCTATTGCCCGCGGCCTGATTAACAAGCGCACCCAAACCATCGGTGTGTTGTTCCCTGATGTGTCGAGTAGCTTCTCCTCCGATCTGCTCCATGGGATCGATGAATTTGTCCATAGCCGCAATTACAGTGTGGTGGTCTGCAATACCGACCAGGACGGCAAACGTACCTTGAGGTATCTGCAGCTGTTGCGCGAGAAGCAGGTTGACGGGATTCTCTTTTCCAGTGAAATGCTCAAGAAAGAATATTATGATCTGCTCGAAGACATGAGAATCCCGGTAGTGCTGATTTCTTCCCGGAGTGACTTCCCTAATGTGCCTTATGTGAAGGTCGATGATTATCAGGCCGCCTATGATGCGGTCGATTATCTGATTGGCAAGGGCCACCGCAACATTGCCATGATCAGCGGAACCAAGGGCGACCCCATCGCCGGAACGCCCAGAGTCCAGGGATACCGCAAGGCACTGGAAGCGCATGGAATTGCCTTTGACAGCCGTTACCTTGTCTATGGTGACTTTCTTTATGAGAGCGGCAGCAGAGCTATGGAAACGATATTACGGAAAGTACCGGAGGTAACCGCCGTATTTGCCGCCAGTGACGAGATGGCAATCGGTGCTCTTTCCACCGCTGCACAGCATGGCCTGAACGTACCCGAGGACATTTCCATCATGGGATACGACGATCTCCGGTTAGCCCGGATGGTTAATCCGCCATTAACCACAGTGCGGCAGCCTCTTCATGACATTGGAATGCTTGCTTCCGAGAAGCTGATTGACATGATTGAATCAGGAGAAAACGCCAGGAGTCAAATTTGTGCCCACTCCATTGTGGAACGGCAAACGGTTAGAGACATTACTTGAGAAGACGATAATCAAAAGCGGCTCATCAAAGATAAGTCGCTTTTCCTTTTTATTTCATACTCCGCTTTTTTTCGCTTGCATTCAATAACGTTATATCGTAATATTACGATATAACGTTATTATTAATTTTTGTACAAAGGAGCCGTACTCCATATGGATAGCAACTTCGCACAATTCGATGAGGTATCCGACCTGCTGAAGGCCTTAGCCCATCCGGTCCGCTTATGTATTGTTAAAGGACTGCTGCAGAAAGGTTCATGCAACGTCGGGTATATGCAGGAATGTCTGCATCTGCCCCAGTCCACAGTCTCACAGCATTTGCAGAAGCTTCGCAGCTCCGGCATTGTCAAGACTGAGCGCAACGGACTTGAAGTCAATTACACCATTGCAGATGCCAGGGTTAAACAACTTATTCAGGTTTTTTTTGAGGAGGATCAGTCATGAGTAATAAAGTTCTGATTGTCGGAGGGGTAGCTGGAGGCGCTTCAGCTGCTGCACGCCTGCGCCGGCTGGATGAAGAAGCACATATTGTGATGTTTGAGCGCGATGAACATATATCTTTTGCCAACTGCGGATTGCCCTACTATATCGGGGACAACATTAAAGACCGCTCCAAGCTGATTGTGCAGACACCGGAAGCCATGTACAAGCGTTTCAATCTGGACATTCGTACACAGAGCGAAGTGACGGGTATCAACACCATTGCCAAAACAGTTCAGGTTAAGAGCAGAGCGCACGGCGTTTACGAGGAAAGTTATGATTATCTTATACTGGCACCGGGTGCAAAGCCTATACGCCCTGATTTGCCCGGCATAGACAGCTCCAGAATATACACCTTACGCAACTTAGCAGATACGGATCGTATCAAGAAGCATGTAAGCGAAGTAAACTCTAAGTCCGCTGTTGTAATTGGCGGAGGTTTTATCGGAGTGGAGATGGCCGAGAATCTCAAGGAAGCCGGGCTGGATGTGACCCTGGTTCAAGCTGATCCCCAGCTGCTGGCACCCTTTGACCGTGAAATGTCTCATGTCCTGGCCCGGGAACTGGAAGGGCACGGCGTCCAATTGCTCTTCTCTGAAAGTGCAAAGTCATTTAAGGAAGCAGATGATTACATAAAGGTGGAATTAGCCAGCGGAGCAACATTGACTGCTGATATGGTTATCCTGGCGATCGGCGTCACGCCTGACACCTCCTTCCTGAATACCAGCGGAATAGCACTCACATCGAGAGGCCACATCATCGTAAATGATCACTTAGAGACGAATATAGAGGGTGTGTACGCTGTTGGTGATGCGATACAGGTTGTTGATTACATTAATGGAAGCAAGACCGCTATACCGTTAGCCGGTCCCGCCAATAAGCAAGGGCGGATCGCTGCAGATAATGTATGCGGTTTGGGTGTGACCTATCAGGGTTCCCAGGGAACATCGATCATTAAAGTATTTGGTTTGACGGGAGCAACTACAGGTAACAACGAGAAAACACTTCAGCGGTTAGGCATTCCCTATCAGGTTGCTTATGTTCATCCAAGTTCTCATGCCTCCTATTATCCGGGTGCCGTTCCTCTGACCCTTAAGCTGATCTTTGATGATAAGGGCACCCTATTGGGCGCCCAGGCTGTAGGTTCTGAGGGAGTGGATAAACGCATAGACGATATAGCAACTGTTATTCACTTCCGGGGAACCGTTAGCGATCTGACCGGGCTTGAGCTTTCCTATGCCCCGCCCTTTTCCTCGGCCAAAGATCCGGTCAATATGGCCGGTTACACTGCAGAGAACATCCTTGCCGGCCGGACTAAAGTATTTGTGCCGGAGGACTTAACCACCCGGGATGCCGGGCACACCCTTCTCGTCGATGTCCGCTCTGAGCTTGAGCATAACAACGGGCATATTCCCGGCTCGATCCTGATTCCAGTGGATGAGCTCCGCTCGAGGCTGGGTGAGTTAGACCCTGGCAAAGAAATCTGGGTATACTGCCAAGTTGGCCTAAGAGGATATACGGCTTCACGGATTCTGCAGCAGAAGGGCTACCAAGTCCGAAATTTAACAGGCGGATACAAGACGTATAGGATGTTCCAATATACTCCTTCCGGCAATTCAACCCTTCCGGCGGTTCCGGCGTTCGCAGAGATCAGAACAGAAACAGCTGCAGCAGCACAGCAGCAGGAAGACAGATTACATGCCGACCTCAAACTGGATGCTTGCGGATTATCCTGTCCCGGCCCGCTTATTCAGGTCAAGCAACAGATGGATAAACTGAATAAGGGTCAGATGCTGCATGTAACAGCGTCAGATCCCGGTTTCCATGAAGATATTACAGCCTGGGCACGCTTGTCCGGCAACCAGCTGATTAGTGCAGGCAAGACGCCGGGAGGAATGATAGAAGCCTGGATAAGAAAAGGGGGTCCTGACGCTAACCTGCCGGATAAGGCAGAACCACAGCAGCAGCGTCTGAACGGCAGCTCCATGGTTGTGTTCAGCGGTGATCTCGATAAGGCTATAGCCTCCTTCATAATTGCCAATGGGGCTGCCTCAAGCGGAAAAAAGGTGACAATGTTCTTCACCTTCTGGGGATTGAACGTGATCCGGAAGCCTGAGAAAGTACCTGTAACCAAGTCCTTTACGGGGCGTATGTTCGGTACCATGATGCCCCGCGGCAGCAGCAGGCTGACCCTATCAAAGCTGAATATGCTGGGGCTCGGGACCAAAATGATCCGTGGTGTCATGAAGGGCAAAAATATATCCTCATTAGAGGAATTAATCCAATCGGCCATTCAGCAAGGTGTTGAGGTTGTAGCTTGTTCCATGTCTATGGATGTCATGGGCATTACTGAAGAAGAACTAATAGATGGTGTAAAAATCGGCGGTGTAGGGTACTATCTGGGTCAGGCGGAGCAATCCGGACTTAATCTGTTTATTTAACTATACAATCTATAAGCTTATTGCAGCACAAAAGCCCGTCAGGCATACGCCTGGCGGGTTATTTCTTCACCTGATAAATAGCCTTCGCATCCCTATTAAATATCCAAAAGCCCCCGCTCCAATGCCACAGCTACCGCCTGAGACCTTGACTCCACACCAAGCTTATTATAGACGGCCGTCAAATGCGCTTTTACAGTCCGCTCGGAAATATTCATATCCGAAGCAATAACCTTGCTTTTGTATCCCCGGGCGACAGCCTGCAGAATAAATGTCTCCTTCTCCGATAACGGGGAAGAGGCCTGGGGAGCAGCGGCTGCACTTTGCTCCTGAGACTTCGCTGCAATTACACGTTCCATCAGATCTGCCGACAGCAAGGTTTCTCCGCGTACTGCCGATTCGATATTCCTGAACAGATTCTCACGACTGGTATCTTTTAATAAATAACCTTTAGCCCCGATAGCCAGTCCGCTGATCATTAGCTCATCTTCGTTATAGGTCGTGAGGATAATTACCGGAACCTGAGATCCCTGCTTTTTTAATTCCTGCATTGTTTCCAGACCGCCCATGACAGGCATATTCAAGTCCATCAGAATGACATCAGGCTGCAGCTTCTGAATCATCGGCAGCGCCTCTAGTCCATGTTCAGCCTCACCAATTACTTGAAATTGCTCATTCGTCTCCAGAATCAGCTTCAGGCCTTCCCGGACGACATAATGATCATCTACAATTACAATTTTATATACCGTCATGTAAGTTCTCCTTTAGCTAAAGGCGCTTCGAATATTATTGTGGTCCCTTCGGGTGTACTGCTCATATCTATTTCTCCTCCAATCAGTCTTACCCGTTCCTTCAGGCCCAATAATCCATAATGCCCCGCATCCTTGCCAATATCTTCTGTCCGGAAACCAATCCCGTTATCTCTAATTTCAACAACTAACCTGTCGTTATATGAAGAGACCGATACGCATACTTTATCAGCCTTGGCATGACGGGCAATATTAGTGAGACACTCTTTAACAATGTGCAAGCTGTGCTCCATCTGCAGCCTGGACAATGTCCGGTTGAAACGATAATTTTTGGACACGATAATGCCGGTAGCCTCGTTAAAATGTTCAATTTCATCTGCGATAGCCTCTTTAAAATCTATCTCCGGGGCTGATTTCAAACGCAGATTGTCAATTGCTCTTCTAGCCTCAGCCAGCGTCCGGCGGGCCTGCTGCATCGACTGGCCGATGATTTCATGGGCCCGCTCCATATGATTCTGTGACATATGCGCATCTGCAGCCTCAAGCCGCATAATGAGACCAGCCACCCCTTGGGCGAGTGTATCATGCAGGTCCCGTGCCATTCGCTGCCGTTCATTGGCAAGCGTTAACTCCTCTACTTTCTCATGCGCTTTCCGCAGATCCTCCAGAAAGCTCTGGATTCTCATCCGCTCCTGAACCTGTTTGAAGAATAATATGGCATAGGCCAGAACCACAATGAGCATCAGGATGAAGATGGGCAGAAACACAATCAGTTCATCCGTATCCTTCACCGTCAGCGCAGAATCAAAAAAGACAATAATGCTGATGATTGAAATAAACACCACCCGCTTGAGCCGGAATGAATAACCCAGACTCTGAGCAATCAATATAGGCAGCAGCCCGATCAGTACCGCCTGATAACCGTCCCGCATTAGAATGGCACAAAGGTACACCAGCGCAGCCTGGACAGAGAAGTAGATCCAGAAGGTTTTTTGCGTGACTCTGTAGGAGTTCCAGTGTAGCAATACATGAACTGTAAATAAACCTGTAAATACAGCACCCTCCAGAATTAAAGGCTCCTTGAGAAATTGCAGTATTACCGTTCCGGCATACACAATGGATACCCAGATTAAAGTCGGCAGCCTTGAGGCGAACAGTTCACTAATGCTTTGCATGCCGTTTTTTTCCTTCAATGTCACTCCCCCTTATGCGGGTCCTTCTGTTAATTAAATTCTACCATCAGTCAGACCAAACCGGATACCTGATTTACTATCGGTTCATCATCTATCATGATCCCTTGATCCGGTACAGGATCACTCTCTTTTTGAGCCAGCTCATTATAATTGCATCCATGAGCCCGGTAAACATGCGGTTCCACACTCCATATTTGGACACTCCCCGTTTCCGTTCCTGGTGGGTTACCGTAACTTCGATCACCTTAAACCCGTTCATCTTGGCCATTGTCGGCAGGAAACGGTGCATACCCTTATATAGATGTAAGCTGTCAGCGACCTCGCGGGTGAAGAGCTTCATTGGACAGGCTGTGTCATAAATAGAATCACCTGTAATCCAATTACGGATACGGTTGCCGGTACGTGAAGATACGCTCTTAAGCAAAGTGTTGTTACGCTCAACCCGTTTCCCGTTCACAAAATCTATTTTCTCAATAAAAGGCATCAGCCTGAAAATATCCTTGGGGTCTGTCTGCAGATCTGCATCCATTAGGGCAATTAATTCTCCCTGGGAGCTCTTGATTCCAGCCCATATTGCAGCCGTCTGTCCATAATTCCGTTCAAAATGAATAACTTTCACCGCCTCATCCATCCGGGAGATTTCATCCAATATGGCAGCACTTTGATCCCGGCTCCCGTCATTCACGAGGACAATTTCGTAGCTTTCGATTCTCCCCTTCAGCGCATCAACAATGCTAAGGTACAAATCACAGATATTGCCCTCCTCGTTAAATACCGGTGCTACTACAGAAAGACGTATCATGACGTAATCCCTCTTTTGTGCATATTACAATATCTTACGGTTTAACATAGGTGTACCAAGGGAACCGGTCTCCCCGCCCTGCTTGGAGTACTCCTTCATGATGGTCTCCCCTTCGATATCGAAGTTGGGCAGTATTCTGTCCAGCCATTTAGGGAAGTACCAGGCCGATTTGCCCAGTAATGTCATTACAGCAGGTACAATGGCCAACCGGACGACAAAAGCATCAAATAAAACACCCACAGCTAGGGCCAGGCCCATTTGTTTGATCGTCGGATCATGCGAGAAGATAAACCCTGAGAATACCGATATCATAATCAGGCCCGCCGCCGTTACAACAGCTCCATTTTCCTTGAGGCCTGCATGAATGGCTTTCTTGGCATCGCCGGTGTGCGCGAATTCTTCACGCATTCTGCTGACAAGGAATACTTCGTAATCCATCGATAGACCAAACAGAATACCGATACATAAGACAGGTAACAAGAATAATATTGCACTGGAGCCGGGGAACCCGAACACATCAAGGAAGTTGCCGTCCTGGACAATAAATACGGTGAAGCCTAAGGTTGCACCAATCGAAAGCACGAATCCGAGTACAGCCTTTAATGGCACAAGAATGGATCTAAAGACAACCATCATTAGTACAAAGGCAAACGCCACAATTAGAATAGCAAAGGTCGGCATGGCACTCATGATTTGGTCAGAGATATCAATATTAACGGCTGTAGCTCCTGTCACCAGAAGTTCCATATTCCCGCTGTCAGAAAGAGCCCTGATTTCGTTTACCAGATCTTTCGTTTCCGGCGCATTCGGCCCATCCTCCGGTGTGACACTCATTAGGAATAGATCATTTGTCTGGTTCGGCATTGCAGGCGTTGCACTTTTCACATGATCCAGTCCGTTTATGGTTTCCGACAAAGCTTTCAGGTTATCCGCAGATGCCGCTTCCTGATTCACAGGCTCGGCAATAACGACTAACGTAGAATGGAACCCCGCCCCATAAGCATCCGATAACAGATCGAACCCTTGTCTCTCCGAAGTTTCATATTGTTTATTCCCGTCATCCGGAAGGCCAAGATTCAAATGAAAGAACGGAGTAGCTATTACCGCCAGTAAAGCTATGCCGACTACAGCAACGATCAATGGTTTTTTTGTTACAAATCTGCTCCAGGCATTGGTATCGGATGCTTTTTTCTTATTGGCCCGCGTCAGCATGGCGATTAACCGGTTGCTTTTCTCGGGTCTGATGCGATGTCCCATGAGTCCGAGGACGGCGGGTACAACCACTACCGCTACAATGATCGACATCAATACGACTACAGCGGTCGCTACTCCCATTGTGGTCATGAAGGGAATGTCCACAACCATGAGTCCTAGAAGCGCAATGATTACGGTTAATCCGGCAAAGATTACGGCATTACCGGCTGTGCCGTTGGCAATGGCAATCGATTCCTGAACGGAATATCCCTTTTTCAATTGTTGTTTAAACCTTGAGAAGATGAACAGGGAGTAATCGATTCCGACGGCAATTCCGAGCATTCCTGCTAAAGTGAGGGAGATGGACGAGATATCAAAAAAGTTAGTTCCCAGCAGGATTAACAATACTCCGATACCCACACCAATCAGTGCCATAAGAATCGGCATTCCTGCAACAAGCAAGGAAGCAAAGGTAAGGGCCAAAATAACATAGGCTAAGATTACACCCATAATCTCACCCGGGCCGCCGCCCGCTTCCGTCTGTTCGAATTTAACAGTCCCGCTAAGTCCGGTCTCAATTCCTTGATTCCTTGTTATTGCTAAACTGTCTTCTACTGCATCCTTAGATTCTTGTGAGACATTATCTGCAGGTGAATTATACGTTACAACCGCATACCCGATTTGTTTATCCGGATTGATGTTCGCAAGCTCGTATGGAGAAGCGACCGAGGTTACTGCCCCATCCCCTTGAATCTTCGTAAGCAATTCACTAATGACCGTTTTATTATCAGCCGAGTCTAAGGTTTCATTATCGGGAGCCTTAAACACGATTTTAACCTGCCCGTCCTGTTCACCGCCCGTGAATTTCTCCGCCAGAATTTTCATCGCTTTTTCTGATTCTGTACCCGGAATGGATACATCCTCTTGGAACGCTGTTCCCATACTAAAGATCAGTCCGCCCAATACAGCCATAAGCAAAATAAACGCCACGATCACCTTTTTACTGTTGGTGCCTGCAAATCGTCCCAACTTAAATAACATTTTGGCCATTCTTTCTCTCCTCCAATGTTCTCTACGACTACGGTCGTCGATATCTAATGGTTTGTCATGCCCTTATCGTACAGCTTGCTAGAAAAGGGCACATCGTCCGAATGGGCAGCAGGTGCTTGCCCTTTTGGGCAAATGCATTTTTGCAGTCATTTTCACAACATGTGTTTAATAATAGGTAATTATATTCCGAAGAGGAGAGCAACCAATGAACAAATCCAGAAAGACGCTTATTTTCATGCTGATTCTGTTAGCTGTAGCAGCGGCAGCTGTCATCTATTGGTTCATGCAGCACTCTGACCGCATACAAGCAGAAGGGAAATGGGCATTAACTTCCGGAGATACAGGCTGTTTCACTGGGATCAGATTTATGAATAATCCGGCTGCTTCCGGTGGAGCCGTCTCGATTGAAGCAACCTCCGGCTCCCTGGTCCAGATGTCTTACGGCAGCTATGAGTATGATGGTGACAACCAAATTCTCATCACCTTAGCGAATTCGGATGTGCCCGCCTTCCCTGTCACACTCGGCAGAAACGGGAATGAGTTATCGGCCACCTTTAAATTGAAGGATGAGGAAGCTGTCTGTTCCTATACGCTCAATGTTTTCAAATAATGGAGCAATAACGGCATTCATAATGCGGACTACGAGAAATTAAGTTGCGATAAATGCAGGATAGAGCTTCATAAAATCAGAGCAGAAAAACAGCAGGTAGATCTGGATTCGGCAAAAAAGAGTCTGTCAAATGACAGACCCAATGACTCACCATTACGCTTAAATTCACACAAACAGCCTCATTAATTTCACATATGGCGGGTTTTCCATGTAGCCAGCCGGATTTACCGAGTATCTTGTCCCGGTATTGAGCCGGCGAATCCGGTCCATTTCTTCATCGGTCAGCTCAAAGTCAAAGATTCCGGTGTTTTCCTTTATTCTCTGCGGGTTTGCGGACTTAGGGATTGCGACAATCCCCCTCTGTAAATGCCACCTCAAAGTGAAGCTCGTACTGCGGAAATTCCGGATGGGTTTCAAGCTGATTAACCATCGGCGGATTTGATGCATGCTTCATCAGCTGCTCCAGATGTCTGATTTCAAAATTAGCAACGCCGATTACTTGTTCAAAAACTTCCCTTTTAGGAATTTTGTATACGCCAAAACCTAATTGCGGAATATGAACCCCATTTATCGCCTTAATCGTTTTATTCATCCTCATCCTTCCCCGTTCGGAGGTAATTTGCATTGCATAAGCATCTTATTGATCTCTTCGGCCAGGTTGTTCAGCAGACTCAGCTTACTTTATACATCCAGGCGGTAGTAGTTGATTGTTCCTTCTTTACTAACGCTGACGATTCCCGCTTCTCTCAATTGTTCATAGTTCACACTCCCGCTGCCTTCAGATTTCACAGACTGATGTAGAATGGCCCTCTGTCAAGAGAGCAGACAAGTCTCACAACACTTATGCAAGTTAACCGCCTAGCTTAGCGTAACGGACAGGAGAGACGTTAAAATTTGAAAAAGCGCCAAAATGCCGGTCCTTGCGGACACCAGCGCCGTTATTTCGCCGGAAAAGTAGCGTTAGCACATGAAAGTTGCCGAATAAGGTCTGTGATGTCCGTATACCTGCCAAATTAGCCGAAATTGAGTAAATAAGGTCTGTGGTGTCCGCAAGGGTCAGAGTGGGCATTGTTTTGATTTCCTAATCATCTGCACCCTTCCACTATCCGTGAAACATAACTCCGCGAAACCCCAAATTCTTAGCAGTTTCCCGCCGCGTCCGTCCTTCCCACCAATGTCCAGACGGAAACGGCCGACGACGACCTCGTTCTCCGCTTATCTTTCATCAAACGAAAACATAGAATCCACCATTTCTAAGACTCTATCATTTAAAGACCCGCAATACATAACATTAATAGTAAATTAAACTATCATACAATCACTACACATCTTATATTTTCAACAAATAATGTCTTTTTTTCTTATTTCTAGCCCGAAAATATATAAATATTAAAATATTAATTGACTGAATTTAATATAGATGTTATATTCCCTAACATAATTTATAAATATACATAGAAAAGGAGATTGACCAAATGAACAAATGGAAACGTCTGCGTAAATCTAAGAGAAACCACCCTGGTTTCACTGGACCTGAACATTCACCCGCAAAAAAGAATTGGAGTAAAAAGCAAGTTATAGCTACTTCTATTACGTTATCTGTTATAGCTTCGGGAGTCATTCCTTTTCAAACCGCTGATGCTTTAACCCGGGTCACTTCAGATAGCGGCACAGTATGGGAGATTCACGATGTATTTGCTCCCAGCTTAGACACAGGAAGTTTACGCACAGTTGGAACTACACAGGTACAAGGCTTCGGTAATATCTTTGTTAAGGTATCCTCACCTTCGGCTTCCCTGATGAATGGTCAGATGATGCGCGGGTTTAACTTGAAATACGATGGCGTGAATACCTTCACTTCGGCTCAATCTGTAAATCTGGGAAATGTAACTGTAACCCGCGAGGTATATGTGGATACTACTCTCAACCGGACGAGATTCTTTGATACTTTTACGAACAAAAATGATATAGATGTAAAGGTTGATGTATCTTTCGGCGGCTCTTTAGGCTATGGTACAACAGCAAATGCTTCAGTAGTCAAGGCAACCTACTCGGAGGATCTGGAGGTGACTACAGAGGATTCTTGGATCGTTGTAGACAGCAGTGCCAGAAACAATAAGCCGCTGGGCGTGGCCGTTGGCTCTCCACATCCCTTTGATAACGGGTTAACCGGTCTGGGTAATCAGCAGCAGAACCCATTCACAACACCACTCGCCAAGTCCGGCAATGAGGCAAACTTCTACGGGTTCATTAATACATTAAATATTAGGCCGGGTGAGTCGAAATCCCTGGTCCATTATGTACAAGTGGGAGAAGCCGGCGAAGCAGGGCTGAACAATCTGGTTACTATGCTCAACGGACTTAACAGCCATCTGGATGTGAGCGGACTCTCAAATGCACAAATCCGTTCCATTAGTAACTGGGATATCTCTGGTATAGAGGGACTTAATACTGGAGATAGCCTGGTGATCCCAGATGCTCCTGCAGCCGCAGCATTAGTAACTTCATCCCCGTATGATGTTACGAATAAATCCATTGCAGAGATGCAGCAGGATATGGTGAATGGCAAAACTACTTCTGTACAGATTACTCAAGCCTATTTAGATAGAATTAAGGCATACGATGAGGGACAACTGGGCTTCCATGCCTTCCTGCATGTCTCTGAAACTGCGCTGAACCAAGCCAAAGCTGCTGACGCTGCCCGCGCACAAGGTGCAAAGGGCGATCTGCTGGGGATTCCCATTGCGATAAAAGATATCTATGATACCAAGGATATGCCAACCACCGGCGGCAGCAAAGCGCTTGAAGGCTGGCAGCCTGAATCTGATGCCTTCCAGGTGAATAAGCTGCGGGAAGCCGGGGCTGTAATTATCGGCAAAGTAAATACTTCCGAGTTTGCTAACAGCGGAAGCTTCAGTGAGAGCGGCTGGCTTCAGACCTGGAATGCATTATATCCTTCGAAAACCTCTTTCGGCTCAAGCGGCGGCTCGGCCGTATCCGTAGCAGCTGATTTTGCAGCAGCAGCCATGGGTTCGCAGACAGGGGTATCCCTCTATGCCCCTACTACAGGCTCCAGCCTCAAAAGCTTCCGCGGTACAGACGGTATGGCAAGCACTACAGGTGTACTGCCACTCACTTGGGGACAAGATTATGCAGGTCCCATTGCTAAAACTGTAACCGACCTGGCCATTATGCTGAATGCTACAACGGGTACGGACCCGCAGGATATTTTCACAGTGACTGCTGATGCAGATCATAAACGTCCGGCTGACTGGAAAGAATCTCTTGATTCTAATGCCTTGCAAGGTAAAAAAATCGGATATATTCCTGCATCCTTTGTCTCGACTTATGCGGATGATGATACAGGACAAGCCGTAATGAACAAGTTCTCAGAGCTGCAGGCAGCGGGCGCAACAATGGTTGAAATGTCTGCCCTACCAGCAGCTCCCAGCCGTCCTTCAGGCATTAACGGATCTACTGAAGGGTGGGCGCGTTATATTGAGCTTCACAAGGACTTCCCTTATCTGGATGGCGCAAGTGTACTCGCTTCAGATAAGGTGCTTATCTATAATCAAAGAAGCTATACCGCGCCAGTGCGTATGACGGAACAGGCTGTACAAGATTACATTAAGTATAGAACGGACTACAAAGAAGTCATTAAAGGCTGGATGGACGCGAATGGCGTTGATGCTGTTGTGTATGCAGGCTTCATTAGTGACGTGTATAACAATGACGCATCAGCCTCCCAATTAAGCTCTGACCGGGGCACGGGCGTATTAACATCTAACGTAGGTCTCCCAACGGTAGTGGTTCCTGTAGGAACTAATGACAGCGGATATTCAATCTCTATGCAGCTTGTGGGCAGAGCATGGGATGATGCCAATGTATTGGGGATGGGCTATGCTCTGGAGCAGCAAAGTCAAGCCAGACTGCTTACAGCCTTTGCCCCGGCACTTCAATACGTGTCACCTCCTGTTACTCCTGATCCAGGCACAGATGGACCAAGCACTGGAGGAGGTACAGTGACGCCTACGCCTACACCGACACCAATGCCTACACCAACAACGGAACCAACATCAACATCTCAGCCGGAAGTGGTTAGTTTTGCAGATACAATGAATCACTGGGCGTGGGCAAGCATCGACACGCTTATTGCTAAGGGATTACTGACGGGTTATTCCGATGGTACCTTCCGTCCAAATGCAGGGTTAACCCGCGCTGAAGCCATCAAGGTAATTGCCACATACATGGGACTTGAAGGACAAGCAAGTAACTTTAAAGATGTCTCTACGGCGCATTGGGCGAGTAAGTATATCGGTGCAGCCGCCGGATCAGGCTTGATGAACGGATATAGCGATGGAAGCTTCCGTCCGGATCAGAAGATTAGCCGCAGTGAATTAGCGGCACTCATCACTAGGGCCTTTAAGCTGACAGGTACCGGAAACACAACTTTCAAAGATGTTAACAGAAGTGCATGGTATTATGATTCCATCGATGCCCTCGCCTCCAATAAGATTATTACCGGATACGCAGACAGCACATTTAAGCCTCAGCAAGAGATTACCCGAGCAGAGTTTGCAACAATGGTATCCCGATTACTAGAGACTGTGAATTAAAAGAAGTTCACTAAGATTACAGAAAGGGCCATCCCGTAAAGGATGGCCCTTTCTGTAAAATCAAATCTTTTGCGCCCAGATAATAGCGCGATGTGTAGCCTCACCAATCGGCTCTGGCATCGGTTCATCTGTGAAATTTTGATAGGTACGTTCTATAGAAAATCCGGCTTCTGCCAGCCAATTGTAAACCTGCGCTTGTGTAGGGATATGCTTATACCATCGCTTGGATATAATAAGTTTCTCACCGCTATTTGTAGTAAGCTCAGAGTGACCCGTTCCGGAACAAACCTGGGTAATGGGGTCATACACGCTTCCATAGCTGACAATGTGGCCAGTCGTACCTAATTCGTCTGTTTCTTCGAAATAGCGGCTCTCTTTCAAACTACTGAAAACAGCTGCCGGATTATAATGCAAGTCAAAATCCAAATAAAGATGTCCACCGGTGCGAAGGGACGCAGCCGCATTTTTAATAAAGGTCAGCTGCGCCTCTTTATAATTCATGTCATTTTCAATGTTAATGAGGATATTACCTGCCATAATGACTACATCAAAACCGAGCCCCCACTCCGAAGTCGCTGCTTCAGCCTGATAACAGTGTATATTAGGTAAACCTGCCATTCGGCGATAACAGCGCAGGAGCATATGCTCATCGGCATCAAAACCTGTAACAGTATGACCCGCCTTTGCAAGCGGTACACATATCCTGCCACCGCCACAGGCAACTTCAAGGATATTTAATGATTGGTTGCCTGATTGTTCAGATAGTACTTTCGATAAAAATTCAACATCCTGTGTTTGGTTTTCGAACTTTTCATACATACTGGCATACCAATGCTTTACGATAAAATCTCTGTTCACAGATTTACCTCCAGTTATAAAAATAGATAATTCGAACACAATATGAATTGGGTAAATTTAACTATTTGATTCTATGATTATAACTAAGGAAAATTGCCCTCTCAATGTAAAGAATATTAATAATTATTCCATACAGTCTAAATGAAACAAAAAAGCAACTCATCCGCAGATAAGCCGCTTATCTTACACTATATTGTTATCGCAACTACTCTACACGACTAAGCCATTTTAATAAGCCATATTGGCTACAACAGCTTGCGGTAACGTTCTTTCGTATTCCTTATGTAACACATAACGTTGGACGCCTCTCGAAGCGTCTACTGCTTCCTTGGCAAGCTTGATGGCGGTTTCGCTGTTGCCTGCTTTGAGTTCAATTTCTGCGAGCAGTGCTAATCTCATCCATTGCTTCCTGATTGACTCAAGATGTTCCCGCGCCTGGGCACTTTTCCCGTCCTCCAACAGCAGAGCGGTTTCGTAGTATGTCCGGTAATCAGAATTGCGAATATACGGCACGGCTTCCTGAACAGCAGCCATATCTTTGCAGTAAAGTCCGTAAGCTGCCTTGAACGTTGCCTGTACCGTCGCCCGCTTATACTTGCTCATTAGCTGCTCCATAACCGTTTTTGATTCATCCTCAAGTCTGTTTGCTAGAATATACTGAATATACAAGGCAGGATTGTTTTTCTGGCTGCGTAAAAAGGACTCTACACGGTCCACACGTTTATCCAAAGCTGCAGGATAATAGAATTGGGTTAGAAAAGCAATGAGGCCAGCCACCACAGCTACCCCTACAATCAGAATTGGTGAATAGTCATTGAGTACCATGAATAAGACAACCACGAACAGCACGGAATAAATAAAAATGCTCCAGCGAAGGCGCTTCATTATAAATCTCCTTTGAATATTATAATTAACAAGCAAAAATTCTATTTAAAATATTGTATCATAATCCATAATATATCAGTAGAAACCATAATTCCTGTAACATTTTCAAACATATTGATAGATTATTGCCGTCTTCTATTTTTTTGCTTTTTAATTCCAAATATAGTATAAAATCCTAAAGGAGGGTTATTGCATTAGTCATGCTGTAGTAATAGCTGGTTAAGGGAATTAAGTTATCGGCAGTTTAGCACAACTAAATATTCCCATTTTCGTTAAAGTAATAGGGGGTGAATTAATGAAGAAGGTTTGGGTAAATAACCTGTTTATTTATTTGGGATTTTTAGTAATTGTGATCTTAGTTTTTATATTCGGGTTAAAATATCAATATCATTTACAGGTAGAAGCACGCAAGACGTACCAATTAAACAGTAGTTATGTCTTTTCTGTTCTTTTCCCAATTCTCTTTGGATTGTTACTCGGTTCTCTAAGATTCATCGAATTACTGCGGAAAGCTGGTAAATGGAAAATAAATTGGATTAAGCTCTGTGTATTCGGCTTACCTTCACTCTATGTCTCATTATTTCCACTATTATATTGGTCTGGTTTGTCTATAGATTTACCTTTGGGCTTCCTTTTGATCACTTCGGGAACAACAGCCCATACAATTAGTGGCCTGATGTTAGGTTTTTTATTATTTTACGTACTCGAAAGAAAATAATAGTTAGGTTCGGACAATCATTTATTTAACTAAAAGAAGCTGGTGGAAATAAATGAGTACAAAAGGAATATCAAGTGTAAGCTTTCCATTTCGTTCCGTTATCATTGGTATCTTTATAGTCTTATTTGCTCTTATTGATCACTATGCTATAAAAGCTGGTCAGCTTATAGATGGTTTCGGCTTCCTTTCTCTCTTCTTTATTAGTCCAATAGGTTTAATTTTCGGATCATTGGGTCTCAACATCAAAAAAACTAGACATGTCTCGCTTTTAGGAATAGGAATCAATTTATCAGCATTTTTGTTTTGTGTACTTATGATGACGGTTTTTTATACTCCGTAACACACAAGTATTCCATAAATATCAATTGAACAATATGATGACCACCGTTCTTCACGCGTGAAGCAACTCGTTCAATATTAAGCCGTACATCCCCTAGTCCCACTTATTTCGGATACATTCCCTAGCTATTCTTATAGCTTCTTTCCCGGCAGATACTTTACTCTTGTCAGGATGAATATTATTAATTTTGCGGGCAAGTGCATCCGGATCAATATTTACACTTACCCCAAGCCGGTCAACAATCAAGTCGCGGATTGTGCTCTTACCACTTCCATTATTACCTGCAAACACAAACATCGTTGCCTTTGTCTCATTCATGGATGAAATCCTGTTCGCTCATTTTCTCGATCTTACCTGTACTATATTCTCTAACAATTTGGCCCTCATTTGTCTTATATACTATATATGTTCCATTTGCTTTAGCATCCAGTTTCGCCCGGTCACCTGTTAACCGAATCAATTTAGCAAGGTCCTTCGTAAGATTCATCATTCCACAAACACCTCATTTCACACTTATAGTTCGAGTATACCAAAGTACAACGCATTTTAAATCCGCTTCAAGCTATACAGATAATACATTGAATTTGGAATTTCTTATTAAAAACACAAACAACCTGCAGGATCGAGCGGCCGGTAGCTCTCAATGGCCTTGATTAATCCCAATCGCTCCTATGGAGATAAGATCCTCCATATCTTCGCCCGTGTTAGCTAACTTTCACTTCCATCAATAAGTTCAGAGTTCGGTGGACGAATGGAAGTTTAATTACTGAAACAGCGGCAATCAAAGACTATAACAAAAAAAGAGGAGTTCCAGACAGCCGTTTGGCTTGCCTGGAACTCCTCTTTTTTATCATTGCAATTGATAAATCCGGTAAAGTATGACTGCTGCCTCCGCACGGCTTGCCCGGCCTTTCGGATTCAGGCTTTGACCATCTCCCTTGACAATGCCCGCTTTGACGAGTGCTGCCACATCGTTAATCGCATAATCTTTTACCTGAGATGCGTCTTTAAACGCTGCCAGATCACCTGCTGTTCCGGCAAAGTCCGATTTGCCCATCACTTTGAGTGTACGCATGATCAGCACCATCATATCTTGACGGGAAATATCGGCCTTAGGATTGAAATTACCTCTTGCATCGCCGTTGGTGATGCCTAACCCCTTGGCAATGCCCAGCGCTTCAGC
The DNA here is from genome assembly GCF_032302195.1 of Paenibacillus sp. MMS20-IR301. Taxonomy (NCBI): domain Bacteria; kingdom Bacillati; phylum Bacillota; class Bacilli; order Caryophanales; family Paenibacillaceae; genus Paenibacillus; species Paenibacillus sp. MMS20-IR301. Next base: position 4,023,205 of record NZ_CP135275.1, read on the forward strand.
ATAATACGTATTATCCTTAACATCTGCGAATTTCCCTTGAGTATCGCTTGACAAATTGAAGGCTCTTACCAGTAGCAGAACAAAATCAGCACGGGTAACGGGTTTGGCCGGCTCAAATGATGTCTTGGATGTGCCTTGGATGATGCCAGCTGCACTCAAGGCGTTAATCGCTTCTTTGGCCCAGTCGTATTTACTGCCAACATCCTGGAATGCTGCCGTAGTTGGGCTAGGCGCTCCGGTGGGACTCGGAATTGCCGTTGCTGTTGCCACAGCCTGCCCTGTCGTTACCGGTGTTGCAGTTGCAGTCCCTGCTGGTTGCCCCGATGATGGCTCAGAGGTTGGCGCCGGTGTTGGCACTGGCGTTGGCGTTGGCGTTGGCGGGGTTTCTCCGCCGCCAGCCTGTTCCGTAGTGGCATTAACATCAGCATACGCGCTTTCCCCATAATTGTTCACCGCTGTAACAGCAAACGTATATGCAGTGTGATCTGCCAGTCCAGATACAGTAGCCCCCAGACCGTCAGCATTCCATGTTACGTTCTCAGTTACCGGTGTATACGTATCCGCATTTTTGAGATAAAGATTATAGCTCACTGCTCCTGTTGCTGCCGGCCATGTTAAGGCAACTTTATTTATTTGTCCTGTTGCACTTGGCTTCACAACTTCTGGAGTAGCCCCCACCAGTTGAATACTGTCTACACGCATATCCGCATTTTTGAAGACCAGGTACAAATCATGCGTACCGGAAGACGCTGCCAGTAATTCTTCTGTAATCACTTTGTATCCTAATTCAATCACTTTAAACGAGCTGCCCGGAACATCCCGGGTTTCTGGTTCCGTCTGTTCAAAGGTCATCACGGCAAGACGTTTGCCTGTAGGCGAATCAGCTCTCAATTCAATGACAGAGGCGGGATTGATTGAAGCTCCGCGCAATGTAACGCCCGTCGCGCCAGTCAGGTCTACCTGATTTAGAGCAACCCAGGAACCATTTCCTTTAGACATAACACCGTAGTATCCGTTCTCTGACAGCTTTGCTTTCAAGCCCTCTGCAGTACGCAGCTTGGAGACCTCACGATATACCATTTCGCTCGAAGCGAAGGCATGATCAAATACGTTAACCGGTGTGGATGCATTCAATGCTGCGATGCTTCCTCCCGTATAAGAAAGCTCTGCTTGAAGCGGCAGATTCTGCGAGGATTCGCCTGCCGACAGGCTGTAAAGCCCCGACTCTGCAACATAATCATTGCTATTCACATTCCATACTCTGAAATCGGCCGGATCTACTGTCAGACGAACCGTTTTGGTTTTGCCTGCAGCAATCTCTACTTTTTCATAGGAAACCAGTTGTTTCTTTGGTGTATGTTCGCCGTAAGCAGAAGTATTGTTCTTAATATAAAGCTGAATGACTTCTGCAGTATCCACATTTCCAGTATTTGTGACATTGACGGTAACTTCAAACGGCTCGCTGCCGCTTGCGCTCACCGGAACATTAAGGTTGTCGTAGCTGAAGCTACTGTAGCTTAGTCCATAACCAAATGGGTAGGTGACATCCGCATCTGTGTACATATAAGTCATTTTGCTATCCATCGGATCGCCATTCGACATATCTACAGTGAAACGTGGATCAATGTCTGCTACCGATGTGCTCATGCCTTCAGGTAACGAATATTTATCCAGTTTCGGGAATGATTCCATTCCGGCATACCAGGTTGAAGATAAGCGGCCGCTAGGTGCGTAGTCACCAAACAACACCTCTGCCAGTGCTTTACTGTCATATTGGCCGGCATAGGGCTGATACAGAATTGCTGCAACATTTCCGTTACTCTGAATTTCCTCCATATTAACAGGGGCATTTGCTTTGACAATAACAATCGTCTTTTTCGGGAAGGATTCTGCTACCTTGGATACAATACGGTATTGATCATCACCCAGATTCAGATCGGAACGGTCTGCTCCTTCTCCAGCGCTATGCCGGGCTGCTGTTCCTACGACGACAACTGCATAATCGTTGTTGGCTGCCCATACCTGCGCATCTGCGCCAGCTTCTTTAAGTGTTATCTCGTTAAACTTCTGGTTGTCGCTGCGAATGGCAGCAGTTGCCTTATTGGTTAGCGTGGTTGCAGACAGATCAAGTCCATCTGAATTGTTCACTGTCACTAACCGGCCACCGGTGTAATACACCGTTTCGAAACCGCCAGTAAAGCTTTCAGAATACGAACCAGCAATCAGCGAGACAGTACCGTCCGGATTCACTTCATTACGGAAGCGGCCCGGCATCGTGCTGGCATCACTAACATTAGAGAACGGATTTTCTACCAGATTCAGCTTGGTAGCATCTGTGTTTTGCACAGTACGGTTGCTGCCGTTGGTTACATCCTTGATCCACTTGCCATTGGCAAGCGACAGATAGCTGTAAGCCTGTTGTCCCCAATCATATGCTTCAAAGGCTTGAGAAGTCGTGTACAGCTTGCCGCCAGATTGGTAAGCGTATACATTAGCAGTTACAGTAGAGTATACGTTGTCCGTAACCGTTAAAGCAGTTGGTGCAGTAAAGGATGTTCGGAGCTGAGCACCTTCCGTATATGTTACTCCCGTCACTGTCTTGTGATTGGCTACAGATTCAAAAGCGATAACTGGTGCACCTGTGCCATAAGTAACCTGATTGCTACCGATTACTTCACGAATAGCACCGAGCGGTGACAATCCAGCATTCGGCAATGCCGGCGTTTTCCCTACCGAATAGGTCGCCTTGAAGCGGGTATCTGCCAGAAGGCCTGTAACTGCCAATTTGCTTGATTTGGAGAGTGGCAGTACACCATCATTCTTGAGTAATACAACGCTTTCGCGCGCTGCATCCAGCGCAACCGCTTGGCTCTCAGTTTTTGTGTAGTTTTGAGGAGTATGATCTTTTGCCAGGTCTGTAAACGGATACATAACCGGAGAACCGTCAGCATTTTTTTCGTTAAAATGTCCGGAGCGAACCCACATTTCGATTTGCCCGCGAACACTGTTTTCCAGCTCAATGCGAGTCACACCGAACGTACCATTATTCACGGCATTACTAATGCTTGCTTGGGAAGAGCCTGAGGTGTTAGCATGATTGCCACTGAGCAATAATAGCGCAGCAGCTCCGTCAGCATCTGTATAATTTTGATAACCATTGTTAAAACCCGCTGTCATATTGCGGTCGGCAAATATAAAATCACCGACCGGCATCATGCTGTATGGGTTAGCATTCGAAGCGCGGATTATATTCGGCGAGATATGGTTTGGTACGCCATTTGTCCGGCCATAGGTTGTCATGAGGCTCTGTACCAAGCCTGCCTGAAGCGGTTCAAGAAAACTCTTGTTTTGGTATTCATTTAGTGCACGTGCGCTGGCATAGAATTGACCACTCTGTCTAAACCATTGAGCAATATAGTTGGTATAGTGCTTAGTACCAAGTTGTGCCTTGAGCCAGAAACCGTCTTCATTGCCCTCCTCGCCATATCCTGTGATGCCTTCTGCCATCGCGTTCACCATCGTTCCAGCAAGTACAGGATCTTCAGCGTATCCTTCCTCATACCTGCCGCTGAGCGGGTTAGTACGCAGGTCGGATACTGCCGAGAACATCAGCGTATTAGGATCGGTGGCATCCACTTCGCCCCGACGCTCATCACCGATAATGGTTCCTACCTTATTGACCAAGTCTTTGTTCCAGCTTTGGCCCAGGCCAAGCATGGATGGCAAATCGGTACTGACACCCATAACCCGGTCCACACCTCCGGCTGCCGTGCCTGGTAGCTGATAGCCCGCTGCGATCGTCCGCGCTTTTCCTGCGCTTTTTTGATCGGCGTAGTATACCAGATCCTCATTACTCATGTCGGATAGAATCAGATTAACAAATGCGTCCAGATGTTCTGAAACGCCATCAAAGATAGGTTTGTTTGTAGCATCCCTCTGGAATGATAACGTTTCGTTCTCAGCTGCAGTAGCATAAGCCGGCGGGATTGCCGGCAACAGCGAGCAAGTTAACACCAAAATTAGTCCAAGTACCGATAGTCTTTTTCGTAGCGGTGTTGTCCTTCTTTTACTCATATCAAGACTCCTTTAATAAATGGAATAGAATCAGCTGCCTGATTCAGGTTAATTGTAACCGCTTACTAAAAAAGGTATAAGTGACACTTTTTTTTGGGTTTGCACCGGATTTTTTAGGTAATGGGTTTAACATATTACTGACCATGTGGCTCCATGCAAAATACCCCCAAGCTTATTACTGCCTTAATGCAGCAGCTAAATCACTTGAGGGTATGTGAAAACTATAACATTAGACTAACTTTCCTTAACCTTTTACTCCTCCGACTGTAAGACCGCCGACGAAATACTTCTGCAGTGACAGGAACGCGATTAATAGCGGTAATACGCATAGGATACACGCAGCGAACAGTACGTTCCACTGTGCCGGGTTCTGCTGGTCACCCAGGAAGCCGAGCATCGCTACCGGGAGCGGTGAAGCAGACGCTTTGGTGATAAAGACCATATTGAAGAAATAGTCGTTCCAGATCCATACGCCTTGAGTAATGACAACGGACACCGTAACTGGAAGCAGCAGCGGGAACACGATCTGCCAATAACGGCGCAACATGCCTGCACCGTCAATATGAGCGGCTTCCTCGATTTCAACCGGCACACTGCTGCGGACAAATCCGGTGTAAAGAAACGTGGAGAATGGCAGACTACATGTAATGAACATCAGGATCGGTGTGTATTGGTTCATTGGAATACCCAGTGATTTGATCATCTGGATGATGGGTATAAGCACCATTTGTCCTGGGACTACCAGCCCCGAGAGGAAGAACAAGTACAAGAATTTACTAAGACGGCTATTCAACCGAGCCAATGGATACGAAGCCATCGCTGCAAGCAATACAACGAAAATGACTGAAACGGTAGTCAGAACAACGCTGTTCCACAGAGCAATCGGAAAATCCATCCGGTCAAAAGCAATTTTATAGCTCTCTAATGTAAATTCGCTAAACAAACTCAGCGGATTCGTCATATTTTTCGGGGAACGCAGTGACCCGGACAGTACGATTAGCAGAGGGATGAGGTTCAGCACAACAAATGCAATAATAACAAGATGTAGCGCCGATTTTCTAAGTGGACTGGTAGGCTTCATGCTGACACCTCCCGTTTATTTAAGGTCAAGACGAAAATACCGGTAATGACAATAATAATCGCAAAGGATATAATACCAAGCGCTGATGCTTTGCCAAAGAGCTGATCGGTAAACGCCATTTTGTACATTGCGTAGATCAGGGTGTTAGTCGAAGTACCCGGTCCACCGTTGGTCATAATAAACGGATAGTCGAATGCTTTAAGGCCATTGATGACGCTAAGCGTGACGTTGATCGTAATCGAGGTAGCCAGCATTGGAATTTTGATAAAGCGGATAAGCTGCCAGCGGCCTGCTCCGTCAATCCGTCCTGCTTCAATCATATCCTCCGGAACTGTCTGTAGGCCAGCTAAGAAGATAATTGTGCTTGTACCTATATTTTTCCAAATATCTACACCAATGATTGAATACAGCGCTTTGGAATAGCTACCTAGAAAATTGGTATCAACTCCGGTAATACCCAGTGTATGAAATAAAGAAGCAATCATCCCCTCATCCGGCATATACACATAGCTCCAGATAAAACCGACTACAATTGCGCTAAACAGAGTGGGAATATAGAATGCCGAACGGTACAGACCTTTTGCCCGAATATTCGTATTTAATAGAAGTGCTATTGCAAGGGCGATAATATTGCCCAATACAACTGTAATTAGCGTGTAAATTAATGTGTTTTTGATTGAGAGTCCTAGAATCTCTTCATGAAAAAGTGTTTTAAAATTGTCTAACCCTACATAATTGAAGTTTTGAACATATCCGTTATAATCCGTTACACTGTATTGAAAAAGCTTGAGGATCGGAGTAATCCAAAATAGACAATAAAAAAGAAGAGCCGGTACTGCAAACCAGTATAATGTCTTTTTCATTACAGAATTATTCATGCTGTTTCTTTCCTTTCCAGTAAAAGTTGCATCAGGGAGGGGAATCCTCCCTGATGCCATAAAAATCAAGGTTTGTAGAGCTCGGTATATTTGTCTTGCATCGCTTTCGTAACCTCTTCAGCAGTTGTCTTCTTGCCGCCGATGATTTCAGAGAATTTGGACTGCATTACGTCACTCACACCCGCTGGCCACATTTGGTTCGGGAAGTAGAAGGCATGCCCGGTGCTTTGAATTTCATCCAGCACATTTTTGAAAATCTCATTTTTAAGCTCCACACCGCTGAATACACTGATGGAAGAGTTAGCATCTACCCAAGCCTGGAACAGTGGTGAATCTGCAGCATAAAGGTATTCGAAGACTTCCTTGGTGATATCCAAGTTTTTGGAGCTGGCATTGATTGCATAACCAGCAGCGGTAGCAGCTGAAGCATATACAGGTTCCCCTGCTTTATTACCTGGAAGGCCAAAGAATCCGCGTTCGAACTGTGCTGCTCCATCCGCAGAAACTGCCGGTAAGTCCCATGTTCCTGTAAAGATCATGGCTGCTTTGCCGTCTACAAACTGCTGAAGAGCTTGAGCGCTTGCCATACCAAGCGAGCCTTTGTTCACATATCCTTTATCATACAGCTCCTTATATTGGTTAACAGTGTTAATCCATTTAGAATCTGTCAGGCTTGTTTCACCTGTTTGCAGTTTTTTATCAAAGTCTGGATCCGTAGGATATACGTTGTTAGCTGCAAGCTGGTACATTCCGAATTGAATTACCCATGGATCTTTATCACCCATAACAATTGGCGTAATACCGGCGGCTTTCAGCTTTTCGCTGGCAGCAAGGAAGCTGTCCCAGTCCTTTGGTGCTTCTGTAATTCCTGCTTCGGTAAAGAGCGCCTTGTTATAGAAGGTGCCCAGGATATCCATACCTTTGGCAACAGCATATTTTTTGCCTTCATAGCTCATGTCGCTGGCAGCTGATGTACTGATCCGGTCCCAGAAACTGAGATCCGACAAATCAGCAGCATAGCCTGCTTTTGCAACTTCGATGGCGCCCATATTTGCCATGTTGGGGAATACAAGGAAGATGTCTGGTCCTTCACCAGTCGCCAATTTAGCTTTAATTGAAGTATAGTATTGTTCGTCTGGAAGCTTCTGTACCTCTAAAGTAACGTTTGGAAACTTCTCTTTAACCAGCTTAGGCAAGGTATCCAGCTCAAAATCCGCGCCATCTGCTGCCTTAGTGCCTGAAACCAGCATATTCAGGGTGACTGGTTCGCTGCTGCTAGTCGAATTATCCGTTGCTGCTTCTGTTGGCGCTGCGGTTGCTGAAGCATCATTACCACCAGCATTGTTATTACTGGAGTTACCGCATGCTGTTAGTGCCATTGTACATGCCGCTACAAGCGCCAATCCTCTAAGACGCGTTGTCCAGTTACTCATTTGTGAATCCCCCTATTATTAATGTGTATTGCTCTTCCTTACATTTATAATTGTAAGTGGTTTCATTATTTATTTTAAGCGCTACATTTTTTAAAAAACTCCGCATTTTTTAGGTTGGAAATATCTTAAATAATAAAAAAGGATACCCCTGAATTTAGGAGTACCCTTGTATAGACCTATTTTTGCGTTATTGTTCATTACGGTCTTTGTCAATCTGTTCTTGAAGCTGAGTAACATAATCCAATGCTGAAAAATGCGGATTAGTAATTAATAACTGTGCATTATTCCATGCAACCATTTGAGCTTTGGGGGTGAATCTGGCCTCGAACCAGAGCGCGCCTTTCTTCGCTTCGTACAGCTTTTCCTGCACCATTAACGTTAGCTCCGGCAAATTCTGTGAAACATCTGAGACGTTGAATCCGGTTACCATTCCAAGGTCACTTATTGCTCTTTCCCCATATCTTGAGAAAACATATTTCATCCAATTACCAGTCTCTGGTGTAAATCCATTCTTAGAAAAAGAAGTGGTCAATCCGGCATTAACCGGGTATTCATCCAGCTTTCCAATGCCTCCGTTCACCATTGGAATACTAAAAAAGCCGATCTGATCGGCACCAATTTTGTTACGATTCTCGTCATTAAATGCACGGAGTTGCCAGCTCCCCATGTAAAACATCGCTGTTTGCCCGTTCAAAAACATATCAACTGAGGTATCCATATCGATGGTATTCACGTTACTGCCGAAATAACCCTTCAAGCCCATCTCCTTTACGATTTCTACTCCCTCAACAACTTTTGAATCCGTAAGTAAAAGCTCTCCGCGATCCACTTTATCCATAGCATCTACACCAAATTTGCGAATGATATAAGCGTTGATCAAACGGGTAATCGGCCACTTTTCTTTTCCGGCCACAGCAAAGGGTTGTATACTCTTCAGTTTCAGAACATTCGAGATTTCAAGCAGCTCATCCCATGTCTCAGGAACCTTTAATCCGTATCGTGCAAAAATAGACTTATTGTACCAGAAGCCTTCAATATTCATTTCTAACGGCAAGGCATACAATCCTTTTTCACTTACATTAGCTTTTAACAGCTGCACAGCTGTCGGATTAAGTAAATCGTACATATTTAGAGCTTTAAAGGTTTTCTCCACATCCAGCACAGCATTACTTTGAATCAGATCCTGAAGAGGTTTCCCTGATTGATAATTAAACAGGATAGGTAAATCATTACTTGCAGCCAGCAGCTGGATCCGTTGAGTCAAATTACTCTCCGCGACGTACTCAAATTTATATTCAATCTCCGGATGCTCCTCTTGGTATTCCTTAGTTAATTCACTGATAATTTGTGCGCTGCCCTCCCCTTCCTTGTTGGCTGACAGAAACAGAATCATTGTTTTTGGCGTAGGGGAGGGTGAGGCTGGCTGTGATATCCAACCGCATGAAGACAATAGGAGTGTAATGGTAATTAGCATAACAAAACATTGAAATTCACTTTTTCTGCTCATGTTCGCTTCCCTACTTCCCGGTATTGACCCGGTGTCATCCCGGTATATCGTTTAAAGGTTTCAGAGAAATGGCGTGCGTGATGATACCCTACCTGCTCGGTAATTTCAGTTATTGTTTTCCCTTCATTTAAAAATTCTTTAGCTTTCTCCATCCGTAGCCGGGTTAAGAACTTTATATAGGAAATGCCGGCTTCCTCTTTAAATAATAAGCTAAAGTAAGTCGTATTCATCTCTACATGATTCGCAACTTCGGATTGTGAAAGATCACGGCAGTAATGATTACGGATGTATTCCAAGGATTTTTTGATGGCACCATGCTTAGATTCACTTCGGACTTTAGAAATCCATTTCATCATTGTCAGCATTTCTTTACGGGCACAGGCAATTAATTCCTCTAACGACCCTGCCTCTCTTAGATCAAGCTGAGAATGTACAAGTAAAGGTTTTAGCTCTTCTAGATTCCCCCCTGTTTCCTTACAAATTTCCAGCCCATGAAAATAAAGAAGCTGCATTTGGGTTTCTGCTGATTCCGCAGTAGGCCTTCCCTTGCGCAACGCCTCGAGCAATAGATCCAGCTTCTCCGTCATACCCTGAAGATTGCCCAGGCGCATTGCTATGAAAACCTCCTCCTCCATATCGTTAAAGCCGTGCAGCACTTTATTGACATCATGAATGGATTCGAAGGTTGTTATCCCGCCCTCTTCAAGATACATACAATACTTTAACGCCCTTTTAGCTTCTATATAACTGAGTGGAGCTTCACTTAAGCTGGAGTATGTCCGGCCCAGACCAATGGATGCATCGGACTTGTGATTCCAATCGTCCAGCCAGGCAATAGCCTGATCACTGAAATGTAATATCAAATAGACATAATCTACTCCGTTTTTCACTCCTATTACCCGGCTATTCTCTAATTCCAGGTTTGCAATTTCCGCCGTACTGATCAGTACCGTTACTCCTTTAACTCTTAAGGAATCCTCACCTATGTGCTTCATCAAATCTTCGATAGCTGACGGGTCAGCCGGATAACCTGAAAGCAGGAAATTTATTGTTACTTTCTCCAGCATGCCCAACTTCCATTTCTGCTTCATCTCGGATAATTCATCTAGCTCATGAATCTTCTGTACCGCTTTCTTAATGCCTTCACGGATAGTCGTTATTGTTACCGGCTTCTCCAAATAATCGACAACACCAATCTTGAGCGCTTGTTTCACATACGAATATTCATTGAATCCGGTGAATACAATAAACATCGTTTCGGGAGCTTCATTGCGGATCATTTCAATCAGTGTTAAACCGTCAATCCCAGGCATACGGATATCTGTCATTACAATCTCAGGCTTCAATTCCCTGAACATTTCAAGTGCCGACAGCCCATCCGTTGCAGTGCCCGCCAGCACTACGCCGTATTCTTCCCATTTAATCAAACGTTCAAGTCCCTTAAGGACGATGATTTCATCGTCGAACACGACCGCCTTGATCATACTCTACTCCTCCTTCAACATGGCATATGGAAAGCGCAATTCTATAGTGGTTCCAGCACCAGGTTGACTAATAATGGAAAAAGAACTTGCCGGGCCATAATAAATCTGTAATCGCTCCTGCACATTTCTCATTCCGTAGCCTTGCTCGGTTTTCTGAATATCCTTTATCCCCACGCCGTCATCTGTCACAGTGAATACGAGATATTCACCATCCTTTTTCCCGGTTAATGTTATCGTTCCTTTGCCGACTTTGGGTTCAAGACCGTGATAAATTGCATTCTCTACAAGCGGTTGAAGCAGCAGCTTCATAATCTCAAAACCCATAACCTCAGGTTCGATGTTTGGTAAATAAGTAAATCTGTTGTCAAACCGCAAGTTCTGGATGATCAGATAATGCTCAATGTGCTTAAGCTCCTTGAAGACAGGAATCGTATCTTTACCTTTATTCAGGCTAAGCTTAAAGCTCTCAGAAAGAGATAAAGCCATTTGTGCAATATCCTCTTTCTCCTCAAGCATCGACATCCAATAGATAGAATCAAGCGTGTTATACAAAAAATGCGGCTTAATCTGCGCCTGTAAAGAACGCAATTCTGCTTCCTTTTCTTTCAGCTGCGATTGTAGTAAGCGTTCACTCAGCAATTCATACTCTGCCGTCACTCTTCTGAATGCTTCGCCGATGACCCCAACCTCATCTGCCTCAAAGGTTTCATTCGGCCTTGTGCTCGGATTGCCTTTTGCCCAGTCGCTGATCATTCGCTTGAGCAGCAACAAGGGTTTCGTAATCGTGCCGGACACCACGAATGAGACCACCAAAGCGACCATGGCAATTAGAACCGCAATAAGCATCGTGACCGTCGTGATCTGCTGCGGTTGTTCCATTAAAGTTTTCGTACTTATAAAATGGACAAACGTCCACCCGCTCGTCCTATTCAGGTATTGGCTGTAAATATAACCGTTATCTGTCAGCTTTGATAAAATAGACGAATTGTCATCTACATTAGTAATTCCAATCTTAGCCGTGATTTCCGGCTTCAAATCATATATGATCTGCGAATGGGCTTTGTCCGGGTGATTGTCCAAGACAATAAAATTACTTGTATCACTTTCATTAATCGACTGGCGGAAAATAGAGTTCTTAATGTTGATTACCAACAAACCGATGCTTTGCCCGCTTAACCGGTCCGGGTCGCGGAGCAGCTTGACGCTGGAAAAGGCGGCACCCGAAGAATCATTCTCCAATACGTCGAAGCCAAAAAACACCTCCTTGCCGTTAGCAGCAAGAGCCTTTAAGTACCAGTCCGTAACGGCAATTTGGCCTTTGGTGTCTTCCGATCCGTATTTGCCCGCATTCTCAGAGCGTCCGTAACAGACAGAGTGAAAATTGCGGTCAAACAAGCAGACTGATTCAATATTTTGCAGATCAAATAAATTAGATACCACAATATTTTGTAACAGGTTGGCCGTTTGAATATCAAGCACGGTCGATTCTTGCTCAATCAAATTCCCACTCTGCCGGACAGCCTCTCTTATATCACTATTTTCCAGTATAATCCGGTTCATATTAATGATATTGCCCAGCAATAAATCAGCCACCTCACTGGAAGTCTTTAGGTGATCCTGATTTGTAAGAATATGATTTTTCACTAAGGTATCCTTTGTGATATTCAGTGAAATATAGCCTAGCAGAAACAGCGGCGGGAGCGAAACCAGAATCATGACCGCAAAAAAACGGCTGCGGATTTTTGGGAATTTGAACTTTAGGCGTAATAAATCTTTGAAGGTGTTCATCAGCTTAGCATCCTTTAAATATTTCCAAGATTAAAGTCCATACTGACGAATTAGATAAGTTGGTGTACAACTCCAGGCGTGACAATAGCTATTAATTAAATAACTTCCATATGGAGAGAAGTTTTTGTTGGAAGGATCATATAGCTCCCAGAAGGTATCTGCGCCATCCGTGAGCATTCCACCCCAGTAAGATTTCAGGCAGGCCACCCCTTCTTCTGTACAACCGGATACTAATAACGCTTCCACCAGATGGTGATGCATATAGGGTGTAGATAAACCAATGGCAGGTGGAGAATTCAGCAAACGCAGCATAAGCTGCTTGTTCTGTTCTTTAGGGAAGACCTCGGCAAGCGCAAACCATATTTGGGTTGCCCAAGAGACTTGCCGGCCAGCACCACTTACAAAAAATCCTGAGCCCGGATCCCACAAAGTGCTAAATGCTCCGTTTATAGCCTTGGTTAACGCATCAGCTAAAGCTTTTTTGCTGTCACAGTTTAGGATCTCTGCAAGTTGAATGGCACGTTTGATGGTGTAAATCAGAATGGCTTGTGATGAGGCCTGTTTATTTAATTCAGGATGCCAGTCTATAAAAGCCCACCAGGTATCCTGATCCTGTACCAGGCCTTGAGGGTCCAGATTTTCAATAGCCAGTTCCACTTGCCTTTTGGCGGTTGGCCAAAGAGCCTTAAGTGTCTCTTCATCTTTTGAAGCGGTGTAATAATCAAAAAGTGAAGTTGTGTAGAATAAGGAATAGTCAAACAAATATGTGTCATCAGCAATAATAGCAGGTTCTTTAAACAGATTGGCAGATACACGTCCCTTTTGGTCCGGAACTCCGGCAAACAAATATAAACAACGTTTAACCAAATCAAAATTCCGGAATGTCGCATAGTTAGCCAATGCCTGCAGGCGCAGGTCGCCGAGCCATAATCGGCGGTCACGCTTTGGACCATCTTCGAATACATCATGCATGCAATCCTCTAATGTCCGGATACTGACTCGGTCAATCTCTTGAAGTAGGGCATCAGGATGATCTAAGGGTCGCACCGCAGAATGATCCGCCGATGTAACCGTATTACAGATCACATCTTCAAATACCACACGGTATTTCACAGAGGTTGCCAGAACTTCGAGCTTTAGATAACGGAAGCTGTAACGCCGGGGAAGCTCTATTCGCCGGGGCAATACATCAATATATAAAGTCTCTTCCTGCAGCCAGGAGCTACTAACCCAACCTTCGTACTCCGAGAAGGGCTCAGCCATCTCAACAGGCATTTCCCCAAAGGTCAGCTTAAGCTTCAGCGGAGCATCCGGTGGACTTCCCACTGGGCGGACCTTAAAAGAAAGAAAACCAACCCGATGGTCGCTGAAATCCAAAATAATGGAATCGCCCTTGCCTAACACATATACCTTAAGTTCCTCAATATCCGCCAATTTGTTCGTTTTCCATCCGTGAATCACGGTTTCATCACGGATGACTTCAATTAGACGCCCCGGTGTAACCTTTCTTTTATACAACTCCGGTTTCAAACGCTCGCTCTCTGCAATGAATGCTTCTACAGGTTCGATAATAGCCTGTACAGCCTGCATTTTAGGCTCCCCCATTTATATCATCTCCTCTAAGTATCTCCATAAGGTCCTACCTATATTAAAGCGCTTCCGGCAGAAAGGAACAATTTCTTAAGCACGTGACTTTTTATTCTTTTTACAGGTATACTATGAATGCGATCACAGCTGACAGGAAGAAGGGTTTATTTTGCAGCTTCAAGAACTGGATCAATATTTGCGAAATATTAATCCTATTGAGAAGGAACAACAGCAATCCGGGATAAATATAAATGATGTATGGCCGTTAGATTGGGTAGGCGCGAACAAAGATTATTTCCGAATGCCCGCTGACTTCTTCTTTCAGGATGGCCCTATTCATCTCCGTAAACATAACCGATTTGCTCCGATGCCGCTTCATCTTCATAATTTCGTAGAAATGAACTATATTTACTCCGGCCAGTGTGTGCAGTGGATTAACGGAAAGCGAATAGTTCTGCAGCAAGGGCAAGCCTGCCTGCTCGATTCAGATGTTCTTCATAGCATTGAACCTATGGGAGAGAATGATATTTTAGTTAATATTCTTATGAAGCCGGATATTTTCAGAAATGCACTTAGCCGATTCAGTGAAATCGGGATCTTATCCCATTTCATGGTGAATGCCCTTTCAGAAAGCACAAACCATAACCGCTATATTTTATTCGAGTCGCAGGAGCACGACAATTTTCACATATTTATTAAAAATATGATGTGTGAGGCTTTTGATCCCCAAGTCTATTCCAAAGAGATGATCTACCAGTATATGATTATCAGCCTAACTGAATTGATGCGGGTCTTCACCTACCACACCAATGCAGATCGCCTCCACCCGGAAACAAAATTCAACCTAATTCAGGTGCTTAAATATATTGAGCTTCACCATAAAGACTGTACGCTGGTCGAACTTGCCGAGGTGTTTAACTACAATGTGAATTATTTAGGAAATTTACTCAAAATAAAAACAGGCAAGACCTTTATGGAGCTAATCAAAACGCAGCGGATGCTGACCGCAGCTTCACTTCTTGTAAATACAGGACACAGTATCGAAGAAATTGCTCATGAGGTGGGGTATCAAAGCCTGGGGTTTTTCTATAGAACCTTTTTTGATCATTATCAGACCACCCCCTCCAAGTACCGGAAGCAGCAGATGAACAATATGCTATCCAATTCTAATGATAAATAATGTCGGAGTGAGGTAGATTGGCATAACATAAAAAGCCCCTTTCGGGGCTTTCTACATTTCTTCAAGAAGCATCATTCCGACTCGAGGATATCAATCAAGGTAATTTCATTACCTTCCTTGTCTGTCCCAATTGGATCGTGGAGAGACACGTCTTTCCGTGTTTTTTTTAGCGAACGCAGGTGCATAAGGATTTCGTTTTCAATACATCGGGCCGCGAAGGTGGCCAGTTTCGTTCTCTTATTCGGCCGGTAACTCTCAATGGCCTTGATCAGCCCAATGGTGCCAATGGAGATCAGGTCCTCCATGTCCTCGCCGGTGTTATCGATATTTTTTGAGGTTGAGGATACGATGCGATGTCAGAACAATTAAAAACAGCAGTCTGGGATCTTCTAAATCTGGGACTTCTGCTTTTTTGCATTGGTCCTCCCGGGAACTACTTATGCAATATCATGACTGGCTAATCCAAGTAACAATCATCTCCCCATTATCCCGTCCGCCTTGCTCACTGTTCTCTGCTCTTTTGTCTCTTTTGTTTTCTGCGTTGCTCTCTTACGACACACCTTACTCCTTTAAAGAAGTCACCATTTACCATCATCAGAACCCCATCAAGCATAGCCATGTTGATCCTCCCGCCGGTCATCCTCGCCAGCCCCCGGAAAGGCATATGATAGACCGACATCATCATCAGGTTAGCTGTACTGCGCTTGCCGGCCTTGACCAGCAACCAATGCATGAACACCATTAGGCGGTAAGTAAATCTTGCAGCTGCTCCCCTGGCATACTGGCACTGGGCAAGCGTATCATTGTAACCCAGCGGCTGCATGCGGTCCCAATCCGGAACAGGTGCTTTAGTACCGAGCAGATGTTCAAATTCATCTAAAGGAATATGGTTAACCAGACCCGAATAATAGGCTGGAAGCTTTTCTTTGTCATAGGGGAGCGGCGTACGGGTACCTTCCACAAATAGCAGTCCTTCGAGCTGTATATCAGCACTTGAGGCTCCTAAATAAATGCTGTATTCTGCCTCTTCAATCTCCCATCTGTTCGTCTTCACATTGAAATAACGGAAGGTTTTATCGTCAAAAGCCAAACTAACTGTCCGGGTCTCGCCCGCATACAGATATATTTTGGTAAATGCCTTCAATTCTTTTTTCGCCCTAAAAATCTTATCCGACCGGCAGCCAACATACAGCTGAACAATTTCCAATCCGGGAACCCCGCCGCTATTCGTCAGCTCAAAGGCTACATGACTCTTGGATACCTGAAGATTGGAGTAAGCAAATGTGGTATAGCTAAGCCCATAACCAAAAGGAAAAAGAACTTCCTTATCAGTTGTGTCATAGTAACGATAGCCTATATAAATACCCTCCCTGTATTCCACGCTAACCTCCTTCCCCGGAAAGCTGTGATATGAAGGTGTATCTGCATAGCTCAGGGGATAAGTTTCGGCCAGCTTTCCTGAAGGATTCACTTCACCTGTTAAAATCCTTACAATCGCCTCGCCCCCCGCCTGTCCGGCCAGATAACCATGAACTAAACCTTTCACCTTATGAATCCATGGCATTTCTATTGCAGAGCCGCAGGAAAGAATGACTACTATATTGGAGTTAACCTCATGCACCGCGTTCAGTAAATCAGTTTGATTCTCCGGAAGCCTCATACTCTGCCTGTCCAGTCCTTCCGCCTCCGTTACTTCATCCAGTCCCAGAAAAAGCAGCACAACCTCTGCCTTAGCGGCGAGGCTTACTGCCTTTCTGCGTTTCCATGCATCCCCTTTCCCGTAACGCTCAAATCCGGGCTCATATCCGATGCCGGCAATACCGGACTGCTCCAGACATCCGAGGACGTTATCGGTTAGGGTCGGGTTTACAATCGATGATCCTGCGCCCTGAAACCGCGGTTTTTCCGCAAAATCTCCAATGACCGCAAGCCTGGTTTCTTTTCTTAGGGGAAGTATGTCTTCTTCATTTTTTAGTAAAACGATAGATTCTTCTGCGGCCGACCGGGCTATCTCATGATGTTCGATTACAGAAAACGCTTTGGTTTGCCCGACAGCCGACCCTGTTGAATAGATCAAATCCAGCAGTCTATCTGTGCATTCGTCCAGCACTGATTCTGAGAGCATGCCGCTGCGGATCGCGCGAATGATCTCCTCATTCGTCTCACCTGCTGTTCCTGGCATTTCCAGTTCATTGCCGGCCAGCATTCCTGCTACACGGTCATTACTGCCGCCCCAATCAGTAACAACAACACCTTTATACCCCCATTCCCCGCGTAAAATCTCCTGCATTAGATGGATATTTTCATTCGTATAGCTTCCATTTAACTGATTATAGGAAGACATAACCGCCTTTGTCTCTCCCTCTTTAATAGCAATTTCAAATGCAGTCAGATATATTTCCCTGAGTGTTCGTTCATCAACAATCGTATCAATCGACATCCGTCTTTCCTCCTGGTTGTTCACTGCAAAATGCTTCACACAGGCGGAAATCCCGTTTGCTTGAATGCCGCGGATATAGCCGGCAGCCAGCTTGCCGGCCAGATACGGGTCTTCACTGAAATATTCGAAGTTCCGCCCGCACAACGGGTTTCTTTTCATATTAATCCCGGGGCCGAGCAGAACATTAACCTGCTGCGCTGCCGCTTCTTGTCCCAGGCATTCACCCAGCTTCTCCGCCAGCTCAACGTTCCAGCTGTTAGCGATAGTCGCAGCAGCCGGATAACAGGTTGCCGGCAGGCTGGCATTAAGCCCGAGATGATCTGCCGCTGCCGCCTGCTTGCGGATTCCATGCGGCCCGTCCGCCAGAAAGATACCGGGGATGCCTAGACGATCAATATTTTGTGTAGTCCAGAAGTCTTTTCCTGACATCAGAGAGGCCTTCTCCTCCAAGGTCATTTTCCCGATCAAATGTGCATATTTCATCCAAACTCCCGCTTGACCACACTTAACGCCTCAGCGATCACCTGATGCATATCAAAATATCTGTACAGCCCTAACCGTCCTCCCAGCAGCACATTAGGCATTTGCTCCGCCAGTTCACGGTACCTTCTGTATTTTTCATTATTGCCGCCGTCATTCAAAGGATAGTAGGGCTCATCCCCTTTGCTCCAGGACTTTGGATATTCCTTCGTGATGACAGTCTTGGGCTGAGTCCCGAATTCAAAATGCTTATGCTCAATGATCCGGGTATACGGGGTCTCGGCATCGGTATAATTCACAACTGCATTTCCCTGATGGTTCGGCTGATCCAGCACAACAGACTCGAAGCTCAAGCTCCGGTATTCCAGTTCACCAAATCTGTAGTCGAAAAACTGGTCGATCATACCTGTGTAAACAATCCTCGGGTACTCCTCTAAATACATCTCTTTGTCCGCAAAAAAGTCCTGGTTCAGCTCTACGTGAATGGATACGTCCGAAAGCAGCTTTTCAATGATTGGGGTATAGCCGCCGACAGGGATTCCCTGATAGGTGTCATTGAAGTAGTTGTTATCATAGGTGAACCGGACCGGGAGCCGTTTAATAATGAAGGAAGGCAGCTCGGATGCTTTACGCCCCCACTGCTTTTCACTGTAGCCCTTCACCAGCTTTTCATACAGATCCTTTCCTACCAGCGAAATGGCCTGCTCCTCCAGATTTTCCGGCTTAATGATCCCGGCAGCTGCTGTCTGCTGCGCAATTCTGGCCATCGCCTCCGCAGGCGTAACCGTTCCCCACAGCTGGTTAAAGGTATTCATATTAAACGGCAGATTATAAATTTCACCTTTGTAATTGGCGATCGGGCTGTTGGTATAGCGGTTAAACTCTGCGAATTGATTAATGTAGTCCCAGATTTCCTTACTGTTCGTGTGGAAAATGTGAGCGCCATATTTATGCACCTGTATACCCTCAATGTTCTCGGTATAGATATTCCCGCCGATATGCTTCCGCTTGTCGATCACCTTTACACGTTTCCCCCGCCGGGCCGCTTCATAAGCAAAGACACTGCCGAATAGCCCCGAGCCTACCACCAGATAGTCGTATTTCATATTGGGCACCTTACTCTCAATTAAATCCCACGATCTTCCGGGAAACCTTATAAGCAGATACCGTTATACTGCGGCCCAGATATCCCGGTATGTTCATTAATCTGCCCATTACCCCGTACCGGATCGTATTGTACAATTCCATATCTTTTTCTTTGATGTACTTCCACAGCTCTTTTTTCTTCTGTAAGTTCTCTTCCTGCTTAGAACGGATTAAGAGTATAGTGGAAATGACCGTGATAATCTCAAGGTAGTTCAGCATATACTGGCGCAGCTTCGGGCTTACAATTTCTTCCATTTCCAATCCGTCGATCATCAGTTTATTTACTTTCAGCTGCTGATCAATTCTGGCGATCATAACCTTCTCGTTAACGGACTGATCTTCTCTCCCGATAAAATACCGGTAGAAATCCGCATTCACATAATAGATCCGTTCCACTTTCTCCAGCGGCTTGAACACAAACAGATTGTCTACATAAAAGGTATGCTCCGGCAGCCTGAACTGGCAATCTTTCAGCAGATTCGTCCGGTAGATGATCGAGTGCATCAGAATATACTGGCCCTTGCGGAAGCTCTGAATGTCGTCCCAGGTAAAAATCCGGTCCTCCGGAAAGTTTCTGTCATACTTCATAACCTTCCGGTGCTTTTTCCCCTGCTTCTCGTAGACAAAATTGCTGACTACCATATCCACCGGCGCGTCTTCTGTAATCAACTTCTTCAGCGTCGCCAGTATTTTCTGATACGCCTTTCTGTCTACCCAATCATCACTGTCCACTACCTTTACGAAAAATCCGGAAGCATGGCTGATCCCTGTATTCACCGCACCGCCATGCCCCAAATTTTGCTGATGCACCACTTTTACCATCGATGGATACTTTGCCTCATAGTCCTCGGCAATCATTCCAGTCTGATCACTGGACCCATCATTGATGATCAAGATTTCAATTTCTTCTCCCTCAACAAGCAGGCTGCTGATACAACGGTCCAAGTAATCCTGCGAATTATAGCAGGGGATTATGAAAGACAATAGTTTCATTCACACTAACCTCTTTTTATTCTTTTTTAAGCTGAAATCTGCTTTTTATCTTCTCTGAAAATAATTTTCAGGATCGGGAAGTAGACCCAGAATGAAATAGCGGCATTAATGATCATCGTAATCAGGTCAGCAGCTGTTTCACCAGTTTTTCCAAACCTGTCAATAAAGAATTGGTATATCGGGTCCTTATACCAGCCCTGAAGCGCCCCGGCACAAAGGGTAATCATAATGTAGGCGATCAGATACCAGACAGCCGCCTTGTAAATGTTCCCTTTTGATCGGAAAGTGATATTCCGCTGGGCAAAGAAATTAATAATCTGGGCAATCCCCAGCGTCAGCTGAACGGCAATAAAGTAGGCCAGCCCGCCCCCGCCGCCGGAAGAAATAGGCCCCAAAGGATAGTTAAAGATGTAGTAGGGCGATCCGTCAGCATTATAGCCCACCGGTAAGATTTGAAAATTGTGAGCTTCAAGCGCCGTGCCGCTAAAAGCAGCTTTTAATACCGGCATCAAAATCATCTGAAACACCGTAATCCCGTTGCTGAGCAGAAAAAACATAATAAACTGGGCAATTTTCGGGTGTTTAAGACTGTAATTATTCCAGAACGCTTTAATTCCGCTCATTGCTGCCACGTCCTTCTATATTTACACTAAAGCGCAGGACCACCGGCTCTGTCTGATGGGTTGAGATGGTTAAGGTGCCGTTGCCCGCTGCGCCGGTTGACCTGATATAGGTTCCGCACATGCCTCCCTCTGCTGTAACGCAGTCCGGACCAATGATTTCAATGTTTCCTTCTGCTTTCAGGAATACAGGCAGATGAGAGTATGTGGCATTATTGTTGTTAATATCGGTCACCCGGATGCGGATTGACGCGACATCATAAGTCTCTGCTTCAGTCAGGCTGGTGCCGCTGACCATAGTTTCCAGGTGAAGGCTGGCGTTAGAAGCCTTAGTAACCTCAGCAACAACCTTGCCGTTTTTGACCGCCTCAAAGCGGTACACCGGAGCAGACACGCCCCAATTCTCAATATATTTAAAGAACAGGCGGTAAAAGGTTACCGGGGAGACCAGATGCCGCAGCATGACCCACATCGCCTTAAAAATATACTTTGGCGGCAGAGCG
This sequence comes from Paenibacillus sp. MMS20-IR301, assembly GCF_032302195.1. Classification (NCBI taxonomy): domain Bacteria; kingdom Bacillati; phylum Bacillota; class Bacilli; order Caryophanales; family Paenibacillaceae; genus Paenibacillus; species Paenibacillus sp. MMS20-IR301. The sequence continues at coordinate 4,044,399 of NZ_CP135275.1, forward strand.
GTACCGAAGCGTTGGATGGCCAGCAGGCATTCTTTGATGGCTTCGGCTTTCTTGTGCGAATATTTCTCGCCCTCTTCAATTACATTTCCCACTGTGTCGTAGAATTCAATAGGAGGATGCGGTAAATGGCGGTACTTTTTGTTGACCGGCATAAATTCCCGGATCATCCGCTCATTTTTATACAGGCGTACTGAGTCCGCATTCGTGAAAATATAATTTTCACCAACAGCACCGCCGGGATAATCACCGATATGCATATCTGAGCCGACCTCAAGAACCGGCGCTTCTTCCGAGAAGCTCGCATAGACCTTTGAAGCAAGCTTGGGATTACGGTAAATATCCATGATGCCGTGGTAACAAATACGGTCTCCTGAGCCAAAGTCGCCATGCGTCTGGTAGTCAAACATGCACCAGCCAAAGGCACCTGCGATATCTTCTCTTTTATACACTTCATTCAGTACGTTGGCATGGCGGATCGCATGGGACAGCCGGTGCGTAGGCGTATCTGTCGATTTGGTCGGGAACATGTGGCCATTGAATTCGGCAATCAGATATCCTTTGCTCTTGTTAGGCGAAATCAGCCATCTTGGCAGCAGTCCGCCATTCTTGCCTGTATGAGAGAAGTCGTTGAAGGCATACACATCCTCCAGCAGACTGCTTCTCCACAGGAACCGGACACCGCTGGTCTGTCTGCTCTGATCCAGACGGCGGGCAATTTCATTGGTTCTGGTGTACAAGGCATCATCGTCCTGGGATTCGTTCACACGTACGCCCCAGAGAATGATAGAAGGATGGTTCCGGTACTGCATGATCATTTCTCCGACATTCTCACAGACGATCCGCTTCCATTCATCATCGTTTTTGATATGCTGCCATCCGGGTGTTTCGGTGAAGACAAGCAATCCCATGCGGTCACAGGCATCCAGAAAGTGCTGCGACTGGGGATAATGGGAAGTGCGGACCGCGTTGACATGCAGCTCTTCCTTCAGAATCCGGGCATCCTCAATCTGCATAGATGCCGGCATGGCATATCCCACATGAGCATAGCTCTGATGGCGGTTGACCCCGCGGATCTTATACTTCCGGCCATTCAGATAGAATCCGTCGCCGCGAAACACAGCCTGGCGGAAGCCAAAAGACACAGTATACTCGTCAATGATCTCTCCCTGCTGATTTCTCAGAGCGGCTATCAGGGTGTACAGATATGGCGTTTCCGGACTCCACGGCTGAGCGTTATCCACAGGGATACTGCATTTATCAATTACTGTTCCAAGCGCATTCAGGCTCTTGTGCCCCACTACCTTCTGCTGCTGGTCCAATATGCTTAACTCCAGCGTATGGCTTGTATCAGGACGGCTGATCGTAACATCGATCAGGGCCTGCTTCATATCCGGCGTCTGGACAAACACATCTTCAACATAGCTCTGCTCTGCAAGGAGAAGCCATGCTTCACGGTACATTCCGCCATAGGTCATATAATCAATGACATGGCCAAACGGCGGCACGTTAGCATCCTCACGCGTATTCAGCCGGACTACAATTCTGTTCTCTACCCCGTACAGCACCTTATCCGTTATTTCAATCCGAAATGCCGTATAACCGCCGTAATGGGTCATTAATTTCTCGCCGTTCACAAAAATATCTGCTACATGGGCAGCGCCGTCAAACTGGAGAAACAGGCGCCGGCCTTTCCATAGCTCAGGTACATTCAGATGACGTCTGTAACCGCAGATCATCTGGCAGGCGCTTTCCTCCATATAATGAACAGGCACTTCCTTCGAGGTGTGGGGCAGCCTTACGGCTGTCCCCTCCTCTGTGAAGTTAATAAATGCATTGGTAATGTTCTCTACAAAACTCCATCCATCACAGATACTGATTTTTCTCATCTACTTATCTCCATCTATTCATTTTGAAGTGGTAACGGTAAAGATTAATCGTTCCGTTCTGGATTGCTTCATGAAGCTTGAGATGATTGAAGCAAGGCTACCGGCAGCAAAGATAATGCCGAAAACAATGACTGCCTGCGGATTTCCTCCGATAAAATTAACACCATTCACAACATCCGATAATGTCGGAAAGCCTAAGTAAAGATGCCATGAGAGCGCTACGCCAAAGCAGACTGCAGGTAATAGAGGAGCAAAATAATAGTTTTTCGTCCATACCACCAATTCTCCCAGGAAGCCGGCGATAATCAGACCAAAGGTAATAAAGGAGAAGGTCCGGTCGCCGTAATCAAACAGGATAAAGGCGATGTTTCCGGCAAGCATCAGGCAGGATGCCAGAAACCCGATCCAGAAGCCAGGCGTTCTGTCTTTGAATAAGACCATTTTATTTCCCCCCCTTTGCATTGCGTCCTAGGCCGCTTCTGATGAACAAAATTGCGCTGAGCGCCGTTAATGCGATAAGAACGTAATTAGTAACCTTCAGGAAGGTTTCCCACCACGGGGTGAACCCTTCAACCTCGGTGTCATCGGTCAGACCATTAAGCAGACTGGACTTGGCCAGTGAATAATAGAAATGCTTATTGGCCCGTCTTAATTCCTGCAGCACATATCCGTCCTTTTTACTTGCCAGATATTTAAGAATTTCACTGGCCCGGCCGGTATCGGCATTAAACGTATCTGTTCCGGCAACGAGAGATTCAACGGTTGGAATATTCGGATTGCCTTTGACAGAATCCGTAATGGTAACACCTTTAAAGCCCCATTCATTTCTTAACACCTGCTTCATGGTGGCATTATCGCTGTAAGCCAGCTGTCCGCCGATCCGCGAGAAGGACATCATTGTGCCAAGTGCTCCGCCCTGTGTAAAAGCACCTTCAAAGCCCTTGAGCGGACCTTGACGGTACGCCTGCTCATTCATAAACGTAGACAGCTCTTGTCTGTTCGTTTCCTGGTCATTTGCTACAAAATGCTTGATGGCAGCTGTTAATCCCTTGGCCTGCATCGCCTCGGTCTGTGTTGCCCCCATCAGATAGCTCAGAATGCTGTCCTCCGAATAGTATTCAAAGTTGCGTCCGCTGAAAGGAGAACGGTGTAAATTCCCCCCTGGCGACCAGAGCTGTGAAGTACCGCTGAACAGGCAATCCTCAGCAATAAATTTGCCGCGTTCTGCGATCAGTTCATGGCTCCAGGTTGATGCTGCCACAACCTGGACCACATGGAACGTAGCAGGCTGGTTACCGCCATACAAATAGTTCGACTGGGACCCTGACGGGCCATCCGTATTTTTATTGGCCGGTTTATTGATCGATTTTACAGCCGGCTGGCCGAAATTCTCCCCAATCGTTGCACTTAATTCACTGATGGTCAGCTGATCCAGGAACTTGTTCCAGGTCGCATCATCCTCAAACGGGACATCCTTCATATCGAGGAGCTTGAGTGTAACCTCTGCACCTTGCGTAAAGCTGTCATAAGCAGGTGCGTCCGCCGGCTTTTGATATTTCTGGTCATACATAACCGCTTTGAGCTCATCCGTTGCCACAATATCCTTATATGGCTGCGGATAAGTGTTCCAGTCGCTGCGGGTCAGATACGTTATTGTATTTTCTGCAAAATAGTTAATATCGACGTTATCAAATTGATTTGAAACTACCTCGTCTGTATATTGAGACTTGGCGTAGGTTGTGTTGTCCAACGACTCTAATGCAACAGCTGCCGCATTTTCCGGCTTGCCGTCTACAATGGAACCGTCAGCAGCAAGCAGCTTGCCTTGGACCTTTGCGCCCTCTTTGCGGGCCAAAACGTTATTGAGCGCGTCATGGCTGTCATTTCCGATCGCAAAGTAATACTCACCCGGATCGTAGACATAGCTGCCCTTCTTGGCCGGGTCGGCACCATTCTCAGCGTTAACGTCATAAGTTGCGAATAAGTATTCGTCAACGGTGACTGTAACTTCTTCCGATTCACCGGCAGCCAGCTCGCCGGTTTTGCCGAAGCCGATCAGCTGAATGGCTGATTTCTCAGCCTGCCCTTTTTCATAAGGAAGCTGGGCGTACAGCTGGACAACAGACTTGGATTTCCCTGTGTAAGCTGAATCTTCCGGGTACCCTTCATTTGTTACCTTAACTGTTGCAGTAACGGTTTTCGCTTGTCTGTCCCAATTCAGGCTTGTTAATTCCTGGGTGAAATTGGCGTACGAGCTGCCATAGCCGAAGGTGTATACCATCTCATCTGCGTAGCTCCAGTTATCCTTATTCACAAAGGCGCCTGCACTGCTGTCAGCATTATTCATCCCGAGAACGGTATCCTGATACCGTGTTTCATAGTATTTATATCCCTGGTAGATGCCTTCAGCTTCAACAATGTAATGACCGTCATCGTTGGCATATTTGAAATCACCGGCATTGCTTACCGCTGGTGAAGACAGGGAATTGGCTGCATAGGTATCAACCATTCTGCCTGAAGGATCAGCTGCCCCTGTCAATACATTGGCTACACCGGTGAAACCCTTTAAGCCCGGATTACCGATCCACAGTGCGGCATCCACTCCATATTCCTCTTCTTCAATCCAGCCAAGCTCCATCGCATAGGCGCTGTTGATCAGAACGATCGTCTTGGCAAATTTACCGCTGTCCTTAATCATCTTGAGCAGATCCTTCTCAGAATCATGCAGTGCCAGATAAGAGATACCGTCTCTGTCGGAAGTGGCCAAGTCTTTGCCTTCGCCGCCATCGCGGGCCAGCATCACAATAGCTGCATCATTGTAATCAGCCTGATAGGTGGCCTGCAGCTCGCTTGTGTAGAAGCTTTTTTCAACCTCACCGATAAACCAGTCTGGTGCTGCCTTAACTCTGGCAACATCACTGCTCTTATATGCGTCAAACAGCTTGTCATTAATCTTGAAGCCCGCTGCCTGCAAAGCGCTGTACAGATTGACCTGCCGCGCCTCATCCATCCCCGGCCCCCCGGCATTCCCGCTGTACACAGGATCGGTGGTTGCCCGGCCAAACAAGGTGACGCTGCGTTCTTCAGAGCTTAGCGGCAGAACAGCCTGCTCATTCTTTAACAGCACCGTTCCCTCTTCCATCGTCTGCACATCATGCTTATCAGAGTCAGCCAGCATTTGCTTCAGGCCTTCGTCTGACAGCTCATAATCACTCTTATATTGCATCGTGCTGGCATCCGCTTCGATTACCGGTGCTGTGACATTCAGAAAGACGTTGACCTGTCCGCTCCAGCTGAGCAGCAGCTGAGTCATCAGCAAACTAAAAGATAAGAGAAAAGCGAACACGGCTGTCATCCCGCGCCACAAATTCGATTGTCTTCTCAAGTGTGTTACCTCCCTGCACAATCCCTGATTGGCTTATTTGGATGCTGCTTCGTCACCAGACAACACTACATAGTCGAAGCTGTCATTTGCTGCATCAACAATGATTGAGGTCTCAGGGAAGGAAACGGATTCCAGATATTCTTCAGCAGACAGAGCCGGACCCTCGCCGCCCACTGCAGTTCCCATCTCATCAGTCCATTCGCTCGTATTCACATAACCAATCGGGTTGGTACCGGCAGAATAAGAGCTGTTCGTTATAACTGCTGTTGGCTTAGACAGCTCAAGGGTAACCAGTCCGTCAGCATCGGTTGAAGTTAAAGTGCCATAGTACTTGATGATGCTTGCTCCTCTGGGAACAACATCATATTTACCGTCATCATTAAACAGCAGGTGTCCGGAATAGAAGGTATCCGTGCTTGTCAGGACATAGGTGTTGTCTGCAAAGGTCTCAATGCTTTGTACTCCGAAGATTGCCTGCTTGAAGGTATATTCCGGGTAAGCACTTGAAAAGGCTACGTTTGTTGTCGAAGCGTATACCGCTGACGGCTGTCCTCCGCCGCTGCCTGCCTCATTTGAAGAATTACCGCATGCAGCAAGCCCTGTGGCCAGCGCTATTGTCAAGATTGCCGTGCTTACTCTTTTAACTGTCTTTTTAGTCATTTTCTTATCCCCCTAATAATATTTTGTATACGCTTCCGTAAGCGCACACTCATTGTATTGAAAAGGATTTGATCCGTGTGATCCGTAGCATAATCTAATGAATTAACAGAAAATTCAGCTCAGGGGTTTTAGTTTGAGCTGTTTTTTTTTAGTCTGTGAGAAGCGGGGACAGCTTCATTGACAAAAATGAATTCGCTTTCTATAGTGAAAATGGACCTGTAATAAATGAAGAGGTGAACTATGATTATTAAAATTGCCATTGTGGAAGATGATCTGAAACAAGCCCGCCTGCTTGAAAGCCACCTGAACAATTACGGCTCCGAGAAAGGACTCTCTTTCAGCATTGTGCATTTTCCGCAAGCTGTTGCACTGCTAGAAAACTACACCGCGAATTTTGATATCATATTCATGGATATTCAATTACCTTATATGAATGGAATGGATGCTGCCCGCAGCATCAGAGCGCTTGATAAAGGCGTCATTATTATCTTCATCACGAATCTTACGCAGTACGCCATTCTGGGCTATGAAGTGGAAGCGCTTGATTACATCGTAAAGCCGGTCGAATATTTCGATTTCGCCCTTAAAATGTCACGCGCTATACGGAGAATTAATGAGGTGCCGCGAAATGATATTCTTATCTCAACCGAAGACGGCATCCTTAAAGTATCCCCCAAGAGTATCCGCTACGTTGAAACAGAAGGACATCATGTAATCTACCATACGGCAGATGGCGTATTCCGGCAGTATGCAACCATTTCGTCGATTGAGAAAAAGCTGGAGGAATATGACTTCTTTAGATGCAACAACTGCTACCTTGTTAATTTGGCCTATGTACAAAAAATACAGGGGTATACCGTTATCCTTGACGGCGATGCCCTGCGGATCAGCCAACCCCGGAAAAAGGCTTTTGTCAAAAAACTAATGGAATATGTAAGGGATAAGGACCAATGAGCGGGATCATCGATAATCTATTGGGCATCTACTCCAAACAATTCACTATTCGTTCAGCGATTTCAGTGGAATTTTTCTTTTGCGTCATTCTGCTGACACTACCTTTTCAAAAAAGAAACGGTTTTGGGTTGAAATTAAGTATAATTATGCCGTTTGCCGTTCCGATTATCCTTTTAATGTCCGTCATTAACACGCATTTTCCCCAGTTTTTTGCTGGTATGACGCACATCTTTTTGTATTTGTTCGCCTTGGCTGCGTTATACTTGCTGTTTAAGGAGACTTTTTCGGAGTTAATACTGTGTCTTTGCGGTGCGGTAGCCATTCAGGTCATAGTAGGCCGTTTATATGAAATATTGATTATTATTTTACATAAAAACCCATATGAAACCCTCTCTCTTTTTGAGACTATGGTTCCATACCGGGACTGGCCACTCTACTATTTGATTCATTTCTTTTTTTGCACTTTACTTGCTCTTCTATTCCGCCGGAAAAGAGTCTATGAGCACGACCGGGCCAATAAGCAGCTCATCATTACCTTCTCCCTCATCTTTATTGTAGTAACGATGATCCTTAGCTCAGTAAGCCGTTCCTTTGAAGGGGAGAATGCAGTTCTCGATTTTATTATCCGGACCTTTGCCATACTGTATGCCCTGTTGACCTTATTGTTACGAACGAGAATCCTTGAGACCAGCAGGCTCAAGCAGGATCTATTAATCATGGACGAACTGCTGTATTCGGAGAAGAAACAGTTTGACAGTATGCGGAGCGAAATTGAGATCATTAACATGAAATCCCACGACCTCCGCCAGCAGTTGTCAAATATAAGCTATAAGCTCACCCTTCAGGAGCTGGAAGCTTTAAAGGAAGCCATTGAGGTATACGATACAACGGTCAAAACCGGCAGCGATATTCTGGATGTCATCCTTTATAGAAAGCAGCTTTTCTGCGAAAAAAATGGAATACGCATGAGCTGCATGGCGGATGGCCAATGCCTGTCTTTTATCTCATCCACCCATCTGTATTCCCTCTTGAACAATGCCATAGAAAATGCCCTGGAGGCTGTGCAGCTCGTCCAAAATGATAAAAAACGGATGATCTCGATATCCATTGGGAAAGAACAAGGAGTTATCGGTATTCACATAACTAACTATTTCAACGGAGACTTCATCGTCAAGGACCAATTGCCGCAAACTGGCAAGAAGGATAAAAATCGTCATGGCTTCGGCATTAAAAGCATGCGGCATATTGCGGATCAATACGGCGGGGCCGTTTCTTTTCACACAGAGGAAGATATTTTTTATCTTCATATTTACTTTCCGGGGAATTGACTTCTCCAACAAAAAAACGATCAGGCATGCTGTACAGCAGCATCTTGATCATTTTTTGTTTATATTCTTTTACAACGCGAAGAATCGCCATTAGCTCATTCTGCACAGCTGGATTTCTTGCGGTTTTTTTGAGATCAGCCGGACTCACAGACTTCAAGCAATCTAGGTTTGCGAGCGAGCGGTCATGGATGTTTATTTAGTAATTTCACCAAACTGTCTTTGTCCCATTATCCAGCAGCTTAGGTTTCTGTGGCAGCTTGCGTAGTATCCATATATTTCTGATGGCAAAACCAATACTTACAACACCAATAATGTAAAACCACGGGTTATTAGCTACCGAGAAATAATCACTGGTTAATGCCCACATATTCATTGGAATAAATGAATTGACCGTACCAATGAGGATTATAATTGCCAACTTGTACGAGGCGCCAATTTGTGTTTTTCTTTTAGCCCAATAAAATCCTGGTATAATAGCGATCAAAATATTCGTAAAAATAAACCATTTAAACATGTACGGATCATGCATAAAGACTCTAAATAAGTTCACTACTCCAATAAAGATAATAATCTGGCTTATTACTTTAGTCCAAGCTTGTTTTATTGTAACCGGAGCATCATACAAGTGACCCCAAATTTCCTGCCGCTCAACATAAATGCTTTTGTAGAGATTATAGACCTCAAATAAATTCCAAACGACAAGTGCGATTGATGCAACTGTAAAAAACCAAAAACCTCCAGATGCTTTTGCAGCGAATGCGAAAGCAATTGCGCCCATTGAATCATGTGCAAAGTAGAATGTATGCATCCAGACAGGATACGGTGCACTTTTCTCTCTCCTCACTAACATAAAACTATACACGTATTCCATATAACCTATGAAAAACGTAAGAGCCGCTATCCCCAATAATAAAGCAAATTGAGGATTATCCCGGCTGAATGCAGTTGTAAAATCCTGCATTGTTAGATCTCCCGGGTAAAATGAAAATAACTTTTCAAACATAACTAGGTTCCCTCCTTCATAATTCCCCACTATTTGATTATTCCTCACATGTCAATTATAATTATTTAATGACTATTAACAATTGCCAAAAAAATCATTTTTGAGGACTATTCCTCAAAAAACAATTCAATGTAGAATAAATAGGAGGTTATTGTGAAAAAAGTAGACCGAAGAGTTATTAGAACCAAAAACTCTATTCGAACTGCCTTCCTTGAACTCATTCAAAGTAGAGACTTTGAACTAATCACAGTTACTGATTTAGCCATAATGGCTGATATTGATCGAAAAACATTTTATCTTCATTACAACTCATTAATCGATGTCTTACAGGAGTTCCAGAATCAGTTAGCTGAAAAAGTATTATCTTTGCTAAAGAAAAATCAGAATTTTAACATTGACTCCTTCTTTCAAGGTCTCAATAGAATAATGATGGAGGATATAGGCTTATACCGGCATATCTCTAAATCAACTTCATACGCTTTTCTTAAATCTGAATGCAAGGATATACTAAAGAATACATTAAAAAATTCGTTCTATGACCAAACCGTTATGTCACCTCAAATGTTTAATGTGTACTCTGAATTTATCGCATCTGGAATTATAGGTATTTACACTGACTGGCTTAGCTCTAGCTCCAATATGCCGCTTGAAGAACTTACAGAAACAGCAAAGGATGTTCTGATATCAGGGTGGGAGAAGATAGTCAACTAATGATATCGGCGAATCCAAAGAATCCCGATGTATTCTCTTCATTGGATCGCATTATCGTGATATATAAGCTAGGCCCAAGTACTCTGCACAAAAAAAGCAACTCATCCGCAGACAAGTCGCTTTCAATAGTTTCCGCTTCGCCTTATAAAACTCATGATACAGCTTCCACTATATCCAGATTTCGATAAATCTTGCTCTTCTCGATCTTCAGATCCACTTCCTAAATCACATCATCCGTCTGCGAGCCGAGGATATCAATCAGGGTAGTTTCATTACCTTCCTTGTCTGTCCCAATCGGATCGTGGAGAGACACGTCTTTACGGGTCTTTTTCAGCGAGCGAAGGTGCATCAGGATTTCATTCTCGATACATCGGGCCGCGAAGGTGGCCAGTTTCGTTCCCTTATTCGGGCGGTAGCTCTCAATGGCCTTGATCAGGCCAATCGTACCGATGGAGACGAGATCCTCCATGTCTTCACCGGTGTTGTCGAACTTTTTGAGGTTGTGGACACGATGCGATGTCATTCAATATTTCAACAAAAACCTTAGGCCTAATAATCAACAGGCATTAGACAAAAATAAATCCTCATAATATCTGCTTGTTGCAAACGGATCGTTATACTATTCAATTACCACTTAAAAATCAATTGAAAAATGGCTAATAAAGCTCCAATTATAATAACAGTGCTACAAAAACGCACAAAAATACGGCCTTCTTTAGTATATTCTTTTCCATATATATTCTTTTTCGATGGCTTGATTAACTCTTTTATAGAAATTATTAAAAATAAAATTACAGCAATCCACCAAATTAACTCCATCTTCATACACCTCATTTATTTAATAAGATCCAGATTTATAACGAAATCCGGATATATTACTACGGGTTCGTATACTGATCTTCTTTTTCTTTCACAGTAGGATTACCCCAAATGCCATAATCGTAGGTGTTTAGAAGGATCTGATCTTGTCTGTACAGGTTGACTACATCGCCATGTCCGTTCCGGAGATAATATCCCACTGCCCCTCACTTTTTCTTCATGCTTATTATCTGCAGTCCACGGACACAGCGGGCTTTGAAGTTGACAGTCCTTCCAGATACGTTTCCTTCTGCGATAATACTCTCTCCGTCATAGTTAGCTTCCATTGTATCTATGCGTGGACTTGAAGCGGGTGACAGCTGTACCGTTTGGTTGCCTTTTACATCATATCCATACTGTTCATTACCCTATGAACTGGAAATGATATACTCCAAAGATAAGACCGCACTTTTCATCTACTTATTATCATATTTACTTCCCCTGACACCTGGTCTTAGATGACCGCAAGTTTTTATCATAGATTTTATTCGCTCAGGTATATTATATACTCCTTGTAATTTAACTTTATTTCGCCAAGATTAATGCAACGAAATTTCCATTTTATACACCGACAGGGTTGATATTAATTTACTCTATATTCCTATTAATGATATTATGAGAAAGAAAAATGCTATAAAATACATAGAAAGGAAATTAAAATATATATTTTCTAGTTCCCTGTTATCTTCTGAGTTACAAACTTATGCCAAACAATCTTCAAATAGTGGTTCTTACACCCCATACTATAAGAGTCAGCAAATGGAATAATGGAACCGTTGGTATTACAGATTGATATGATTACGCCGTTAACGATGATTATCAAAGTATAGCTAGAACTGCCATAAATACAATGTGGCTTATGCCTAATCAGTTTGTCAGATTGTGCATGAGTTGTTTACTTATATCTTCCCATTCTGCTCTCACTTTTAAATAGAGGATTTGAAATGATGAAAAACACAAGAATCATTATTAGCGGATTCGTTATCTTTATAATTTTATTAGTATTGTTTTATAGAGGTTACTTTGACAATAACAAAGAAATAGATTTTTTTAACGATAAGTTTGGAATACAACTTCCCAAAGATAGCGAAATTATACTGAGTAATAAATCATATGGAGCCATGGGGGATGGATATCGGGTATATATTTATCAAGTCACTTCTGAGAGCATGAAAATTATAGCGGAAAAGGGCCGCGAGAATCATTGGTCCGAACTCCCGCTACCTTCAGATTTCACGGCTTCATTCTTCAAGAAGATTAGAGGGATTACAGATGAAACGACATCCAAGCTAATACCGCTTGATGCTGACCAGGGATACTTTGTGATAAGAGATAACCAGACAAACGCTTCAATATCAGGGACTAATGTATTTGAATCCAGCTTCGATAACGTAATCATTGGAATGATGGATCTTGATAATAAAAGAATTTACTTATTATCGTATAACATGTGAGCAATATACAACATTAGAAACAGTTAGTACATTGTAATGATGGATTAAAGAAACTAACAATAGAAAAATAAAGGTGGATTTTAAAAAAAGCGACTCATCCGCAGACAAGTCGCTTTCAAAGGTTATCGCTTCGCTTTATAAAACTCATGATACAGCTTCATCAGCGCTCTCTTCTCAATCCGCGACACATAGCTCCGGCTAATCCCCAGGTCCTTCGCAATCTCCCGCTGCGTCCGCTCTTCCCCGCCGGTGTCCAGGCCAAACCGCCCTACCACGACTTCTTTCTCGCGTTCATCCAGAATATCAAGGTTCCGATAAATCTTGCTCTTCTCGATCTTCAGATCCACTTCCTTAATCACATCGTCCGTCTCGGAGCCGAGGATATCTATCAGGGTGATCTCATTACCTTCCTTGTCTGTCCCAATCGGATCGTGGAGAGACACGTCTTTGCGTGTTTTTTTCAGCGAGCGGAGGTGCATCAGGATCTCATTCTCGATACATCGGGCCGCGAAGGTGGCCAGTTTCGTTCCCTTATTCGGGCGGTAGCTCTCAATCGCCTTGATCAGCCCAATGGTGCCAATGGAGATGAGATCCTCCATGTCTTCGCCGGTGTTGTCGAACTTTTTTACTATGTGGGCAACTAATCTTAAGTTATGTTCAATCAATAAATTCCGGGCTTTGGCGTCCCCCTCGGCCATCATGCCTAAGTATTTGCTCTCATCCTGCTCCGATAGGGGCTGGGGAAAGGCGTTGTTCCTTACGTAAGATACCAGCAGCGTCAGTTCTTTGATCAGCAGCGCAATCGTACTTATGATTCCAGGCAACTTGGCGACACCTCCCGCACATGTACAATGAAACCGATCTGTAATTGAGAACTACGGGTTCATGGTCCTTTTATTGTATGTGGGTAGGTGCCCAGAAGTGCATGTACGGGGAAAATAGGTACGGGCTTAGCTGTATTCTAAATATTTATTGCTCCTGAAGAATAATCAGCAGCACCTCGGCGGTTTGCTCCGGACTGTCCGTAAACCAGACTCTGGCGGAATGCATGCTGCCACTCTCTTTAGCCCGGGATTCGATGAGCGTTTTGAGGTCCCCGAGGTTTTTTTCTTCGTACCGGCTGATCATCTTGAATTTCAACAGGCCTTGCTTCTCTACACGCACATACTCGAAGAATATCCGTGTCGAGGCGTCCATAGAAATCTGGTGATTCTCCGTCACATACCCGGGGAATTCGCCGCTGCTATTGCCGCTACCCATGACGGCTTCGGTTTCCGTAGACAGCGTGACTGAATGCTCCTCTACCGCTGCCAGACTACCGGATAAATCCCCTTTGGTATATAAGTCGATTCCTTGCAGCTGCGGTTTATTGTCGGTTACATACTCTACACCCGTATCCAGAAATGGCAGCACTTCCGGCTGAACTATCCCTACCGCCAGAATCCCGCCCATACCTGACAGCAATAAAAAGCCGACAACTGCTCCCAATAGGCGCTGCCTCGTACGGAATAATCCCTTCATTCCCTTATAAAGGGCTATTCCCAGCAGCCCCCCGGCAAAGTTCAGCAGAATATCGTCAATATCGCTGCTGCCCAAGGCCAGAACATATTGAATGATTTCCAGGAATAGCGTAGCGGACAGAAGAATGACGGCCTTCCGCCTGAAGGTTTTGCCGCTGCCCTGATGGGAGACGAACACCCCGAGTGGAACAAAGATAAAGATATTCCCCAGTATATTCACGAGCGCCCGCAGGCTCCACATGTTCCCGCCCATGAATCCGGCAATGGTCCTGAACGGAATAAGATTAATACTTCTCAGTTTAGTATCCATATCCAATATAGCGGTCAGCGGAATGGTCTTGAACAGAATAATTTGCAGCGTGAACAGTACATAAGCCCCAAATAACAGATACATCAAGAAGAGGAGAATCCCTCCGCCTTTTCGTTCAGCTCTCATTACTATATCCTCTTCCCTTCCAGCAAGACCTGTTACTTCTCTGCTAACAATAACTCTGCAGCCTGCCTGACCTCAGTGTACCTAATGCTGTTAAGTGCATCAGTGATCTGCTCCATACCCAGTTCATAGGAAAGTAAAGGGGAACCCAGAATGAAGTGATCTGCGCATTCCTCCAGTAAGCTGTGTACATCCAGGCTGCTGTAAAATTGGCTTGAGCTATAGTAAGCTGCATACATTTTCTTGTACTGCTCAACAATACTTTCCAGCTCCGGGTCGTTAACTATACTGTAGATGGCATTTTTGATAATTCCGGTAATTGTCTCCGTGGACAATGCTGTGCTGTGATATGTTATTCTGAATTTGCAGAATTGCTGTATATTAATGAAGTTGATGAACATCGCTGCCAAAAAATTCACCGGACAATGAACAGACCGCAACCCTGTGCCGCAGACGGTATCCAACTGTCCGGCAAGGATATTCCGCACCAGCTCACTCTTTAAGGTTAGATCAGGCTGGTCAGTGTACTTTATATAAATCTCCAGCAGGTTCATATTTCCTGCCGGGAGCCATACACTTGTTATCCTGCCCGGCTGAGGAGAAGGATAGCGGCCCGAACTCTGCAATTCTGACGGTACGTAATCGCTCTGATCCGCACAAGATAAACCTGACAATGCCGCCGCTATCCCCTGTTCTATATCAGACGGATTTACTGCCCCAACGACAAATACAGCCATCCGGTCAGGTGTATACCACTGCTTATGAAACGCAGTAACCCGGGCAAAGTTTGTATTCCGCACGCTTTCCGCATCCCCTGCAGGCAGCCTTGACTGATAAAAGGGGTGTCCAAAAACCTCTTGTTCCGCTTTGCTTTTCCCCGCGAGGTTCCGGGAATGAATTTCCTCCACGATATCTTGCTTGATCTCTTCCAGATATTCCATCCGGAGATAAGAGCCTTTGGCAATCTGCCCCAGAATAGCTATACATTGCTGTATGCTGTCTCTGCAATTCCGGCAGCCTAATACATACATCGTCCGGTCAAAATCAGTCACTCCATAGCCTGCATACTCCAGTGACTCCTTGTAATAACCATATTTATCAAAGCTCATATTCATGTGCTCAACCATATGAGCCAGTCCGTTCTCCTCATTCCGCTGCTGCAGCGATCCTGTCTTTAACACCAGACAGAGCTGAACATCAGCGGTATCCAGATCTGTAACCCGCACACCATAAGTCAATCCGTTGCCCAGTGTGCCTGTACTAATACGATCCTTCATGAACAAACAACCCTTCATTGTACATTTCCGCCTGAAACTTATACAGACGCGCATACTCGCCATTATACTTCAGCAGGCTCTCATGATTACCGCTCTCCAGGATTCCTCCGTCCTTCAGGACAAATATCTCATCCACAAGCCGGATGGTAGAGAACCGGTGCGTGATTAGAACCGTGGTTTTGCCGGCCATCAAAATTTTGAATTTCGTGAACAGCTCATATTCAGCGCTTGCATCCAGAGATGCTGTCGGTTCATCCAGGATCAGGATACTGGAATCCGCCATGAAAGCGCGGCTGATGGCAATCTTTTGCCATTCCCCTAAGGAGAGCTGAGTAGCATTGGACCATTCTTTATTGAGCATTGTGTCATATTGTTCCGGCAGTTGCTCGATGAACCCGTCTGCTCCCGCTTGCCTCGCGGCCTCACGGACCCGCAGGAAGTTATCTGCCTCATCAATTTCTCCGACAGCGATGTTCTTCTCCACAGTGAACGGATATTTAATGAAGTCTTGAAAAACAACACCGATATGTTTACGGTAGTCCTCACGGCTAATCTTGTGCAGCGGGATGCCTCCAATCCTGATTGCCCCGCTAGTAGGCTGATATAATCCGAGAATCAGTTTGATTAGAGTGGTTTTGCCGGAACCGTTTAACCCTACAATAGAGTAGCTTTTCTGCGCGGTCAGAGTCAGGCTCACATCTTTCAGGACAAATTCTTCGCTACCCGGATATTTAAAGTAGACATGCTCCAGTTCTATCGTGTCGAAATAAACCGGGAAAGGATGATCTTCTGCTTCCGGCTCCGGTTGTTCCTTTTCCAGCAATGAGAACAGGTTCTGAATGTACAGCCCATCATCATAGAGGGAAGAGACGGAATGCAGAATACTTTCCAGTGAATTCTGGAAATTGGACAGTGTGTTCACAAATAACGATAAATCCCCTATCGTTAATTTTCTGGAGATAACCGTAATTAGAATATAGATTTGAAAGCTGTAGGAGATTAAGTTCTCCAGCAGATTAGTAATACTGCTTTGAACCGAGAATTTTTTTCTTATTTTTTTATCTTCCTGCAAATAATTTTCGAAGTCAGATACAATCACTTGTTTAAAATAAGGGTTTAGGCGGTTTATCTTAATTTCTTTAATATTCTCATAAGTAGTCAGAATGGATTTAAGATTGCCCAGCAGCCTCAACCGCTCGAACCGTTTAGTATAAATAGCGAATAATTTAGCAGACATCTTAATGTTTAGCAGCAGTGAGGGCAGACAGGCAAAGAAGCTTACTACAAGAATGATCGGGCCGAAATTCAGAAAAATCACCACAGCGCCGGCCATAGAAGACAGATTCTGCAAGAAAGTAATCAGCGTTCTGAGAATGTTCATGGAATGCTGCGACGATTCATTATTCACTTTTTGGATATGGTCAAAAATCTCAGCGTCATCAAAATCCGCCATTTCCATTTCTGCTACTTTATCAAGTGTTAATTCCGTAATGTATTTATTCATATAATCTGCCTGGTTTGATTCGAAGTATTTGCATATATTGTAAATGACATGATTGAATTGAGTATAGAGCAGATGAATTATGATCCATACTACAGGAGCAGAGATATCCCCGTTCTGCAGCGCCACCACAACACTATCCAGGAAGTATTTCCAGATTACCGTAGTTACTGGAACCGCCAGCCCGGCAATCAGATTAAATATCAATAAGCAGATCAGAGTTGCTGAAGAGCTCCTCCACAAGAGTATGCTTACCTTGCCCAGCAATCTGCAATAATCGCGGCAACTTTTAAATTTGGCAACTGCTGTGCTCATACAAAATCTCCTAAAGCAGAAATTATAAAACAGAGCCCCTATCTCGCGCGTAGGATTAGTGGCTCTGTTTCTTATTATTCCGCTGAATTAATTAGGCCTTACGTGCAACTGCGCTGTTAGCCGAACTATTCTTCGTTCCTCCGGAACATTGACAGTTGCAAGTCCCGCCATCAAATTTTGCCGCAAAAAACGAGAGCACTACAGTCCCTGAACAAATACAGCCTGACATTGGATCCATACCATAGAATGCTTGTGTGTCCATTTTGGTAGTTCTGCCAACCGGGTTAATTTGTTTCATTGTGATCACAGCTCCTCAGGTAATTAAAATTTATAGAAATAACACCCCGTCTGTCGTCACATTGTGAGTGCTATTACTACCGTATTATCGTAATTTACGATAGGGTTAGTTCATTGAAATACTCCAGTTTTTCCGGACTAACTTCGACTAGCTGATGATATCTCTTCAGCGACATTTTCATGGCCGCTCTTTCTCCATAGCAATGGGACTGTTTCTTCTCTTCATCCAGGCCGGCTTCCTGATAGCATGGTGCATAACATATACCGCACAAGCGGGCTGCCCAGCAGGTGGAGCAATGCTTAATAGATTTCTCTGTATATTCTTCAAAGTAATATTTACTCATGGCCTCAATATCAATTCCAGTCTCTACATCCCCTATGTAAGGGGAGTTCGCCATCTTTTCACACACCTTAAACTTACCGTCAGTGGTTACATAGAGCCTTCTCCGGCCAGGAATACAGCAGCCATTCATGTGTATCCCCAACAAGGGTTCATCCGTGATCACTCTATTATGAATTCTCAGTAATTTTTTCTGGCTAAGCTCCTTGGCAAGTCCTCTTTCATCCTGATCAGAATCCAGCGTATATTCAGCCCATTTCCCTAAAGGATCGGTACGTTCATCCTCACTATAGAATTCTTCATCCTGGAGGTCTGTCTTCACATGTCCTAACTCGGACCAGTCCAATGTTCCCGTATCCACATAAGAACAATCAATCCTGGTGTCCTTAGGCAGCCATTCCAGTGTCTTGAAGAAATCATTCACCTCATCGAATCTCCGCTTGCTGTAAGGCGGACAGAGGACGGCATTAATTCCAAGCGAATGCTGCGGCTTCCCGTCGAATGCTGCTACTAACCGTTTAAGACCCTGCAGCGCTTGATGGAAGGAACCCTTCCCCCCTACAGTTACCCGGTAATAATCATGAACATGCTCCGGCCCGTCCAGGCTGCAGAGTACTGAACATTGATCCAGAGAGGCCAGATAAGCAGCAATTTCATCCGTGACAAGTGTTAAGTTGGTCGTAAAGGAGACGGGAATATCCACACCAGGCATAATGGCTTTGCAATATTCAATACATTGCTTCATCAGCTTAAAATTAACCAGCGGTTCTCCTCCGTAAAAAGTCAGCGCCAGCATCTTCCCGGCATTCTGCGAGATATAATCCAGTGCTTTCCGGGCGACTTCCCAGTCCATATCCTGTTTTGAGAAATTGCGCGTATCTACGTTATCTTCCTGATAGAGGCAATATTTGCATCTTAGGTTACACTTTTCTGTAAGTTCGATAATGATTTGTTCTATACCGCCCTTGATGATGCCTGGCAGCTCTGCTTTCTCTGGTGTAACGAATTTCTGAAATACAGGCGCCTGCAGGATATGCTCCTGTTCCACCAGCAGCGTTATAGTCTCCAGTGCCTGCTGAAGCGCGTTGTCCTCCAGTCCCAGTCCGGTGATTGCGGCCGGATCTGAGGTGCTCAGCAAACACTCAAGTACTGCATATTCCGCAGGATCACAGGCAAACACCTTCCCTGTCCCGGTATCATAGAAATATTGGTTGTTTTCCGTTTCAAAGACGGTTCCTAAGCGTGCCCACTGATCTGGATGCAGGTTGACTAAAAAAGCAAGTGCATCTTGAATTACATTGCCCATAGCGAAATGAATGCCTCCTTCAATTTCCGGGGAATTGTTGAACCATGCCTGCAAATTCCTGGAGAAACCTCTTACTCAGGTGAATTAATTCACAATAGAAGGGATAACAAGCAGCTAATCTAGCAAATATGATCTGTTTCTATTATTAGCTCCAATAAAGAATAAATAAAACATTTTTGTACGAAAATGTATTTTTTGCGCCTATATAGAATGGAATTTATATTACTCGAAAAATAAAGTTGTAGACTAATGATGCTTCATTAAGCTAACGGGCAGGATAGCAATGACTGGCAAGCGAAAAGATAGTAAAGAAAGGGTAGAGCAGTATGGGACGTGTTTGAGGAGCCCGGACTGTTACATCCTGCATTTTTAGGCATGGATTGCAGGGTATACTATAAATAATCCCGTTATAATTCTTTTTGAAAGGAGGAGCGAATATGGATTGGCTTGATAGATTTAATGCGGCTGTAGATTATATTGAAAACAATCTGGATGGTGAAATTGAATATTCTTTGGTTGCTCAGGCAGCCTGCTGCTCTGAGTTTCACTTTTCAAGGATGTTCTCATCCTTATTAGGAATATCTCTTTCAGAATATATTCGTCGTAGACGCCTTACCAAAGCCGCCTTTGATATTCAAACAAGTGATGCCAAAATCATTGATATTGCTTTGAAATATGGGTATGACTCAGCTGATGCTTTTACAAGGTCGTTCAAGAAGCTTCACAATGTAACACCTAATGCAGTCAGAGATACAGGCGTGCAGTTAAAAGCCTATCCCCGAATCTCCTTTCAAATAACAATTAAAGGGGATGTAGAATTGGAATATCGGGTTGAAAGAATGAATACTGAATTACGTTTCGCGGGAAAACGTCAAAGTGTTAAAACATCGCGTGCATTTAAGGAGATTCCCGCTTTGTGGAGAAAATCCAATAAGGATGGCTTCAAACAAGCTTTGATTGACATGTCATGGGTACAACCTAAATGCAGGCTGGAGAGCCTTGTCGGTATTTGCGGTAAAGAGGCGGCTATCACTGATGAGGTATTCGATTACTTTATGGGCGTGCGGTATGACACTGAAATACCTTCCAATATGGAGGAAATTAGAATTGCCCCAAGCACTTATGCTGTATTCCCTAATGTTATTGATGCCTGGAAAAGGTTATATTCAGAATGGCTCCCTACTTCCGGATACGAGCTTGCAAACCTGCCTTGTATTGAGCATTATTTAGGACCAGGACATAAGATAAAACATGAGCTGTGGGTACCCATCATCGAAAAGTGAATTGAAGTAACAGGCAGGTATGCGTAACTTCCAGAGAGTGTAAACATCTATATAACGTAAGGAACGAGGAGGCATACAGTTCATGGGAGGAACGAATGTATGGGATGCGGAGTGGGAAATTAACGAAGAGCAGGCGCGGACGCTGATCGGCAGACAATTCCCTCAGCTGTCATCGAAGAAAGTGAAGCGATTGGGCTGGGGCTGGGACAATACGGTTTTTCTCATCGGTGACGAGTACGTGTTCCGGTTTCCAAGAAGAACGTTTGCAGTTGGCGCGATTCGTATGGAAGGGAAGCTGCTGCCGAAGCTGGAGGCATATTTGACCATCCCCTATCCGAAACCGATGTTTTATGGCGAAGCAAGTGACGAATATCCGGCACCATTTCTGGGCTATGCCCACGTGCCAGGAGATTTCCCAATTGGTTTGACGGAAGAACGCCGGGCTTTATCGGCAGAGACGCTGGCGAAATTTTTGCGGAGATTGCATGAGTTTCCGGTGCAGGCGGCGCTGAAGTGCGGAGTTCAGCAGGATCATCGAAACTTGACGGACATAGCATCACGCAAAGTGAAAATGGAGGGCTTCCTAGCGAAGGTGGTTGAACACTTGTCGCCGGAGGAGTCCAGTGTAATTGAAGCTTATATTAGCAGGCTGCCAAAGGACCGTGTCGAGGCGGTGAATGTACTGCTGCATGGCGATCTTCATTTCAAAAATATGCTTGTGAATGAGAACGGGATCGTCTCCGGCATCATTGATTGGGGCGATCTGAGCGTAGGTCATCCGGCTTGTGATTTGAGCGTTGCTTATAGCTTTTTACCACCTTACGCTCGCGGCGTGTTTTTCGAAACGTACGGGGGAGCGGACGAGGAAACGAAGCTGCTGGCGCGGCTGATCGCGGTATACATCCCCATGCTTATTTTAATGCAAGCGGCCGACGACGGGAATGAAGCGATTGCGGTAGAGGCGAAATCCAACATCATGCGGGCACTGTCGGATTAGGGTCATTATTTCGTTGCGGTTATGGGGCTAGGCTATCGGCACCATTTTGTCGTTTAAAGGCCGCGATAAGGTACGATCCGCTTCTCTGATACAGCTTTATGATGAGGAATAGGAGATTCAACAGAGTAAGTCGTTGTGCTAAGGGGAAACGATAGTTTAATAGTTAGATAAGCGCATTCCTAAGTTTTTGGTTGAGGAAGACGTCATACACTTGAAAATCTCATGCCAGTCATTCAGGGAAAGAGCACTGCTTGAGTTTTTTACAGCACCGGATACTTTTAGTTTGTAATGGCGACGGATCAGCTTAGAATCCGTCGCCATTCAACTAAAAGGTAGGATAGTGCGGTCATAGTAATTGAACTGCTTCGTGCCTAACGGTAGGTTTAAATGAAGCTTCAAGTCGAATGTAACGACATTCGGCTTCTTCGACATGCAGAACAAGCCTTTGGTTGATGATCAATTGAAACTGATTGCAATCCACTTATGATAATGTGCAACATGGAAATTATAAATGAAGCAATATGCAGTTGTTATCAACAAACGTAAAGGAATGCAAGGTTAGAATTTTTAATTTTTTTATCTAAAAATAAAGGGGATTGACTTTTTTAAAGTTATAGGGGGGACTTGACAGGCGTGTGGTATGATCAAAAAGTTGAAGTTCTCCGAAATTACTGCGAGAACATAAGTAACCTTGATAAGGAGGTAAAGCATGAAAATATCTCAATGTGCCGCATGTTACCGAGGCACCGGTATTCTAACCTATTAATACAACAATTTGTCCAATAGGTTAGAACTAAAAGAGGAGTGATCGTTTTGCAAGCAGGTTCAATTCCAGATCAACAACAGGTTCCAAATGTAAAAGTGTTACCTATAATGTTTTCATTAATGTTGGCCGGTATCATCGGTACTTTTAATGAAACTGCAATTAATATAGCAATCAGCGATTTAATCAATCAGTTTTCTATTACAGAATCTACAGTCCAATGGCTAAGCAGTGGTTACTTGCTTACACTGGGAATTCTGGTTCCTGTTTCTGGATTATTGATACAATGGTTTACTACGAGGCAGCTTTTCCTGGCTGCGGTTCTTATCTCAATCGTTGGTTCAGCTGTTGGCGGAGTCGCAGGAAGTTTTGAAATACTACTGCTCGGACGTATACTGCAAGCTGTTGGCGCAGGGCTTCTATTTCCGTTAATGTTCAATACAGCTTTAATTATTTTTCCGGTTGAGAAACGTGGATCTGCGATGGGACTCGTCACTCTTGTATTTACTGTAGGACCTGCTATCGGACCTACAGTTTCGGGTCTCTTACTTGTTACATTGAGCTGGCACTGGATTTTCTGGGTTTCCCTAATAACATTACTGGTTGCTTTGGTCGTTGGTGCAGCTTCTATGAAGAATGTCTCACCAATTACTAAACCACGTATTGATGTATACTCTTTGATCTTGTCTACCTTAGGTTTCGGGGGGATTGTGTTCGCGGTTAGTACTGTAGGAGAAAGCGATCATGGTTGGAACAACCCTAAGGTCATTGTTTCTCTTATCTTAGGAGTAGTCGCTCTGGTACTTTTCGTAGTCCGTCAATTAAATATGAAAGAACCGCTTATGAACTTAAGAACGCTGAAAAAGCCAATGTTTGTTATCGGCACAGCCTTGGTATTTGTCTGCATGATGTCTGAGATGGCAGCGATGTTTATTATCCCGATGTTCATGATTCGAGTACTTGAAATAAATGCTTTGACAGTGGGTCTTATCCTGCTACCGGGTAGTATTCTTTCAGCAGTTCTTTCTCCTGCCGTAGGTGCACTCTTTGATAAGTATGGACCTAAATTTCTGGTTGTTCCCGGTCTAATTTTAGCTGCGGGTTCACTCTGGTTCTTTTCAAGTATTTCAATGGCATCAACCATTACATTTATAATTATCATGCATTCTTGCCTGATGATCGGAATCGTAATGGTATGGATGCCATCACAATCAAATGGGCTTAATCAGCTTCCTGCTGAAATGTATCCGGACGGAACGGCTATTATGAGCACGCTCCAACAGATTGCTGGTGCGCTGGGATTAGCAGTGGCAGTCAGCGTCATGACATCCGGAGCAGCCAAGTTTATGAAGGATGCACCTAACCCTACAGATCCAGCCACAGGAACATTGGCGTTGGTTGATGGGATGCAAAGTGCTATGTTGTACGCTATGTTTATTGCGATTGCAGGTCTTATTCTAGCTGTATTTATTAGACGTGTGAGAGTTACTCAATCGGAATGGTCATAATAAGTAATTTAATCAATGCTAAAGTAAACATGGGATCATAAACCATTTGAGGCGAATGAATACTTAATGAGTATTCATTCGCTTTAACGGATAGTAGAGGTGGTTGCCTATGCATATGTCAGAAGCTGAGCTTATGGAACTCCTTACATCAAATCCTCATGTAAAGGTGCGTGAACGGAATCAACGATTAGTTAAACCTCGAGAGTCCTTACCAAAAGATCCTCCTGTATTTGATAGTGACGCGGAAGAACGGTTCTATAATAGGCGTGTAGTTCCTTTAATTATCGCTGGATTTCTCCATAAAGTGGAGTTTCATAAAACCTTTGAAATTATCGAGGCTGTTGATCATTGTGGCAAGAAATAAAAAACCGGGTTTATACTCCGGATTTCTATATGGAGCTCAAAGATGGATCGGTAGAAGTTGTTGAAATTAAAGGCAGAGTGATCAAAAAGCTCCAACGAGATTACCCTCTTCGCCGTCAACTTTTTATCTTGAATTACTGTATTCCTAATAACTGGAAGTTTAAAGAGGTGCATGATGATGAGATATAGAGGGACTTACTAGTAAGCATCTTTAAGCTAACGGGAAACGATAGTTCAAAAAAACAGCGGCAGTCTAAGACTTTATTTTATAAGTCCTGGTCTGCCGCTTCTTCCTTTAATGGTTCTGTCTAACACTTTATTTTCACCAAACACATCATCCTATAACTCAAGGGCCTGTAACTCCGGCTTCCGCCTGTCCCCCAAGTATCTCAGATAATCCTCTTTCACCTGCTGCTTGACACGTCCCTCCGACCCGATACAGACTGTATGCCCGCTGGATAAGCGAAAGAAATCTCCCCGCAATTCCTCAACATGAACAAAGTTAACTAAATGTGAACGGGAAGCAATAATGAACTTTTCACTGTTGATCAGCTTTTTATAGTGATTCAAGGGATACTGCAGCAACTCATAGTTCCCGAGTGTCGTGACCAGAATAATCCTCCTGTTTCGAATGTACAGCTGAACGATGTCCCTCTCCTGTACGCTGATATAATCATAGTCTTCATTATTCAGGAACTTGAACCTGATCACGGGCCCACAAGTATTCCGGCTTCCGCCTATCAGGTTATCTGCACTGTGAATGGCCTCGGACACACCGGTATACAAGTTATTCTTCACTATCCATCTGTAAGCCCCGCATTTATACCCCTCAGCCGCTTGTTCACAGCTTTCGGAGACCAGAATTATAATAGCGGCATCGTCCCTGGCCCGGATGATTTCTGCTGTACGGAAGGCTTGGCCGGAATCATTATCAATACTGAGAAAAATGATATTGTACTGCTTCTCCTGCAGTTCAATTTCCTCCCGCAGTGCTTGTGGAGTATCCATTTGCTCAACACTGTAATTACAGTCTATTTCCTCAAATATCTCGGTTACTACCTGCTGCAATTTCTCCAGGAACGCATGATTTTCATCGCACACCGCTACGTGATACATATCGCGTCACCTCATATGTCTTAGTTTCGAAATCCCTATAATTATTATTTATACCATTTTTACTCATTTTTGCAATTACATATCATACTCGATAGATTCCTTTGCCACAGCAACACAAATAAAAAAGCTTGCCCCGTAAGCTTTTTTCAGCTCCGGGACAAACTTAATGTTCACCGCCTGCTCCATAACCATCCGCACGCCCTTAACATCCAGCGGTTTTCAACCTAACCCTTACGATTTTCGCCTTTTTACGTTCAAAAGGGTACCCCAGCGCATTATTAACGAAAGTACATCCCTCTCTCTCGTAAGCACCATAATAAGGATGGCAATGTCCGAAGCACCATGTCTTCCCGTGTAACCGGGGTAACCATGCTGTACCATCAAAGAAATAGAAGCTTTGAATAATATCGTCCTGATACTTCTGTGGAAGGCGGCTCCAGTCTGGTCCCATATGCGTGACAATTACATCGCAGGTATCGATAATGGGGTCAAGCAGCTCCCGCTCCTGCTGGAAATCAGGCATGTCTGTAATATAATTGATATCGTTCATCCTTGTCCGCCATACCTCATGAATCCATGAGACCTTCTTCTTCAGTACCTGGATACCGTAGCTGTAGTCATACCACATCCCGGTGCCGCCGAATGTTATTCCACCGAGCTGCAAGGTCTGTCCTTCAAGCACATATACGCCGGGGATTTCAGCTGCCAGTTCCTTCATATGAAGCCAGCGTGATTGCGAAGAATTCTGATACATTGCCTTTTGGCTATTAGAGATTAGATAGAGATCATGATTGCCCCGGACGAAAATAATATGCTGATAATATTCCCGCAGCACTTCCAGCATGATTGCATTCTGCACATTGTAATGACCCAGATCGCCGGCAATCACAAGTGTGTCCGCAGGATCATCCGGAAGAATGCCTTCTACGAACCGGTTAATCCGCTGCTCTAAGCGGTTCGCATTGGTATTACTCACATAAAAGTCCAAATGGACATCCGAGATCAGATCAAATGCCGGGCCCTCCGTTATCATAATATCGCCTCCGAAACTCATTATTGTTGCTGATCAGCTCATCTAAAGTAACCGGAAAGAAGCAGTTAATATCCACACCCGCATTCAGCATTCTTTCCTCCTCCAGATACTGTTTGAATACGGGGCTTTGCGTGCTGTTGTGGATATGGCCGAATATATGAATACTGCCTCTATAGTATCTCGCCCATTCCCCAATGGGATAATGAAAGAGAACAATGTGTTTATCCCCGTCGTCAATTTCAAGATAGGTACCCACGCTCTCAAAATATTTCTCCATATCCGCTTTCTTCGTCCACTGTTCATGGTTCCCCCGTATTAAGTGCTTTCTCCCCTTAAGCTGGTCCAGATAATAACCGGGAGTGTTACGGGCTCTGAAAAGAAAATCGCCGATAATATACACCTGGTCCTCTGATTCCACGACACTATTCCAGTTACGGATCAGTGTTTGGTCCATCTCTTCAATGGAAGCAAACGGACGATTACTATGCTTAATCACATTCTCGTGCCCGAAATGAGGGTCCGCTATATATAACTTACGCATTACTATTAACCCCTCTCATATGAAACACTAGCCAGTCCTATAAAGTAAAGATTTCTGGTTCATCCAGCACTTGATCGATTTGAAGCGGATATCTGTATGACTCTCCATAGCTGTTATACTTAGTTCTGAATGTTGTCTTCCTTACTCTACGTACTAATATATACTTAAGACCCGTATGTATGAAATCCCGCCCTGCCTCCGGCTCAATTAATGAGCAGGCATAAATAGTATTTTTATTAGCTGCATAACCTCGGCTACGGTACTCCTGTACAATGGATGAGAGCGAAATACTTCTATTCATGACTATCACGCCCTTCTCCAGCATCCCGGCTAAACAAGCTACGATAAAATCCTTATTTCCGCCCTTGATCCCGGATTTGACGATTACTTTATTTCTATTGTCCATGCACCACTGCTTATTCTCCACTGTAATACCGGACTGGTCCTTGTTCAAGAAGTTAGCCTGTACGGAGCTTAGCACAATGGATAATGCTTGTACTTCCTCTTTGCCGAATAACTCACTAAATCTGATTCCTTTGATATGGTCCATGTCCATAAATACAATGGTTCCTGTTGTCATGATAACAACCTCTCCTCTTCGTTTTATTGTCTTGATTACTTGTTAAGCACAGTATACAAAACCGCAACCTACTCTTGGGAAGAGGGAATACAAAAAAAAGACGACCACCTTCCGGAATACCCGGGGGTGAATCGCCTTAATCATTACTGCCGTTTCTTCACAAGAACAGGCGGCTGTAAGCCAAACTTCTCTTCGGCCACTTTTTTAATCTCTGCAACGGGAATACTGGAAAGTGAATATTTGAAATCCTTGTCAGACAAATACTCATTCAGTAAGTAAACTGAGCAGGCTTTAATTTTTATATAGTTATTTTCAAGATATGTATTATATTTTTCATTATATACTTCAACAGAAAGACCTTGACGAAGATTGTGAATATAGGCCTCAAACGCTTCTCCGCTAAGAGTTCCTTCCAGGACGGCTTTCTTCTTATACTCTTCTGTAATCATCCTGTCGCCCAGTACCATCAGCAGTAAATGGTCATTACACTCATCCAGGAATAATGTTGCTAATAACTCCTCGTCATACAGCAGTGTGCTCATGCTTCCCGCGGGATAGATCTTATTTAATGATTTCTCGATTAAAATTTGGAAGTAGATCAGATTCTCCGATTTGAATTTTTCCTTAATAAACTCCGGATATACCTTTTGCGAGTCAGCAAAGCTGTGAAAGCCTAATTCAGTCATCTCCTCTATTTGCTTATCCACAATCGCACTCAATTGTTCTATCCGGTGATTAACCTCACTATTAAATCGTTCAAATATACCATAAGCCAGATCACTCAGAAATATCTTATTATCCTTGTACATCTCATCAACAATCTGGTCAATAAGATCATGGAGACCTAACTCTGCAAGCAGATAAAAGCTGTTATACTGCTCGTATAACTCCAGCCAGTTCACCTGTTCAAACCATTTGCTGCCACGCCGTTCCCTTTCAGTCTCTAGCCGTTTAATAATTACCTTTTTCCGGTGATCATAGTACTTACTGATTTCCATGTTGAATAGTTCAGACCAGCTCTCGTCGCTTTCAGCAATTGTATATTTTTTTTGGACTTCAGTCACACCTAATATCTTTCTTACCCGCGCATCCTTAATTCCTAAGAAATCCTTCAACAGACGCACCTTAGCAATGATTTGCGCTTCTCTTCTACTTAATACTATTTTCCCGGCTTCATTTTTCTTCACCTTAAAATATTTTGCGCTCTCTACATATACTCTCTCAATTCCTTGTCTGGTAATATCCACTCCGTATCTCATTAAGTATTTCGCCAGCTGCTCCGTGCTCATGCCTTCATCGTCCATGTGTTCTTCCACATTATTCACCCTTTCTTGCTGTACATTGGTTATAACCAAAGCAACTCGCGGATATCTGCTTCCCGCTGACACGCCCCATATCTTATGACTTCATTTCTCAAAACAACCCCAGCTGATCCACCCGCGAATCGATCCGCTCCAGCGTTTCAGGAGCATGATCCCGGAAGTAGGCGTGCTGAATCTGCTTGGCCGGCTCGATAATCTGCTTGGTGCTATCGGCAGTGCTGCGAAGGCGGCAGCTGTACACAATCGGGAAATAATCCTGCAGGAACTTTCCTTCCGCATGCGCGGTCAAGGCGATGATCTGAAAGCCCAGCTGCTCCGCGATGAAGAAGACCGGGCTGAGTACATGCTCGCTGGATGCCTTGCCGAACGGATTGTCCAGAATAACGGTACGGTGCAGCTTCATATTGGCCTTGATATATTGCCGGCGTTCAGCGACATAATTGAGCAGGCCGAGGAACAGTGTCATATTCTTGCTCCATTTCTCCCCGCCTGACCAGCGGTTGGACTGCTCCCAGGAGTACGAAGCCTTCGTGACCTGATGGTCATTCATCACCTTACGGCAAGTGACCTTCATCGCTTCACTCTTCAGTACAACCTGCAGCAGCTGCCTTGCGTCGAGCCATTTCTCCAGGTTTTTGCGCACATCGCCTTGCTGCGTTCTACCCTGCCCGTCCATATATTGACTCCGCTCCAGCTGAGACAGAATCCATTCAATATGGCTGCGGATACGGTCCTTGCCGTCCTGATCCTCCCACTCCGGAATAGAGAAGCTGTAAATTTCCCGCCAGCCGTCAGCCGTCTTAATCCGTGTCTTCTTAGGCAGCTCCTTCAGTTCCTGTACAATATGCTTCAAATGGGTGTGAATCCGCTGAATAAATTCCTGCAAGTCACGGTCATGGGTCTGAATGGTCTCTTCCATAATATGAATAGCCTTCTGGATTCTCATTTCCATCGTCTGTCTGAATTCGGTTACCTCAGCATAAGAATCCTTGTGCTCAACCCCTTCAGTAGCCATCTGCCGGAGCTTAACATCCTTAACCCGTACATTGCAAAAGCTTTTAAAGCTGTCTCTGCCCCGTGAGACGCGAATCCGCTCTTTGTCCATCCTCTGCTGGCTGGTTTGCAGCCCGCGGATGGCCCGCTCACTGAACTCCAGCCGTGCATAAACGAAATCCATCACCACACGTTCCTCCAGCTTAGCAGGCTGCAGCCGTTCGTCGTTCAGCTTGTATAATAAAGTATGCTTATCCCACAGCTGCAGCACACCGTCAAGCTCACGAAGCTGCTGCTCCACCGCATCACTCCGCTTCTTCAGTTCCTTGTTCTCACGCTGAAGCCGGGCGTTCTCCTGCTGCAACTGCAGCTTCACTTGCTCCAGGCTTCCCTCGAATCTGGCTGGTGTCTGCTCCGGAAATTGAATGCTGAACTGCTGCTGCATAAGCGTCACACGGCCTTTGATATGCTGCAGCCTGGCCTGCTGCTTGTCGAGCTGATCCGCCGAACGGTCCCGTTCGCTTCGGCCTCCCTCAATCTGCTGCCATAACGCCTGTTTTCTTGCTTCCAGCTCAACAGGCATGTTCATCTGCGGATCAATTCCCGGCTGCTCGCGTAACAGCTCCTTCATTGCCTTATCCGCCATGGATACCTTTTCCTGTTCATGCTTTAGCTCAATTTCCAGCTGCCTGCGTTCTTTCATAATCCCGGCACGTTCATACTCCAGCACTCCGTGTTCTTCCTTGAGCTCCGCTATGGAACGGCTTGAATCTGTATAAGGGAAGCTTTGAACCTTCTCGTACAGATCATCCTTCAGCAGCAATTGCAGCTGTGTACTGGTATCATTGCGATCCTGTTCTAAAGTCCGGTACTCTTCAAGAGCCCGGGCCAGTCCGTATTGCTTGACGCCAAGCTGTTTTTCCAGACTGGCAACCTGCGCCTTAACTGGAGCTAACGCCTTATCCAGCCCCTCTTTCTCTACTTCAAGCGTAATATACCGCTGCCCGTCCTTCAGCCACTCGCCAAGCTGGTGAATGATATCCTGCATATCACTCATTTCAATGCGGATTTTATCCATTGCAGCTTCAAGCTGGATAAGCCTTTGTTCACTCCGCTTGTATTCTTCAGTGTAATGAACCAACCGTTCGCGGCCCGACTGAAGCTGCTGTTCTAAGGTCTGCATTGCGACGAGCGGGTATTTGTGCACAAACTGCTGGAACCGCTGCTCCATACTCTGCCATAAGGCCAGCTCGTCTTCCCTCTTCTCACGCTCTTGCCGGGTCCGCCCGGCACGCTCCAGAAGTCCTGCCTTCCACTCCCGGAAGACGGAATCCGTCTCATTGCTCTTAAAGTGTAGAGGAACAGCCCACTGCTCTAGTCCTCCGCCCGCTATCCCCCGTACCATCGCAGCCGCTTCCGATGTGCCGAGCACACGAATAGGATATGCAAATTCATTGCCTGCAGCCGTGAGCTTCTGCAGCAGCTGCTTCTTATCGCTGTCAGTCGTCACAAGAGTAACAGACCATAAAGAATCTTCCCCGCGTCCCCGGGCCTCATCATCCAGATTCAGTGAACGGATATACTCAGTCCCTGTCTGCAGCAGGCTATACTGTCTGCCCCAGGACTTGGCTAGCCGTTCAACCTCAGGATCGGCAAAAAACACCTCCTGCTCATGGTAGTCATCGACGTACCTGTAAACCAGCCGTTCTTTTTGCAGGATTGCTGCTTTCTGCTCCTGCCGTTTCTGCACTCCCTCAAGCAGCCGTGCAGAGATTGACGATGCCTGATCGTACACAGTGGTCAATCTCTCCCAGTTCGGACGCAGCAACGCTAATTCACGAATAAGCAGCGCTTGTTCCTCATGAAGCTGTTTTCGCTGTTGTTCATCTCTTGCCTGCTCCCGTTCAGCCTTGCGTATTTCATCCTCCACTATGCGCTGGCGTTCCCGGATGGCGCTCTTTTCCTCGCTCATCTGCCTCATCTGCCGCATAAATTCAATCCGCTGCTCATCTAACTCCTGTTGCCGGACGGACCAGATCGGCATCTGTTCCGGTACCTTTTCCAGCGCCGGATTAGCCAGAATTTCACGGGCAATTCTCTGCTGCTGTGCTGTTTTCTCCTCCAGCTGGGTTTGCTTATTCTGCTGCGTCAGCTCCCATGTCCGGATTTCTCTGCGAAGTCCGTCGATAGCATGCTCGGCTGTAGTCTTCTCGCTCGTTAAGCTGGTGAGCTCGGCAGCTTGGGCTTTCAGCTGCTCTGATATATCGCGCTCTTGTCCGGCAAACACGCTCCGTAATTCTCCGCAATTGTGTTCCCAACGCTCCTGGAGCTGCGCTTCATCTTCACCCTGCTCCAGTCTTGCCAGCTGCTGATCTGCCTGGGCTAACCTCGCCTCCGCCTCTTCCCGGCTGGACCGGTGTCCGGCATATTTCAGCGAATAGAAGCTATGTTCTGCCTGCCGCAACCGCTGCTGAAGCGTATCTGCTTCTAGCTGAAGCTGAGCCAGTCCGGCCTCCAGCATAGACTGCTCCTGCTCCGTCTCCGCAAGCTCCAGAGATTTAAGCTGCAGCTGCAGCTTATCATTTTCCTTCATCCATAACTGCAGACGTTCTTCGAGGCCGGCTTGCTCATTCTTCTGCCCCTCGTGCTGCACCGCTGTTAGCTCTTGGTATGCTTTTGCTTCTGCACGTGCCTCATCGTAAAGCTCCTCTGCTCCATGGAGACCTTCGTATAGACGTACATACTGGCCGAGCTCCTGAAGAATCAGTTTATTCTCCTCAATTTGCTCCTTCAGCTCCTTATACCGCTTAAAGCCTTCACGGTGTGACTCGAACAGATTCGCAAAGCTGCCTTGCTCGAAGCCTTCCATCGTTTCTTCCACCGTAGGAATGAGCAGCCTGTCAAACAGTTGGGAGGTCGACTTGCATTCATCAAAAAAGTTCTCGATGCCGCCTTCCGTACTATTAATTTTGGCTACAGCATCCCATTCCGAGGCGATAATATGGTAGCTTTCTTCCAGGTGGGCTTTATACTCCTTAATCGTCCCGAACGTCCGTGCCGTGAGCGGAAACCGCTGCGTCATGGAAGAATAATAATCCTGAATTTCACCTTTATCAGCCGGACGGTTCTTGCCCATATACTCCTTAACGAACGGGATATGCTCCAGCCCATGCGCATCATGCTCACCATATTCATAGGCGTACCGGAAGGAGTCTACTCCGCTGACGTTCAGGAACAGGCTGATGCAGGTGACCGCATATCTCCGGCGCGGTTTATCATTCAGAATCCATTCAATGGCGACATGAGCCGGGCCATTCTCAAGTAACAGCGTATCCCTAAGCTTGCGCCCGGCCAGTTCCGTATGCGGCAGCATGGCCTGAAGTGCCGTCTGTATAAACACTGTTTTCCCGCCGCCGTTCTCCAGCACGATTGCCCCATTATGGCCGTCGAACAGAAAAACCTCGTCATTGTATCGCTTGTTCCCGCCTTCATACAGGACATGGGTAAACCTAATTTTCGAGATCGACGGCATGCTGGTCCTCCTCCTTAGCATTCTTTTTCCGCTCATCCAGGCTGTATAGAAACTCCAGAATTCCCCGGTTATATTCAAGCTCCATAAAATACCGCCCCACAATAACCTTCGTCTTCCCCGTTAACGCAAGCTCTCCCGGGCCTACTTCCTCAGCCAGCTGCTGCTCCAGCAGGAAGCGTCTTACCGTATCGAGAAAACTGAGCCGGCTGATTGTATTCCCTGTCTGCCGCTTGGCCGTTTCCTTGATGTCGTCCATCGTGTCCCATTTCTCAATAATTGCTGACCAGTTGTACGAGAACTCCCGCTCGAATTGCTTCAGCTGCTCCTCATCATGCTCCTTTAGCGAATCTATCCGCTCCTGTACAAGCACCGCCCATTCATCCAGCGGCAGGAAATTCCGGGTCGGTTCCAGGCTCTGGTAGCTGTCATAGAAAGCACCGATCAATACAATCATCGCCAAATACATAAGGTACAAATCGGCATTTACCGCAGAAGCACGCAGATAGGTTCGCTTCATATAATCATTACTCACATGAAAAGGGGACAGACGAACCAGCGGTATAAGATACAGCTCATCCCCAGCTGCGATTACTGCGCAATCCACCTCAGATGCAAACTGGTCGACCAGACCTCTGACCTCATCGTCCGCCATATACTCCTGCAGACGCTCCTTCGCCGCCGATCCGTTCATCGCAAGCAGGGAGTACAGCCGGAATGCCTGCATCACCGTTTCATTACTATAGGTAAAGGCCATGTTATCTGTCCTCCCACTTCAGCTTCATATTCTGGATCTGATAACGTGCCCCTGCCATAGCAAGGCCTGCTGCTTCCTCGACCAGGAGCACTCTTCCGCCGAGCAGGCCGAACACTTTATCGAGCCCGCTCTTCTCTTCACTTACGTCCGCAGACGATGGCCTTACCGGACTCCGCTGGTGCAGAATCAGCATGAAATCATAGAAGCTGCGCCGCTGCAGCCAATCCTGGCATCCGTAATCGCTTAACCTCTCTATAAATAAACGGAGCTCAAGCTCCGGTCCCTTATCCAGCTCCTGTATTAACAGCTCCATAATTTCCGCAAAAAACGCTCCCCTCTGCAGGGTGAACTGCAGCCCGCTTTGCTCATCCGCAGCTTCCAGAAATCCCTCTTCCCGTGGTTCCAGCTCACCTGTGCCGGTAACATTCTGCTCTGCAAACAACGTCAGCGGTGACCACACACGGCTCTGCCCGAGACCCATAAATGGAGAGACGATGCCTCTCATCGATTCCAGCGGAAGCGGCAGTCCCAGTACAACCCCGGCTACATCCTGTTCGAAATTGAAGGAGCTAAGGCCTGTGTAATATAGCGATTCCTTAGCAGAATACAGCGCCTGATTCTTCAAGTCCATGCTCTTCTGCAGTAACCCCGAATGTTCAGCATGTACTTTCTCCAGTTCACTGGCGATCCGCAAAATGTACTCATACGCCCGCCCCTGCTTGTCCGGATTATTGTCAGCATACAGCCGTGTCCGCGTTTCTTTCACAAATTGCCTCAGCTCAGCAAATTCGTCATTTTCTCGCTGCAGCCTGGTGTAGATATCATCCAGCAGTCCGCTATAACGCTTCAGCGTCTCCTCTGATACGATACTGCGCTTAATCTCATGCT
Source organism: Paenibacillus sp. MMS20-IR301 (assembly GCF_032302195.1). Lineage (NCBI taxonomy): Bacteria > Bacillati > Bacillota > Bacilli > Caryophanales > Paenibacillaceae > Paenibacillus > Paenibacillus sp. MMS20-IR301. The sequence goes on from NZ_CP135275.1 coordinate 4,079,300, forward strand.
CCAGCTTCAGCATACGCTCCTGCAAAGATTCGACGTCGACGCGCATTTCATTGATCTGGCGCAGTGCTCCCTGAAATTCGCCCTTCTCAAGCTGCTTCCGCAGAACCAGTTGATGAATGGACAGCTGAAATTCCGAATAGAATTCCTTCGTCGCGAACACCAGCTCCAGCCCGTCTTCATCCAGTGCATAATATTGCGTATTACTCTTCACATCAAAAGCATTCGCCCGCAGGATTGAAGTATATACGGTTTGGCGTTCCCGGGATTCCCAATTGAAGAAGGAGAACTCACGTTTCTTGCCGGACGCCGGCCGGAAGATTTGAATAATATCACGCGCCAGTTCCTCACCTTTCGCACTATCCACCTGCAGCTTATCATCCATAATGCGCAGCAGATACAGTGCCAGATCTTTGGCACCTGCCTTTGAATTTCTGACCAGCTTCTGTTCGAAGAAGAACAGCAGCGTAAGGAGGCCCAGCTCCATCATATCAATCGGCTGGCCGTTGGCGTCGGTCTGCTTTTTCCGCTGCAATTCAAATAAAGGGTCAAACAGTGCCACCTTCGACATTCGTTCCTGAAATCCGGAAAGCGCGCCTTCTAGTTCAAATCTGTCCATTGCTTCCATGCTCCGCTCCCCCATATATGCTGCAGCTCGTGAGTCATCAACGTTTCCTGCGGATAATAGCTGCCGGAACTTAAGGTATTTTCAATCTGCCCCTGCTGCTCCTGAGGAAACCAGTTGCTAAACGCCTGAACCGCTTCCTCATTTCGCCGCTGATTACTTTTACCAGGTACACAGGGTTTGGCCAGACAGGCATCATAAAAGGGAAGCGCCGGAATCATCGCCAGCCGTTTATCCGCATCATACCAGATCCGTATTCCCTCATAATCAAGGTCACCAAAATAATAAAAGACATGCTCGCTCCCGGTTACCGGATACTGCAGGGTGAACATGTCCAAATTTCCGGTAATTTTATTGCCGCAGCCGTAGATTAATGTACTGAATGAGCTGGATGGCAGAACAGGGAGCAGTGCTTGAAAGGTTGTTTTATTCTCGACAATGAAGTGCAGACAGCGGGGAGGGGCGGGATTAGTCCAAACCTGCGGATTGACAGCAAACATTAACGGATCAGATACCGGAAGTATCAGGAGCTGATCCCATAGACCCAGCCGCTTAAGCAGGGAATAGCCGCCAAGCTCAGTAATCCATTTCTCATTGCCGGTCAGTTGAAAGCTTCGTTCAGGTGCGGGAACCGGGATATCAGGGAATCCATGGGTGTGCAAAAAATGATCAATCCGTTCGATCCACGGCCGGTCCTGCACAAATTGCTGCTCGGATAACGCAAAATAGCTGTCCAGCCCAATCGCCGGATGAAGTTTCAGGCGATACTGCTGCAGCTGATGGTTGTGACGCGCCATTATATATTGCTTATTCACACGGTAACGATAACCTAGCGACGGCTGCTTCATCGTACGGCCGGCGGATTTCACAGGTTCCAGCACTCCGCTACTCTCCAGTTCCATTACAGCCCCTGCAAAGTCGCGGGGATCGGCTGCTCTGCCTGCAAACAACTGCTCCAGTTCCTCAAGTGTTATGGTTGTTTTTTTGTAGTCACTAAGATGTTCCTCAATCATGGATTTGATTATCATATGGAGAACTCCTGCACTAAATTAATGATTATAATTATAACATAGCCTGTTTGACCATATATTCTTTATATCATCCCAATTTTGTCCCTAAGACCGGCACTCTGGTGCCTTTCTGCAGGCTTAACGTCTCTCCTGTCCGTAAAGCTAGGCTAGTCACTTGAGCGACCGTTGCGTGACTGGCTACTTTCTTAACTGAGGGCCCATTCAGCCCATTTACCTGCATAGCCGCTCATTGTACATGATTTCCGGTCGCTAGCGCCATTTTAATCACTAGGCATAGCCGCATCCCTGCTATTATAATAGCTCCACGCAACAACCGTAGCGCTATCCCTGCCCTGTCCCTGATGGACACCCTTCAATAAATCATCTACACACTTCTCCAACCCCTCCTCGTTCCTAAAAGCAAGGTACAGCTTCCGCGGGTCCTCCAGTACCCTCTCCCCATACTCCAGAAGACCGTCCGTAGTCATCGCGATCACGTTATGGCCAGGCCGCAGCTCCCGTATTCCTGAGGAGTAGCACGCTACTGGCTGGTCAAAGATGTTCACAGAGCCGATCCACTCATAGTAGTTACGCTGGTTCAATAAGTATTGTCCCCGTGCAGCCAAGTCCGGATGTAGCAAATACAGCGAGTTGTCTCCCACCGAGAACCACCAGACATAATTCTCCTTACGGGCACAGATCAGGCATGCCGTCTCCCCTGTAACCTCCTTACACTGACGGATGAATTCCTCCGACTTGAAAATAGAGAGCAGAAACCGTTCCAGCGCGGCAAAAGCTTCGTTCACCGGCAGCGACAACAGCCTGATTATGTCCGCCTCCTCACTGCCTAGGGCACAGACCAGCAGCTCCGCACTCTCGGCAGTATGATGCGCATCCAGGAGCATGACGAATTCCCAGCTGCCTTCCGGTTCATTTAGCACATAGGCACCGTCTTCATTTTTAACTGCGCCTGCTGCTGTGCTCCCGCCGTATCGGCCGATTACCATGCTTTTATGTGCAGTTGTCAGCACAGTATCCAGAAGCATATCTTCACTGCCCACCCAACTGAACTTAAACCGTCCCTGTCCCATGCTCCCCCTCCTATCTCTATCTATATGATCATGCTAACGATTACGTTGAGCAATGAAAGTATAATAACGCTCCATTTCTTCACCGTCCGGATCATTATCACTCAGGAATACGGTTTCACCAGTCTCAATGTTCAGATAAAAATCAATTCCGTCAACATAAGTGTCATACGTATCTACAAGCTCCCTCATTTGCTGGATCTTAATTTCAGATCATGCAGAGGTTGTAATTGGCTCTCAGCCTCATGCTCTTCCCAGGTTATTCCGAAGGGAGCTCCCCCCTCTGTATATCCGGCGATAAAATAAAAATTCTCGTCTTGCTCCAGTACATCGTCCGCAATAGAATCTGCTACATGCTTGCGCTGGTTCTTTTTACCTGACAAATTAAGCACTCCTTCCAGAAGTTTCATTTCCCAAAGAATAGCACACCGTTCATCCGATATAAATATCGTAGTTAATTATTTACAAAGGAGATATGTAATTGTAATGAACAATCTTATCCGAAGACCATGGCTTAGAATTACCCAGACAGGGATGCTGCTTGTGATCGTAATGTCAGCTATAGTGTGGGCAGGAGCTTCAGAGGCAGATGCAGCCTCCGGCAGGTACCGGCTGGAAGCGGAATTCGATTATTTACCGAATGCAGATCTGAGCGCCGCAATCCCGACTGTAACCGTACATAAGACTGATCTGGATAACGGCAATTTGGACAACCAGACCTATAGTTTCCCGGAGGCAGGAATCAAGGTTCCTGACAATACAGGCTATTACATAGACGATGGTGACAAAAGCGGCAAACCTTATACTTTTTATCCCACGGCCTGCGGCTATTCCTACGGAACCTACACACTATCTAACAGCAACGGGGATAAAGCCTACGATATCTATTGTGATATGACCCGTAAGAATGGTACCAAATCCGATGATCCGCAGGCGGCTACCTACACCTTCCGGCTCTATGAGTTTGATCTGAAGACACACAAGCTTTCCCTGCTTCAGACCCTCAAATCCCAAAAGAATTATTCAATGCTTGCGCTGTTTCCTGAATTCGGGGGATATGCGGTTTATCCGGACGGGCTCACTCATGAGCTTCCGTACAATACAAGAACGACAAGTATTTATTCTTTCAAGGGGAATAAGCTGCTGGCCAAAGTCTATGGCTCCCCCAAGCAGAACGATAACACCCCTGCCCTGAGCAATCCCAATTCAATAACTTATAAAGAGTACACACGGCTGACCGATAACAAGAAGGATTTTTATGCCATTACTATGAAGCAGATTCCGAATACCTCATATGTCTCGTCCAGTGCCGGGAATTTCAAGGAAGAGCTGTATGAGCTGCTGCCAAACGGCACGAAGCAGAAGGTTAAAGGCTACGCAGATTCTGTAATGACACTATGGAAAAAGAAGATTGGCAGCATCACCTATGCCCAATATTATCAAAAAGGAACCAGCCGCCTCATGGTCGGAACAGTCAAAGGAAACAGTTATACCCCCTTGAATCTTTCTAACACCAAAGCCTATGGCGAATTCACACCTGATTCGGCGTACCTCATCATTACGGAATCACCTGTTAAGCCTGCCGCAGGCAGTAAAGGTGCACAATATACTACAGCAGTATATGATACCAAAACAGGAAAACTGATGTACCGGCTTCCGGCATTTTATCCGACAAGCCCTGAACATAGTTACCAGTTCACTAATAATGATCTCGCCAGCCTTCATTTCCGGGACTTTAACCTGGACGGATATCTGCATATTCCCAGCGGTCTGGTCACCAGAGTTACGCAGTACACAGATTATGAAGATCCGAGCAGCTATAGCCTTACCGGCGACACGAAAAATCTGATCAGCTACAAAACACCGCCCCAGCTGTTTATTGACGGCAAACAGGCATCATACAAAGGCCAAGGCCCTTTCCTGACCGATAAATATGTATGGTATATGTCGGTCAGTGACTATGCAAGCGCTGTTCAGGCGACACTCACTAGAGTATCCGGCAGCACCGTGCTTACCAGAGGGAAATATACCTTCAAGCTATCGGATCAGGACAAGGCTCTGCTGAAGATAGGCGGGAGCAATTTTGCACCGATTGAGACAATGAACAATAGTCTGGGAATTGCCGCAGCGTTCCATGAGCATAGGTATGTTTACGGGTCTAATTTCACTTACGACCGTATAGTAATGTTCTCGAAGGATTTCTCCGAAGAGCAATTCCATGCATCATTCCCGGATGCCGGACATCCGGAGAAATACACGGACATGACCACGTACACCATGTCAGGCACTGCACCTGTGGCCGGTAAGTCAGATGAAGAGCATACTTATGAAGTCTATGACAGAATTCATCTCGTCTTTGGGGACGGTAAATTGACAGCAGCGGGTTTCGGAACCTCCAGGCTGACCAAGCCGCTCCGGGATGTAATGATTAATGATGGTAAGCCAGGTGATATCGTCACCGCTTATGGAACCCCAAAGGTATATAACAGCGGAAACAACGTACTCCGTACCTACAGTTTGCCTTATAGTACTCTGCTGTTCCAGAGCAGCGGCAACACCATTAATGGAATGTTCTATATCTTTAAGTAAAAATTAAGGGGGCTTCCGGATTACAGAAGCCCCCTTTTTTTACATCCGTTTGTGAACGGCAGCAATCAATCCACCTTAGCCCCATAAGAACGCATAAACAGCACCGCCTGTTCCATATCCATCCGCACGCCCTTAACATCCAGCGATTTCATATCCACACCTGTGAGGTCCGCTCCCCGGAGGTCCGCACCGGCAAGCTTGGCCCGGATAAGCGTGGCCCGCTCCAAGTGGCAATCCCGGAGATCCGCCTTCGTCAGATCGGTATCGGACAGGTCGGCTTCGAAGAAACGCACGCCGCGCAAATCCTGCTTGCTCAGCTTGGCATGCCGCAGATTTGTGTAGGACCAGTCGCCGCCGCCGAGCGTAATGCCGTCAATCTGGGCGCCGGAGAAATCTGAGCCCGTCATTTTGCAGGAGAGGAATTTGGACACAAAGAGGTTCGCGCCACTGAACTTGCAGTTCTCAAAAGCGGATTCCGTATGAATCGAAGAGTTCAGGCTGACGCCCTTGAAGTCACATTCGATGAACCGGCAATAGCTGGTGTCGATTTCCTCCATCGAAGTATTCATGAACGTGCATTTCTCGAATGTACAGCTGATCAGCTCACCGTACCGCAAGTCCTGTCCGTCAAAATGCACATGCGAGAATTCGCGGTCTTTGTATTGATACATTGTATTACCTCCGGTGTTTGATAGGGTTATTATAAAACAAAACTTGGCGGCCTTGTCCCGGAATCTTTCTTCCGGGGACAAGGCCGCCACTGAGATCTATATTGAAGCTGGGCTTACGGTAACTCCATTCCTGCAGGAAATAACGGAATGCCCAAATTAATGGAACAATTGTATTTTATACAATAGTTTCCTTACTGAACGGCCAAAAATTCCATTCTATTGTATTACGTACAATGCTTTTCAGGCTAATGAGCATAAAATGCCCAAATCCCAAGAAACGAGTGTACAAAATACAATAGATTCTATTTTCAGAACGATTTAACCGTGATCAGTTGTACAAAGTACAATGGACTCGATTCTCTGCTTCCCCACGATCCTGAACCCAAAATCACAGGTTCAAATGATATAGCAGGTTTAGTCTTTCACCTGTGCTGTTTTCCGGCGGGCTTTGCTCTTCGCATTTTTGGCGGCCAGCTTCTCTTCCTCCAGCCGGGCAAGCTCCGCCAAGCGCCGCTGCTCCCGGAGAAGCTGCTCTGCTGCAGCCTGCTCAGCCTTCACGTTCAATTCCTCGCGGATTTGCGCCTGCAGCTTAGGGTCCTTAACCTGTAAATACTGTTCAAATGCCTCCGGGTACAGGAAGCTTTTCTCACCGGCCACACCGGCAAATCCTACCGTAATCCGCTCTTCCGCATGACTTACAACAGTACCGGTGCCATATTTAATATGCTCTACCTGCGAATGATTTAAGTTCATGTTCTCCCCATCTCTTTACTTAGATATTGGCCTGTGTAGCTCCAGGCAATCCCGGCTACCTCTTCAGGCGTTCCCGTGCAGACAATCTCTCCGCCAGCCGCGCCGCCTTCCGGGCCAAGATCAATAATGTAATCGGCATTCTTGATCAGCTCCAGATTATGCTCAATGACGACAACGGTGTTGCCGGCATCGGTCAGGGAATGCAGCACATCTACCAGCTGGTGCACATCGGCGAAATGCAGTCCCGTCGTCGGCTCATCCAGCACATACAGGGTAGAGCCGGTAGCCGGCTTAAGCAGCTCCGCCGCCAGCTTCACCCGCTGTGCCTCACCGCCGGACAAGGTGGTGGAGGATTGGCCCAGCTTGATATAACCGAGGCCGGCACTGCAGAGGGCTTCGAGCTTTTTGCGGATCTTCGGAATGCTGCTGAAGAACCGGACGGCTTCCTCGGCGGTCAAGTCCAGCACATCGGCAATGCTTTTCCCTTTATAATGTACCTCAAGCGTCTCGCGGCTGTACCTGCGCCCCTTGCAGTTGCTGCACTGCACATACACATCCGGGAGGAAGTGCATCTCCACCTTGATCAGTCCATCCCCCGCGCAAGCTTCACACCGGCCCCCTTTAATATTGAAAGAGAACCGCCCCGGGCCATACGCCCGGACCTTCGCCTCATTCGTCAGCGAGAACAGCGTACGGATATTATCGAATACTCCGGTATAGGTGGCCGGATTGGAACGCGGGGTGCGGCCGATCGGCTTCTGGTCGATATTGATAATCTTGTCGAGATGCTCTAATCCTTCTATGCTCTGATGCTCCCCGGGAATCGTATGCGCCCGGTTCAGCGAAGAAGCCAGCTTCTTATAGAGGATTTCGTTCACCAGACTGGACTTGCCTGAACCGGAAACTCCGGTTATACAGGTGAGCGTCCCTAAGGGAAACGACACCGTAATCCCCTTAAGGTTGTTCGCAGCCGCTCCGGTAATAGTTAAGAGCTTACCTGTCCCGCTGCGCCGCTGCTCCGGGACAGCAATCTGCAGCCGGCGGGACAGGTACTGGCCCGTCAGGGAGCGGGGTTCTGCAATGATAGCTTCAAGCGTCCCCTCCGCCACCACCTCACCGCCGCTGGTTCCGGCATGGGGACCGATATCGACAATCCAGTCCGCCTGGCGGATCGTATCCTCATCATGCTCCACCACGATCAGGGTATTGCCCAGATCGCGCATCTTCTGCAGCGCCGTCAGCAGCCGGTCATTATCCCGCTGATGCAGCCCGATCGAAGGCTCGTCAAGTATATAGAGCACGCCCATCAGGCCTGAACCGAGCTGGGTCGCCAGGCGGATGCGCTGGCTTTCTCCCCCGGACAAGGTCCCGGCCGCTCTGGAGAGCGTCAAATAGTTCAGCCCGACATTAATCAGGAACTGGAGCCGGGCATCAATCTCCTGCAGAATCGTACCGGCAATTCCGGCATGTGTGGAAGTCAGCTTCAATTCTCCAATATACTTTGCAGCGTCTTCAACCGACAAATGGCAGAATTCCGCAATGCTCAAGCCTCCGACCTGCACACCCAGCACGACGGGCGACAGCCGGTCACCGTGGCAATGGGGGCAGGGCAGGACCGACATGTATTCTTCCAGCTCTTTCTTCATCTCTTCGGACGGAGTCTCCTGGTAACGGCGTTCCAGATTGTTGACGATACCCTCGAAGGATTCCTTTACATATTTCCGCAGGGCATCACTGGGATGGTGCACCTCAAGCTTCTCTCCGCCCGTTCCGTACAGCAGCGCGTGCATGGCCTCCGGCGGCAGCTCCTGCAGCGGTGTATCGAAATCGAAACTGTATTTTTTCCCCAAGGCCTCATAGTACATTTTGCAAAAAGAGTTCGTCTTCACATTGTTCCAGCCGTTCGCAATAATCCCGCCGGAATGTATAGAGCGGCTCATATCCGGCATGATCTTCCCCGGATCAACCTTCAGATGGGAGCCAAGCCCCGTACAGGCAGAGCAAGCCCCTTCATGATTATTAAACGAGAACAGCCGCGGAGACAGCTCCGGCAGGGAGATCTCACAGTGCGGGCAGGCATAATTCTGCGAATACATCGTCTCTTCACCGCTCACCGGCTGGCGGATGATGACGAGATCCCCGGCCAGCGATAAGGCATGCTCCAGGGAGTCGGCCAGCCGCTGAACATCAATGTCCTTGGCTACCAGACGATCGATAACGATCTCGATGTTATGCTTCTTATTCTTATCGAGTGACACGGGATCTGTGAGCAGCTGCGGGGCACCGTTAATCCGGGCACGGACATAACCGCCCAGCTTGGCCTGTTCCAGGATGTGCTGGTGCCCGCCCTTCTTGTTCCGGATTACGGGTGCCAGCACCTCGTATTTTGTTCCTTCCGGCAGCTTCATCACCTGCTCAATAATCTGATCCACTGATTGGCGCTGAATGATCCGGCCGCAGGACGGGCAATGGGGCACTCCGATTTTGGACCACAGCAGGCGCAGGTAATCATAAATTTCCGTCACTGTACCTACAGTTGAACGGGGATTATTCGAGGTCGTCTTCTGCTCGATGGCGATCGCAGGGGACAGCCCGTCGATGGCATCCACATCCGGCTTGCCCATCAGTCCCAGGAATTGGCGGGCATAAGAAGACAGGGATTCCACATAGCGCATCTGCCCTTCGGCATACAGCGTATCAAAAGCCAGGCTGGATTTGCCCGAGCCGCTTACTCCGGTAAATACCACGAACTGATTACGCGGAATATTCAGGCTGATATTCTTCAGGTTATTCGCTCTTGCTCCGCTGACGGTTATATATTGCTGCATGGTTCATCCTCCAGGCTCAGCCGGGACAGCGGTTATTCTGCTCAATAACGGCTCCCCTGTTTATCACATAAATCTGCTTATATATAAATTGTATCATATGCCTGTCAAGTCATTTTACCATTTAATGTTAAATATTCGGGATTTATTTTTTGCAGCACAAACAGCCTCCAACCGTTCACGCTACGGTCCGGAAGCTGTTTGGCGCTGATATATATCCGAAGTAAGAGTCCCCGGTCAGCTTAATATCTACTCTGGGCGCTTATAATAATTAGCAGCATACCAGTTGTACAGCGGCCGCATCAGCAGCTTGCCGATCACGAAGTAGAGAATAATCAGCAGCAGCACAACCCCGTAGGCCACCGGCCGGTCCTGCCCGTAGACGAAATAGAAAATATCGAACTGATCCGTCATATTAAGATTGTAGGTCACAATAAGCCTGCTCATCAGCAGCATGCCGAACAGCAGATAGAAGCCCGCTCCGAGCAGCACATGGATCAGTACAATCCAGGAACGTTTAACCGGGGCCGGCCGGCTTATACCGGAGGTCAAATAATACGTGACGAGCAGCCCGGCAGCAGCCAGCGAGATCCATAGCGGATTCTTAAGCGGATGAAGCACATGCAGGAGCAGCCCGTTAAGCACAGCAAAAATCAGGAGATCCGCCACAACCGCTTTGACCCGCTCTCTGCCGCTGGCTGCCGGAAGCCGCACAGCAGATGAACTTCCCTGCAGGAAGTCTACAACACATATAATCAGCATTAGCACACTGAACCAGGTCACCGTAACAGAGAAAGGGATAAGATTGAAATACTGCAACAGCCACACCATCCTTATTTTTCCTCCATCGTAGCATTACGCTCCGCGAGTCTGCTGTAATCTTCCTCTCCCCAAGCAGCAGAAAGAACCTCATCTGTGGACGGATGGGGTTACTTTAATTCTATGAAAAAAAGAGCCACAGCTCTCTACAGAGCCAGCGCCTCTTCCGTAATCCGTCTGATATCAATCGGTGACAACGTCTCCTCATTCACCATATCCGGCAGAATCTCCGCCAGGAAGTAATCCACACATTTCAGCTCAATATTCTTGATCTTAATCAGGGCATTGCGGTACATCACGACGAATTCCTTCTCCGTATTGCCCCTCTGCAGCTCGGCAAATGCCTCGTACACCTGATCCATCTTGTCCGCAACCTCTAAGATCAGCCCTTCCAGCGAATCGTCCTTGCCTTCGCGCAGCTGGTGGTAGAAGATGCTTTTGAACTCGTCCGGGATATGCTCTTTAATGAAATTGTTGATCATACCTTCTTCAACCTGCTGAATCAGTGACCTGAGCTGGAGCGAGGAATGCTTCACCGGAGTTTTAATATCCCCGATAAAAATTTCGCCGTAATCGTGGCTGCTCGTAATCTCATACAGCTTCTTCCAGTCGACTACCGCACCATGCTTCTCTTCAATATCAGCCAGTGTCTTGGCGTATTGTACGACTTTCCAGGAATGGGCTGCGACGCTGTGTTCCTCAAATTTGAATTTGCCCGGGCAGCGGATGATGCGTTCCAGTTCGTTCAGCGAGCGAAAATACTTATGAATGCCCATGAGGTCCATCCTCCCTAGTGTGTAAGTGTGCTCCGCTAGAGTTCAGTATAGCCGCTCAGTGTTAAGCCGGATGATTAAATATGACTTTTTTATGTAAAAAAAATACGAAAAGGCGCTCCCCCCGATGATTACCGGAGAAGCGCCTTTTATTAATCTGCCTGCCGCCGTCTTGCCGTATGCTGTGTTACATACCCGCCAGCTCTGCAATCTGGTCTGCGCCAAGCGCCTTGTTGTACATGCGGAACTCATCCATCAGGCCGTTAAAGTTCTGATCCCAGAAGTTGCCCCCGAGGAAATGCTCATTGAAGCCTTGGGTGGTCCGGACTGCGGAAGCATAGCGGGCAACCTCTATACCGTTCAGATACAGGATGGTATCGCCGGACGGATCAACGGTCAGCGCTACATGTGCCCATCCGTGCACCGGCAGCGTGCTGCCTGATACGATAAGCGGGGTAGACAGGAACAGGCTGTTATTGTCTGTAAGCCCGAGATTCATATAATAGTTGAGCGGACTGCCCGCCTCAACAAAGGTATCACTGAAGTAAATACTGGAGAAGCTCTGCGGCCAGCTCTCACTGCTGCCGTTCCAGTATACCCATGCTGTCACTGTGTACGGCTGATCGCCAGCGATCAGATTATTCGGCAGCGCTACTGGAATGTTGCCGAAGGCTCCGCTGGCATCCGCCTTCAGGAACTGTGCAGCCTGGTCGCCGGCCTTGCGTCCGTTCGTGTATTGCACCCGGCTATTCTTAACCGTGCCGCTGTTCCCGTTGCCGCTGCTGTCCTGCACATTGCCATTGAAGTCCAGCAGGACTACCAGATCCGCAGCCGGATCGAACGCCGGATCTGCAGCAGTTACTGTGATGGTGGCTGTTGCAGACAGGGAAGGATTGGCTGCAGCGGTTGCTGTAATCACTGCGGTTCCCTCAGCTACTGCGCTCACCAGGCCATCTGCTACAGTGGCAACTGCAGAGTTGCTTGTACTCCAGGTGACCGCCGTATTCGCCTCCAGCTGGAAGGTGCTTCCGGCTGTGAGGGACTTGGCTGCCGTATTCAGCAGGACAACCTGCCCTGCAGCATAATCCGCTTTGACCTCGCCTGCGGACAGCGGCTTGCTGTAGATTTTGAGCTCATCCATCATTCCCTTGTAAGCAGCATCCCAGTAGTTAACTCCAAGCGCGAAGATGCCTTGATGATCGGTGAAGACATTAGGGAAAGACGTGCCTGCATACTCCTGAATTCCATTGACGTATACCTTCACCGCCCCGTTCTCCACGGTAAAAGCAACATGTGCCCACTGGCCGGTTGCCAGCGTTAAAGAGGTAGCCGCATCATACCAGGCGGTTCCTGACCACAGCATGGTCTTGTTTGTGCCGCCCAGCGGCAGGAAGCTGATCCAGCTGTCCGAATTCTTCATGCCGAAGAAGGTCGTTGTATACTTGTTCAGCCTGGCCGGATTAAGCCACATCGACACGGAGTATTCCCCGCTGTCGATCAGGCCGTCCGGCAGACGGACCCCTGAAGCCCCGTCAAACACTGCAGCCTGTGACAGCACACCGCTGTCATAGGTAATGGTTCCGCTGGTGCTGCTGTCCAGCTTCGCGCCGGTTACCGTTCCGCCTGCCACCCTGCCGAGTGAATCCTTCAAGCTGCCGTCGAAGGTATAATGGGCGACCATGCCGTCTGTTACAGTCACCGTATAACTGGCCGTAGCACCGCCGCCGTCTGCAGCCACAGCTGTAATCACTGCTTCACCTGGAGCGACTGCCGTTACAACCCCGCTCTGTTCATCAACGGCTGCCGCCGCTGCATGGCTTGAGCTCCACTTAAGCTCCTTGTTTCCGGCATTGCCGGGCAGAATTTCCACCTCTGGTGTATAGCTTCTTCCTGCCGCCAATCTCTTGGCGCTGATCCCCAGCTCAATACTGCTTACTTTCACCTTCAGATCCGGCTGGCCGTTCACCAGCCAGCCGATCATTTCTGCCGGCAGGGCCTTCTCATAGATGCGCAGCTCATCCAGCTTGCCCTTATACGGAGTATCCCAGTAATTGACGCCAAGCGCGAATCTTCCCTTGGCTCCGCTGAATACATCCTTAAACCCGGTGCCGGTAAACTTCTGCACGCCATTCACATAGACCGTCACGGTACCTTTATTATACGTGAAGGCTACATGGCTCCATTTGTTCAGCGGCAGCTTCATGCCTGTACTTGCCGAACTGCTGCTGAACCACAGCAGGGTTTCAGCCAGTGCTCCGGTTCCTCCCGGAACCAGGCTGATCCAGTCCTCCGTGGAGCTTGCCCCGAAGAACGCTGTTGTATATACGGACAGCTGCTGCGGGTTCAGCCACATCGCCACCGTATATTCGTTGCCCTGAATCAATCCGTCAGCCAGCTGAATCCCGGATTGGCCGTCGAAGACAGCCGCCTGACTGCTTTTCCCTTCACCATAGCCGATATTTCCTCCATCCGTATCCAGCAGCCTGCCAGTCACAGAACCCGGGGCTGTCCGGTTCTGCACTTCTTCCAGACTGCCTTCGAAATCATATGCAGCGACCAGACCGTCTGCAAGGGCATCCTCCGACTGCTGGACTACAGTGATATTGAATACTTTGTGGGCTGTGGCTTCGCCCAGGGTCAAGGTTGCTGTCAACTGTATTGTGGCATCGCCCTGGCCTGCTTCAGGACGCTTAACGGTACCGTCTGCAGCGACAACCGACTCATCTGAGCTTGCCCAGGTAATCCCGGCTCCCTGCTCAGTGCCGGAAGGAAGCACCAGATTGCTGTATACCTTGCCGGTCTCACCCAGCTCAAGCAGCTTGGCTGCATTATCCACCAGCTGCTGCCGGCTCAGATCCGCGATCTGGCTGCCCCACACGGCAACCCCGTTCCCGGACATTGCGCTGAAGGTCATCACGGTCTTGGCGCGGGTAGGGTCCCACTGGCGGAGGAATACGCCCTTATAGGTTACAGTTTCTGCCCCGCCGCCGGCTGCAGCTTCATTAATATGAAGCTCGGCATAATAATCCCCTTTCAGCTCCCAGGTTCCTGTAGCTGCACCGGCAATCGTCCCGTCTTCCAGCAAGTCCACGCGCACCGTCTGCTTAATCTCCGGTGTGATGTCCTTGCCGTGATTAATGAACTGGTAGGCACCGGCAATACTGCCGGCTGTGACCTTGCCGATGCTCTCGCCCGCATAGCGGTGCGGGGCAACAACCGGCCAGCCGTCTTCATTCATGAACATCTGCTGCACCCGGACTTCATGCGCTTCCCCGCGCTGCGGGAAACGGCTGTGGAAGATGTTGAACAGCTTGCCGCTCTCCTGCTCATAGTACACGGAGTTATGGCCTGCCGACACATATCCGTATACCGGGAAATCCGCTTCGGCATTCAGGTTAGTGTACTGGAAGTTGCCGAACAGCTTCACGCCGTAGGGTGCAATGGCTGCATCATCGAAGAAGGAGCCTGCCGGTCCATGCGCGGCTGTCATGTCCTGTCCGGTATAATCCACGTAGGGACCGTCAGGATTAAGTGAGCGGGAGACACGCATATTGTATCCGCCGCTGGCATCCAGTCCGCCGAACGTAACATACAGGTAATAGTATCCGGTCTGTGGATCATAGCTGATATTCGGCGCTTCGATCCGGCTGTGATTCTGGCCCAGCAGATGGACGCCATCCCCCTGGCCCGGAATAGGGAAGCCTGTTGCCGCGTCCAGCTCCAGGATGAAGATCCCGCCCGAATAGGAGCCGTATACCAGCCACAGCTTGCCGTCCTTATCGAAGAAGGCATCCGGGTCTACCGCATTCGGCCGTACCGTGGCATCATAATTGGCTCCCCCGGATTTCAGGAAAATACCTTTGTCTGTGTAAGGTCCTTCGATGCTGTCCGACACGGCAATACCCATAGCCGAGAGCGGCTGGCTGCCTTGGCAGGCATTGTAATACATATAGAATTTGCCGTCAGCCAGCTGAATGACATCCGCCGCCCACAGCGTGTCGCTCTGCGCCCATTCCAGCGCCTCGGCCAGCTCCAGCTTGACATTGCTGGTCTCACTCTTAAACAGCTTGTTGTCCGGGGTGACACCTGAATCAATCAGCGTCCAGTTCATGAGATCCGCCGATTTGGCCGCACCCAGATGCGAGCCGAACACATAATAGGTTCCATTATCCTTAATGATGGACGGATCATGGACAGAGACGTTCGTGAACACCGGCGGCTTCTCCGTTATAACCGGAGTAGCGATGGCTGTAGGAAGCGGCGTTGCGCTTGCTTCCGGTACAGGCGTTGGGGTCGGCTCTGCAGTAGCTGCTGCCGGTCCGCCGTACGACACCGCAGCAGTTGCCGACGGCTTAGCTGATGGGGCTGCCGTCTCCTGTGCAATCCGCGATGCATACTGCGGATCAAAGGTGACTTTGCCTCCCCCTTTAACTTGTATGCTGTCACTGGTCTGCAGCACCAGCTCTTTCACTTCACTTCCCGTATCCACCTGCAGCAGTGCTGCGTGATAGAGGATCAGCTTGGCAATGCTGCCTTTCAGCAGCGCAATCTGCGGTGCCGAGGCTGCACGCATTTCCACCTGGCTGAAGCTGCCGCTCAGCCGGATTACGGCATCCTTCGGCAGGGAATCATTAATGCTAATCCTGCCGAAGCCTTCACCGGTCAGGGAAGCCCCCTCCTCCAGCTTCCCGCCGGACAGAAGCTGCGCATCCCCGATGCTGCTGCTGCCTTCAGCCAGAATACGCACCTTGCCGTTTGCTTTGTGCAGGACAAGCTTCGCTGTGCCGGAATTGTTCAGTACAACGCTGTTCTCCCCGCCGCCGCTTACCCGGATTTCTCCGCTGACAGTGACATTATTCAGGGTAACCTGCCCTTCACCAATGCCTTCGGTTAAATAGAGATTGCCCGCGATTCTGGTATCCGCCAGAACCACGTCGCCGGTACTGATAATGACATTGCGGGCGCTGTTCGCTGTGTAATCTCCCTTGCTGTTCAGGATCTCCCCCGATAGGCTGTTCATCAGCCGCAGTGACTCTGCCCGGGTAATCAGACCGGATGCTCTGAAGGTATTATCCTGGTAACCGCTTACATAACCTTGATCAGTCATCGCTTGAACTGCTGCCCGGCTCCAGTCAGGCAGGGCTGCGATATCCTTGAGCGTGCTGCCCGCGCTAAGTGTAGATGGACTCAGGCTGAATGCTCTGTAAAGCATCACAGCAGCCTCCTGGCGGGTTACCGGATCACCGGTCCGGATCGTCCCGTCATTATAGCCGGTAACATAACCTGCGGCTAAACCTTTCTGTACCTCCTGGTACAGTGCGCTAGTCTCCGGGAGGTCCTTGAAGCTCTGTCCGCTCTCCGCCCGGAAATTAAATACACGGTTAATAAGTGTGATCAATTCACCCCGGGTAATCTGCTGATCCGGCTTATAACTTCCATTTCCGTATCCGGTAATCAGCCCTTTCTGAGCCCATGTCCGGAAATCCTGCTCCGCCCAATGCCCGGCAAAGTCGGCTTTCACCGCTGATGTATCCAGTGCAGATTTCACAGTCCCGCTGTTTGTACCTTCCGTGCTTGAAGCAGCACCGCCGGCTGCATGAATAGCCCCAACAGGCATCATCAATGTCACGGCAAGCAGCATTGCGGTCAGCTTACGAATTTTTTTGCTCATGTTCTTCCTCCCGGTCTTATAGGATTAATAATTGCGATACAGCGCTTACAAAAGACTCATGAAACAACAGCCTGCCTTCTTCTCCAGCGGAATAATTCATTTATTTCAATAAAACCAAAAACAAATCTTCGTATGACGTTTTCATTCTAACGGTAACTATTGGTATCGTCAATAATTATTTTTGTTATACATATATTGATTTAATAAATACTAAATTAAATACATATACCCTATTTTTCAGCCGCTCCACTACAGCAGTATTCTTCCGCCTGCTCCCGCCCCCGCCTTATTACGGAAAGCTTCCCCGACTAAGGTCGGGAACCAAAAACAGTCTGCAGGCTGTTTTGCCGCGCAGGATATACAAGTACAATTCAACTATAGACAACGAAGCACAACACGCCGCGCTGCGGCAGTCACTATAAACCATAAACGAGAGGAAGATTTCATTATGAAAAAATTATACCGGTCCGTTACTGACAGTAAACTCACAGGCTTGTGCGGAGGTGTGGCCCGCTGGCTGAACCTGGACAGCACCATTGTAAGATTGCTTGTAGCCGCTGCTGCTGTATTCAGCTTTGGAACAGTCCTCGTCCTGTATGTTATAGCCAGTCTCATTGTCCCTAAAGAATCTTACGGCGGCTTCACCGACGGATTCGACTACTAATCTTTATTTGCCGGTCGTACCAGCCTGGTTATACCAACCCCAACTAAAAAGGAGATCATAATCATGAGCATATTCCAGAGAATCACAACGTTAACCAAAGCAGCAATCCACGAGGGACTGAACAAGCTGGAGGATCCGGTTCTGCTGACCGGGCAATATTTGCGGGACTTGGAGGATAAAATCACCTCTGCCGAGAGCAAGCAGCGTGAATTCAAAGCAGCGGCAAGCGTCCTGGAGCGGCGTATTTATGAATATCAGGTGCTGGCGGAGCGCAGTGAAGCGGAAGCGGTACAGTCAATGAGTGAAGGCAATGAAGCGGCTGCCCGTACTGCCGTAATGGCCAAACTGCGCTATACCGAAAGCGGACAGGAATGCATCACAGGCCTTCAGGAGACGAATGCTGCACTGGCTACACTTGAAGTACAGCTGGCCCAGGTCAAGGAAGAGCATAAGCGGCTAAAAGCTAAACGGGCTGAGCTGGCTGAACGCGCCCGCAAGGCTGCTGAGATCAAGCAGTCGGCGCAAGCCGGTGCAGCAGGCAGTCCTGCCGGATACCGCGCTCAGGTATTGAACGCCGGTGATGCCTCCCGCGGATTCGAGCGGATGGAAGATAAGATCGCCATGCAGGAAGCACTCGCTGAGCAAGCCGGGCTGGCCGCTGCTGCTGCTGCCTCCACTGAATCCCCGCTTAACTCCGCTGTAGAGGCTGAGCTGGAGCGCCTGCGCAGTAAGAAATAATCTTGCGGTACGCAGCCCGCAGGACAGAAAAGGATGCCTCCCCGATAATGGGGAACGGCATCCTTTTTTGCTGTAAATAAATTTTTCCAAATATGAATCCTTAGGTGAAGCTGCGCGTACAATACTTATCCTTCTTTCAGCTGAAGTGAAGAGAATACAACTTAATATCACTTCTGGGGGGATTTGTTCATGTCAATTCTGGCAGTGCTTCTGTTCTTTGTATTTGTTGTTTTCGGGATCATGGGAATTGTATCGCTGATCCGCAGGCAATCAACTGTCAAACGTAACTTTCTGGTCTCGCTCGTTTCATTCGCCGTCATGATCGTAATCTTCGCAACCCTCGGCAGCCAAGACACTGAGGAATCCGCGACAAAGGGATTAAGCTCTGCTAATAATTCATCTAACAACGAAATTAATTCAGTAAATAACATTCCTGCTGCTGCGAATGCGACAGCTGATCAGGATGCTCAAGCGGCTGCAGATGCTGAGAAGGCTGCGGAGGAAGCGGCAAAGCAGAAAGCGGATGCCGAGGCCAAAGCACAGGCTGAGGCGGATGCTGAGCTTCAGGCGAAGCAAAAGGCTGCGCTGGCGCAAATGACGGCAATTGTGGATGAAGTCGAGGGAATCACCTGGTATCAGGATAAGAGCGCGCCGGAGTACATTAATGAGAATGGAATCTACGCTTATTTCGGAGTCGGCAATGACGGGGCTGTCAGCGGCCTGCATCTGAAAATTCAGTATGCCGCCAAAACCTGGCTGTTCATCAAAGGATATACCTTCAATATTGATGGTGAGAAATATGAGATAGACCCGGGCCTGCTGGGCGTTCAGCGGGACATGAGCACTGATTTCAACTCGCCGGGCGTCTGGGAATACTATGACTTCACGCTCAGCAGCTCCCAGATGGACATGCTGCAGCTGCTGGCCGGATCAGAGAAGACCATTATGCGGCTTGGAGGCGACCAGAAGGTGGTCGATCAGACGCTAAGCGCGAACCAGAAAGCCGCACTCCAGCGGGTGCTCGATGCCTACATAGCTACCGGGGGAGAAGTGTAGCACAGCAAAAAGGTTGTTCCTGACGCCATCCGGCTGAAGGAACAACCTTTTTTGCAGCTAACACCTATTTAGAAGCCGTGAATAGCGCTTCCGTCACACTTGTCCTGCCGGTTCTGAAGCCTTGGTATAACGGTTCTCCGGAACAGGCAGGCCGAGATTGCCCCGCAGTGTATCACTTTCGTATTCGGTACGGAACAGGCCGCGCTCCTGCAGGATCGGCACAACAAGATCCACGAACTCCTCCAGGCCGTTTGGCACGGCGGCTGCCAGCATGAATCCGTCAGCGGCTCCGGCCTCGAACCAGGCCTGAATCTGATCCGCCACCTGCACCGGTGTTCCGATGAAGCTGCTGCGCGGCGTTGCAGACTGCAGAGCAACCTGGCGCAGGGTCAAGCCCTGCTCCCTGGCATCCTTTTTAATTTTGTCCGTACCGCTCTGGAAGCTGTTTCTGCCCAGATCACCCACATCCGGGAACGGCTCATCCAGCGGATACTGCGAGAAATCATGATGCTCGAAGAATCTGCCCAGATAATTCAGCGCATTCTCAATCGTTACCAGCCCGGCAGATTCCTGGTATTTGCGTTCTGCTTCCTCAGGGGTAGCCCCCAGAATCGGTGCAATGCCGGGGAAGATCAGCACTTCCTCCGGGTTACGGCCGAACGAGGCTACCCGGGTTTTGACATCCTTGTAGAATTCCTGCGCAGCCTCCAGTGAATCATGGCCTGTGAAGATAGCATCTGCTACGCTTGAGGCATAATCCTTACCGACCTCGGAGGACCCTGCCTGGAAAATCACCGGCTGCCCCTGCTTTGAGCGGGCAATATTGAGCGGCCCCTTCACAGAGAAGAATTCACCCTGATGATTGAGCGTATGCATTTTCTCCGGATCAAAGAATACCCCCGTCTCCTTGTTGCGGACAAAGGCATCATCCTCCCAGGAATCCCACAGCCCGCGCGCCACCTCCAGATATTCAGCGGCAATGCGGTACCGCTTGCCATGATCCGGATGCTCCTGCTTGCTGTAATTGAGGGCAGAGCCTTCAAGCGGCGAGGTCACAACATTCCAGCCGGCCCGTCCGCCGCTGATGACATCCAGCGAACCGAATTGCCGCGCTACGGTAAACGGCTCACTGTAAGAGGTGGACAAGGTGCCGACCAGACCGATCTTGCTGCTGACTGCGGCCAAAGCGCTGAGAATCGTAAGCGGCTCGAAGCGGTTGAGGAAATGGGGGATCGACTTCTCATTGATAAATAAACCGTCGGCGATAAAAATCAGATCCAGCTTGCCATCCTCCGCTTTGCGCACCCATTTCTTATATAACTCAAAGTTCACGCTGGCATCAGGCTGCGCATCCGGATGGCGCCACATCGAGGTGCTTCCCCCGACTCCGTGCAGCAATGCGCCGAGCTTCAATTGTCTTGGCTGTGACATGACCATTCCTCCTAAAAGTTTGTGAGCATTCCTTCGTTTGATTCTGCTCCGAACAAACTTGCTTCGTAAGCATAAGCTTAGTTTGTGATAGCATGAAGCTTCCCGGCTTACTCCGCAAAGCTAATTCCTGCCTCTTAACGCTGCAGGGACCCAGCCGCTTCCGCTCCCCGCTTAACCCGTTCAATCTGGGCCAGATGGGTCTGTACGTGGGCTGTAAAGCTGCGGACAATATCCGAAATCCGGACAGTTTCCCCCTTGAAGTTAATGCCGCTTTTCTCCCATTCCCCGCTGCCCAGCCTGCCGAGCAGGAGACTGTTGTAATGCAGCAGGCTGCGGAACACATTCAGGCTTTCTTCAGCAGTGCCCTGGTTGCTGTGCTGTCCGCTAACCCAGGCATCCTGGTTGAATGCGGGCAGCTGCACCTGCGTATCCGCCAGAATGTCCCGGATACGGAAAGAAACGACGATGCTGTGATCAGCCAGGTGTGCCAGCACCTCGGTTATGCTCCAACTGGCCGGCCCTTCTTTCCACTTCAGCTGCTCCCCGGAGAGACCATCCAGCGCCTGCGCCAATTGCTGAGCTGTGTTCAAATAATCCGTTAAGTCCTTACTGCTCATTCCATTCCCTCCCTGTGTAAGCTCAGAATGCTGCTTGTTCCTGCTAAATGTTAAAGCGTGACAACGCGAACGGTTTAATAGGATGCCCTGTATGTCCCTGTACCGCCAAGTCTGCGAGAATCTCGCCTACGACGCTGGAGAATTTGAAGCCGTGTCCCGAAAAGCCTCCGGCCAGCAGCACATTGCTGTAGGCCGGATGGCGGTCGATGATGAAGTCTTCGTCCGGCGTATGCTCATATTTGCAGACGGCCCCTTTGAGCAGCCGCCCCGCTGCACCCGGCATATATGCCTCAAGAACCCGGCGCAGATCGCCTTCATCACTCTCCAGGCTGCCGAACGGGGCCAGCGCCTGACCCGGCTTCCATTCTTCACCGGTATCATGGCGGCCGATCTTCAGCCCCGCCCCGCCGATGCCGGGGAAGCCATAGAAGCCGCCTTCTTCCGCTCCCAGCGTGAAGCCGGGGAAGTTCCCCGCGTTGAAGGCAGGCGGGCTATCGAACCAGCCCACCACCTTGCGGATTGCCTTAATGGGCAGGCTGACAAAGGGGGATAAGGAGCTGAACCAGGCTCCGGCGCTGAGCACAGCGGCTGCGCCATGATAATCGCCGTTCTTCGTATGAACGGTGACACTTCCTTCGCGCGCCGTTACATCCAGCACCGGTGTATCCGTCAGCAGTGTTGCCCCATGAGCCAGGGCCAGCTCCCGGTAAGCTGTGATGCACTGCTCACTGTAAAGGTAACCGGCATCAGGTTCGTACATGGCCTCGAAGGATTCCGGAAGATTCAGGACCGGCCAGCGGCGGGTTATATCCGCTGCTGGCAGCCGCTCCGCCCGGACCCCGCGCTTCTGCGCTTCCTCCAGCCGGCCGGCGAACGAATACACGCCGCTGTCTGCCAGATTCAGCACGCCGGAACGGACGAGCAGCGTCTTTCCGCTCTCCGCCTCGGCTTCCTCCCACAGCTGCTGGGCACGGAGCGCCAGGTCAATATAAGCGGGATCACCGCTGTAGGCATGCCGGATCAGCCGGGGCTCCCCGTGATGGCTTCCCTGCGTATGCGGCGGATCAAAGGCATCAATCAGCAGTGTCCGCACGCCGCGCCGGGCCAGATGATAGCCTGCACTCATGCCCATCGAGCCTGCGCCGACAATAATTACATCATATACGGGCTGATCAGCGATGCTCATCACCGCCCTCTGCTGTGTAATGCTCCAGCACCCGTACCGCCAGAGCGCTGTAGAATCCGGCGCCTACCGGCAGCGCCGCTTCATCCAGTTCAAAGGCGGGATGATGCCATTCCCGGCTTCCGGCGGTGCCGGTGAAGACGAACAGGCCGGGAACCGCCTTCTGGTAGAAGGCGAAGTCTTCTCCGGCCGGTGACGGCACCGGCACCACCGGGGTATACCCCAGATGCGCGGCGGTTTCCTCTCCAAGCCGGGCAAGCAGGGCATCATTGATAACCGGCGGCGGTCCGCCGATCCAGCGCACCTTGGCTTCGGCACCAAGCGCGGCCGCTACACCGGTGACCACCTCTTCGAATCGCCGCAGCACTGTGCTGCGCACCGCTTCATCGAAGGAACGGATCGTCCCCTCCAGTACAGCTGTCTCAGGAATGATATTCCACGAATTTCCGCTGTGAATCTGCGTCACACTGATGACCGCACTGCTCAGGCTGCTGACATTGCGGCTGACAACAGACTGCAGCGCCGTTACGATATGCGAGGCGGCCACAATCGGGTCGATTCCGGCCTCAGGCACGGCCGCATGGGAGCCGAAGCCCCGGATGCTAACTGCGAAGCCGTCTGCCGCCGCCATCAGCGGTCCTGCCTTAATGCCGATCGTCCCGACCGGCAGATCGGGCTTGTTATGCATCCCGATTACAGCGCGGACCTGCTCCAGCGCTCCGGCAGCGATGACCTGCTGCGCGCCTTTCGCCTTCTCTTCGGCAGGCTGGAACAACAAGCGTACCGTGCCTTTCAGGCTGCTCTCCCGCTCCTTCAGCTGATAAGCGGCTCCAAGCAGCGCGGCGGTATGGAAATCATGCCCGCAGGCATGCATTTTACCCGGGTGCAGCGAGGCATAGGGCAGGCCGGTCTCTTCCTGGACCGGCAGCGCATCGATGTCCGCCCGCAGCGCGATCACCGGACCGCCGGACAAGCCGCCGATTTCAGCGACCACTCCGGTCTGTAAGCCGTAATCTATAATCTTCACTCCGGCCTGCTTCAGCAGGGAAGTGATATATGCCGTTGTTTCATATTCCTCACCGGACAGCTCCGGATGACGGTGCAGATGACGGCGGATTTCAATCAGCCGGTCAGCGGCCGCTAACTCCTGTACGGCCAGTGCAGCGGATTCTGCAGCTGAGCTTGTCATAGCGATGCCTCGGCCGGAACCTCCGCCAGCGCCTCACTCAGCAGCTCGAAGGAACGTGCCCGCTTGGCAAAGGGCTGAATGTTAGTGGTGACGATAAATTCCTCCACGCCTGAAGCTGCGGCCAGTTCCAGCAGCTGCGCACGCACGCTTTCCTTGGTTCCCTTTGTAATCTCCGGCTCCTGCTCCTCCAGCGTGAAAGGCTCATCGCTCTGCCGGGTGAATTCCTCCGCCTGCTCACGGTTCACCACCGTCAGCTTCTTGCCGCCGGCAAACTGAATACGGATCAGCTTCTGTGTACCGGCCAGCTCCCGGGCTTCCTCTTCCGTATCCGTTACAATTACAGAGAGTGCGATAATGACCTGCGGCTCCTTCCCGCTGCTTGCATCGAAGCTGCGGCGGTAAGCCTGCACCGCTTCCAGTGCCACCGCCTGGTCGCCGCCGATGAATAATGAGAATACATACGGCAGCCCCAGCCCGGCGGCAATCTCGGCACTGGCGACACTGGCCCCCAGCACGTACAGCTGCGGCGGTGTTCCCGGCAGCGGTCCTGCCTTGAGCCCGCTGAGCGGATGCCCGGCCTCCAGCCGGTTATGTACATACTGCTCCAGCTGGATAATCTTATCCGTCAGGGTAGAAGCTTCACCGCCGCCCTGCTGCAGCGCCTGCGTGCTGCGCGGCAGTCCGCCGGGCGCGCGCCCGACCCCCAGGTCGACCCTCCCCGGCGCCAGTGCAGCCAGCACGTTGAAGTTCTCCGCCACTTTATAGGGACTGTAGTGCTGCAGCATCACTCCGCCGGAGCCGATCCGGATCGTCTCCGTCTTCGCCAGCAGATGCGAGATCAGCACCTCAGGGGAAGAACCGGCCACCTGCTCGGAATCATGATGCTCCGAGACCCAGAAGCGGCGGAAGCCGAGGCGTTCTGACAGCTGCGCAAGCTTAACGGTATGCCGGAAAGCCTCTTCCGGCGTCTCCCCGGGATAGATCGGGCTTTGGTCGAGTACACTGATTGTAATTGCCATAGTTATGCCTCCTAGATGGAATAGTTCAGCTCCGGCGTAATCCGCTTCAGGAACTGCTTCGTTCTGTCTTCCTTCGGATGGTTGAATACCTCCACCGGTGTCCCTTCCTCCACAATCACACCGCCGTCCATGAACACCACATGATTGGCCACATCCCGGGCAAAGCCCATTTCATGTGTTACTACAATCATCGTGATGCCTTCTTTGGCAATCTTGCGGATCACCGCAAGCACTTCGCCCACCAGCTCCGGATCAAGCGCCGAGGTCGGCTCATCGAACAGAATCACTTCCGGCTCAAGCGCGAGGGCCCGCGCTATGCCGACCCGCTGCTGCTGGCCCCCGGACAGCTGGCTGGGATAGGCGTCCAGCTTGGCGCCGAGCCCGACCTTTTCCAGCAGCTCAGCGCTCCGCTTGCGGGCTTCCTCCTTAGGCAGCTTCTTAACGATCAGCAGACCCTCCATTACGTTTTCCAGCGCAGTTTTGTGGCGGAACAGATTATACTGCTGGAAGACCATTGCCGTCTTTTGCCGCAGCTCGTGAATCTCTTTTTTGCGGGCATGCCGGCAGTCCAGCTTGAATTCGCCGATGGAGATTTCACCGCTGCTTGGCTTCTCCAGATAATTCACACAGCGCAGCAGAGTCGTTTTCCCGGAGCCGCTGGGACCGAGAATAACGACAACCTCCCCTTTCTCCACCTTCAAATCAATATTATTCAGCACCTGATGGCGCCCGAAAGACTTCGAGATCCGTTCCAGCTTAATCATGCGACCCCACCCCGGTTATACAGATTTATCCGCTTTTCGATCAAGGCGGTTGCCCGCTCAATCAGGAATGTCAGTCCCCAGAAGATCAGTGCCGCCGCCAGATACGCCTCGAAGAACTTCCAGTTCGTTGAAGCTACAATCTGTGCTTTGGCGTTAATATCTACAACCGATACGGTAAAAGCAAGCGTAGACCCGTGCAGCATCCCGATCACCGAATTCGACAGGTTGGGCAGGCTCGCCGCCAGCGCTTGAGGGAACACGATCCGCCGGAGCGCCTGGGGAGTACTCATCCCTATGGAATGGGCAGCCTCGATCTGACCGCGGTCCACCGCCAGCAGACCGGAACGGACCACCTCGGACATATAAGCGCCGGCCGTTATGGAGAAGGAGATATATGCGAAGCCGATCATCGGAATGGAGACTGACCGGAAGCTCCAGCCAAACTGTGCGGCAAGCCCGTCAATAATCACCGGCAGGCCGAAATAGATCAGCAGCAGATGGGTCAGCATCGGAGTCCCGCGGATAAAGGTGACATACCCCGCCGCCAGAGGATGCAGAACAGGAACCTTATAGATCCGGATCAGCGCCACAACGATGCCAATGATGAAGCCGGCCGACACCGAGACGACCGTGATGTACAGTGTTGTAGGAATCGCCCCCAGAATCTGCAGGAACGCTGTCCAGATAAATGACGGGTCAAGCTTCATATCGTGCCGCCTCCTTTACCAGAGTCCAGCTCCGCGATAATCCGCCGGTAGGACGATTTTTTCTGCAGGCTGAATCTCCTCTTCACTGGACTGCCCTGGGCTTCATGCTGCAATAGCCGGCGTTCCGCCACAAGCAGCAGCTTCTCAATGCACAAGCTGATGACCAGATAGATCAGGGCAAGGGCAATATAAGTTTCGATAAAATGCTGAGTCACGCTGCCCAGCGTCTGCGCCTTCCCCGTCATTTCCATCACGCCCAGCGTAAAGGCCAGCGAAGTATCCTTCAGCAGCGCAATGACCAGGTTCGAGAATACGGGAATTGCAATACCCAGCGCCTGTGGCAATACAATCCTTGTAAACGCCTGATAGGACGTCATTCCCGTAGCATACGCCGCCTCCACCTGGCCTTTATCCACTGCGGTAACCGCCGCCCGGATCATTTCTGACATGAACGCCCCGGTATGCAGCCCGTAGGTCAGAATCACGAATACCAGCACCGGTGTCCGCGTCATATCCACATGCACCAGCTTCAGCACCTCGGGCAGCCCGTAATAGAACAGGAACAGCTGGATCAGAATCGGCGTTCCCCGGAAAAACGAGATGTACACCTCGGCAAGGGTCTTCAGAACCGGCACTTTGTACAAGCGGGGAAGCGCGATAATAAATCCTACAAGGATACCAGCCAGCAGCGAACAGGCGACGATCAGCAGTGTAGTGCTCAGCGTGGTCAGCAGCTTAGGCAGAAAAGAAAACACAAAACCAAGATCAAACGGAGCACCCATCCTGCCCCTCCTCTCCGCTATTACAGCAGGCTTACTACTGGACTGTGGTTGATGTTACGTCCGCCCCGAGCCACTCTGTGCTGAGCTTGCCCAGCGTCCCGTCGGCCTTCAGCTCTACAATGACTCCGTCGATGGCATCAGACAGCTTCTGCGAATCAGCATCATCCTTACGCAGCACATACAGAATGTCAGCGGAGGACAGCTCATCTCCAACCGTCTGCAGCTGGCTCTGCGGGTCAATAATCGGTACAACGAAGTCCGCAGCAAGCGTGGCATCCACCCGTCCGGAGACAATCTGGCTTACCGTATCGTTGGCCGCACCGTTCTGGTAGACAATATTGATAGCATCTGTACCGTGCTCCTTGTTATAATTCTCGAGAATTTGCGCCTGGGCACTGGTTGCACCTGCCAGCACCTTTTTGCCTTGCAGATCATCCAGTGTCTTGATGGATTCATTGCCTTTGGCAACCACAATCCGGTTTCTCCAGTGGGCATAAGCTTCCTTGTTAAAAGAGTACTTTAGCTCCCGCTCCGGATTCTTCTCCATAACGTGGGCGACCAGATCAATCTTCTTCGTCTCCAGGCTGAGCAGCAGATTGCCGAAATCCATCGTCTGGAAATCAAATTCATACTGCGGCAGCCGGCTGTCAATCTCCTTCAGCAGCTCTACGTCAAAGCCGGTCAGCTTGCCGTTCTCATCAATGAAGCAGACATTCGGAAATGCCGTCCCTGTGCCGACAATAATCTTGGTCACTTCAGCCGGCTCCGCAGCCGCGCTTGTTGCCTCCGCACCGCTCTGCGGTGCAGCATCAGCCACATTTCCGCTTGTGCCGCTGCCCGCGCTGTTATTATCGCCGCAACCCGCAATGACCAGTGTCAATAATAGTGCAGATGTAACCGGAAGTGTCTTCTTCATTTTTCTATCCCCTTTTAGTTGAAGTATGGTTGAGCGGTAAGTGTCTTTCTCATCAAATACATCAGGCCGTCGCCATTATGCGCATCCAGCTCAAGAATCTTTTCGTAGCCTCTGCGTTCGTACATGGGCACGAGCCAGGGATGCTTCTCAGCCGTCGCCAGGGTTACAGCTGCTGCACCCAGCTTGCCGTGAATGATATGCTCCTCTACCCAGTCCAGCAGCTTGCCGCCATACCCCTGGCCGCTGCGCTGCGGATGAACCGCGAACCACTTCACGAACGGCAGGTCAGTAACCGCCTTGACCTCTCCGCTGTTCGAGAGTGTAATTGTCGCCGCCACCCGGCCGTCAATCTCCAGCACATAACACTCATTCACGGTGATATTTTCCTGAATCAGAGCCAGATCGGCATTAGCCGCCGGCCACTTCAGTCCAAGCTCACGTATCAGCTCATAAGCACCATAGGTCACTTCCAGCAGTTGCTGGGCATCCTTTAGTTCCGCCTGCCGGTATACTTCGCCCATTTTCTGCCCCCGTATCTAAATTTTATAATACCTATGAGTTTAGTATGAATTACATGCAATTAACTTTATCACTGCATGCTGCCATGCGCTAATAGAGTTTTTCAATACATTTATACAAGAAGTCGATCCAGCTTGCTGCCGCCCGTCGCCAGTTCCAGCAGCGTCTCAATGAATTCCGCATTCTCCCCGTTCAGGGAGATCAGGCTGGTCCGCAAGGAGATTCCTTCCGTCTCGGCAATATCGACCCTTATCAGTGCTCCTGCCTCCACTTCCTCCTGCACGCTGAGGGCCGGAAGGAAGCAGATTCCCGCCTGCTTCAGCACCAGCTTCTTGGCGGTCTCCAGGTTATCCACCTGATACACGATGCCCGGCGGCTGCTCCATGCTCTCGAACACGCGGTGCAGCCGCATCCAGTCGAGTGAGCCGCACTCGAAGAACACCAGCGTCTCCTCACGGATCTCCTGAATCGAAGCCCTGCCCTTGCCGGCCAGCGGATGGCTCTTATATACATATAACGAGATGGGGTCCTCACAGAAGGGGAAGGCCTGGATCGCCGGATTGACAACCTTGCGGATAAAAGCAAGATCGATCTCCTTCGCCTTCAGCTTCTCAATCAGCGCATCCGTGGAGGAGGTCGTCAGCTTAATCAGAATATGCGGAAACCTCCGCTTCAGATGCAGCAGGAGATGCGGCATCAGATAGTTGGAGACGGAGACGGTGCTGCCGATTCTCAGTTCACCCGGAATCTGGCCCTTCGACTGGATCTGATGCCTGCCGCTCTGATACACCTGCAGAATCTGCTGCGCATAGGGGAGAAACTGCCGGCCTTTGTCGGTCAGATGAATCTGCTTGCCCAGCCGGTCAAACACCTTGCAGTCCAGCTCCCGCTCAAGGGACTGAATGCGGGCAGTTACCGTCGGCTGGGAAATATACAGCACCTCAGCCGCTTTATTGAAGCTCCCGTAGTGGTTGATGTAGACAAAGGCTTCAATATTCTCAATGTTCAAGGTATACTCCTCCTCTGCAGATTCCATATATTTAACTATTCCAATCGATTAACCATGAATTAGAACCGTACGGGTCTATAGATTTTGTTTATATCTTAGTCACCGGACCTTTTTTTGTCAACAGAATTGCCGCAGACCATCCAATAAAAACTATTACATAGATCACACAAACGGATAGAATTTTTCTATTCATTTATCGGAATTATTAAATTCCTCTTATGTTCATCGGATTTATCGATTATAATAATCGGCAAACCCTTATCCCGGACAGGAGGCACCCTATGTACACTGCAGCAGAACTTATAATCCGTGACGCTACGGATGCTGACCGCGAAGCGATAGCCAGCGTATTGCTTGAAGCTTACAGTGAATATTCCGCAGTATTACCCGAAGCTTATTGGACGGAATACCGCGATTCCATCCTTGATTCTGTACACGGAGACACCCCTGCTGCCCGCATTGTAGCTGAGCTGGACGAGGTGATTGTGGGAAGCGTGCTCTTGTTCACCTCATCCGCAGCTGCTTACGGGCGGCCGGAAATGGGCATCGTGACGCCGATCATCCGCCTGCTGGCTGTTTCGCCGGGCGCCAGGGGCCGTGGAGCCGCACTGCTGCTGATCCGCGAAGCTGCCGCAAGATCCCTTGCCCTCGGAGCATCCAGCCTGAATCTGCACACCTCGGATATGATGGCTTCCGCCATCCGGCTCTACGAACGGCTCGGCTTCCAGCGGGCCTACGAGACAGATATCCATAACGGCAGCACACTGGTCAAGGGCTACCGGCTGGAGCTGTCCGTTACTGGCGGCCCGCTGATTGTGGCGGAGACCGGAGATCCGGCCAATTAATGCGCTATATTGCTACAGGATCCGCTTGGCCTTCGCCGCCTTCAGCCATTGCGGGAATTCATTTAACAGCTGATCGTAGAGCTGCTCGTCGGATACCGCCTCAATGCGGTCCAGATGGATGAAATTCGCGTTATCTACCAGTCTTCCGGTCATTGTATCCAGTTGCTTCAGCACCTCGAAATCCGAATTGCCGATCCCTACAAACTGCCAGAAGATCGGCAGCGCGGAGGATTTCATAATCACCTTCCTGGTAAGCTTAACTACGCCGCCGTCATTAATAAAGATAATGAACACCGGAGTCGTATCCTGCTCCTCCTGCGTGTACTTTCTGATTACATCCTCCATCACCGGCGGCTCATTGTTGCGCCCGAACTTGTGGATGTTATCGTTGTTCATAATGTGTGTGAAGACATAGCTTCCGTGATCCCGTTCTGTTACCGGAGGCAGCCGGCTGAACTCCGTATCATACACCCACACATCGAGCGAGCCGTTATCATCGAACTTGCTGGCGACAGCCAGGATACGCTCTACCACCTCCTGGACTACACCTTTGGCATAAAGATTCCGCATCGAGCCGGTAATATCCAGCACAATCCCCACTCTGGCAGTTACACCCGTCAGCTGCTTCTTGACCAGTGTGAGCTCTACGAGCTTTTTGCGTAAATCGATTGTAGAGAGTACATTGACCGGCTCAGCCTCCCCCACCAGCTCTGCCGCAGCTGCCGCTTCGCTCTCTGCCTCTTGCTCTACCTCAAGCCCGTAGTTTGTGCAAAGTGCCGCCAGACCTCCGTCAAACCCGCTGCCGATCGCGCTGAATTTCCACTCTCCCTGATGGCGGTACAGCTCTCCGACGACTACAGCCGTCTCTTCCGAGAGACCGGCTCCATATTCGAAACGGTGGATTTCCCCGCCGCTCTTGCGGTCCAGCAGCCGCAGCACCAGTCCGGACAGATGCTTCATCCGCTGATTGCGCTGTTCGCCCTCATAGATAGTCAGCGTGATTGCGATCCGGGCCACTTGCTCCGGAACTCTGGCTAATGAGACTGTAAGCTTCTCCTTGCCGCTTCCCTCACCTGAATGTGCTACCGCCCCGTCCACGGATACCGGATTGCCATAGAAGATGAAATCCTCATCCCGCTCACACCGGCTGCGTTCTGACAGCAGAAAAGCTGCCGCATCCACACCGGCATCCTGAAGCCCCGTGCTCCATTCCAGAACCAGCGCTAATTCTTGAATCCCTGTTCCTTTGGTGATGTCCGCCTTTTGCCCTTTCAACAGCTGCAAGTCTATCATCTCCTTGTGTATAGCAGCATATTCCAGTAGTACATAGATTAGGAATACCATATTTGCACTGGTTTTTACAGATAAAAGTTTTTATACGCTGCGCACGGTATCACTTCCCTCTATTTCCCGCTTAATTCACCAGATTGTAATTCCCTCTGTGCTCCTATAATATGAAGTTTATAGATGATAGATAAGGGGCTTTATCTGATGGATTTTACAGCAATTGACTTTGAAACGGCCAACTCCAGCCGCTCCAGTGCATGCGCACTCGGGCTTGTTCAGGTTCGCGCAGGCGTGGTTACGGCGGAGCATGCCTGGCTCATTGATCCGCAGCAGCGGTTCGACGGCATGAACATCGCCATTCACGGGATTACGCCTTCCATGGTTCAGGGCAAGCCGACCTTCCGTGAGCTTTGGCCTACGGTTGAGCCGCTGCTGCAAGGAGAGATTGTGATCGCACACAATGCCTCTTTCGATATGAGCGTTCTGCGGTACTGTCTGGATGACTCGTCCCTCAGCTATCCGGATTTCCAGTATCTCTGCACCTACCTGCTGGGCAAAAAAATGCTCCAGGAGCTGCCCTCCCATAAGCTGAATGTAATCTCGGAGCATTTCGGCATCCGGCTGAAGCACCATGATGCACTCGATGACGCCAGGGCCTCTGCCCTGATTCTGCTGAAACTGATGGAGCAGTGGCAGCAGTTTGACCCGCTGCTCTTAGCCGGTGACCAGGGCTACAAAGCCGGCACCCTGTATGCGGGCGGATATACGCCGTTCAAGGCAGCGCCGAAGAAGCCGGCCAAGAAGCCGGCAGCCCTGAAGGCTGCTGCTCCAGCGGCCGAAGCCAAAGCAAAGGCTGCCCGAGAGATGCCGGAGCTGGTGCGGGGCCAGCGCGTGGATATCGGGGAGCGGCTCAGTGCATCGCGGCTCCTGTTCGCAATTGAGTGGGACGCGCCTTCTCCCGGGCTAGAGCTGGATGTCTCAGCCTTTCTGCTCCGGGATACCGGCCGCTGTGAACAGGAGCAGGAGTTTGTCTTTTATGGAAATATGGAAGACCCCGGCGGCTGTGTCCTCTATGCCAAACCTGCGCCAGACGCGGGACTGCTGATTCTGCAGCTCTCCAGGCTGCCCGCAGCCATTGAACGGGTAGCCGTTACACTTACAATCTTCGGGGATGTGTCCGGCCGGAGTCTGGGCCAGCTGGGGCATGCTGCGGCTTTTCTGATTGATCCCGCGAGCGGGAAGAAGCTGGCCGGCTTTCCTTTTGCCCAAGGCTTAACGCTCGAAACCGCTGTCGTGATTGGTGAGTTCTACAGGTATAAAGAGAAGTGGCGGTTTGCGGCAATCAGCGAAGGCTTCTCCGGCGGACTGCATGCTTTGTGTACCCGTTACGGCCTGGAGGTGGAGTCTTCCGGACCAGCGGCGGGATCTGCTGCGGAATCGGCGGCGGCGGCTGAAGCAGCGGTTGTGCGCTCCGCAGAAGGACCTGACGAATAGCTGTCCTTCATCCGTGCGCCATGTACAAATAACCCCCAATCCGCATTTGCGGTTTGGGGGTTTGCTTTTACCAGCTTACAGCTTCATCCGGTAGACAGCCTTATTCTCCAGCCCGCGGATGAACGGCGTCCATTCCTCGGTCTCAGGAGTTGTATCAAGCGCATCTTCCACCATCTGCAGCTTGGCATCCATCGCATCGATATGATGCAGAGCAACAGCCTCCGCCGTCTGCGGCTGAACTGGACTGCCCCATTCGCCGAGGTTATGATGTGACAGGACGAGATGCTGCAGCGCCATCACCTTCGCAGATTCCAGATCAATCCCCGTACGGATTGCCGCTTCTGTAATCCAGTTCGAGGCCATGGAGATATGCCCGATCAGCTTACCCGGTACGCTGTAATCCGATACGATGCCGAACTGCGAGATCATTTCCTCCGGCTTGGCAATATCATGGAGGATAATTCCCGCCCGCATCAGATCCGGATTCAGGAACGGCCGCTGCTTGCACAGGAAATCACCGATCTCCAGCATCCGCACCATATGATAGGCCAGTCCGGCAAAATAAGCATGATGATGCGTCTTGGCCGCCGGATAGTGCATCAGCTTCTCTTCCACCTTGCCGACGCAGAAGCTCACAATCGCTGCAATCTCCGGGTCTGCTATACTGGCCATTGCATTCTTAATGGTATGGACCAGATCCACCGGACGCACCGGTGCCGAGCGGATGAAATCGGTAAGAGACACGCCGTCCGATTCGTTAGCCAGCCTGATCTTGATTACTTTGACCTGCAGCTTCTCGCGGTAGGTATGGGCAATGCCCCGGACCTTCACCAGCGCCATCGGGAAAAAGGTTTCTTTATCCGCCACGCTGACATCCCAATACTTAGCCGACAGCTGGCCGCTGGAATCACCAAGTACAATATCGAAATAATCCTTTGGAGGAGTACCGTTTGTCTGTTTCAGTGCCAGCTCTCTAAGCAGATAGAAGCCGGTGAATTCATCCTGCGGGGATAATTGTTTAATAAGTGTCATGTAGGAGCCTCCTATTTCTCACAGGCCTCTTGCCTGCCCTGTATATTAGAGTTTAGACGTTCACTTCCGAAATCCCTCTAAATTACTATACGATTACCATTCTTAATTATACCCTTCCCTCAGCTGCCCTGTCCCGGATATCACAAAAATAACCCCACAAATCAACCCCACAAAGTGAGGCTCTGGCTCCGAGGGTTACTCAAGTAATTTGTGGAGGCCCCAAAATATATAAATTTTCATCTCACAAAAAAAAAGGGGTGTCCCGCCATTTGCATGGTCAAGGACAACCCCTTTATTTAGCAGATTACTTATTTACCAGCTGATTCAAGTGCAGCTTTGATTGCTTCAACAGCTTTGGCGGAGATTGCCTTCTGGGCATCATTAGCACCGAATGCAGCCGCGCGGTATCCATACTTGTGCAGGCCTTTACCGTTGGATGTGTTCTCGATTTCGTATTTCACGAGCAATTCATCGTCGGTGAGGTTGTATCTTACTTTGCCTTTATCATCAAGGAAGTAAACCACCATAGTAACCGGAACGTTGAATTTGGTAGTAACCATAACATTTACGGATTTGTCAGCACTTGCACCGATGAAGATCCCGTCGAAGTAAGCAGCCTTCTTAGTTTCTACAACTTCAGCCTTACCATAAGCTCTGTCAACGGCAGCTTTAAGTGCATTGCTGCTGCTGGTAGCGCCGGATACGGCATCAACTTCTTGAACGCCTTCTCTTGTACCTGCAGCCATGAAGCCCGCAGTCAGAACCGGAATAGCCTTTTGAACTTCAGCATAGGCAGCCTTACCCAGGTCTACCATGTTCATGCCTACACGGGACAGGGCAACGTTTACGATCTTGCCGTTACGCAGGGTAACTTCAGCTTTGTTGGTACCTTTGTCATAAGCATCACCGAAAGCGGTGAATGTGCCGTCTTTGTAAGCGCCTTGTACTTTGGAAGCATTGGTCAGAGCATCTGCAAGTGCTGCTTTTGCTGCAGCAGATACAGCTTCCTGGCCGGCAACATCAGCAGTGTTCACGCCGTTTGCAAGCAATCCGGCTGTCAGCTGATCCACAAGGGTTTTCTGTGCGTCAGTACGCTTGTCGTCTGCAATAACCTTACCGTCTGTACCGAACAGGCTCATTTTGATTGCAGTGACTTGATCGCCGGCAACATCTACCAGCAGAAGAACTTTGGACTGATTATCTACACCGGCAAATTTGCCGTCGAAGTATTTACCTTCTGGTGCCACCTTCAGAGCTTTCTCGAAAGCTCTTTCTACTGCCTGGTTCCAGCCGTGGCTGCTTTCAGTAGCGCCGGAAATTCCGTCTACCTTTTCATCATAATTAGCGATATAAGAGCCGTTAGCCAGCAATTTAGCAGTCATAGGAGCATTAGCTTTCACAACTTCAGCATAAGCTGTTGCGCCTCTGTCAATCAGGTTGGTGCCAAGTCTGAACAGCTTCACGTCAACCAGCTTGCCGTTACGGATAACAACATCAGCTCTCTCTACGCCTACACTTCTTGCAGTACCGTAGGAAGAATAGAATCCGTCAACATAAGCGGATGTGTTGTTAATGCTGGCATTTTGTTCTGCATCCCAGAATGCGTTGATTGCAGCTTTGGATTCAGCTTCGAAGCCGGCTACCGGCTTAGCAGCAGAACCATTTGCAAGCAGCACTGGAGTGATTGCTGCAATTGCTGCAGTTTGTTCAGCAGTGTATGCCTTCTCGTCTGCGAAATCACCGGTTGCTGTCAGCGGGTACAATTTAACCGCAGTCAGCTTAGTGGCTTCGTAAGTAGCGAACACAGCGTATTTAGCTTCCGGATCTACGCCCATGTGAACGCCGCTGAAGTAGGTTGCATCAGCCGGTTTGTCTTGCAGCGATCTTTCGAACGCTCTGTCCACCGACAATTTCCAGCCGTCGCTTGTGCGGGTTGCGCCGGATACCGCGTCAACTGCTGCTGCCTGATCTCTGGTTTTGCCGAGCAGTCTGTCTTTCATCAGACCGTATGCAACCCATACGCCGCTGTAGTTTTCACGGGCGTTGCGGTCGATAATTTTCGGGCTGGTTCTCAGCAGCTCGATATCGGCAATTTTACCGTCTTTAATTGTTACTTTAGCGCCTTCAGTACCTTTGGAGTAAGCATCGCCATAAGCTACATATACCCCGTCTTGGTATACAGCTTCTTTAACAACAACCGGTTTAGCCGTTGCTGCTGGTTTTGCGGTTGCTACCGGTTTAGCGGTTGCAGCCGGCTTAGCAGATGCCTTCGCGGATGCTGCTGGTGCAGCAGGTGCTGCTGTTGCAGCCGGTTTAGCGGTTGCTTTCGGTGTTGCTGCCGGTTTAGCAGTTGCCTTCGGCGTTGCTGCCGGTTTAGCTGTCGCTTTCGGTGTTGCTGCTGGTTTAGCCGTTGCTTTCGGTGTTGCTGCCGGTTTGGCTGTTGCCGCCGGAGCTTCTTCCGAAGCTGCCGAAACCGCATCGACCTTCAGGTTCAAGGCTGGTGCATTAATCGTGTAGGCCAGTGGAGCAAGCAGCAAGGCTGCGCTTACAGTCAAAGAAATTAGTTTTTTCAAATGCGTATTCTCCTTTAATAGATCCCCAGTAGTATGTAGCCCTTTAATACCGTTCCTTCTGGTCATTTCATCCCTTCTTACAAAGAGTACTCAAGCTCTTCATAAGAGGTCATCCCCCCTCTCCCAATCCTGCGCGGCCCATCCCGTTCTGTGAAAAAGCTGCATCTATTTATACAATCTTTCTAAAGGTGAAACAATTCACATAAAAAGGTGAATAAATTCACATAAAACGATTTTAGGCTGCTAGCGGTAATTTCTGGCTTGATGATATCAAATTTTAAACACTTTTCTCTGTGTATAAAATCACACACCCTATAAGAAACATCACTTTTTTGCGATTTACTTAAAAAGTACAAACAGTTTAACTCTCAAATTCTCCCATTTACTCCGTCTTATACAATTAATGTGATAGATTATATTGTCTTTATTTGCTGATTTGTGATATTTTTAAACGATGTCATGTTCATGGAAAGGAGCTGGCGGTGCACATGAATCAGCCTCTCATAGGCGTTATTCTTGCTCAAATCGGAACACCTGACGCCCCTAACAGTAAGGCGGTCCGCCCGTATCTTAGACGGTTCCTGTCTGACCGCAGAATCATTGATTACCATCCGCTGCTCTGGCAGCCTCTGCTGCACGGCATTATCCTGCGTACCCGGCCCGGCCGGTCAGCGAAGCTGTACCAGGAGATCTGGATGGAGGAGGGCTCGCCGCTGCTTGTCTACTCCAGGAAGCAGCAGGCTTCCCTCCAGCAGCTGCTCGGCAGCCGTTACCAGGTTGAACTTGGCCTTGCCTACAGTAAGCCCGGCATGCCTGAGGCCTTCCGCAGGCTGGAAGCTGCCGGTATCACCAGAATTATTGTTCTTCCGCTGTTCCCGCAGTACTCCTCCACTACAACCGCATCAGTCTATGAAGCTGCAAGCTTCGCCGCCCTGGGCCGGCACAGCAGCTCCGGGCAGGTATCCAAACGGTTTGTTCCGGCACTGCGGTTCATCGAGGCTTATCACGATGCGCCAGGCTATATTGCAGCGATGAAATCACTGCTGCTCCGGCAGATCGGCAAGTTAAAAGAAGAACCCGATTACTATATTTTATCGTTTCACGGTATCCCCCGCCGCTACGCCGAGACCGGAGACCCCTATCCGCAGCAGTGCCATGAGACAGGCCGTCTGCTGGCTGAGGCGATGGGCTGGGCCCCTGACCGCTGGCAGCTTACGTTCCAGTCCCGCTTCGGGCCTGAGAAATGGGTAGGGCCGTCCACCGCCGATACCCTCACCGGGCTTAGCGGACGCGGGATCCGCCGGCCGCTGGTTTTCTCCCCCGGGCTTGTGACGGACTGCCTCGAGACGCTGCATGAGCTTGCAGTCGAAGGAAGGGAGCTGTATGCTTCAGGCGGCGGTACGGCCGGGAATTTAAGCGTTGCCCCCTGCCTGAATGATGACAGTGAATGGATGGCTTTTCTCAGCGGACTGGTGAACGGTACAGCGCAGGGCTGGCTTCAGCCGGCGGAAGCTGCGGATGGATCCCATTTGCCTGACTGATAATGGAAGGCGCCTGATGGTAGAACTCCCCCATATCTTTTTAACAAAAAACCGCCCGTCCGCAAGTAAGTTATTCACTCCTGCAGCCGGGCGGTTCATTTATAGGCAATTCATGTTCACTCTGTCTATTCTTCCATTATATTATCATGCAGTCAGCTGTTTATATTTGGCAGTCAGTTCCTCGAACCACTGTTTGTCCTGCAGCGACAAAGCGAAGTCAATCAGCTCGGCAATCTCGCCCGGCTGCAGCTCCGGTGAATCATTGAAGCTGATCTCGGCTGAAGCAACCGCTGTACCTTCTGCACCATCCGCGAAGTCATAAGAGAACTTCAGCTTGATATCACTCTCGAGAAACTCATTCCGCAGGAAGTAGAGCACCTCGCACATCAATACAGGTCTGACATGATTATCGAAGACACAATCCATCACCTTGGCCCAATAATGCTGGTTGCTGAGATGGAGCTTATCATTGGTCAAAAGATATTGCTCACCCTGAAAGTCGTTGACGAACTTAAGTTCAACCGGCTCCATTTTAAAAATACCGGCTATCTGCTTCCTGGTGATATTCACAATCTCCTGTGTATCTATTCTCATCATCTCATACACCCCGTTCCTCATATTTGGACTTTCAGTATATTTCAGCAAATTCACGATTTGACAATAATTTTAACTAATTTAAAAGTATTATCGTCTATTTCTCATCTTTTGTTAATGGTTTTTGTTTAAATTTTAAAAAAATATGTTTCAAGTTGTGAGGAATCGGTTAATTATATGCTTTTTGTACAAGTTATACCCCTCTTACGCACAAACGGGATGCCTTCCGTACTCATTTGATGAGCAGGAGGCATCCCGTTTGCGGTGATGGCCTTATTATCCGGCTAATTAATTGCCGCTATTGTTGTAAATCAGTCCACGAACAGGGGCACCAGCTGAATGCCCTCTTCGGGCGATATGCGCACCAGCCCTTTGTCCGAGATCCGCAATGCGGGAATGACCGCCAGGGCCAGCAGAGACAGCGTCATAAAAGCGTAGTTCAGCGTGCAGCCTGCTTCATACAGTGCTTTGCTGATGGCAGCAGACTGGGCGGCAGCAATCTCGAACGGCTCTGCCGACATAAGTCCGGCAATGGCTAGCGGGAACAAGGTCGTTCCCGAAGACGTAATCACAGCGACACCGCCCTGTGCCTCCGCCACCGCATTAGCCGCTTCCGCCATAAGAACATCGTCGTTGCCGATGACCAGCACGTTATGGCTGTCATGGGCGACCGTCATGGCGATCGCCGCCGGCTCATGGAAGCCGATGCCCTGCACCACACCTACGGATTTATTGCCGGTTGCTTTATGCCGCTCCAGTACGGCGATTTTGCAGAGGCCGTCCTGAACCTGCAGCCTGGAGGCGGCTACCGGCAGATTGAGAATCAGCTCCCCGGTCTCCACATGATTCTCAATGACTTTGATGACCCGTGTTGCCAGAACTCCTGTGTCAACCGGCGCGTGGATTACGAAGTCCTCGGCTGTCGGCGTCTGCGCCAGATGTACAGAAGTTAATACTTCATCCGGGTAGGTGTAGGGATTCAGCTCAGCAGTCATAACCCCGTTCTCCGCTACGACCACACCAGCCGCAATCGTCATTACAACATTCACATCAGCCAGATTTCCGTCCAGCAGAATAATATCGGCGCAAGAGCCCGGTGTAATGGAGCCGATATCACGGGCTACCCCGAACCGTTCGGCGGTATTGATCGTCGCCATCTGGAAAGCGGTGACCGGCTTCAGTCCCTGGGAGATGGCATGGCGTACAACAAAATCCATATGCCCTTCATCCCGCAGCGATTCCGAGCTGCGGTCATCGGTCACCAGCATCATCCGCCGCGGATCAAGCCCGCGCTCTGTATGGGCAGTTAACGTCTTCGCCACATCATGCCAGGCGGAGCCGCGGCGCATTTTGGCATACATTCCGAGCCGGACGCGTTCAATAACATCCTCCGCCGTCACACACTCATGATCACCCGTTACCCCTGCCGCAGCATAGACCGGAAGTCTCCAGTCATCCGCAGGCCAGGTAAAATGCCCGTCAACATAACGCCCCGCGCGCAGTGTCGCCTGAATCTCCCCAAGCATCTTCTCATCACCGTAGACTACGCCGGGGAAATTCATCACCTCACCCAGGGCAATAACATCCGGCCCCCAGGTGTATGCCTCTGCCACTTCCTCCGGACCGATGGATGCGCCGGTCGTTTCAAATTCTGCCCCTGCCGAGGGTACGCAGGAAGCGACCTGCATGTATGCGGCCAGCGGCGTTCCGCGCATCTCATCCAGCATCAGCCGTATCCCCTTCAGTCCGAACACATTGGCAATTTCATGGGCATCAAAGAAACCGCCGGTGGTTCCCAGCGGCAGCACCGCCCGGGCAAATTCAGTCACAGTGAGCTGCGTGCTCTCAATATGGCAATGCCCGTCGAGCAGACCGGGCGCGATATATTTGCCCGCCGCATCAATGACCTGTGTCCCTTCTCCAATCGTATGCGATACATCTTTGCCGACATAGGCGATGCGGCCCCCCTGTACAGCAACAGACATGCCTTCAAGAATCTCTCCGGAACATACATTAACCAGCTTGCCGCCTGTTATCACCAGTGTAGCGGGCTGATCACCGCGGGCTGTAGCTACAAGCCCGGGCACGCAGTCCGCGAGCGGCTTTCTTGTATAACTCATAATGCACACTCCCTCCATTTATTAGTATCTATATTTATCTATTGCAACCGGACTGATTCAGTAACCAGTGCCGGCGAAAAAATATCTGAATCGTCTCGCCAGCCGTATCAGGCGAATGCCATTGCTCCTACAGGAGCATTTTGGGCGGAGTATAGTCTGGCTGAGGCGCCTCCGGCGGGACACTTCCCGCCGCTGGAGTGCCTGCGGCTGCGCGCCTCCGGCGGGACAGTTCCCGCCGCTGGAGTGCCTGCTTCCACAGGAGGCCTTTCACAAGAAATCCATCGGCTGAGGCAGCTCTACTCTTCTATTGTACGCTTTCCCTGCACCCATAAGCTCCCCACCGTAGATACCCCGACACTTTGTTACCCAGCCTATTATCTGCAGCTGCTGCTCCTGTAGCAAAAACGGCTCTGACGCCCTAACGGGACGCAAGCCGTTGTCTGAACAAAGTGGGCATAGAGCAAACCAGAACTGAAACAAATGAATGACAATTAGTAAAAGGCATATTTCTTTCTGGCCTACTTCTGGCGGTATCAGGGGTACTTTTGCACTTGATTTCAGCTATCCGCTCCAGCCAAATTGTGTTGATTCAAAACTCCATCTAATAAGTACGCCGGAATGCGGCTTCGGCGAAGGAGATAGAGAAAGAAACACTAACTATTGGAGTCAAATACGAACACCGCATGGCGCACACTTCAGGTAATTCTGAGACTTCGGATACTACAGGTACTATGGACACTACAGCCCTTATTCGCCCGTTTTTGTTTCATTTGACGAATTTGCGGACACCACGGCCCTTATTCGCCACTTTTGGCGGGCTATCTTCACTTTTCTAGCGAAATAACGGCGCTGATGTCCGTAAAACCCGGCATTGAGGCGCTTTTCCACATCTTAACGTCTCCCCTGTCCGTATCACTAGACTATTAACCTAAAAGCCAGCGCGTGACGGTCTACCTTATTGACTGAGATCTAGTTTTACCCCTTTTTTCGCTCATTCAGCCTATATTGGCAGAATTAAAGGGATTTTTACTCTTATTTCGCTCATTCAGCCTACATTGGGCGGGATTAAAGGGATTTTTACTCTTAATTCCACTCATTTAGCCTACTTTGG
This sequence comes from Paenibacillus sp. MMS20-IR301, assembly GCF_032302195.1. Taxonomy (NCBI): domain Bacteria; kingdom Bacillati; phylum Bacillota; class Bacilli; order Caryophanales; family Paenibacillaceae; genus Paenibacillus; species Paenibacillus sp. MMS20-IR301. The sequence goes on from NZ_CP135275.1 coordinate 4,121,312, forward strand.
GCGGGATTAGAGGTATTTTTACTCTTAATTTCGCTCATTCAGCCTACATTGGGCGGATTTATGGGTATTTTCACCTTAATTTCACTCGTTCAGCGTACTTTGGGCGGAATGAAGGGCATTTTGCCGGTGGACCACAGCTTTCTCCCATTCGGCAGCAAACTGAGCATAGGTCACCCGGTTATTCGGATACGAAACAGCCTCCTCCGGTTCCTTGCTGCTTACCTTTCATCACTTACCGCATTTTTATGATTATCTTACTTCTGCCTCGTATACGTCAAGTGCTGCCTGTACGCCATGGCCGGCAGTAAGCACACATCCGTGACGCAGCAGCACAGCCTCCAGCGCTCCAAGCAGGCGCAGCACATTGTTCTCCCGGCAGCTGAAGCCCATCGTGCCGATGCGCCAGATCAAGCCCTTCAGCGGGCCGAAGGAGCTGGCAATCTCAATTCCGAAGCGGTTCAAGAGCATGGAGCGGACGGATTCCCCGTCTATTCCTTCCGGTATCAGCACGCAGGTTACCACCGTCAGCTTGCTGTCCGGATCGCCGTATAATTCCAGTCCCATCGCAGTCAGGCCTGCTACGAGAGCCTGCTCGTGCAGCCGGTGCCGGTCGTGCCGGGCCTCCAGTCCCTCCTCCAATACAAGCCGCAGCCCCTCCCGCAATGCATAGAGCATCGAAGTCATCTCCGTATGATGATTCAGCCGCTGCGGGCTCCAGTAATCCTGTAGCATGCCAAGGTCAAAGTAGTTGCTCCGGACAAACGGGAGCTCACCTGCTATAGCCTCGCCGGTTCTCAGCCCGCGCTCTACCTGTTTGCGCTTCAGCAGCTTCGCTTCAGCCCGTTCATTATACGTAACCGGAGCCATACCCGAAGGGACCGAGAGACATTTCTGCGTCCCGCCGATCACTGCATCCAGCATCCAGGCATCCGTCTCAACCGGCACTCCGCCGATGGTTGCCACTGCGTCTACTATCAGCAGGGCATCGTACTCCCGGCAAACCCGGCCGATTCCCTCCAGCGGCTGCACCCGGCCGGTGGAGGTTTCCCCGTGGACCATTGCCACAACATCCGGTTTAATGCTATGGATGGCTGCAATTACCTCTTCCGGCGGAAAAACACTGCCCCAGCTCTGCTCGATAGTGAAAACCTCCGCACCGCAGCGTTCAGCAATCTCATGCAGCAGATGGCCAAACCGGCCAAAGACCGGTATCAGTACCCGGTCTCCCGGTGCAATCAGACTGACCATTACCGCTTCAATACCCGAACGCGAGGTTCCGTCCACCGGATAAGCCCACTTATTGGTTGTCGCAAACAGTCCCCGCAGCATCTCCATAGTTTCGTTCATTATATCCGTGAATTCAGGATCAAATTGTCCCAGCACCGGAAAAGACATCGCCCGCAGCACACGCGGATCGACTTCCACCGGTCCCGGGGTCATAACACACCGCAAGGATGGCGACAAATCTTCATACCGCTTCATAACCCTTCCCCCCTCATGAATTCCAGAACCTCTTCAGACTGCTGAAGCATGCATAGATGGACTCCGGAACCTTAATTCTCTATTATCTATTCTTAATTACCATTCTTCTATCTCCGAACCCCTATCCTTCACCCTCTATCTTCTATTACGCCTTCCTCTGTATAAGCTAATTTATACAATATCGCCGCTAACACTTGCATTCCGGCGGCCAGCTCTTCCGGCGGTGTATATTCATCAGGAGCATGACTGATGCCTCCACGGCTCGGCACGAAGATCATCGCTGCCGGGCAAAGCGGCGCAAACAGCTGGGCATCATGCCCGGCCCCGCTGACCATTCTCAGGTATGTCTTGCCCTGCTCCAGACAGACTTGCTCCAGTGCAGCACACAGCTCCTTATCCATCGGAGCCGGAGTTGTCATTAGCACAGGCTGTATCTCCAGCTTCAAGCCGCGCCTTGCGGCAATTGCAGCGAATTCCTCCAGCACCTGCGGGCAATAGCGTTCCAGTATCCCGGCATCGCTATGCCGGATATCCAGCGTAAATTGCACCTCTCCCGGAATCACATTCGGTGTACCCGGATACACCTCAAGCCGGCCCGTTGTCGCTACCAGCGGGTCCCCTTCCTCCGCAGCGGAACGTTCCAGGGCGAGCAGCATTTCTGCACTGCCGGCCAGAGCATCCCGTCTAAGTCCCATGGGCGTAGTCCCCGCATGATTGGCTGTTCCGGAGACTGTAACGCGGTACCTCCGCTGGCCGGCGATCGCCTGCACCACACCGATCTGCCGGGCAGAGCGTTCCAGCACGATCCCTTGTTCAATATGCAGCTCCAAATAAGCAGCAATATCACTGCGGAGCGGGCGGGAAATAGTTACTGCAGCAGAACCTGCTGGGCCAGTAACCGCCGAACCCGTATCTACTGAACCTGTACCCGCCGCTCCAGCACCATCCGCCCCGGCATCATCATAGTCTTTCCCGCCCGCTGCTGCGGTCTCAGCCGAGACTCCGGCTGACGCAGCCTCTCCGCCCAGACCGCAAGCCTTCATCGCCGCTCCGAGCGTTACGCCTTCGGCATCAGCAATATCCTCACGGCTGCTGCCGTCATAGAGCCCGGTAACATTCCCCGAACCCCAGAAGGTCAGCGGAAACCGGCTGCCCTCCTCCTCACTGAAGGATACTACCTCTAAGCTGCGCAGCGGCCGGCCGAAGGTCTGCTGCAGATAATGCAGCACGGTGACCGCTGCCGCGATCCCATAGGCGCCGTCATACCGTCCGCCGTTCACTACAGTATCAATATGCGAGCCGGTCAGGATAACTTGTTCTGCCGCAGCAGCCCCCGAACCGGACAACCGGCCGTATATATTGCCAACCCGGTCCTGCCTGACCTCCAGTCCAAGCGACTTCATTCTCTGCTGCAAAAAAAGCTGAGCCCCGCACCATTCCGGAGTGTACAGCAGCCGGGTAACCCCAGGACCCGGGACACTGAAGGCCGCCAGTTCATCCAGCAGCTTCAGCAGCTCACCGGCGGGAACATTATGAACCGGCGGCTTCATAGCACCGGCCCGGCAGATCCGCCGGGCCGGATCCATTCCCCGCTGCTGCCGTCAACAAGCCCTTCAGCGGCAGTATACACTACCTTGCCGCGGCAGATTGTCGCCTGTACCCGGCAGGACAAGGTCATCCCCGCATAGGGGCTGTGCTTATGCCGGTACAGCAGATCCTCCGCCTGCAGCGTATAGGCAGCATGCGGATCGAGCAGCACAAGATCGGCGTCCATCCCTTCTGCAATGGAGCCTTTGCGGTGCTCCAGCCCGAACCGCCGGGCCGGCAGCGCCGACAGCAGGGCGGACATCTGCGTAACCGGAAGGCCGCGCTTCTGCACCCCTTCATGGAACATCAGCTCAAGGCTGCTCTGCGCACCGGAAATCCCGCCCCAGGCCTCGAAGAAGGACAGCCCCGGGGCCAGCTTCAAGTCCGCCGGACAAGGGGAATGATCTGAAGCTATGAGATCCACCCGGCCTGCTGCCAGCGCAGCCCACAGCCGGTCCTGTTCTTCGCGGCTGCGCAGCGGCGGAGCACATTTCGCCAGCGGCCCCAGCTCCTCCAGATCCTCCTCATTCAGCACCAGATAATGCGGGCAGGTCTCTGCCGTCACATCCAGCCCCCGCTCCTTAGCCTCATGAATCAGCTCCAAGGCGGCGGCGGTGCTGATATGCACGAAGTGCAGCCGGCAGCCGGTGCGCTCACTGTACAGCAGTGCCCGGGCCACCGCCTCAAGCTCCGCTTCAGGCGGCCGGGAAGCGGCGAAATCGCGCGCACCGCTGCGTCCTTCGCGGACAGCGGCTGCCCCAAGAGCCGCTGTCACCGCCTCACTCTCCGCATGCAAAGCCAGGATCCCCCCGGCAGCAGCGATGCGGACCATGCCCTGATAGAGGGTGTCGTCATCCACCTCACGGAACCGGCCCTCACCTTCACCGCCGGGATTCGAGATAAATGCCTTAAACCCGGCAACTCCCGCTGATGCCAGCTCCTCCAGCTCCTCCAGATTGCCGGGGACCAGCCCGCCCCACAGCATATAATCTACTGCCGAGTTGCCTGCCGCAGCTTCCGCCTTCAAGCGGAGCGCCGCCAGATTCACCGTCGGAGGATTGCCGTTAAGCGGCATATCCGCATAGCAGGTGCAGCCTCCGGCAGCCAGGGAGGCCGAGCCGCTGCGGAAGCCTTCCCAATGGCCAAAGGCCGGCTCATTGAAATGAACATGCATGTCAATCATTCCGGGCAGCACATATTGTCCGGCTGCATCAATGACCCTGCTCCCGCGTGAACTGCCAAGCGCTTCGCCGAGCATGGCAATTTTGCCGTGCTTCACGCCGATATCCAGCTTACGGACTTCCCCGGGAAGTACAACATCCCCGTTCCTGATAATGAGCTCATAGAATTCCTTCATGACAGGTCCACCTCCGTCTGTATATAGATGTGCCTAGCTGCCGCGGTAGGTGCTGTAACCTCCGGGTGCAACCAGCAGCGGTACATGATAATGTTCTGCCGGGTCCAGAATGCTGAAGCGGATCGGGATATGCTCAAGGAACAACCCCCCGGCCCGATTTGCCGCTGCTGTCACAGCTGCCGCCTCACCTGCAGCACTCCGGCACTCTCTGAAATAATCGCCGGCCATGAACAGCAGCTCATAGGTGCCGGCCAGCAGCTCTTCTCCAGCCAGCAGCGGAGCATCCAGCCTGCCGTCACTGTTCGTAACCGCCTCGCGCAGCAGCACAGGCGCCCCGCCGCCTAACCTCCACAGCTGAAGCGGCATACCGGCAGCAGGTTTTCCTTGCGCCAGGTCCAGTACATGCGTAGTCAGCCGCCCGCTCATAGCTCTTTGAGACATAGATTCGCTTGTTCCTTCTTGAGGCAGGCTCCCGCTCTGCCCGCTTTGAGGCCTCTGCTCTATCCCGGCCATGAATAACACCTCCTGCTGAGTAGTCTGAATTGTGCAACACAGCCCCCTCTATTCCACATTCAGCAGATCATCCAGCCTGAAGCGGGTAATCCGGCTGATTTCCCGCAGCGCCTGCTCCAGCTCCTCCTGCACAGAACGGTGAACCCGCTCAGCGATGGAGCTTATAATATCTTCTTTATTTTTGCCGCGCACAGCCAGGATGAACGGGAACCCGAATTTCTCAGTATAGGCCTTGTTCAGCTCCGTCAGCTGCGCGAATTCCTCCGGTGTCAGCCGGGTAAGGCCCGCCCCCTGCTGCTCCGCTGCCGACAGCGGACTGACCTCAAGCCTGGTTGCCAGATCAGGATGGGCCCGCAGCAGCCCAAGTATCTGCTCACCTTCCGCATTCCGCGCTGTATCCACCATGGAGTCATGCAGCTGCTGCACCGATACAAACGGCTGCTGCCCGTAAGTCCCTTCCGCTACCCAGGGTGAGTGCTCAAAAATCCCGCCCAGGCTCTCCACAAACTCCGTCCGTTCCATAACGTTAATCTGCTCCAGTGTTAATCTATCCGCCGGTACAGGCATTGGCCCTCCTCCATTCATCTAAATTTGCATAATTCAAATTCAAGCATTATCAAGAGTAAAAAAAGCCCATTCCCGCATTCAAGCCATCTACCTTGCCGCCAGCACCCGAAGTGCCGGATGCTTAGTGATTAAAGATGTCCGAACTGCATGAAATGGACCATTAGGACCTGTTGCTTTCATTGAGCTATAGCTATCCAATCCTCTATTTATTGCCTATAACAATGCTTATACGGTATCCCGCGGTTCAGAACCGCTGTTCCCGCACATATGGCGTTCCGAGAGATTCCGGTGTGCCGGAAGGCTTGTTGCGGTTGCGGTAACCGAGATACATCAGGACGAGAATCGTTACAACATAAGGAATCATTTTGAGGAAATAGGACGGCACTACACTGCCCAGCAGCTGAATGCGGAAGCCCAGTGAATCAAGCGCTCCGAAGAAGTAGGCACAGAAGAGTGCCCGCAGCGGATTCCATCGGGCGAAAATAACGAGCCCCACAGCGATCCAGCCCCGTCCGGCGGTAAGGCCCTCATTCCAGGTCGGCGCATAGGCCAGCACCATATCTGCACCAGCGAGCCCGATGAGTGCGGCTCCGGCGGTAACGTAGCTGTAACGGATCAGCTGGACCCGGATACCCATAACATCCGCAGTAGCCGGATTGTCCCCGACTGCCCGCAGATGCAGGCCCCATGAAGTATGGTGAATCAGCAGATGCAGCACAAGAACGAGCAGCAGGCTGAACCAGGTCAGATAATCCATCCGGCCGAAAATATCCCCGATCACCGGCACCGATTTCAGCGCTCCCAGATCCAGCTTGGGTGAAACCCCCGGCAGCGGAATTCCGCTGATTGACTTGCCGAGATAAGCGCTCAGCCCGCTGCCGAACAAAGTCATCGCCAGTCCCGACATCGTCTGGTTCGCCCGGAGCGTGACACATAAGAAGGAATGCACCATACCCAGAAGCGCGGTAATGACCACGGCGGAGAGCAGAGCAAGGATAAGATTCTCGCTGCGGATATAGACGATACATGTAGTCACCGCCCCCATCAGCATCAGCCCTTCCGCACCAAGCTGGATAATCCCGGCCCGTTCGGTCAGAATGCCTCCGAGTGTAGCCAGGAGCAGCGGGGTTCCGGCGGATATGGCTGCTATTAATAACTGTGTAGTGAAATCCATGGGTAAGCTCCCTTCTCTAAAAGCATGCTGTTATGCATTCCGGCGGACACGGAAACGGTGGATCATGTCGCCGGCAATCAGGAAGAACAGGATAGCACCCTGTAGCATTTCCGAGATAGACGAAGGCAGTCCGATGGTCTGTACACTGTAGCCGCCGACGATCAGTCCGCCGAACAGAACCGAAGTAACAATGAGGCCCAGCGGATTCAGCTTAGCCAGCCAGGCAACGATAATTGCCGTGTAGCCGTACCCCGGCGATATCCCCTGCATCAGCTTATGCGTAACCCCTGACACCTCAGCCATACCCGCAATCCCGGCAAGACCGCCGCTGATCAGCATGACGATGATGATGTGCTTCCTGATATGAATCCCGGCATAGCGGGCTGCTGTAGGATTAGCACCAATCAGGCGCAGCTCATACCCCCAGCGGGTGAATTTAATCATCAGATAATAGATAAGAACAGCCACCAGGCCAAATATCAGGCCGATATGCAGCCGTGTGCTTCCCAGTACAGGCAGCGACTGTGCGGCGGTGAACATCGGCGAGCCCGGGAAGTTGAAGCCCTTCGGGTCCTTCCATGGACCGAATACCACATAATCAAGCGCAAGCAGCGCCACATAGTTAAGCATCAGCGAGGTAATCAGCTCATTGACCCCGAAATGCGTCCGCGGAACAGCCGTCATGAGGCCCCAGAGCGCTCCGGCAGCGGTGCCGAAGACCAGCATCAGCGTAATGGACCAGAATGAAGGCAGGTCGGGAAAATAAATCGTTACCGCTGTAGCCGCCATGGCCCCTACAGTCAATTGGCCCTCTGCACCGATATTCCAGACGGAGATCCGGTAAGCCACCGCAATACCAAGTCCGCAGAGCAGCAGCGGTATGGCTTTGACCATCGTTTCTGTGAAGCCGTAGGAGGTCCCGAAGGCGCCGCGGAACATTTTCTCATAGACGACCAGCGGGCTCATGCCGTTGGCTGCAATGAACACCGCGCAGAGGAGCAAGGCCAGTATTACTGATAAAATAGGCGTCCACCAGGGTGAACGGGTACGGCTTGAATCATATTCCAGCCTGAGGGAGTACCACTTCCCGCCTTTATCCGGCAGGGGCTTCAGCACTGCAGTCTCACTTCCGGTATTCGAACTCATACGGCGCTTCCCTCCATCTCCCGGATTCCGGCCATCATCAGGCCGATTTGCTCCCGGTCTGCATGCTCATGATCGCTTTCACCTATAATTGAACCGTTATATATGACCAGAATCCGGTCGGATAACTGCAGCAGCTCATCCAGATCCTCAGAGATCAGCAGTACGCCGCTGCCGGAGCCCCGCAGCTCCATCAGCAGCTCATGAACACCTGCCGTCGCTCCTACATCCAGCCCCTGGGTCGGATGAACGGCAACCATCAGCTTCGGCTGATGACTGACCTCACGGGCGAAGAGCAGCTTCTGCTGATTCCCGCCGGACATTTGCTGCACGGGGGTATCCAGCTCCGGTGTCTTGACGTTGAAGCGGCGGACCAGCTCCTGTGACCAGGAGCGGTTCTTCGCGGCCTTCAGGAAGCCGAATTTGGAATGCTCTTCACTGCGGTAGGATTTGAACAGCAGGTTATCAACTGAACCCAGGCGCCCGGCCAGGCCGCTCTTCATCCGGTTCTCCGGCACATGCGAGATCCCTGAGTCAATCGCGCCTCTTACCGAGGCTGTTTTCACCGGGCTGCCGTCGAAGATGATTTCACCCGTCTTCCAGGTCCGAAGGCCCGTTAATACCTCCGCCAGCTCCTTCTGCCCGTTACCGGCCACCCCGGCGACACCTACAATCTCCCCTTCACGCACCGTGAGCGACAGGCCATCCAGCGCCTTGCGCCCGTGGTCGGCAGCCACATCCAGCTGCTTCACGATAAGCAGCGGCTCCCCGGCTGTCTCCTCCCGGTCCTGGCGGGTGATCGTAACCTCTCTGCCCACCATCAGCCGGGCAAGCTCCAGCTCATCCGTCGCTGCCGTGTCCAGAGTAGCAATCATCTTTCCTTTGCGCATGACAGAAATCCGGTCCGAGGAGGCCATGACTTCCTTCATTTTATGCGTGGTCATGATGACCGTCTTGCCCGCCTGCTTCATCACCTGCAGCGTTTCAAACAGCTGCTCGGCTTCACCCGGCGTAAGCACTGAGGTCGGCTCATCGAGAATGATAATATCCGCACCGCGGTATAGCGTTTTGACAATTTCAACACGCTGCTGCTCCCCGACGGACAGCTGCCAGATCGGCCGGTCCACAGGGAATTTCAGGCCGAACTTTTCGCCGAGCGCCTCAATTTCCTCGTACTTGTTCCTGATCCACCTGCTGCCACGCCAGAAAGACGACTTTTCGCCAAGCACGATGTTCTCCGCTGCCGTGAGGCTTTGCACCAGTCTGAAGTTTTGGAATACCATGCCTACCCCGAGGAGTGCCGCATCTTTCGGAGAACGGATTCTGGCTGCTTTGCCATGAATGAGAATTTCACCCGCATCCGCCCGGTACACACCTGAGAGCATACTCATGACTGTGCTTTTCCCTGCTCCGTTCTCACCTAGCAGCGCATGAATTTCACCCGCATTTGCCGAAAAATCGACTTGATCGCTGGCCGTTACAGAACCGAACTTCTTCACTATCCCGCGCATTTCAACCGAATGGTCCTGCATTGTGGGACGCTCCTTCCTGATAGTTATAGTATAAGTGGGGAAGGCTCCGACAACCGGAACCCGCCCCACCCATAAGCCGTGCTGTATTAGATTACATTGCCGCTGTTATTGCGGAATGGTACCTTCTACACCTTTTACCAGCCAATTCATGCCAAGCACTTCTTCAAGCGTCAGCTTCTGGCCGTCTTGAACCACCAAATTGCCCTTGTTATCAGAGATGGGGCCAGTGAATACATCCAGCTCGCCGCTGATAATCTTGGCTTTGGCATCTTCCACCAGCTGCTTCACATCATCCGGAACCTTATTGCCGAACGGTGCCAGTTCAACCATGCCGTCTGCCATATCACCGGAGTATTGCTCACTCTTCCAGGTGCCGTCCATAACGGACTGGACAGCCTTCACGTAATAAGGACCCCAATTCCATACAGGGTTAGTCAAGTAGTTGTCTGGAGCGTATTTGCTCATATCGGAGTCATTCCCCCCGGCATAAGCGCCGCGTTCTGCAGCCGCCTGCAGGGTAGCCGGTGAATCCTGATAGGCCAGGAGGACATCTGCACCTTTGTCGAGCAGGCTGATCGCTGCCTGGCGTTCAGTCGCAGGGTCATACCAGGTGTTGGTCCAGACCACATCCACTTTGATGTCAGGGTTTACACTTTGTGCTCCCAGGGTAAAGGCGTTAAGGTTATAGATGACTTCGCTGATCGGGAAGGCTCCGACATAACCCAGGTGATTCTTGGTCGTCATTTTGCCTGCCGCAATTCCGGACAGGTAACTCGCCTGATAGTTTTTACCGAAATAAGTGCCCATGTTCTCAGCTGTTTTGTAACCGGAGGCATGCAGGAATTTAACATTAGGGAATTTGCCTGCTACGTTCAAAGTAAAGTCCATGTATCCGAAGCTTGTCGTGAACACAATGTCATGATTTTGGGCAAGCTCAGTGATAATACGTTCAGCATCGGCGCTTTCCGGTACGTTCTCTACGAAGTCCGCTTTGATGCCGAGCTGCTCTTCCATGTACAGGCGGCCCTGATCATGCTGATACGTATACCCGCCGTCACCCGGAGGGCCAATATAGACAAAAGCAACCTTCGGCTTCTCCGCCGCCGGCTCTGTTGTCGCTGCCGCATCGGTCGCTGCTGCCGTATTCGTTGCCGCCGGCGCCTCTGTTGCCGCCGCATTTGTGTTAGACGCCGTATTGTTGTTGCCGCACCCTGTCAGAACCACCGCTAACAGGAACATCGAGACCAAACTGAATTTAAATCCCTGACCCCTTTTTTTCATAATTCTCCTCCTCCAGGATATCTCTTTTAATAGCTAAGCCATTAATTTATATATACTATACTGAGACATGGCAGTTACGTAAATTTATATAACATAGCTTTGTGCCAATCCATAAGAAGTTTCAATGTTTTTGTGCTTTATGCACTAGGATAGCTTGAATTAAGCTTAAAATATGTGATATTCTCTAACACTCACTCGCGCTCCAGCATTTTACGGAACAGGAATACCAGCTTCAGCCTCATGAGGTCATCAATTTTGCGGAAATCCACATCCAGCAGCTCGCTGAGCTTCTCAATCCGGTACGTGGCAGTATTGCGGTGAATAAACAGCTTCTTCGCGGTTTCATTCACATGTCCGTCATTGTCCAGATAAACTTCCAGCGTATGGAGCATTTCCTTGACGTATTCCGGTTCCCGGCTAAGCAGGCCGCGCAGGCTGCCGTTACAGTACCTCTCCATCGTCTCTGACGGAATCCGGTTCAGCAGCAGACTCAGCTCCAGCTGGCGGTAGTGCACCACATTTCCGGGGGAGCCCCAATGCTGGGCCATTCCCATACATTCCTTAATCTCGGCAAAAGCTTCCTTCAGCCCTTCCGGCTTCGCCTTCACCCCGCTGATTGCCGCCCTCGGATAGTAACCTTTATCGAAATTCAGCTTGTGAAAGCATTCTGTAATCAGCTCCCGGAAGCGCTCCGGGGTATGAGGGCTCCCTGGATACAGCGACAGCAGTCCCTCATCCATCATGAGATGGATGGCCCCCAGCCCATGCAGCTCCGGATGCTCTATATATTCCTCTTTGAGGCGAAGCAGTTCCCCCTGCCTTGTCTCTCCTGCAGCAGCCACATCTGTCAGCAGGAGCTGAAACGGTGCCTGCAGCAGCGTAACCTCCAGCTTCCGGGCAGCCTGGGACAATTCATTGCTGGACATTCCGTCATTCAGGCAGCGGCGCAGCAGTGCGCTGAACTCCCGGTGTCCGGCCTGCTCGAAATAATCCTCAAATCCGGCATGAATATGATAAGAAACCAGTTCGGCTCCCTGAATGAACAGGCTCTCTTCCACCGGCAGAAGCAGGGAGTCAACTGCACAATACAGCAGATAGCCTGAGCATTTCCCGCCATGCAGCAGCGGAATCCGGTAACCGGTGCCCTGACCGGTCCGGAAGCGCTGATTACGGTGCTGCCAGGGCCAGCCCTCCAGAAGCTCCGCTTCGGAATGCCCTGAATTATTGAAGACCGCAGCTCCCCGGGCATTAATGACTGCCAGCTTATAGCCGATGATCTCTGATACTGACTCAAGCAGCGGACGGCTTCGCCCGCTGCGCAGGGCAAGACGCATCAGTTTGCGCTGCTTCTCCATAATGCTCTGCAGCATAGTCGTACTCCGCGACAGCTTCGCACGGAACAAGCCGTTCATCTGATCGGAGAAGGTAAACTGGAACGGCAGCTCAATCAGCGGGAAATTTAAAGTCTCCGCTTCGGCAATCAGCGTCTCCGGCACAGTCTCCCAGAAACGGCCCAGCTTAATGCCAAGCCCGGCAGACCCGCGGCGGTTCAGCGTGTGCAGAAGTGCCGAGGCATCCTCCAGACTGTCTTTGATCAAATAAGCTGTCGTCAGCAGCATTTCCCCTTCTTTGATCCAGTCCGAGATATCCGGGGCATCCATCACATTGATCGATTTGACAATCCTGTGCTTTCCCTTGGAGCCTGCAATAAGCTTGGCTTCGGATAAAGGATAAATGGACAACGCTTCTTCTACCGTAAGATGCATGACCACCCCTCCTTTGATAACTTCATTCTTTCAAACTCGAACCATATGTTACTTTATGTAACATTATAGATAAAATGACCCTTGTTGGGAAGATGTGATTGAAAAAAACACACCATATATGTCAGGTAATATCACGCTATTCACAGAATTTTAACGAATACACTCTCCACAGGAAAATAAACGATCAATGTCAATTATGTAAATCTTTAGCCGAAAGATTTGATATAATAAAAAAATGGAAAAAGCCCCGGTTCCCTGATTATAGGGAACGGAGCTTGCTGCATTCAGGCTTTTAGAAATTCGCAGAGTACGACAAGTTGAAATTGCTGATATTATAGCTCTTTCCATGCACTGTGCCGGAGCCGTTTCGGATGGCTGTACGCCGTGCGATAGGATCAGAACCTGTCACACCCTTCAATACCGAATACAACCGCTGATTATCCGGATAACGTCCCGTTTCTCCCGTCTGAAGCCACAGCCGTTCATTCGCGGCAATCTCAGCCACAATACTGCTTTCATTCTGGAAACTCCAGGACTGAACCGCATGGTCAAACAAAAAGGCAAGGCCCTGAGTGCTGATAATGCCAAATTTGGTTGCATACGATAAGGCTCTGTCAATGTAAGATTGCGCATGAGTTTTCTGAAGAGCCTGGTTTGCACTTTTCGCGCCCATATTCTCAAATAAACCCTTCCATTCCGTAACAACCTGGCCTCCGCTGGAAATACTGCCTCCCCATGCGATCTGCTCGGCTTTCGTTTTATTCAGGACAACATTTTTCAGCGTTGCAGCTTTGCTGGCACCGAACACACTATTAAACTCCGCTTCATTGTTGGTAATGTACTCTTTCAATAGAGGGGCCAGCGACCCTTGTCCGAAATTGAATTGAATGATGCCGAAGGAAATGCCCTGGTTGTCGAAATTGCCGGTTACTGTTGAATACCCCTTATCCCCTTCAAAAAAACCTGTATGTGTGAGCAGTCTGTCTCTCACCGTGTTTGTAATTGCCATCTCAATCTCTCCTTTTTCTTATGGAATACTATATAAAGTGAAAAAAGAGAGAAAGAAAACAACCTCTATCAAAAAATAAGGAGAGAATCCCATGATCAAAAGGAAACTGGCACCGTTTCTTATTCTTTTGCTGTGTGCGGCAGGTATTGCGGCCGTTCTGATCCGCTTTCAGGATGCTCCGGCGGCGGACGTGGTAACTGCAACTTCTGAGCCCGCCCCATCCGGCCAAATCCCTGATGTCTTGACCATCCACGACCAGAATGGCAATCCTATCAATTTGGATACCGGAGATATCCCTATGTACAAGCAATATCTGGAATCACAGGAGGACATCCTCACTGAAATCCGCCGGACCCAGCTTGAAACACTTAATCTGTCCGCACAGGAACGTTATCTCTTGCTGAAATACAATTGCGGGAACAAGCAATGCTCGACCATTCTGTTGAAGAATACGGATTCCAAGAGCACCAGCATCAGTTTAGCCAATGGGATCTATCAAGACTTCAAGCTTTCACCCGGGCAAGACCGGATATTATTGCGTTATGCGTATAATGAAGGCGACTCAGTAGTCCGCCATATTCTGATTGCTGTTGATCTGCCGTCGATGAAAATCCTCTCTTATGCCTCAGGTGAATTAGCCAAAGAATACATGTATGCACCAAAATGGCCCATTGTGAGCTACCGTTGGGATAACAATCAGCAGTTTCAAATTGAAACGCCGGATCTTGATTCCTCCGCGTTTGAAGCTCTGCAGGAATGGAATCATTCCGGCACACAAGCAACCAAAAGGGCCGAGGTCTCACTGAACCCCAACGACCGCCTGGATGCTTATACCGTGCCTCAATAAAGCTTGCACCTTATGCATGCCCCAACGAAAAGGAGCAATTGTATCAGATGCAGTAGAATCCTTTTCTGAACGGCCGAAATAGCCATTCAATTGTATTTCGTACAATAGTTTTCAGGCCAATTTAACCGTTATTTGTTGCATAAAATACAATAGAACCCTCCACACTCTAATTCTGCTGAAGCCCAAACTCTCAGGATCAACGATATAGGGAAAATCAGGGGAAAATCAGAGACTAATCAGGAACGCTACTCCCAAACCGCCTGCACCCATGACAGCAAAGAGAGGTCCTGCTCATGGCCGCCGATAACGGATAGCCCTAGCGGCAGTCCTTCAGGCCCGGCGACCGGCAGCGTAATCTGCGGCAGCCCCGCAAGGCCCGCGAGGCAGCAGAGCATCATAGCTCCGCTGCGGTTCCGCTCCAGCTGCGCTGGTTCCCCGCCGCGCCGCGGGGCCGGCCCGGGCACGGTCGGAATGACGAGGCAGCCGTCATTCCGCAGCAGACTGCGCAGGCGCTCTGCCAGTTCCCTGCGCATGGAGCCGGCGCGGCCATGATCCGCTCCGGCCAGACCGGCCGCCCAACTGAACCGGGCGGCAATGTCCGGCCCGAAGACCGGCCGCTCCCGCTCTATCCAAGTGCCATGGGTTGCCCAAATCTCGGCACCCTGAAGCTCACGGAAGACATCCATCCATGTCTTCAACCCCTCCGGCGCAATCTCCGTTTCAATCACCTGCAGTGAAGCGCCCGCCTGAAGCCGCTCCACACCCCGCTCCAGATAGGCGGCGCAGTCCTGTTCAACCAGCGCCCAGCATTCTGCCGGGATATACATTCTGGAGATTCCGGACTTCGGGTCACAAAGGTCCTGCCCCGTACCGCTGCTATTCCCGCCGGCATGCCCCTGTTCTCCGCTATAATCTCCAGGCCCGCTGCTGCCTCCGGCTATAGCCGCCGTGTTCCCAAGCAGAACCTTCCCGACCCTCAGCAGCCGCTCCGCACTGCCCGCAATCCAGCCGGCCGTATCAAAACCCGGAGCCAGCGGGATGACACCGTCCATCTCCACGGCCCCGTGTGTCGGCCGGAAGCCGTATACGCCGCAGTAAGCGGCCGGCACCCTGATGGAGCCCCCCGTATCCGTGCCCAAGGCGAAATCCACACTGCCGGAGGCTACCGCTACCGCTGAGCCGCTGGAAGAGCCGCCGGGAATCCGGCCTGCACCTTGCGGATTGACCGGAGTGCCATAATGATAGTTCTCCCCGCCCAGACTGTACATCAGCTCGTCGGTGTGGGCAGCCCCCCGGAGTGAAGCTCCGGCGGACAGCAGCTTATGAACCGCTGCGGCATGAACAGCCGCAGGCTCATGACTGCGCAGCCAGTCCGGGTTCCCGGCGGAGGAGCGGTGTCCCGCTACCGCAAATACATCTTTAACCGCAAAGCTTAAGCCGTCCAGTGTGCCCCGGCCGCAGGCGGGAACCCTAAGCTCCGGGGCTATGAACGCACCGTACTGGTTCTGAAGAGCCTCCATGTAATTCCCACCTTTCTTAATTCCGCTACCAGCCGATAGCCGCCCCGTCACAGCGCGGATCGGTACCGCCGCTCAGGTACCCGTTCCCGTCAACCGCGATGGCGTGGGCATGGCCCATGATGCCGTCATAACTGCCGGCCGTGCGGACCAGGTGTCCGGCAGCTGAAAGCCCGGCCAGCACATGGTCTGCCACCCGGTTCTCCACCCTCAGCTCCTGGGTAGGCTCACCCCAGGTTCTGCCCCAGACGAAGCGGGGCTCATTCACGGCTGTCTGCGGGTCCATGCCGTAATGCAGCATCCGCGTCAGCAGCAGAGTCTGGGTCTGCGGCTGACCCTCGCCGCCTTGTGTACCGTATAGGTACACGGGTTTGCCGTCCCGGCAGGCCATGGCCGGCATCAGGGTATGGAAAGAACGCTTATGCGGCTCCAGCGTATTAACATGCTGCGGATCAAGCGAGAAGAAGGAGCCTCTGTTCTGCAGCAGAATCCCCGTCTCTCCGGCCACAGCTCCCGAACCGAATTCGAAATACAGGCTCTGGATGAACGAGACCGCATTGCCTTCGCTGTCTACCACAGCAGCATAAGCCGTATCCCGTCCAACCGGCTCACTATCATAAGCCAGCGCCTGCCGGAGGGAGATGGATGCTGCAAGCTCAGCGGCATATCCCTTATCCAGCAGCCGCTCAAGCGGAATCCGGCTGAAGGCCGGATCGGTGAGCACCCGGTCCCGGTCCCGGAAGCTCAGCTTCAGCGCCTCCACCAGCAGATGATAATATTCATAAGAGCCATGCCCGATCTCAGCGAAGTTGTAACGCTCCAATATATTAAGCGCCATAAGCGCCGTGAACCCCTGCGAATTAGGCGGAACCTGATAGACTGTAAGACCGTGATAGTCTGCAGCGAGCGGCTCCTCCCAGTTCCCCTGGTGATCCGCGAAATCCTCCTTCGTGAGATAGCCGCCGGCCTTCCGCATATATTCACTGATCTCTTCCGCGATCTTCCCTTTATAAAAAGCGTCCCTGCCGCCCGCGGCCAGGGTCATCAGCGTCCTGCCGAGCTGCCGCTGCACAAACCTGCTGCCCGCTGCCGGAACCCGGCCCCCGGGCAGATAAATCGCCGCCGCTTCCGCAGACAGCGCGGCTCCGGCAAGCACGCTGCCCCCGTGCTGGTCCGGGGACAGCGGGAACCCCCCGGTGCAGTAGCCGATTGCCGGCTCCAGCACCTCGGCCAGCGTCAGCCGTCCATACTCGCGCTGGACGGCTTCCCAGCTGTCTGCCATTCCGGGTACCGTAATGGCACTGCGCACACCCCGCCGCGGGATAGCCGCCTCGCCGGCGTAACAATCCCGGCGGACGGCATAGCCGGACCGGCCGCTGCCGTTGTAAGCCCGGACGCGCCTGTCTGCGGCGCTGTAAGTGAGCCAGAAGGCATCGCCGCCCAGCCCGGTCATATGCGGGTAGACCACTGCCAGCGTTCCGCTGATTGCTACCGCCGCGTCGAAGGCATTGCCCCCGCGCTCAAGGATGCGCGCTCCGGCGGCAGAGGCCAGATAATGGGGGCTGACCACCATTGTTTTTGTGCCGATTACAGGCCCTCTCTTCAAGCGGATCATCTCCCTTCCAGGTCGTTTCAGTTAGTGTCATTTAACAGCAGCACCAAAACCAATGTCAACGCCTTCCGCCCAACTGCGAATTCCAGCCGTCATTTTTGTGAGCTGTGCACAAACTTTGCGTTACAGCGGAGCAATCGTCTCCCTTAACAACCGCCTGCTTGTCCAGCCGTGACCCGCGGCCAGCGCTTTTATTCCCCTCTTTAAACAGCTCAAGGGACCGGCAGATGCCATTTCCATCCGCAAGTCCCCGATTTTTTTTGCCGCCCGGATCTGTCATTTCAGAATATACTGCGACAGCACCGCCTGCACCTCATAAATATTGACGGATTTATTGAACGTTTTCTTCAGCGGAAGCGCCGCACCGGAGACATAAATGCACAGCTCGGCATCCAGATCGAAATGTCCGGCCGTTTCCACCGAGTAGTGTGTGATGCTCCGGTAAGGGATGGAATGGTATTCCGTCTTCTTGCCCGTTACCCCCTGCTTGTCAATGAGAATCAGCCGTTTGTCCGTAAAAATAAACATATCCCGGATCAGCTTATACGCGCGTTCAATCTTCTCCTGCGGGGCCAGAATCTGTGCATATTCCCGCTGGACATCGCTTAGCTGAACCTGAGTGGCATTGCCCAGAAGCCCGTTAAAAATCGTCATGTGCATCCCCATTTCAGTCATACATTTGGCAAAAAAAGCGCTCGGCCATAGTCCATACTACTTGCCGGTGAACAGGTTTATGCCTGGGCAGCCTGATTTGCCACTTGCTAATTTCCGCTATATTGGTTACACTGACTTTAAATTTATGCGAAGGAGGTGTAGGAGAATGGATCACAATGTGACTAATAGTGTTAGCAGCCGGCTGATTAATATCATGTCTGGCATCGTTCATGTAAATGCCGTCAACGGGAGAAGTCTGTCCATTTACACGAACTTAATAACACTACAACATTGTGAAATGCCTTTCTCGCCTACACTCGAGCGGATGCCATAAACCGGAGAGTTTTCAGGCCGCAGGGAATTTCCCTGTGGTCTTTTTGTTATGTATTTTTAAAGATTGCGGGGGATTTCCGGTGCGGCAGTGCGGGTAAGGCATTCCTATAAAAGGAGAATAACTATGATCATCTCATGCCAAAATGTCCAAAAATACCACGGTGCCCAGCTCGTTCTGGAGAACATCACCTTTGAAATCCGCCAAGGCGAAAAAATCGGCCTGATCGGCCGCAACGGCTGCGGCAAAACCACCCTTTTCCACCTTCTGAGCGGGGAAGAACGCCCCGATCAGGGACAAATCTCGATCCGCCGGGGCAGCGTTATCGGGCTGCTCGCGCAAATCCAGGAAGCCCATGACAGCGAGACCGTCTACGATGTCCTGCAGCGCAGCTTCGCAGAGCCGCTTGCCTGGCAGCGCCGCCTGCGGGAGCTGGAGCAGGAGATGTCTGCTCCCGGCGCAGAAGCCGACGAAGCCGGCTGGGGCAGCCTGCTCAAGGAATACGGTACACTGCAGGAGAAATTCGAAGCGGCCGGAGGCTATGAGATCGAATCCTCCATCCAGCGTGTAGCCGCCGGGCTCGGCATCGGAGCCCACCAGTATGACCGCCGGTTCGCAACCCTCTCCGGAGGGGAGAAAACCAAGATCGGTCTTGCCGAGCTGCTGCTGCGCCGTCCCGACATTCTGCTGCTGGATGAGCCGACCAACCATCTCGATATGGAGGCAATTGAATGGCTGGAGCAGTTCCTGCAGAGCTATGACGGTACGGTACTGGCTATCTCCCATGACCGTTATTTCCTGGATGCGGTCGTCAAGAAAGTGATTGAGATTGAAGACGGTGAAGCCTTCACCTTCCATGCGAACTACAGCGGCTATCAGATTGAGAAGGAAGCACGGCTCCTGCAGCAGTTCGCTGACTATCAGGAGCAGCAGAAGAAGATTAAGCAGATGCAGGAGAGCATCAAGCGGCTGATTGAATGGGGCAAATTGAATCCCCAGAACGTCTCCTTCCCCCGCCGCGCCGCCTCCATGCAAAAGGCGCTGGACCGGATGGTCAAGGTCAAACGTCCGGTGCTGGAGCGTAAATCCATGGATCTGCAGCTGCAGCAGGATGACCGGACGGGCAATCAGGTCGTGATTCTGGAACAAATCAGCAAAGCATACGGAGACCGTAAGCTGTTCTCCACAGCCAGCGATATCCTTAGATATGGAGAAACCACAGCACTGATAGGCGGCAATGGTGCAGGCAAAAGCACACTGCTGCGGATTATCCTTGGCCAGGAGACCCCGGACAGCGGCAGCTGCACCCTGGCTGCGAGAGCCGTTGTCGGCTATCTCGCCCAGGAAGCTGTGCCGGAGGAGAACGGGCAGTCGGTACTGCGTTATTTCCGTGAGGAGGCCGGACTTGAGGAGGGTGAAGCCCGCGGGCAGCTGGCCCGGTTCCTCTTCTACGGCAGTGATGTGTTCAAGGACATCACCAACCTCTCCGGCGGGGAGTGGACACGGCTGCGCTTCGCGGTGCTGATGCACCGCCGGCCGAATCTGCTCATTCTCGATGAGCCGACGAACCATCTCGATATTGATTCCCGCGAGGCGCTGGAGGAAGCGCTGGAGGAATTCCCGGGCACCGTGCTGGCGGTATCCCATGACCGGTATTTCATTAACCGCTGCTTCGGCAAGCTCTGGACGATTGAAGGCGGCCGCTTCTCCTCCTTCTCCGGAAATTACGAGTATTATAAGGAGAAGCAGGCTGGCGCAGCAGTACAGCCGTCGGCAGCAGGCAAGCCTGCTGGCAGGGCAGACATACCGTTTAAGGCGAAAGCTTCACCTGCGGCTAACGGTGTACGCTCCCGGAGCAGCGAACACAGCGCCTCCGGTGCCGCATCCCGCAAGCCGCGGCCGGCGGCTGCCTGGGAGCAGGATATCGCAGCAGCGGAAGCCCGGCTCGCGTCAATCGATGCCGAGATGCTGGACCCGCAGCATGCCAGTGACGCGCTGAAGCTGGCCGGGCTCCAGGAGACGCGCGACGGCGCCCAGCAGCAGCTGGATGACTTGTACAGCAGCTGGTTAAGTGAAGCGGACAAATAATTCAGATGAACAAATTCTATAATTGGAGTGATTTAAGATGACATTAACACCGGCAATAGCAAGATACTGGGAGGGCTATCTGGCCCTTCATCCTGAAGCCGCCGACCATTTCGACAGCGCCTGGGCTTTCGGCGATAATCCCCGGCTGGCCGATGAATTGCTGGACCTCGTCCTGCAGGGCATCAAGACCGGAACGGCGCAGAATTACGAGCTGAGCCAGGCCAGGAACATCCCTCTTCCTTTTGAAGGCGGATTGTCCATCCTGCTGGATAGTACCGGGGAGCCGCGCGCAATAATTGAGACAACCAAGGTAGAGATCGTCCCGTTCGGTGAGGTCACCCCGGAGTTCGCTTACTCGGAAGGTGAGGATGACCGGAGCCTTGCGTCCTGGAGGTACCATCATGAGGTGTATTTCACCAGAGAACTCCAGGCTGAGGGTAAGACGTTCGATCCGGACATGCGGGTCGTCTGCGAGACCTTCCGTCTGGTTGATACAAGTGGAAACAGATAAATTCTTATATTTTCAATAAGGGGCTGTAGCTCCTCCATATATTCAAAAAGGCTGCTTCTCCGGACGGAGAGGCAGCCTTCATTGTATAATTAGGATTTATTGTATGCTGATAGCTTCTGCGGACGGGTTAGAAATTCCAGATGCCCATAATCCAGCCGATGACCGAGATCCATAATGGAATACTGATCAGGATGCCCCATACCAGGCCGGTAGCAATATTGCCTTCTGCAGGTCTCGATACACTCTCCGGCGCAAGCGGAAGTCTTAACTCTTCTTGTTCCATGCGATCCCCTCCTAAAATATCTTATCGTCACAGCAGAGGAAAAAATGTAGACCGCCTGGCCCAAAAAGTTGCGCACTCCATAAATTTTTAGTTATATAGGCTCAGCGGCTTATTGTTGTAAAGGCTTACATGTTAAGTATTAACCATTTTTTGTCTTCTTTAAAACTTTCAGGCCATTACCGTTCATATATAATATGCAGTTCTTTAGTCCAATATGACCGGTTTTTCAGGATCATGCAGATACTGGAACAGCGTATGCAGCTGTGCCGCCGTATTCCGTTCTTCAGACAGCGCCGGCAGCTCATGTTCACCAAAAAAGGCTACTCCGCTCGTCTCTACACCTGCCGCAGCCGCACCGCCGGTAATCCGGCAAAGAATGAATATCTTGTAAACATGGTAGGGCTCCGGGGGATGCTGATGGAACTTCTTGTCCAGCACAGCGAGCAGCCTTACGGCTTCTGCCTGGTAACCGGACTCCTCGGCAATCTCTTTGACCACTACCTCACTCGGGGACAGGCCGATATCGGCCCAGCCGCCGGGAAGCGCCCATTTGCCGTCCAGCTTTTCGTGTACGAGCAGAATTTTATCATCCTGAAAAACCACGCCCCGGACATCCACTTTAGGTGTGCTGTAGCCGCCTTCTTCCGCGAAGGAGAGCCGGATGCGCTCCTTGCTCTCATAGGTATAATTAGCCAGAATGTCCACACTAAGCTCCCGCAACGCCTGATAACGCTCGATATCATACACATCCTTGGCATAGGTCAGTCCTGTCTGGGCAATACCCTGGATCTCCTTCGCCCAGGTTAACCATTTCGGTTCCATTCTAATCACTCCTTCTATTCGCAAAGCATCAAATGACGGGAGAACAAGCCTTTCTTCGCAATACAGCGGTCTATGATTGTAAATCCGGCAGAGCTGATCATCTCATCCATCGCCTCAATCGCCACGATAACAACCCGGCCGGCAATACGGCGGGCATTGGCCAGAATTGCGAACTGTTCCTCCGGTGTAATGCTCGAATACAGATTGTACGGCATGTCCACAATGGCAGCATCATAATGCTCCTCAATATCGGCAATATCTCCAAGTGTGACGGTACTCTCAAAGCCGAAATGGGCAATGTTCGTCCGTGCACCGGCAGCAATAAACGGGTTGATATCCCGTCCGACGATATCGATTCCCATCGACAGCGCCTCCACCATAACCGTCCCGATCCCGCAGCAGGGGTCTATAGCCTTCACTCCGGGTATCCGGGGAACAGCCATGTTGACTGCCGCCCGGGCCACACGCGTGCTAAGCGCGATGGAGTAGCTGCGCGGCTTCTGCATCTGGCGGAGCCAGGTTGCCTTATTCTTATGGTAAGTGCCGAAATACCAGCGCCCGCCCAGTGTTACAAGGCCATACACCCGCTCCGGACGGTTCACATCCGCTTCTCCCTCAATCCGCATGCCGATTTCCCGTTCAATGGCTCTGCGCTCATCATACTCAACTTTATGCTCAGGGGCCAAGTCATTCGTTTTCACAAAAATAACCTTAAAGGTCTGCCCCGCAAGCTCTACCTGCTCTGTCTGCTTGTAGATTTCCTCAAGAGTGTCCCCTGCGTACATGACATCAACCCGTTCTTTGATAAAAGGGCTGCGGCTTACATCCACCTGGATACCGCTTGAAAAAAGCATGGGCGGAATCACCCGCCCGAACAGGCAGCGCAGCTCCATGCCGCACAGCGATGCCTCATCCTCTGTATGGGTGTAAGTATATATATATGACGGGAAGCCGCTCTCAGGCAACTCCGCTCCGTGTTCAACATTTACAGGCACATTCTCTGACACTCTGATTCGCTCCTATCGCTTTCGCCGCTGGCGGCGCCTTTTGGTTCATAAAGTTCAGCATACTACCGGGAGGCGGTTTACACAATCCTTTTTGATCCATTGGAATATCTCCAGTATAATGAATGCATTACACTGCCGGGTCAAGACTGCCCGGAATCCCGGATGATGTCTTTATGAATGATGCCGGTTCCCGGCGGCACCCTGCAGCGAATTCCAAGGAGGTACATAAATACTATGTCGTATGAAACTTATTTTCAGGCTGAGCGTGAAGCCCAGCTGTCCGAACTCAAGCAATGGCTGGCGATCCCCAGCATTTCCGCCCTCTCCGCACACAAGGAAGATGTTAATGCCGCTGCCGGCTGGCTGGTTGAGACACTGACACGCGCGGGACTGGAGCATATCGAACTGCATCCTACAGCAGGCCATCCGGTTATCTACGCAGACTACCTGCATGCTCCCGGCAAGCCGACCATTCTCGTCTACGGACACTACGATGTACAGCCGGTTGATCCGCTGAACCTGTGGACTACCCCTCCGTTTGAGCCGGAGATCCGTGACGGCAAGCTGTATGCCCGCGGAGCTACCGATGACAAAGGCCAGGTGTTCATGCATATCAAGGCTATTGAAGCTATTCTTAAGCAGGAGGGCACACTGCCGGTCAACATCAAGCTGTGCATCGAAGGCGAAGAAGAGATCGGCAGCGTGAATCTGCCGCCTTTCCTGGAAGCCAATCAGAACAAGCTGGCTGCCGATGCCGTGCTTGTCTCCGACACTTCCCTGCTGGAACGCGGCCGTCCGGCCATCTGCACCGGCCTGCGCGGATTGTGCTCACTGGAGGTTACCGTGAATACGGCACTCACAGATCTGCATTCCGGCTCTTACGGCGGCGGCGTACCGAACGCGCTGCATGCGCTGGTCTCCCTGCTCAGCTCGCTGCATGATGACCAGGGCCGGGTCTCTGTTGACGGCTTTTACGAAGGCGTACCTGCACTCTCCCCGCTGCTGCGTGATGAATTCGCCAAGCAGGGTGTGGACGAGGACAAAATCCGTACAGGCCTTGGCCTCGAGCAGCTGTACGGCGAGGAAGGCTACAGCTTCGTAGAACGGGTTGGTGCACGCCCGACGCTTGAGCTGAACGGCGTTTATGGCGGATTCCAGGGCGAAGGCAGCAAAACGGTTATTCCGAAGGAAGCCCACGCCAAGATCACCTGCCGCCTTGTCGGCGATCAGGACCCGCAGCATATTCTTGATGCCGTTGAAGCACATCTGAAGGCTAACATCCAGAGCGGCGCCAAAGTAGCTGTGAAGCAAATGGAGAAGGCCCGGGCCTTTAACATTGATCCTGCCCACCCGATTCTGCAGACTGCTGCAGACGCCTACGGCAAAGTCTACGGCACCCGTGCGCTCTTCACCAAAGACGGCGGCTCGATTCCGATCATGGAGAGCTTCTCCCGCATTCTGAAAGCTCCTGTAGTCCTTATGGGCTTCGGGCTGGACGATGAGAACCTGCATGCTCCGGATGAGCACTTCAATCTGGAGAACTTCGACAAAGGCCTCCTGACTATCGTGGAGTTCCTGAAGACGGTGTAAGCCAGGCATTTCCGGCACAATTACAACAGCTCTAACAGTAAATAAGCAGACCCCACAGTCCGAGAGGACAAGTGCGGTCTGCTTATTTTTGCAGAATTCATTTATAAGATATAAACAACAAAAAAACCCTTGCAACACAAGGATTTCGGAATTTAAAACTTGGAGCGGGTGATGGGAATCGAACCCACGCTATCAGCTTGGAAGGCTGAAGTTCTACCATTGAACTACACCCGCAACTTAAATGGATAACCAGTTGTAAGAAAAACATAAATTGAAGACAAAATCTATTGTAGCATTGCTATAAACAAATTGCAAGTCTATTTAAGATAAGGACAGCTCTCTTGTATTACGATGGCAGACCGAGGAGCGGCTTCAGAAAGGCCTGCTCGAATTCTGCCGCCTTCACCGGCTTGCTGAATAAATACCCCTGTGCTTCATGACAATGCTGCTGGCGCAGGAAATTCAGCTGCTCCTTATTCTCTACGCCTTCCGCTGTAACCTTCAGCTTCAAGTGATGGGCCATGGAGGTAATGGTCGAGACAATAGCCGCATTGTTGCTGTCCTCCATCACTTCAGAAACAAAGGAACGGTCGATCTTCAAGCGGTCAATCGGCATATTTTTCAAATAATGCAGTGAGCTGTAGCCCGTGCCGAAATCGTCAATACTGATGAACACACCCAGTCTTTTCAGCCGGTTCAGCTGGTCAAAGGCTGTTTCCTTATCCAGGGTCATGCTCTCCGTAATCTCGAGATCAACATAACCCGGGTCTAGGCCGATATCCGCTAATATAGCGCCTATTTTACCGGCAAGATTCGGCTGCAGGAACTGGCGCATGGACAGGTTAATGGAGACGCAGATCGGCCGGTAGCCAGCATCCTGCCATTGTTTGTTCTGCAGACAGGCTGTCTTCAGCACCCATTCACCAATGGGAACAATCAGTCCGCTCTCCTCGGCAATCGGGATGAAATCCACCGGCGAGACCAGCCCGCGCTTCGGGTGATTCCAGCGCAGCAGCGCCTCCATGCCGACAATCTCTTCAGATTCCAGCTGCACCTGCGGCTGATAGACCAGGAAGAATTCATCACGCTCCAGCGCTCTGCGCAGATCATTCTCCAGCTTGAGGCGCTCCTTCGCCTTCATCTGCATAGCCGGAATGTAGCGGCGGATCTCCACTCCTTGCTCCTTGGCGTTATGTACTGCGGTATCCGCGTTCTGGATCAGCTGCTCCGCTGTATCTCCGTCTCCGGGATAGATGCTCATGCCCAGACTCAGCGAGATATGATACTCGCCGGATTCCAGGCCTACCGGTGTTTCAAACAGCCGCAGCAGCTCATTTGCCCGGACTAGACAGTTCTCCAGCCCGGTCCGCTCTGTCATAAGAAAGGCGAACTCATCGGCTCCCATACTGTACAGCTCTTCATTGGCTTTAACCTCACTGCCGATCCGCTGGGAGACCAGCTGCAGCAGCAAATCGCCTGCGTAATGGCCAAGCGAGTCATTAATATTCTTGAAATGATTGATGTTCATGATGACGAGTCCGGCGAATCCCCGGCTTTTATCATTCTCGCTCTGAATAACGATCTCTTCCATGCGCTGCATCAGGCGCCGTCTGTTCGGAAGGCCGGTCAGATCATCGTGATACGCCAGATAGTTAATCCGCGCCTCTGCCTGCTGATCCTCCTGAAAGGGCTCTTCCAGCGTCAGTCTGTAAACCCCGGTCAGCAAAAGATAGTAGGCTGCGCCGCTGCTGAGCATTCCGAAGAAATAATCCAGCTCCCCGACACTGAGCAGATTCATAAAGAAGACCTGGCCCAGGGCAAAAAACACCAGCGCACGGATGATGATCAGCAGTGAGGCTGACTTCTCAATGTTGCCCGGATAGACGATAATTCCCACTCCAAGCAGATAAACGAACAATACCGCCATATTCAGCAGATCCCTGGCCGTCTCCATCCAGGCATAGCCTGCCAGACCAGGAACAACCAGATTGGCCAGCACAAGTCCTGTCAAAAAAAATGCAATCAGCAGAGCCGAATTACGGAATACCTTGGTTTTGCTGTCAACGGGCACCTGCTCATCTGACCTGCTGAAAATAAAGACAATTCCCAGCGCACTCGCCAGCCGCGAAAAGGTCAGCAGCCACAGGGATTGTGCGGGATCAATATAGGAGGAAACTGCAGGAATACCGACGAAACTGAGTATATGCAGAAAATCAAAGATGCTGACACCTAAAAAAAGCGCTGAGGTATACAATCTTGCTCTGGATAATTTATTGGCAAATAATAACCATCCCTGGGCGAAAACCGCAAAACCAAACGCCACAGTGCAGCAGCCTAAAATCAGATAAAATGCCAGAATTAAATCTTTATCTTCAATCTGCCCCAGCGGTGCACGAAAAATCTGGATCAGAAGGAACAGTGCTGCCCCTAAGATAGCTGCATGAATGGTCTTTCTCTCTTCTTGTCTCATAAGTCCCTCACGTCTAAAAAATGATATCTGCAAATTCGCCTGAATGCGTATTATGTCCTATGTATAAATATCGGCGGAATGTCTCCTTAAAGTTACACTGTTCATCCTACAATATTTGAAGTAAAAGTCATCCGGCAGAAAAAAAGCACCTTCCCCAAACAGAGGTCAGTGCTTTCTCCTTCCAGGTGGTTATTTATCCCCAAAATTAACCTCAGGCGTGGTCAGCTTGTCGTAGAAGTCAACCGCCTTATCCTTATCAGCCGAAGAACGCAGCGCCATGGCCGAGCGCGGATGCTCATCAAGAGTTCCAGTAATCATGTAAGGGATGATATACCCCCACTCCTCCTTCTCACGCAATGGAATCATCAGGTTCTCCACGATATCCAGAACAGGGCGGAGTGTGTATTTGGTATTCTTCAAGTGGGTAACCAGCAGCTCCGTAGGGCAGTTGCCCGCCGCACGGCCCATGCCGTAGCAGGAGGCATCCAGCAGCTCCACACCTTTCTCGGCTGCAATCAGCGTATTGGAGAAGGCTAATTGCAGATTGTTGTGTGTATGTACACCCAGCCGCTTATTCGGCAGATGTGTTTTGAATTTTTCCACCAGATAATGAATGTCATTGTGGTCCAGGCTTCCGTAGGAATCTACAATGTACACTACATCAACGACGCTTTCGCGGATCTGATCAAATGCTTCAAGCAGTTCATTCTCCATTACGTTGGATAAGGCCATAATATTGATCGTAGTTTCATATCCTAGATCGTGGAACGTCTGAACCAGCTGGAGTGCCTTGTCCACGTCCTTGCTGTAGCAGGCCACGCGGATCAGATCAAGCATGCTCTCGCTGCGGGGCAGAATGTCATTCTCATCCACACGGCCGATATCGACCAGTGCGGACAGCTTTGTATGGCCTTTTTGCGGAATTACCTTGCGGAGGAAATCATCATTCAGGAAACGCCATGGTCCTGCACCTTCAGCCCCTTTTAACAGCTTAGGGGAGTTTTTATAGCCGATTTCCATATAATCAACACCGGCTTCATTCAGGCCGGCATATAATTTTTGAACAAATTCAATACTGAAATCCCAGTTGTTTACGAGTCCCCCATCGCGGATGGTGCAATCGACAATTTTACTCTGATTAGTCTTCACAATCTGTTCTCCCTTCAAATAACTCTTCATATTATAGCTTCATATTGAAAATGGACACAGTCTTACTATGCTTACATTATCGTTCAATCATACTTTAATGAAGAATATATTGTAAAGAAAATTTCAGTAATTTCCATATAGATTTCAAAGATCAATAACAATGATATTAATCACGGCATATTTTCGAACAAAATGCTACAGTACAAGAAATAATTGAGATTGATTATCAATCTCCTTCGGAGGGATATCAATGGCTTCAGCGTCCTGCTCCCTGCTGCGTTTAGAGCCTGGCTCAACCGGCTCCATTCATAAAATCGCAGGTATGAATCCCATATTACGCCGCCGTCTGGCCGATCTGGGAGTATCTGAAGGCGTCACAATCCGGTTGAAGGGCAAGGGGCCTTTACTGGGACCTATTACACTGGAGTGCAACGGCCAGCTGTTCGCCATCCGCCGCAAGGAAGCCTCTATGATTGAGGTGAAGGTTTGATGAGCTCCATTGCACTTGTAGGCAATCCTAATACCGGAAAAACCTCACTGTTCAACACACTGACTTCTTCGTATGAATATGTCGGGAACTGGGCCGGCGTAACTGTGGAAAAGAAGGTCGGCAGTCTGAAGAATGGAGCCGGCAAGCTTATTGACCTGCCCGGCATCTATTCGCTTCATCCGCTGTCCCGTGATGAAGGTGTAGCTGCCCAATATCTGATTGAAGAATCGCCTGAGGCTCTCATAAATATCGTAGATGCATCACAGCTTGAACGCAATCTGCTGCTTACGCTGCAATTACTGGAATACGGCAAGCCGACTGTACTCGGACTTAATATGATTGATGTTGCCAATGCGCGCGGAATTCAGGTTAACGCTGAAGAACTGCAGGCCCGCCTTGGCATTCCTGTGTTTCCGCTGATTGCCAGAACAGGCAAAGGCACAGGCCAGGTTCTCAGTGTCCTGGAGAAGACAGAAGCTATCCCGGCAGTCAGCTTCCGTCTGGATTACGGCGCGCTGGTTGAAGAGAACATTACTGCTATCACAAATAAACTCAAGCAGGTTTCCGGCCTGCCGAGCCACCGCTGGGTTGCGCTCCAGCTGATGGAGCAGAACCCGGTAGTTCTGGATCTGCTGAAGAAGCGTACTGATGTTTCAGAACTGATGGCATTATGCGATGCCTGCCAGAGCAGCCTGCAGAAGCAGAAGCTGGCGCTTACTCTTCCGCAGTGGATCCGCTCCATCCGCATGGACTATATCCGCAGCGTCTGTGCAGCGGCAATAGATACCACCAGGCAGAAGCCGCATAACCTGACAGAACGGCTGGATTCCATTCTCACGCACCGTTTTCTCGGACTGCCCTTATTCATTGTCTTTATGTACGCGATGTTCAAAACAACCTTTGACTGGGTAGGCGGCCCCTTATCAGATCTTGTGGACGGCTTCATAGCCGGTCCGCTTAGCGATGGTGCCAACTCTCTGCTGCAGATGATCGGCGCTTCAGATTTCACGCATGCCTTGATTGTCGATGGCATTATCGGGGGTGTCGGCGGTGTGCTTGTCTTTGTTCCGCAGATCTTTATCCTGTTCCTGATGATTTCCTTCCTGGAGGATTCCGGTTATATGGCGCGGGTCTGCCTGCTGATGGACAGCACGATGGAGCGGATGGGACTGAACGGCAAAGCCTTTATTCCTTTCATTATCGGCTTCGGCTGCAACGTTCCGGCCATTATGGCTGCACGGAGCATCGAACAGCCCAAAGACCGGATGCTGACTACACTGCTCATGCCGCTCATGTCATGCTCGGCCCGACTCCCGGTATATCTGCTGTTCGCTGCAGTCTTCTTCCCCGCGCAGCAGGCAACCGCAGTACTGGCAATGTACGTGATGGGTGTAGTCTTCGCACTGCTGCTGTGCAAATTATTCTCGAAGCATCTGTTCAAGAATGAGTCCTCCATCTTCATCATCGAGCTGCCTCCATACCGGATGCCGCAGCTCAAGACGCTTGGCCGCAGCACCTGGGAGAAGGGCAAGGGCTTCCTGCGCAAGGCAGGGACGATCATTCTCGCCGGTTCGGTTATTATCTGGCTGATGTCTTATGCCGGTCCCGGCGGACTCAATGTGGACATGGATCACTCTTTTCTGGCTAAATTCGGCGGATTCATTGCTCCTCTGCTGCATCCGCTTGGATTCGGCACCTGGCAGGCCGGCTCCACACTGGTTCCCGGCTTCCTGGCCAAAGAGGTTGTTGTCTCTACCATGAATATCATCTACCATGCACCGGATACAGCCGGGCTGGAAGGTCAAATTGCTGCTGTATTCACACCGCTAAGCTCAATCAGTTTCATGGCCTTTATCCTGCTCTATATTCCCTGCCTGGCCACTGTGGGCGTAATCAAGAAGGAGACTGCTTCCTGGAAATGGACCTTCTTCTCCATGGGCTATTCCCTGGTGCTTGCTTATGCCGTGTCGCTGATTATTTTCCAGGGCGGCCGTCTGCTCGGCTGGTCGTAGAAGCAT
Source organism: Paenibacillus sp. MMS20-IR301 (assembly GCF_032302195.1). Lineage (NCBI taxonomy): Bacteria > Bacillati > Bacillota > Bacilli > Caryophanales > Paenibacillaceae > Paenibacillus > Paenibacillus sp. MMS20-IR301. Next base: position 4,152,112 of record NZ_CP135275.1, read on the forward strand.
CAAGTCCAAGCTACATTTGAGAGGAAGCGAAAGCTGCGATGATCGTAAATGTCCTGATTGTAACGCTAATCTTCGGATATTCCGGCTGGATGATTTACCGCCATGTGCAAAAGGGCAAAGAAGGCGCCTGTGCCGGCTGTGACAAGAGCAAGAGCTGCTCTGCTGCAGCGATGGATTCACCTCTGTCCTGCTGCGGAAGTACGGCTGACAGCAAACATTAGTGCAGCGCTGTAACCCGGCACACAGAATTTATTTCGTTTAGAATCCTTGGCATGCGGGTATGTTAATTATAAGCTAATGACAGCCAGACCATTCCAAGGAGGAATTGCCATGAACACCAAGAAAACTTTGATTACTACGGTAGCCCTGGGAGCAGCCTACTTGCTGAAGAACAAGAGCACCCGGGATAAAATCATGAACGGTGTACAATCCATCACCTCACAGATGAAGGCCAGAAGATAGTACTATATAGAGCAAGCCGCAGCGGGCTGAAATGTCCGTCTGAACAAATAGCCGCAGGTCCCCGGAGTTCCGGAGTCCTGCGGCTATTATGTTATAACAAGGGCTGCTCCGCCTTGATGCCGGGCCGGGCAGCTGAACGCAGCAGATATTCCAGCAGGGTACGGACCATCACCCCGGTTGCCCCTTTGGGATTCACCCCGCGCTCCTTCGGAAGAAAGGCCGTTCCGGCAATATCCAGATGAACCCAGGGCAGCCCTTCTGCAAACTCCCCGATGAACAAGCCGGCGGTAGTGGCACCGCCATATCTTCCCGCAGCATTACGCAGATCGGCAACATCGCTCTTCAGCAGTTCTCGGAACTCCGGATATGCCGGAAGCTCCCAGATCTGCTCACCCGCGCAGCCGGCGGCTTCCAGAATCTCCTCCAGAAAAGCTCTATTATTAGTTACTGCTCCGGTAGCTATATCGCCCAGAATGGACACCACAGCGCCTGTCAGCGTCGCTACGTCAATGATCCGTTCGGCTCCCCATTCACGGGCATAGGTGATGGCATCACCAAGCACTATTCTGCCCTCGGCATCCGTATTAAGCACCTCGATCGTTCTTCCGCTTAGTGAGGTTATGATGTCACCGGGCTTGAATGCGTTCGCTGCCGGCATATTCTCAGCAGCAGGTATAAGCATGATCACATTCACCGGCGGGCGCAGGCGCCCGAGCGCCTCTATTACACCCAGTACAGCGGCTGCGCCGCCCATATCGCTAATCATGTCCTCCATTCCCGGTGCCCGCTTAAGCGAGATGCCTCCAGTGTCGAAGGTAATGCCTTTACCGACAAGTCCCACTACATCCTTCCATTCACTTCCTCCCTGGTAACGTATGGCAATCATCCGCGGCGGATGATTACTGCCCTGGCCGACAGCGAGCAGGCCTCCCATTCCCTTCAGCGCAAGTTCCTGTTCATCCAGCACCTCGGCCGGAAGCCCGTGACGCTCCGCCACTGCAACAGCTGCTGCTGCAAGCCCCGAGGGAGTCAGCATATTCCCCGGAAGGTTGGTCAGCTCCCTGGCCAGATTCGTGGCCTCCCCCAAAGCCAGCCCCCGGGCGATGCCCAGCTTCCAGGAGGCATCCTCCAGCGCTTCGCTCTGCCGCTGCATATGCAGCCGCACACGGCCGGGCCCGCTGTATGCCGGCTGCTCCAGCTTGTAATGCCTGCGGCGGTACGCGCCAAGCACCAGGCCTTCTGCAATGGCCTGCCCGGCGCTCTCCGCCGTCAGTGCAGACTGGCGGTGCAGTTCATCCGGCACCGCCACAATTAGTAGGGCTGCCTTCAGCCTGGCAGCCGCCCGGACTGTCTGCGCCATGAGCAGGCGCAGCTCCTGCATGCCAAGCCGGCCATCGCCGCTTCCCGCCAGGATGATAACCGGCAGCTCCGGCCGGTCCAGCACAGGCAGGATATAGATCTGGCCCGGCTTCCCGCTGAACAGCCCGGCTCCGGACAGCCGGCTGAGCCGTCCAGCCCATTCTGCCGGGATTCCTTCGCCCTGTATCTGTGCTTCCGAGATTATGAAGCATAAGGCATCGCCTTCCAGCAAAGCAGGGTCTGTACCACTGCCCCATTCAATATTCATGCTTCATCCCTCCAATGGATCGTTCATCGACTGCAGATAACGCAGATAAGGCTGATCTCCCGCACTTGTCCGTGCACCGCAGGAATCAGCCCTTAAGTATATTTATTATAACCGGCTTGTCTCCGGAATACCTCTCCTCTGTCCTCAATGCATCAGCGGCAGTGAGATTACGAACCGGGTGCCTTCATTCACCCTGCTGCTGACCGAGATGCAGCCCCCGTGATTCTTGATGATCCGGTCACTGACCGAAAGCCCGAGTCCTGTTCCATTCTCCTTCGTGGTGAAAAAAGGGTTGAACAGCCTGTCAAGTGTACAGACGTCCATCCCTTTGCCATTATCAGAGATGAAGATCCTGACCTCCGCCCCTTCTTTGCGTGCTCCTACTTCTATTCTGCCGGCCGAATCATCCGCTCTCTCCGAGATCGCTTCCATTGCATTTCTGATCATATTCAGAACAACCTGCTTCATCTGCTTGATGTCACCTGAGATGAACAGATCATCCTGCAGTACCTGCAGATTAATCTGGCAGCCCTTCATCAGTGCCTCACTCTCTGTAAGCAGTACTACCTCCTTGAGCAGCGCTGAGACAGGAATCATGCTAACCTGCGGGGCAGAAGGCTTGGAAGAGGTCAGAAATTCATGAATAATGTCATTGGCACGGTCGATTTCAGCTAATATAATCTTGGCATATTCCTCTTTACCGAGCAAATGCAGGTGAGGATGCAGCAGCTGGATGAAACCGCGGATGGCTGTTAACGGGTTGCGGATCTCATGGGCAATGGAGGCCGATAATTTGCCTAGCATTGCAAGGCTGTCATTCTGGTATGCAGTCTGTTCAATCAGCTTGTAATCAGAGATCTCCTTAAGGGTAAACAGATAGCAGCCTTTCATCTGCTCTCCGCTGCAGAGCGAAGCACGCCAATACCGGCCGTATTCATCTACAAATTCATAGCTTGGCTTACCTTTGAGGACCATTTCACGATAGCTCCGCAATACCTGCTTCTTCTTGAAACGGCTGAGTTTGATATGGGATAACAAATGGGTCAGAGTGCAGCCGAGAAGCGAATGGCGGCTCAGCTCCAGTATGCCGTACATTTGCTTGTTAACAAAAGTCAGCACACCCTCATCATCAAAAAGTAAAATTCCGCTGTCGATATGCTCCAGTACATCCTCATATGTAGTATCCATTGGACCAGATTGAAACGTTCTTGCCGGTAACAGCAAGCTTTCCTGATATTGGCTTATCACGATACGAAGTTCCCCCTTTTACTGCAATTGACGAAGACGCTTAAGCGACATCAAATTACTATGTATTTGAGTATATGACGAAGCCGCCAGAACATTCGGAAATCGTATTATATTATCCAACCGTTTCAACTATATTCCAATCATATCCAAGAGAAGAAGACAACGCAATCAGAGAAACTGTCGAATGAAGGAAATTTTCTTAAAATGATTCTTAGGACACATTAAATATTATTAGAATGATTTGTTTCATGAAAATACACATGAAAAGAGCCTCCGCAGACCGCGAAGGCTCTCTCATAACAGACATTGAAGCTAAGCTCCGCCCATGTAATCTCAGGCTTTCTGCTGGAGCCGGTGGCGCCGTTGACTCATCACTGCCAGCCGTTTCTTCAGCTCACGCTCCCACTTCGTATCACCGATCTGCTTGGCTACAGCCAGCAGGTCCAGTGACATATCAATCTGGCTGCGTACGATGGCAAGCGGATCTTCACTTTCTATATTTATAACGTTCTCGAAGATCGCTTCCTCATCTTCCATTACATAATCCTGGAAATCAACATCCGTAACGCCGTCGCCATGGGCATATTCCGCCAGTATTTCATATTCATTCTCGACTTTGTAATGGACCTCTACCCGGTGGCATACCGGACAAAAAAGCAGGGGAACATTATGGACTTGCGTGCGATAATGCTTTAGGGTTCCCTTCGTTCCAACCATACTCGCTCCACAGCAAAAGCTCATTTTTGTTCACCCTCCTTGGTATTTTCGTTGATTTCGTATTATTGTATTACAGGCCGGCCGGATAGATTCCTCTACCCGCCGCTATTCATTAACCTTTATGCCCATTTTCAAACGGCTTGTCCGGGATTATAGGCTGTTTGGTGCAAAAAACCCCCTTGCCGGGAAATACTCCCGCAAGGAGGTTCTCTTCGTATCTCAAAGATCGCGGCTGATGAGTCACCGGCAGCTTACAGGTTCTTGTCGCCCGGCTTCCAGTTCATAGCGCACAGTCCGCCCGATTGCAGAGCCTGCAGTACGCGCAGGGTTTCTTCTACACTGCGGCCTACATCGTTGTGGTTAACCACTTCATACTTCAGTTCGCCATCCGGGTCAATGATAAACAATCCGCGGAGTGCAATACCTTCTTCTTCGATCAGGACGCCGTAATCACTGGCAACCTTCTTCGTAATATCGGAAGCAAGCGGGAAGTTGATCTGGCCGAGACCGTTCATATCCTTAGGTGTTGTAAGCCAAGCCTTGTGGCTGTGGATTGAGTCAATGCTCACACCAAGAATTTCTGTATCAAGCTCAGCGAAATCAGCTGCCGCATCGCTCAGGGCTGTAATTTCAGTTGGACATACAAATGTGAAGTCAAGCGGATAAAAGAAGAATACAAGCCATTTACCGCGATAGTCGGACAAGCTCACCTTACCGAAATCCTTACCGTCGCCCGTTACTGTCTCCATGAAGAAATCAGGGGCTGGTTTACCTACCAAACGTTCTGCCATTGCTTAAATCCTCCTTTGATTATGTAAGAAAAACATTATGCTTTTCTCTGATTTTGATGGATGGTTACTTTCTTGCTTCTACAGAACAAATGTTATCATCGTACAAAATCAAAGTCAATATTACACTCATTACTTTTTTATAATAATTATAAATAAGCAACATTTTGTGAAGTTTTTCTTCCTTTTGCGTCAAAAGAGGCTCTATGTGGTAGAACTAGGCTTTGCGGATAGCTGCCACAATCAGATCGCCCATCTCAGTAGTGCTGATTGCCTTGCTCTTGTCTACAGCAATATCGCTGGTCCGGTGGCCGGCATCCAGCACTTCAGCTACAGCTGTCTCAATGGCCGCTGCAGCCTCCTCGTAACCGAAGGTAAGGCGGAACATCAGGGCAAGCGACAGGATCGTAGCGATCGGATTCGCCAGTCCCTGGCCGGCAATATCAGGCGCAGAGCCATGCACCGGCTCGTACAGGCCATAGCTGCCTTCTCCCAGTGAAGCTGATGCCAGCATCCCGATGGAGCCTGTCAGCATTGCTGCTTCATCGCTGAGGATATCTCCGAACATGTTCTCGGTAACAATGACGTCGAAGCTTGAAGGACGGCGCAGCAGCTGCATTGCACAGTTATCCACCAGTACATGCTCCAGCTCTACCTGCGGGTATTCCGGCGCCACTCTGTTTACCACCTCACGCCACAGGCGGGAAGTTTCCAGCACGTTCGCCTTGTCGACACTGGCCAGCTTATTGCGGCGTTTGCCGGCAATTTCGAACGCCTGGCGGACAATCCGTTCCACCTCAGTTACATTGTACACGCAGGTATCCACTGCTTCTTCCCCATGCTCGCCTTGACGGCGCAGCTTGTCTCCGAAGTAAATCCCCCCGGTCAGCTCGCGCACTACCATCAGGTCCGTACCCTCCAGCACTTCCGGCTTCAGCGTTGAAGCATCCTTCAGGCAATCGAAGACAACTGCCGGACGCAGATTGGAGAACAGTCCCAGCGCTTTGCGGATGCCCAGCAGTCCTGTTTCCGGACGCAGCTCCTTCGGGTTATTGTCCCATTTCGGTCCGCCTACAGCTCCAAGCAGTACTGCATCGGCATTGCGGCAGATTTGCAGCGTATCCTCAGGCAGCGGTGTTCCCCGTTCATCAATCGCAATTCCCCCAAATAGCGCATGCTCTGTTTCAAACGAATAGCCAAACACTTCTTCTGCCTTCTTCAATACTTTTTCCGCTTCAGCCACAACTTCAGGTCCGATACCGTCCCCGGCAATTACGGCGATCTTTTTAACCTCGCTCATTTCAGTCACTCCTTAGGTAGTCCTGCTGCTCGCAGACATAGTTCTTCTGTATATTGTTGTATCATAATGGCGGGCAAAGGACAAAGATACAGATTCTATTGAGCTGATAGGCAAAAGCTATAGGCCTTGATAAGCACCGGATAGCCTGAAAGAGATTACTGGTTTAACCTGTACAGCTTATAGTCGAAGAAGGCTTTTAACTCTGCGGACTCAATATGGTATTGCTTTTGATTCCTTTTTTTGTTGATTTTCACGTATACGTTCCGGTTATCGTATTGGATATGAACAGACATATCCCTATCTGATGCGAGGCTAATGCCAATGTCTGCAACGAGGCTATTTTCGTCATTGCGGACCTCAGTGGCTTGACTCTCCTGTACCAGATTGAGCATAGAGCAGACTTGGTTTATCTCTTGCTCATTTAGATCTATATAACGCCGCTCACCCTTCGCTGCATCGCCATAGATCCACATTCCCGCCCCCGCAACCTCATCTGCGGCTACCTTCTCCCAGCGGATGGGAGGTTCGTACATCAACCGGTTGATAAGCCCGCCCGAGAACAGCAATCCCGCCAATCCTGCAAGAATTACTGCAGACATGATCGGAATTAACCTTTTACTGCCGCGCATGTAGCCATATACCGCACACAGCAGACTAGTCACAAATGAAGGAATGACAAGAAAGCTCATAAATCCGGATTTCACTGAGTAGTCAATCATAGCCGCCAGCGACAATAAGACCCCGGGATCTTTGATGAATGAATACAGAAACGGGATTGAAATACTGCTGGCGAGACATAAAGGCACAAGGATCCAATATATTCTCAGGCGGCTTCTGTTATGGATAGACCGGAGCATCTTATACAGCAGCACCGGATACAGAATGGAAACTGCCAATATGAATACAACGCCCACGCTAAACCTCCTCTAACGCGATAACTGCTCCCTCACAGTTTGCTCTTGATTCTTAAGTTGTTTACAATTAGTATGCAATTGTTGGGCACAACCGTTAACCTATCTTATTTCAGGGAGTGATCATGAATGCAATATACCAAGCTTGGCAAATCAGGCATGAAGGTCAGCCGTCTCTGCCTGGGCACGATGAATTTCGGTCCAAGCACCGATGAGAAGGAAGCCTTCCGGATTATGGATGCTGCACTGGACGCAGGCGTTAATTTTTTTGATACCGCTAACATTTACGGATGGGGTGAGAACTCGGGCCTCACTGAGACTATTATCGGCCGCTGGTTCAAGCAGGGCGGAGGCCGCCGCGAAAAGGTGGTGCTGGCCACTAAAGTCTACGGCGCCATGAGTGACAAGTCGGATGGCCCGAACGACGAGGCCGGCCTCTCCTCCTATATTATCCGCCGCCATCTGGAAGGCTCTCTGCGGCGTCTGCAGACCGATCACATCGAGCTCTACCAGATGCACCACATTGACCGTAACGTGTCCTGGGACGAGCTGTGGGGCGCCTTTGAGCTCGCTGTCCATCAGGGCAAGATCGGTTATGTCGGCTCCAGCAACTTCGCCGGCTGGGATATTGCTATTGCCCAGCAGGAAGCGAAGGCACGCGGTTTCCTGGGGCTGGTATCCGAGCAGCATAAATACAGCCTGACCTGCCGGCTGCCGGAGCTTGAGGTCCTTCCTGCAGCCCAGCACCTGGGGCTGGGCATCATTCCGTGGAGTCCGCTGGACGGCGGACTGCTTGGCCGAAATGCCCTGAAGAAGATTGAGGGCAGCCGCAGCGGCGGCAACGCCGAGCGTATAGAGCAGCATAAGAGCCAGCTGGAGGCTTTCGCCGAGCTGAGCCTTGAGCTTGGTGAGCCGCAGGACACCATTGCTCTGGCATGGCTGCTGGCCAACCCTGCCGTGGCCGCTCCGATCATTGGACCGCGCACGCTGGAGCAATTCGAAAGCGCACTGCGCAGCCTCGAGACCGTTCTGGACAGCTCCGTGCTGAAACGGCTGGATGAGATTTTCCCGGGACCCGGCGGAGCCGCCCCGAAGGCTTATGCCTGGTAAACAAGACATAACAGCCTCACGTTAAGCCTCATACTAGTACGACAAAGAGCTGTTCTCCGGCAAATTCCGGATAACAGCTCTTTATGCATTTTACTCTGCTGTATCTACCGTCACAGATCCGTTACTGGTCGATAGGCTTACCTTATGTGTTCCGCCGCCAAGCACAACTGTGCCATGATTCTCATCGCCGTCCCAGGTAACATTGCCCTTAAGCGAACCATTGCTGGTATCCGCAGTAATCTCCGCATCCGTTACCGCCGGCAGCCCGGCTATAATTTTACCGTTGCTTGATTTCAATTCCCATTCACCGGTAACTGCAGAATTGATTGTAATCTTACCGTTGCTGCTCTTGGCAGACAGTGAGCCGTCAATATTACCGAGCGTGATTGCCCCGTTAGAGCTCACCAGCTCCACTTCGCCCTGTACATTCTGAACATTCACTGTGCCATTGCTGGTGTGCGCCTTCACACCTCCGGTAATATCATGTATATCCATCGTTCCGTTGCTGGTATCGACATCCAGTCCGCCTGTTAAGTTAGCCGCTTCAACCGTTCCGTTGCTGGTCTCCACTTCTACAGCCAGATTCCCGGGAATGCTGACATTCAGATATGGATCTTTGATATTGAAGCCGATCTGGATATTCGACAGCCAGTTCGAATCGCTTTCCAGCTCCATGATGAGCGTGTCGCCTTCAACTGTCACTTTCCACTTACGCTCAAGTGCGCTGGCCGCCTCACTCTCCGTTTTGCCCGGCAGCTCCAGCTTTCCTTCATAGTCCAGCGTGTTACCTGCCACGCCTTCAAGCTTGATTTTACCGCTGGGCAGCTCAATCTTCACATTCTTGATATCCTGCTGTACCTCAACCGACCCGCTGACCGGAGCAAGCGCCGTATTCCCTATAATGCTGCTCAGGGAACCGCCTGCCAGCGCATTCTGCACACCGCTTGCACCTACAAGAATGATAATCAGGACAACCGCCCAGCCGCTGACACGGCTCTTGGCATCCGATTTAATGAAGAGCCTCAGCAGCATCTCAAGTCCGAACAGGATAAGCAGAGCCGGCCACAAATAACCAATCACATCATAGTTAATAAAATTGAACTGTGCGAGTACTACAATAACACCCAGCACTATGCAGCCGATTGCGGCGGTAAAGCTGCCGATTTTCCATCTCCCCATAGTTCATTTCCCCATTTCGCTATACTTTTGAATTGTTCTTCAGCATTCTGAGACCATAACCGATCAGAGCAAGGGACAGCAGGATCGCTCCGATATTCAGATCGTTAAGTATTGCCCAGAGCGCCGGGAATGCAGTGATCAGCATCAGCAGAATACCGGCGGTAACGCAGCCAATGCCGACCCAGACCGGATTAACATCATCATGCGGATACATCGGCGGAGCTGTCATCCCCATCGTCCAAGGCGCTCCGAAGCTGTCCGGATGAAACATCATCCGTTCATGCTCGGCAGCAGACAGCTTCATCCAGGCTGCCTTCTGCAAAGCATCGAATAACTGGTAGAACCAGAGTGCTGCCAGGGCAAACGGAAATACCGCAGGCATGGACGGAATGAAGATAATACACAGTGATGCTCCAATCATATACTCCAGGCCCATTTTTTTGAAGCCTAAATACATATGTCCGAGTCCCGGAATCATTGCCAGGAGAAAAGTGAGCCAGCGTCTTTTTTTAATCATTGATAACATCCTCCTAAATTTTGAACATGTACTCCTGAAGTGAAGCTCTATTCCACACAGGCTCGGCCAGTCATAATGCACCGGGACGGCCTTGATTTTTTACGGATTATTGCTTTGCGGGTTAAACCAGGTACTGACGGAACTGGACATTTGCCCGTTAATTTCCGTAATCCCATAAGCAAGATGTTCGAATACACCGAATTGCAGCAGCAGGAAAGTTAATCCGACGGCAACACCATAATGCATCCAGGAGGTTCCCGGTGCTGTACGCCGTCTGGACATCGTTGATTTCATAACCCGTTCCCTGCGCCCGTTCTCCAAACGGTCAATTTGCGCCATCACATCCGCCGTAAGATCAGGGAAGTCCGGGGACATTGCTTCAGGGCTTGCAGTTCCGAGCTCTGCTTCCATATCACTCCAGAGCGCCGCAAGTCCGCGCGCCTCCTCCAGCCATTCCGCGCAGCCGGGACAGGACTGAATGTGCTGGCGGATACTGTAATCCGCCTCAGGAGACAGCTGGCCATCGATATAATGCGGCATCCATTCTTTTACTGTTGCACAATTCATCGCCATTCCTCCCCACTTTTACGCATCATCTGTCTGGCCCGATAGAGCTGCGATTCAACCGTTTTAACCGAAATCCCTTTTTGATCAGCAATCTCCTGGTAGGAGTGGCGCTGAAAATAGTACAGCTGGACAACCGACCGGTACGGTTCTGTCAGACTGTTCAAATTCTCACCGAGCTCCTGGGACGCTTCCTTGCGCAGTAATGTCTGCTCGGGCGTCTGTGAAGACACCCAGTCATTTTCCGTGTAGTCCGCTGTACTGCGATGCCGCCATTCCCGGTCATTGGCCCGTTTCCAGTCCAGACAGGTCCGGTAAGCAATCCGGTACAGCCATGTAGAGAATGAAGACTGTCCTCTGAAGGAGGGGAGCGCCTTATAGGCTTTAATGAAGACTTCCTGGGCCATATCCTTAGCCGACTCGGCTTCTCCTGTAATCTTGATGCATACACTGTATACCATGCCTTGATAGCGCGTTACCAGTTGCCCGAAGGCCTGATGCTCGCCATTCAGCACGGCAGCAATCCACTCCGTCTCTTCCAAAGTCATTCTCCCCTCCTTCTGCTACATAACGTTAGACGCCGGAGTTTCAGATACCCCTGCAGCCCGCACAACTTTTTTTCTAGAAAAATATCCGGTCCCTCAGCTTACCTTAATATATCCTGTATAGGCCTTAAATCTCTACATTTTTTTGGGGCCTTCAGCTGTCCCCGGATACAAAAGAACCCGCCCGAAGCATGGCTTCAGGCGGGTTTCCGTGCATAGCTGTGAATTTGTACTTATTATTTCAGCTTATTCCGGTTTGTTGCGTGTCTTGAACTTCCGGGCCAAAACAATACCGGCAACAATCAATCCTCCGCCAAGCAGATAAAGCGGAAGCGGGCTGTCTTCCCCTGTCTTAGGGAGATTGCCAGGCAGTGTCTTGCCACCCGAATCTGTGTCTGTGCCGTTATCAGTGTTGGTTACAGAGCCAGTCGGCACTTCATCAACACCAACCTCAATAATTACATCCTGCTCATTGCCGTCTTCATCCGTTACGGTAATTGTGAACTTATCCTTACCAATGAAGCCTGGATCCGGCGTATATGTCCATTTGCCGTCAGGTGTAACTACGACTGTACCATGGGAAGGCTGTACGGTAATTTCCGGAATACCGCCCAGAGGAATCTCACCATTAATCGGAATATCCTCGACAGTAGTTGCCGATGTTGCCTGTGGTGTCACCGCCGGAGCACTGCTGGTTGCAGGCTGCGTAGGAGCTGCAGTAGGAACTGCAGTTGGTCCCGGAGTTACCGTAGTGCCCGGGGCCCCAGTCGCTGAAGGAGCCGGCGTAACCGTTGCAACCGGTGCTGCCGTACCTACTGGAGTAGCTGTCGGAGTAACCCCGGGGTTCGGTCCTGGCGCTCCTGTCGGTGCCGGTATGTCTTTATTAGTAATTGGATCCAGCACCTTCTGTACCTTCGAATCAATTGTAATGCTGCGCTCTGTGGAATCCAAATAATATCCGGTTGGAGCCACCGTTTCCTTCAATGTGTATTTTCCAAGCTTCAGGTCCTTGAATTCAATCTCGCCGTTTACATCAGTAACAGCCGTTGCAACTACATTCTTGCTGGAGTCATACAATTTAAATTCTGCTCCGGCAAGCTTTCTTGCCTCATTTCCTTCAGCTACCTTAACGACCTTGATCGAACCCAGGGTTTCCTGGTTGGTGATCGGAGGCAGCACCTGCTGCGTCTTCCCGCTGATCGTGACATTGCGCACCGTAGCATCCAGATTGAATCCGGCTGGCGCTTCGGTTTCCTGCAGGGTATATGACCCCAGCTTCAAATCAGGGAAAATAATTTCACCGCTGGCATTAGTTGTGCCCGTTGCCACCACAACATTGCTGGAGTTCGTGAGCTTGAATTTCGCTCCGGCTAGCTTCTTCGCCGTATCAGCTGCATCCACCTTCACTAGCTTGAGTGACCCCAAGGTTTCCACGTTCTTAATTGGAGCCAGCACCTGCTGCGCTTTTCCGCTGATTGTGATGTTGCGTACAGCCGCATTCAGATCATATCCGGCTGGTGCTTCGGTTTCCTGCATCGTATATGCACCGAGTTTCAAATCATTAAATACCAGTTCGCCATTAACATTGGTAGTGCCTGTTACTACTTTACCAGTACTTGTATTCGTAAGTTTGAACTCTGCTCCCGTAAGCTTCTTCGCATCATCCGCCGCATCCACCTTCACGAGCTTGAGTGAGCCCAAGGTTTCCTGGTTCGTAATCGGAGCCAGCACCTGCTGCGCCTTCACAGTGATCGTGATGTTGCGTACTGTGGCATCCAGATCATATCCGGCTGGCGCTTCAGTTTCCTGCAGAGTGTATGACCCCAGCTTCAAATCATTGAATACCAGTTCACCATCACCATTGGTAGTACCTGTTACTACCGTTTTCGTGGCCGTATTCGTAAGTTTGAATTCTGCACCGATAAGCTTCTTCGTGCTGTCTCCTGCATCCACCTTCACGAGCTTGAGTGAACCCAGCGTTTCCACGTTCTTGATTGGAGCGAGTACCTGCTGGGCTTTCCCGCTGATTGTAATGTTGTGTACCGTAGCATCCAGATCATATCCGGTCGGAGCTTCAGTTTCCTGCAGCGTATACGCACCTAGCTTCAGATCGTTGAATACCAGTTCACCATTAACATTGGTTGTACCTGTTGCTACCTTACCGGTAGTTGTATTCGTGAGCTTGAACTCTGCTCCGATAAGCTTCTTCGCTGAGTCAGCCGCATCCACTTTCACCAGCTTGAGTGAACCCAGGGTTTCCTGGTTCGTGATTGGAGCAAGCACCTGCTGCGCCTTCTCAGTGATCGTGATGTTGCGTACTGTGGCATCCAGATCATATCCGGCTGGCGCTTCAGTTTCTTGCAGCGTGTATGACCCCAGCTTCAAATCAGGGAAAATAATTTCACCATCAGCATTGGTAGTACCTGTTACTACCGTTTTCGTGGCCGTATTCGTAAGTTTGAATTCTGCACCGATAAGCTTCTTCGTGCTGTCTCCTGCATCCACCTTCACGAGCTTAAGTGAACCCAAGGTTTCCACGTTCTTAATCGGATCAAGCACCTGCTGCGCCTTTGCACTAATCGTAACGTTGTGTACCGTAGCATCCAGATCATATCCGGCTGGTGCTTTAGTTTCTTCCAGGGTATATTTGCCCAGCTTCAAATCTTCGAATACCAGTTCACCATTAACTTTGGTAGTGCCAGTTACTACCTTACCGGTAGTCGTATTCGTGAGCTTGAACTCGGCTCCGATAAGCTTATTCGCACTGTCAGCTGCATCTACCTTCACTAGCTTGAGCGAGCCCAGCGTTTCCTGATTTGTAATCGGAGCCAGCACCTGCTGCGCCTTCTCAGTAATCGTGATATTGCGTACCGTAGCATCCAGATCATATCCGGCTGGCGCTCCAGTTTCCTGCAGCGTGTATGTGCCCAGCTTCAAATCACTGAATACCAGTTCGCCATTTTCCTTGGTAGTACCTGTTACTACCGTTTTGGTGGCCGTATTCGTCAGTTTGAATTCTGCGCCTTCAAGCTTCTTCGTGCCATCAGCTGCATCCACCTTCACGAGCTTGAGTGAACCCAAGGTTTCCACGTTCTTAATCGGATCAAGCACCTGCTGCGCCTTTGCACTAATCGTGATGTTGTGTACCGTAGCATCCAGATCATATCCGGCTGGCGCCTTAGTTTCTTCCAGGGTATATTTGCCCAGCTTCAAATCTTTAAATACCAGTTCACCATCACCGTTGGTTGTATCTGTTACTGCCTTACCACTGATGATATTGGTGAGCTTGAACTCGGCTCCGATAAGCTTCTTCGCTGAATCAGCCGCATCCACCTTCACGAGCTTAAGCGAGCCTAAAGTCTCCTGGTTCTTAATCGGATCCAGTACCTTCTGTACCTTGGAATCAATCGTAATATTCTGTGGTGTTCCATCCAGGTCGTATCCGGCTGGAGCCCCGATCTCCTCAAGTGTATAAACTCCGACCTTCAGATTGTCGAAGACAATTTCCCCAAATTCATTGGTAGTCTTCGTACCTATCACAGTCTTACTGGAATTTGTGAGCTTGAACACTGCTCCTTCCAGTTTTTTCGCAGCGTCCGCTGCATCGACCTTAACCAGCTTAATCGAGCCTATGGTTTCTATGTTCGAAATTGGGGTCAGAACCAGCTGAACATCCGAAACAATCTTGACATTACGTACCCTTGCATCCAAATCATATCCGTACGGGGCCTTGGTTTCCACCAAAGTGTAGTCCCCCAGATTCAGATTATTGAATTCAATCTCACCATCGGAATTCGTTATATCCGTTACCGCCACATTTGTACTGGTATTCGTGAGTCTGAATTCTGCTCCGGCAAGCTTCTTATTTACATTACTATAATCTACCTTACTCAGCTTGAGTGAACCCACGGTTTTGGTGTTCTTGATTGGGCCCAGCACCAACTGAGTTGTCGAATCTATTTTGATATTACGCACTGTGGAATCCAATACATATCCGGTTGGAGCAGTAACTTCCACCAGCTTGTAATCCCCGAACTTCAAATCAGTGAATATAACTTCACCACTTGCTTCGGTAATAACAGAGGCAACAAAACCATTGGTGACAGCATTGTACAGATCGAACTTGGCGCCTGCGAGTTTCTTGGTCCCGTCAGCCGCATCTACCTTAAGGAACTTAAGAGAGCCCGTTTTGGCTTTATTTGGGAACGAGGCCAGAATCTTTTGTGACTTTTCCGAGATCTTGACATCGATTACTGAAGCACTCACCTCATACCCGGCTGGAGCCTCAATTTCCTTCAGTTTATAATCTCCCAGGTTCAAATTAGTGAAGATAACTTCACCGCTCGGACTGGAAGTAGCCTCATAAACCTTAGTATCACTGGAATTAAACAGCCCGAACTTTGCTCCGGCAAGCTTCTTTGTTGCATCTGCTGCATCTACTTTATCAAACTTGAGTGACCCCATAGTTGATGTATTCTTTACCTCCAGCGTCTGCTGATCCTTCGAGGTAATTGAGATATTCCGGATTGTTCCATCCAGATCGTATCCGGCCGGAGCTTTGACTTCCTCCAGTTTGTATGACGCAACCTTCAAATTCGGGAAAATAACTTCACCGCTGGCGTTGGTAGTTGCTGCTGCAACCTGAACACCGCTGGTATTGCTCAGCTCGAACTTCGCTCCTTCGAGCTTCTTCCCTGAGACAGCATCTACCTTGATGACCTTAAGTGAGCCTATTGTTGCCGTATTCTTAATAGGATCCAGTACCTTCAGCACTTCCGAGTCAATCTTCACGCTCAGCATCGTACTATCCAGATCATATCCATATGGAGCGGTTACTTCCTTAATGAAGTAATCTCCGAATTTCACATCAGCGAATACAGCTTCACCGTTAGCACCGGTAGTAGCAAATTTATTCAATGAAACTTTGCTGGCATTAAATAACTCAAACTTCGCACCTGCAAGCAACTTGGCCCCATCATCTTTATCCACTTTGATAACCTTAAATGAGCCGTAAGGATCATTCGTTAAAGTCAGTTCCGCTGGTGTTGTTGAATTGATAGTAACCGGGCGTGATGTGGTATCAAGTATATATCCTGCTGGTGCTTTGGTTTCTTTCAGGACATATTTACCCAGCCGCAAATTCGGGAAGCTAATGACACCATTCGCATCACTTTTAAATGATCCTGTAACAGCAACCAAATCTGTACCTACTTTTCGCTTCAAGGAGAACTCGGCACCGGCCAGAACTTTCGTGCTGTCTGTATTCGTTTTGGTCAGCTTGAGTGAACCTCTTATCCCGCTGCCCGTGCCTCCGCTCTCACTAATAAACACGCTATCGGTGGTTGAGGTTGATGTATTTACCTGCGTATAACCCGATCCGCTAAAAGCCACGTAATTTGTTACTTTTACAGTATCTACCGCGGTAATAGCAGTTTTGTACTTGAGTATATAAGGTTCAGCAATTTCATTCTTAAATGTCAGTTTAAAGCTGTCGTTCCCACTGGAATCAGTACTGATAACAAGAGTATAATCTTTATCCTTTTCCAGTGTTGTCGAAGTGGGCTCCACATCCCCATTTGGTTTAACTAGGGTTGTATAGAGCTGGAAGCTTTCCGGCAGCAGCACCTGATTTGTACTTGGTGTATCTATAATCTGTACACCGCCCACCCTGGACTGATTCGCGTTAATGATCAATTGCCAGTTTACGAGCGTATTATCAGAACCATCAACAGCTCCGGATTTCGCTATATATTCTCCACCATGTATTACAGATGCATCTCCAGTTAATTTTTCTGATACCGCGGTATTTCCTGCATTGTACAATGTTGCACTATTGGTCACGGTTTTCAGATTAACGTCGTCATCTTTAAACTTAGTTTTGAATTCCACATAGAAGGCGTAGTCGATTTGTTTCGTGAATTCAACTCTAAGCTTCTGTCCGTTGTCAATCAAGCTTGCAGTGTAATCCGCTGAATCTACAGGAGTTCCCGGCTGAGGGCTGCCTGAGGCACCATAAGTCAGCTTATACACCTTAATTGCTGTAATGTCCCCGGACAAAATCTGGCTTGCAGGAAGCGTATCAACCAGGTAAGCACCTGCAGGCAGCACTCGCTTGTTATAATTCGCTCCAACCTTCCAGGTAATCTGCTTGCTCAGCACATCATAGCTGCCTGTCTTCAAGCCGTTATTCTTAACCTTGATATCAGGATCGAATTTACCTATCGAGGTATAAGGTGAGCCAGATGTATTCTCAGTCCAATTAATGGATGCGGTATTCTCAAAAGTCTTACCGCTTGTTAAGCTGTAAAGATCAAAATTGGTAGTGTACGTAATTGTATAAGGCTGATTGATAACCTTATTAAAAGTTATTATAAAGCCATCATTTTTACCAAATGTACTTCCTACCGGAGTAATTGAATAGTCGGGAGAAGCATTCGGCAATCCAATCAGCTTCAGTCCGCCGAGATTAAATGTATCCGTCAATACCAGATTACTCATTGTTTTCTCGTCTTCATTAATTTTAATCGTCCATTTTACGGTTTTATTCTCGTAGTCTATATCATAACCATCCTGCTTAGTCAAAATTTGTTGTGCAGTACTGACGTCAGCCGTTTTCTTTATACCATTGTAATTGACTTCATTCGTAATGGTCTGTTTCTCATAAACACGGATGTTCGATTTTGTATTGTAAATGATCTTGTATGCGTTTTGGATATCATTATTGAAGCTAATCTGGAAACCGTTCTGAGTACCCACTCTATCCGTTAAAGTAGTGATGGTATAATCCGTATCTCTTACTAAAGTTCCATCATTAGTAGCAGTTCCGTCTGAGCTGATCTTCATTTTATATATAACAATTGAACTATCCACTAAATCCTGGGTTTTATTAAAATAGTCCTTTAGAACCGCCTTGTCCGCCGTAATGGCTTTCTCATTGTAGTTATATCTGATCTCCCAGTTAATGGACTCATCAGCTAAATCATATGATCCGCCAATCTTCTCCAGGGTCTGGCCCAGCTCAATACCAACTGATCCGTTTGCCTCGCCTTGGCTGGTACCATTAGCAGTGAGAATGGCTTTGTTAGTATAAGTTGTCGTCTCCGTTACGGGGAGCTTCGTTGTAAATTTCACCCGGTAAGCTTCGCTGACCGGATAGTTAAATTTAATATTTAATTTATCTTTATCGCTGCCATCTATGCTGTAAAGCCCTGCACTGACCGGCTGGCTGCCCGGGGTCAAGTCTCCGTTAATTTTTACCGCCAGCGGATATACAGCAATCGAAGTAAGATCCAGTTCCTGGCCATTCAGCATCGTATCTGTGATTGCTGCATCGCTAAGCTTATTTAAGAGTGTGTTGACATCTACCGTCCACTCGATTTTATTCGCATTATACTTTTGCGGCAGAGGTATCCCCGATTTGGTAATCACACTTCCTTTTTCAGGTTTAATTTGGATGGTGATTGCATAATCAGGATTCCCAGAGATCGGGAAAGGAAGCACCTGTACGGTACTACCGGTGGTTCTAGTCTGGCTGAGTTTAATTTTCACCCAGAAGGTACCTTTTATTTGTGAGTAATAATCACTAATATTGTTGAAGTTAAATACAACTGTGTTGTCAGTTTTTACAGTATAAGTTCCGACATCGCCAGTTGGAGAATCATTGAAATACAATTTATCCGTCATTTCTTTATCAATTTGCAATTGATCAGGAAGCTTATAGGTATATGTAGAATTCCCTGTATAGATCGGATTGTTATCTTCATCCTCCGGCAGCTCATAGGTCAAATCCAGCCTAATGGTCGAATCGATCTTATATACAGTATCAGTAACCTGTGTGCCATCACTTTCGTACACGGATAATGTGACGGATTTAATAATATTTTCAGTAATCGGGGTTTCTCCGTTAGCTGCATTGATGCTGGAAAAGAAGCCCATAGAATTAGCGACTAGTATTGCAAGTAATAATCCCCCGAGCCACATAGCCCATTTCTTCTTTTTCATTAATCTCAAGACATCTCCCTCTTCCCTTTATATTTTTCTCTAGTGCCGGACATGTAAAAATTGTCAAAAGCGTCTGATCAACTATGTAAATTCGCTCTTTCTCGTTTAAAACCTCCTGAAATTTTGCAAAATTGACAGACGAAAAATTTAAAAGTCGTAAGAATGACAAATCTCATAGTAAACACTCCCACTGATAAATCACTGATAAATCACTGTAAATGAATCCCATATTTTAACTTACATAAAAAAACCATTCAGCCAGCAGACTATTTCTGCTGATCGAATGGCTAATTTACAGGTTTTAGGTTGAATATTAACTTTTTGGTTTAAAGGCTGGAAGGGTCGGCCGGCTGCAATGTTTTACGTTTCTCAATCAGCTTGTTCAGCGCATCCAGGTAAGCTCTGGCACTTGCTTCAAGAATATCAGTGCTGAGCCCGCGGCCCTGGACAGCAATCTCGCCTTGCGAGAGCACAACATGCACCTCACCCTGCGCATCTTTGCCCCTGCTGACAGCTTTAATCGAATAATCACCCAGGGTGACCTCTTCGCCCGTAGCCTGGTCAATGGCGTTATAGATTGCATCAACTGAACCATTGCCTTCAGCACTGGCCACGATCGGCTCAGGCTCCTGCCCGTTAATAATAACCTTGGCGGTTGGGGTAGCCTCATTGCCATACGTCACATAAATTGTCTGCAGGCTGAATGTCTCCGGCGTATCAATCAGCTTCTCTTCAAGCAGAGCCAGAATGTCCTCATCCGAGACTTCCTTTTTCTTATCAGCCAAATCCTTGAATTTGGCAAAAGCGATATTGATCTCTTCCTCAGAGACATCAAAGCCCAGATCATTCAGCTTATCACGGAAGGCATGGCGGCCGGAGTGCTTGCCAAGTACCAGCTTGCTCTCCTTGAGTCCGATCGTTTCCGGTGTCATGATCTCATAGGTCGTTTTCTCCTTCAGCATGCCGTCCTGATGAATCCCGGATTCATGCGCGAAGGCATTCGCGCCAACGATGGCTTTATTGCCGGGCACTACCATCCCGGTCAGCTTGCTGACCAGACGGCTGGTCCGCGAAATTTCGGACAACACCAGTGAAGTTTTGGCATCAAAAAATTCACTGCGTGTTTCCAGTGCCAGTGCAACCTCTTCGATTGCGGTATTACCGGCACGTTCGCCGATTCCGTTAATCGTTCCTTCAATCTGGTCCGCACCATTCTGAATAGCAGCCAGCGTGTTCGCAGTTGCCATACCCAAATCGTTATGACAGTGGGCGCTTAGCTGCACACGCTCAATCCCAGGTACTGTATCCTTCAGGAATTTGAAGATTGCGCCATATTCTGAAGGATTCAAATACCCCACAGTATCAGGGATATTGACTACATTTGCCCCTTCGCGAATCGCCATTGCCACCACTTCTGCCATGAATTCACGTTCCGTCCGTCCGGCATCCTCCAGAGAGAACTCCAGCTTGGAGAAATATTTCTTGGCATAACGGATTGCGGACTGCGCAGTTTCCAGTACCTGTGATTTATCCATGCGCAGCTTATGCTGGCGGTGAATGGGAGAAGTCGCCAGGAAAATATGGATGCAAGGATCTTGCGCTCCCTGCAATGCTTCCTTAACAGCATCAATATCGCTCTCTCTCGAACGGGAGAGGCCAATTACCGTAACGTTCTTAACGGCTCTGGCAACTGCGTTCACTGCAGCCAGATCTCCGGGTGAAGCGGCAGGAAAGCCTGCTTCCATCCGGTCAATTCCCAGCTTCTCAAGCTGATAAGCGATTTCCACTTTCTCACGCGTATTGAGGTTCACACCCGGCGACTGCTCTCCGTCACGCAGTGTCGTGTCGAACACATATATTTTCCGCATGCTGAGCACCTCCTGAAGAAAAGTCCATAAACCCTCAAATGCGGCTCGCAAAATTACGGCCGCATCTGAGAGTCATCTATGGTTCATTGTAATCTTAAGTATATGACCTACTTCTTGATCCAGTGCATCATTTCGCGCAGCTGGCTGCCTACCACTTCAACCGGATGAGCGGCTTCATTGCGGCGGGTAGCGGTCAGGAAGGCACGGCCGGACTGGTTCTCAAGAATAAAGTCGCGGGCGAATTTACCCTGTTGAATATCAGACAGTACTTCTTTCATAGCTTTCTTAGTCTCAGCAGTAATGATGCGTGGTCCAGTTACATAGTCACCATATTCCGCAGTGTTACTGATGGAATCGCGCATGCTGGACAATCCGCCTTCATATACCATGTCAACGATCAGCTTCAGCTCATGCAAACACTCGAAGTAAGCCATCTCAGGAGCATATCCGGCTTCAGTCAATGTCTCGAAGCCAGCCTTGATCAGTTCGGATACACCACCGCAAAGCACGGCTTGCTCACCGAACAAATCGGTTTCTGTTTCTTCACGGAAGGAGGTTTCAATTACTCCTGCACGGGTACAGCCGATGCCTTTGGCATAAGCAAGGCCGATTGCCTTCGCATTGCCGGTTGCATCCTGTTCAATAGCGATCAGGCCGGGAACGCCGAAGCCTTCAACATAAGTACGGCGGACCATGTGGCCCGGGGACTTAGGTGCTACCAGCAATACGTCAGCATCCTTAGGAGCAACGATCTGGCCGAAATGCACGTTGAAGCCGTGGGAGAACATCAGAGCCGCACCATTCTTGAGGTTCGGTTCGATATCGTTCTTATATACAGAAGCCTGTGTTTCGTCAGGCATGAGAATCTGCACTACATCTGCGCGGGATACTGCTTCAGCTACAGACAACACTTCGAAACCGTCATTCTTGGCAGTTTCAAAAGATTTACCTTCACGCAGGCCGATAACAACCTGAAGGCCGCTGTCACGCAGGTTCTGCGCCTGGGCATGTCCTTGGCTGCCGTACCCGATTACTGCAATTGTCTTTCCTTTCAAAACGCTTAGTTCTGCATCCTGTTCATAGTACGTTGTAACTGCCATTGTCAATATCCTCCTTTAATTTGGGACCCATCGTAAAGAGCGGGTGCTTCAAGAGCATAACTTCTATTATAATCTGCTGTGCTCCTCAAGCCCCCGCTCTTTCGCGGGTTAAATGTACATAATCTTATTAAATTAATGCAAGCAAGCAGTAATTCGTTAAAGCTGTAAATTATGACGATCAGGCATTACCGCGGATCATCGCCGTTACTCCAGTTCGTGACAGCTCTTTAATGCCGTATGGCTTGAGCAGTTCAATCATAGCATCAATCTTCTGGGTATCGCCAACTACCTGTACCAGCACGCTGGTTGTTCCGATATCGACTACCGAAGCGCGGAAGGTTTCAACTACACCCATAATCTCAGGACGCTCAGCAGGCTCTGCCTTAACCTTAATCAATGCCAGCTCGCGGGCAACCATCGGCTTTGAGCCCAGGTCAACAACTTTAATTACGTCAATCAGCTTGTAGAGCTGCTTCTCAATCTGCTCCAGTGTGTGCTGATCACCAAGTGTAACAATAACCATCCGGGACAGCCCGATTTCTTCGGACTGGCCTACAGTAATGCTCTCAATATTGAACCCCCGGCGGCCGAACAGTCCGGATACCCGCTGCAGCACACCTGGCTGGTCATTTACAAGCACGGAAATCGTATGCTTCATCACCGTTATTCATCCCCCATCAGCATTTGATCAATGGTTGACCCTTGGGTTACCATCGGGTAGACATTCTCGTCTTTTGGAACAACGAACTCTACCAGGACGGGTCCAGGTGTTTCCAGTGCTTCCTTCCATACAGCTCCGGCTTCCTCTTTGTTCGTAGCCCGCAAGCCCTTAACCCCATAAGCTTCAGCCAGCTTTACAAAATCCGGGCTGCCGGCAAGATCGGTGTAGCTGTAACGCTTCTCATAGATCAGATTCTGCCATTGGCGGACCATACCCAGCACCTGATTATTAATAACAACAATCTTAACCGGAATGTTATTGATCGCACAGATTGCGAGTTCCTGGGAACACATCTGCATTCCGCCGTCACCGTTAATGGAGACTACCAGACGTTCAGGCTGCGCCATCTGCGCTCCGATCGCAGAAGGGAATCCGAAGCCCATCGTTCCAAGTCCGCCTGAGGTAATCCAGGAGCGCGGGTGGTTGAATTTGTAGTATTGTGCCGCCCACATCTGATGCTGCCCTACATCTGTAGTAACAATAGCTTCACCCTTTGTGGTGTCGTTAATCATCTCAATCACCCATTGGGGCTTGAGCTCTGTCTCCGAATCCTTGTACTTCAGCGGATGTTCCAGCTTCCACTGTGCAATCTGCGTTCTCCAGGCATCTGCATTCGCAGCGCGCTTAAGGTCAGGAATCAGCAATTCCAGTACAGTCTTCACATCACCTACGATTGGAATATCGGGCGATACATTCTTGCCGATCTCTGCCGGATCAATATCAATATGCACAATCTTAGCTTTAGGAGCAAATCCGTCCAGCTTACCGGTTACGCGGTCATCAAACCGGGCACCGATATTAATCAGCAAATCGCATTGTTGAATTGCATTGTTCGCCGTGTAAGTTCCGTGCATGCCGGGCATTCCCATCCACAGCTCATCCGCACTCGGATAACAGCCAAGACCCAGCAAAGTTGTAGTAATCGGAATTTCAGTCCGCTTCACAAATTCATGCATCGCCTCATGCGCCCCGGAGTAAATAACCCCGCCGCCTGCAATAATGATCGGACGCTCAGCTGCAGCAATTGCCTTCACCAGCTTATCCAGCTGTAGCTTATTAGGCACTGTGCGCGGATTGTAGCCGCGAAGATTCACACCTTGCTGCTGGATTGGCGTGAATAAGGTTTTAGCCGCCGATACATCCTTAGGAATATCGATCAGAACCGGTCCTTTGCGCCCTGTGTTGGCAATATGGAAAGCTTCATGAATGATCCGCGGCAGATCTTCTACATCCCGCACCAGATAGCTATGCTTCGTAATCGGCATCGTTATACCTGTAATGTCTGCTTCCTGGAAAGCATCTGTTCCGATCAGGCTGGAGAATACATTCCCCGTAATCACCACCAGCGGAACGGAGTCCATATATGCTGTTGCAATTCCCGTCACCAGATTGGTTGCCCCGGGTCCTGAAGTAGCAATACATACGCCTACTTTGCCGCTTGCTCTGGCATATCCGTCAGCGGCATGGATGGCCCCCTGCTCATGGCGGGTCAGGATATGTTTGAAATCATCGAATCCATAAAGAGCATCATAGATATACAGTACAGCCCCGCCCGGATATCCGAATACAGTGTCCACATCCTCCAGTACAAGACTGCGCAGAAGGACTTCAGATCCCGTAATCACCTCAGGATTTTTCCATTTCTCACGTAACTGCTCTATCGACCGCACTTCCGGTAATTGCGCGCTCATCAGTATTCCTCCCTTCGATAGTTCACATGCATTATTCAAATGACAGGCTGCCCTCATATCCAACACTTAATATTTGCGATTAGGCCGTAAATTCTCCCTATTCAACAAAAAAACCTTTCGCCTCCCACGCGCCGAATAAGCGCGTGAGGGACGAAAGGTTTAGCTTCCGTGGTACCACCCATGTTTGCATTACATCTCACGATGCAACACCTTATCAGGATACAAAAATCCATCGATGTAGGCAGGGCCCAAATCTTTGTAACCTGAAGTCCCTAACGCGGACTAAACGATTCCCCCTAATAATTCCACCGCTCTTGCTGGAAGACCTTTCAGGGAAACAGCTCCGAGGTGAGCTCGTATATAAGGGATTCTGGTGGAGGTTGCAGCAATTCCTCTCACTCTCTGAACAAAAGAGCCCTTAAAACTTCGTCCTCTTCATCGCCGATACATGTATGTTCGTTAAAATGTTTAGACACATTATATGATTCCTCACATGGTTAAGTCAATACCCATCTTCCGTAACTATATTAAATTCTTCACAAAATGTTGTTCTACCCTTTCCGGAACGCCCACACCAGGCAGGGCATATGATGTACGACAATGCGTGGAAAGGGGGCATCTTATGATTCGTTACCGCAGACCCAAGCAGGATGACACCGTCATTTTCGACTTGATTGAAAAGCAGCTTGTCCCGTTATCCCATCTTCCGCAAACGATCATCAATCAGGTCCGGAAAGATCTGCCCCGCCGTCTGGGGCAGGGCGTCACTCTTGTCGCTTGTCCAGATTACGAAAGTGATCCGCTGGGGTTCGTGCACTTCATGCTGCACGGGGATTTGTTATATATCGATATGCTTGCTATTGCACCGGGTGCAAGGCGTAAGCGTTATGGAAATATGCTTATGGACCGGGCAGAGCGGTTTGCACTATCCCGTGCTTGCCGCAGGGCTAAAGTCTCCGTCGATACCGGAAATACCGCCGGTCTCGCCTTTTATGAAAAATCGGGCTACAATGTAGCCCGTTATCAGCCGCAAAACTACTGTTATGAGCTTGAAAAACAATTCATCTGATAATTTTCTCTATAGGCCGGCCATTAAAAAAATCCGATTGGCGGAACTCCATAACCGGGACCAGGACCATAACCGCCGTAAGGACCGGGAACAGGGCCAGGGCCATAGCCGCCATAAGGAACCCCGCCATAACCGTAGCCTCCGCCTCCATAAGCATAAGGAGCCGTACCTACAGCAAGCAAATCAAACAGCACGAGCGGGATCAATGCTTTCGTTTGTACTTTTTTACCACTGATCCTTTGCAGAACAAGACGGTTTCCTGATACACGCAGCAATTTCCCCGTTACCTTGGAGCCGTCTTTTTTGACCGCAACGATATTTTTGCCAATCAGCTTCATCACTTGTTTCTTCGTAACCGGCTGTGCCATAATATCCCTCCTACTTAGTTCTAAAGCAGTCTATTCGCCGCTGCCGGTCTTTGCCTGTACATCTGCCCTGTTCAGGTTATGAGGGCTGCTTCAACAAAAAAAGCACATTCCCGGATAACCGAAAATGCGCTCTTTTAAATAGCATACCTATTGAAGCGGATCAGAAATTTAGCGTTTGCTCGGGTCGTATGGTTCACCCAATGCTTTAGGAGCCGAAGACCGGCCGACCGCACTGACCAGCACGATGATGGTAAGCACATAAGGAATCATGAAAATAAATTCCTGCGGAATACTCTTCGACCATTCAAACAATTGCACATAGTTGCGGATCGCCTGGGACAGGCCGAAGAATACAGCGGCTCCGAAGGCGCCGAGCGGGTTCCATTTCCCGAAGATCATCGCTGCAATTGCAATAAAGCCTTGCCCGGAGATCGTGTTATGCGCAAATGTACCCGTAGTAGTTAAAGTAATTGTCGCTCCGCCGATACCTGCCAGCATTCCGCTCAGCATTACGCCGACGTATCTCATCTTGTTTACATTTACACCCAGCGTGTCAGCAGCACTCGGATGTTCGCCGACTGCACGCAGCCGGAGACCAAACGGAGTTTTGAACAGGACAAAATAAATGACAATTACCAGAATGATCGCTAAATAAGTCGTTGGATAGGAATTGAATATCCCTTCACCAATTACCGGAATCTTGGAGAGTCCGGGAATAGACACTTTGCTGAAGCCGTCAATCAGCGGTGTCTCACCGGAACCGTCGAAGATCAGCTTAACCATGTAAAGTGTACTACCTGCGGCCAGGAAGTTAATAACCGTACCGCTGATCGTCTGATCGGCCTTGAAGGTTATAGAGGCCACCGCATGAATCAGTGAACCGATCACGCCTACAGCCATTGCACTAAGCACACCAACCCATGGAGCCCACTCGCCCATTCCCGCTTCCTGGGCATAATAACCGCCTACAGCAGCAGCAAAAGCGCCAAACATCATCAAGCCTTCCAGACCGATGTTAACGACACCGGAGCGTTCAGAGAAGATGCCGCCAAGGGCAGCGAATATAAGCGCCGTGGAAAAAACAAGCGTAGTATTAAGTAATTGGCCTAAGATTTCCATCTACAACACCTTCTCTTTCTTGCGCTTGAAGTAAAACGGTTTAAGCACCCAGCGTACAATGCCCTGCGCAGCAATAAAGAATATGATCGAACCGATGACAATACGGATCAGCTCGGGAGGCACATCTGCACCAAAGCTCATGCCCGCTGAACCATAGGTTAGTGTACCGTACAGAATAGCCGCAAGAATAACACCAAGCGGATGCGTCAAGCCAAGCAGGGCAACAGCGATCCCGTCAAAGCCATAGCCCGGGGAAGCTGCGAATACCGATTGATAATGGAACACGCCCAGCACTTCACCTGCTCCGGCCAGTCCGGCAAACACACCACTGATAAACATGGCTTTGATTACATTACGTCCCACATTCATTCCGGCATATTCTGCAGCATGCGGGTTCAAGCCAACTGCACGCATCTCATATCCCTGTTTGGTCTTCCACAGGTAGATATAGAAGAACGAAGCAGCTGCAAGGGCAATAACTGTTCCCCAGTGCAGACGGGCATTATCAAATGTCGAGAACAGGAATGTCATGGAAAGGGATGCCGGATTATCTTCCGACCGGTTCTGCCCTTGTAACAGCAGGAACGTCCGGACAATATAGTTCGACAGGAAAAGCGCAATCCAGTTCAGCATGATGGTTGTTATAACTTCATTGATTCCGCGCTTCGCCTTCAGATAGCCGGCAATACCGGCCCAAAGTCCGCCGCATACCCCGGCAGCAATAACTGCAAGCGGGACAAGCAGGAATGCCGGCAGTATGCCGCCCAGCTTAATGCCGACTACAGAGGCAGCTGTCATCCCGATCATGACCTGGCCATCGGCACCAATGTTGAACATCCCCGAACGGAAGGCAAAGGCTACAGCAAGACCCGTTAACATCAGCGGTGTCATCTCACGAACCGCCTCACCAAAGTCATACGGGCTGCCGAAGACGCGTTTGAACAGCGCGGAGTAAGCAGCGACTGGGTCGTATCCGCCAATCAGCATGACAATAGCACCGACCAGGAAACCCATCAGAATCGCTACAACAGGAATAACATAGCTGTCTGTTGCGAATATTTTTTTGATTCTAGACATCCGCCTGGCCCCCCCGCTTCAAGCTTCCCGCCATCATAAGACCCAGTTCCTGGTCATTCGTATCCTGCGGGTATACTTCTCCGACGATCTGGCCTTCATAAATAACGGCAATTCTGTCGGATACATTCATAATTTCATCCAGTTCGAATGAAATCAGCAATACTGCTTTGCCCTGATCACGCTGTGCGATCAGCTGCTTTTGTACGAACTCAATCGCCCCGACATCAAGACCGCGTGTCGGCTGCGCAGCAATGAGAAGCGTCGGATTTTTGTCTATTTCCCGCGCAATAATCGCTTTCTGCTGATTACCGCCGGATAATGACCGGGCTTTGTTCTCGATCGAAGGCGTACGCACATCGAACTGCTTCACCAGATCCTCTGCATGCTTATCAATAACATCCTTGTTTAGGAAGCCGTTCTGGTTATACGGGCTCTTATAATACGTTTCCAGAACCATATTTTCACTCACAGTGAAATCGAGCACAAGCCCATGCTTATGCCGGTCTTCCGGAATATGGGAAACGTTCATCTCAGATACTTTACGCGGAGACAGATTAGCAATTTCCTTACCGGAAACCGTGATTGAACCGGAGTCAATTTTACGCAGCCCGGTTATTGCCTGAATCAGCTCGCTCTGACCGTTACCGTCTACCCCGGCAATCCCCAGAATTTCGCCCGCCTTCACTTCAAAGCTAAGCCCATTCAGCACAGGAACGCCGTCTTTGCTTTTACTGCTGACGTCAGACAGCTTCAAGATGCTGGTTCCGATATGTGCAGGCTGCTTGTCCACCTTGAAGGTGACTCCGCGCCCAACCATCTTCTCTGCCAGTTCATTAGGGTTCGTTTCGGAAGTCTTAACCGTATCAATTACCTTCCCGCGCCGGATAATGGTTACCCGGTCGGAAATCTGCATAATTTCTTTGAGCTTATGTGTAATAAGAATAATGGACTTGCCTTCAGCAACGAGCCGCTTCATAATCGCCATTAGTTCCGTAATTTCCTGTGGCGTTAGCACAGCAGTAGGCTCGTCGAATATAAGTATATCCGCTCCGCGGTACAGGGTTTTCATAATTTCTACCCGTTGCTGCATGCCTACCGAAATGTCATGAATTTTAGCATTCGGATTGACTTGTAGACCGTACTGCTCCGATAGCTTACGAACCTGCTCCGCAGCGGATTTATAGTCAATTTTAAGACCTTTTTTCGGCTCCATGCCAAGAACAATGTTCTCGGTTACCGTAAAAGGCTCTACAAGCTTGAAATGCTGGTGAACCATACCAATGCCCAGCTCAATAGCCTTATTGGGGTTATCGATAATAACCGGTTTCCCGTCGATTTCGATGCTGCCTTCATCGGGCTGGTACAGTCCGAATACGATATTCATCAAGGTTGACTTGCCTGCCCCGTTCTCACCAAGCAGCGCATGAATCTCCCCTTTTTCCAGCGTCAGACTGATGGAGTCGTTCGCTATAATACCGGGAAAGCGTTTTGTGATTTGCTTCAACTCTACGACAGGAGCCGCAGCACTCATGGAATCACCCTCATCACAGAATATATAATATTGCCAATTTTGCTCTATAGACACGGCTGTACCGCCCCGGACAGGACGGTACCGCTGTGAAGTCTATAACCAGTGTTGTAACAGGGAACAAGGCCAGTGTATTAACCGGCCTTGTTCCCTGTTATGTCAGATCCGCAAAAGGTGAAGCAAAAAATTACTCGGCAGGAACAACGATTGTTCCATCGATGATTTGTTTGCTGTATTCGTCAACTTTAGCCAGAATTTCAGGAGTTACGTTGGCTTTAGAAGTTTCAGGAAGACCTACACCGTTGTCTTTCAGGCTCAATACAGTTGTAGTACCGCCTTTGAATGTACCATCAACTACCTGCTGAGAAACCTTCTTAACCGCTTCGTCAACACGTTTGATCATGGAAGTCAAAGTTACGTCATCGCCAAATTCCAGGGATTGGTCTTTGTCAACGCCGATAACCCATACTTTAGTACCGCCTGCTTTGTTGCGGGATTTAGCTTCGTTGAACACACCGTTACCAGTTGCGCCAGCTGCCGGGAAGATGATGTCGTTGCCGGCATCATACAGAGTAGCTGCCAGAGACTTACCAGTATCAGGCTTGTCATAAGCGCCTGCATAAGTGATTGTTACAGTTGCATTAGGGTTAACCGCTTCTACGCCGGCTTTGAAACCAACTTCAAAACGTTTGATAACCGGGCTTTCCATACCGCCGATGAAGCCTACTTTGTTAGTTTTGGTTGTCAGACCTGCAACAACACCCACCAGGAAGGAACCTTCATTCTCAGCAAAAGTTACGGACTCAACGTTAGGAGCTTCAACTACGCTGTCAATGATTGCCAGGTTTGCAGTAGGGTTCTCGTTAGCAACTTTAAGAACTGCATCACCAAGGTCGAAACCGATACCCCAAGTCAGATCGTAGCCGCCTTTAACGAATTGGTTAAGGTTTGGCTCGTAGTCTGCATTGGATTTACTTTGCAGGTATTTGATTTCAGCACCGGCTTCTGATTCCAGAGCCTGCAGTGCTTCCCAAGCGGATTGGTTAAAGGATTTGTCGTTAACTCCGCCTACGTCAGTTACGAGACCGAGTTTAACAGCTTTAGGAGCCTCAGTTGCTGCTGGTGCTTCTGTAGCTGCTGCATCAGTTGGAGCATTAGTTGCAGCACCAGCGTTAGTGCCGGAATTTGCATTGTTATTGTTTCCGCATCCTGCCAAAATGACAGTGAATGCCAGAACCATAACCAAAGACAGTTGGTAAAGCTTCTTCATCGAATGTGATCCCCCTTAATAAATTGGATGTCTTCTGTGTTCTGCTTGGACATACCATTAGTACAAATTATACCTGCAAAAAAGGCTAAAATCCAGTCCATTAATGACCTCAGGTCAATAATAATTTGCATTTTTCAACAAGAAACCGCTTACCTTAACATGACTCGTCACATCCATGTCTGGTGTGCGTTAGAAAACCTCGAAATTCCTGCTATGGCACCATTGCATTAACATTATTATTGCACGAGGATGGCTTTTCTATTATCATGTATTTTTACATATTGTTCGCAAAGGGAGTTACTGAAATGGATCAAGAGAACCCGTCCCAAGCTATGCCGGCCTTCAAATACTGCCATGAATCACGGGTATTCAAAACCGGCCGTGTTTTCCCGAATGATGTAAACAACCACAAGACGCTGTTCGGCGGGAAGCTGATGAGCACCATTGACGAAGTCGCCTCAATCTCAGCTATGCGCCATTGCCGCACTAATGTAGTGACCGCCTCCACTGACTCTGTCGACTTTCTCCTGCCGATCAGGCCTACGGACTCCGTCTGCTTCGAATCCTTTGTCTCCTGGACAGGCCGCACCAGCATTGAGGTGTTCGTCAAAATCATTTCCGAGAATCTCTACACAGGAGAGCGCCGCGTTGCCGCCACCTCCTTCCTGACCTTCGTAGCTGTCCAGGAAGACGGCACCCCGTCTCCGGTTCCGGGAATCATCGCCGAGACCGATGAAGAGAAGCTGATCTGCCAGTCTGCCGGCGAACGCTCGGAGCTGCGTAAGATCAGACGCACCAGCAGCAAGAAGCTGGCCTCCCAGCTGGGAACTACAAAGTACTGGGAATAGTCTGAGCCCGGCAGCCCTCTTCGTTCAGAGGACCCTGATCGCCCTGGCCTCACCGCACAAAATAACCCCACAGAGTGGGGCTTGGCTTCGAGGCTGATTCTTATCCCTCAAAAAAAAGCACCGTCACACGGGTACTCCCGCAGGCGGTGCTTTTCGGTTCATCTCGTTCTTACGCGTTGATCTTCTCTTTGGCTACAACAGCCAGGGAGTTGAATGCGTTCAGATCGTTTACTGCCAGGTCAGCCAGCATCTTGCGGTTCACTTCTACGCCAGCCAGTTTCAGGCCGTGTACAAGCTTGCTGTAAGAAAGACCGTTCAAACGTGCTGCTGCGTTGATACGAACGATCCACAGTCTGCGGAAGTTACGTTTAGTCTGACGACGGTCACGGTAAGCGTAAACCATCGATTTCATTACTTGCTCTTTAGCTGTTTTGAAAATGCGGTGTTTGGAACCGAAATAACCCTTTGCCAGCTTCAATACTTTTTTATGTCTACGACGAACTACAAAGCCGCCTTTAACTCTTGCCATATTAATAAACCTCCCAAAAATGTGTAATCAAACTATTTCAAGTTAGCAAGTCCTTGTTTCAAACGTCTCACGTCACCGGCAGCCATAACCGGATTGCCGTTCAGTACGCGCTTAGCGCGTTTGGACTTGTGGGACAGCAAGTGGTTCTTGTGGGCTTTGTAACGCAGTACTTTACCAGATCCAGTGATCTTGAAGCGGCCTTTCAGGCTGCTGTGGGTTTTCATTTTAGGCATGGTGTTTCCTCCTTGATTATTATGCGGCGCCAAATTGCTATGCAAGTGACTCCAGATTATTGGGCTTTAGGAGCCAGAATCATAATCATGCTGCGGCCTTCCAGCTTAGGCTGGCGCTCAACAACAGACAACTCTTCCACTTCGTTCTTCACGCGCTCCAGAATTTTCTGACCGATATTCGCGTGGGCAATTTCCCGTCCGCGGAAACGTACGGAGCACTTCACTTTGTCGCCTTCGCCCAGGAATTTGACCACATTGCGGAACTTGGTCTGATAATCATGTTCATCAATGTTGGCACGGAACCAGACTTCCTTGATGTCAACGATCTTCTGGTTCTTGCGCGCTTCCTTCTCTTTCTTCTGTGTTTCATAACGGAACTTGCCGTAATCCATGATGCGGCATACCGGCGGTTTCGCCTGCGGTGCTACGTTGACTAGATCCAGATTAAGATCGATTGCCATCTGCAACGCCTCGCGGATCGGTTTGATCCCGATTTGTTCGCCTTCCGCTCCAACCAGCCGAACCTCTTTGGCCCGAATTTCATCATTGATCATATGTTCCTTACTGATAATACTCCACCTCCGGATCTTCTTTGGGTAATTTATTTACGGTTCTCCATAAAAAAGGGATGCCGGTAACTCCCCGACACCCCGTTTGATCAACGTTCATGAATTATAACATCCATAAAGCATTGAGATCAAAACCAGCCGGCATATAGCCGTTCAGGTGAGAAGCCGGTGCTTCTGCTTGCAATCCCTATGTTTTGCATACTTGAATAATATACAGCAATGAGCAACTGGTGTCAACACCTTTTAGTGAAAAAATCAGTTG
The DNA here is from genome assembly GCF_032302195.1 of Paenibacillus sp. MMS20-IR301. Classification (NCBI taxonomy): domain Bacteria; kingdom Bacillati; phylum Bacillota; class Bacilli; order Caryophanales; family Paenibacillaceae; genus Paenibacillus; species Paenibacillus sp. MMS20-IR301. The sequence goes on from NZ_CP135275.1 coordinate 4,185,333, forward strand.
CCTGCATAATTTAGACTTGCTTGCTCTGCACCTCTTCAAGCCGTACTACCCGTGTATGCTTCGTATGGCTCCATTGCTTGTTGTTCTGCGTGAAGAACGCATAGAACGTAATGGGATACCAGGACAGCAGATAGAAAGGGAAGGCCAGCAGGTACAGATACACCTTCTTGAACTTCACCTTCTCCAGGGCCATGGCCAGCAGGAAGGTCAGAATGTTGGCACCGACAGCAAAATAGCTGAGCCACAGCGGCAGATGCCCATAGATATTGGCAATATGCGGGCCGCCAAACATGGAGTTGTCGATCCACATTACGGCGGTCATCAGGAACGTCAGCAGAACGATGTAGACATTCGCTCCGTACAGCGCCAGGTCAAACTTCGTCAGGCTGCGCTCTTTAATACCCTGCCACAAGAGCGGGAAGAAATAACGGCGGGCCACTGTGAAATGCCCCTGCATCCAGCGCAGCCGCTGTCTCGAGGAAGCTTTGAACGTCAGCGGCTTCTCATCGAATACCTTAGCATCATAATTGAATCTCGGATAGACGCCCTTTGAGGCACTGCGCATGGTGAACTCTAAATCCTCAACCAGGCTTGTTGCACCCCAGCCCATTTCCTTCAGCAGGTTAGTCTCGAAGCACATGCCCGTTCCGCCGAGGAAGTTAGCCATCTTCAAATTGTGGCGTGACAGCTGCCAGAGACGGTTGATGTACCAGTACGATACGCCGTACGCTGCAGTGATCCAGGAATCCTCAGGGTTCTTCGTATCGATATACCCTTGAATGACCCGTCCGCCTGAACAGAGATCATTGTTCATCTCGGTCAGGAATTCCGTATGCGCGAGATTGTCGGCATCGAACATTACGACGGCATCATACTGGCGGGGCAGCGCCCACAGCTCCTTGAGCATCCATTCAATGGCATACCCTTTTCCGCGCAGGTTACTGTTGGTGCGTACACAGGCATTCATGCCGTGCTCCCGCACGATGGCAGCCGTATTATCCGTACAGTTATCGCAGATGACAAATACATCGTACAGTTCCCGGGGATAATTAAGCTGTTTCAGATTTTCCATTAATGCGCCGACCACTTCTTCCTCGTTGTGCGCTGCAACCAGTACGGCAAATGATTTCTGCGGCGCATGAATTACCTTGTTCTTTTGCCTGCGCAGTCCGAACAGCGAAAATCCGAACTGATACACGGCAATTGCCGCCAAGATCACTTGGAGCGTAACAAACAATGCGTCTGTCATGATCTTTTGATGCCCCCTTTTCCAGTCTGTTGTTTTTCTCTGTCTCTGGTTTTTGAACGTTCTTGCTGACCCTTTTGTTGCATCCCTTAGAATAGACGAGCGTAATCCCTTTTTTCGGGCAGGCTGCCGATTTTGTATTTGTTCCGTCTCTTGAAGATATGAACGGGGTTTCCAGGTACTGGCTGGAACCTCATTTCTCTGTTACCTTTTAAACGGGATCTGCCTGCTTGAATCATTGTACGGCGTAAGGGGTTAACAAGTCAAAACTGTCATTTTTCGACCGCACGCGAGCTTTTTCTTGAAATGGACTGCCTGAAAAAAGTATGATAAGGACAGCTTCAGGTCATAAAACCTGCCCTTAAAGCTGCGCCAAATATCTTTAGCCGGACTATCGGAGGGACAAGATATGAGACCTTTATTCAAGAAACTGCATCTCTTGGAGCGGCGTCTTTTTCAATGGATTAACGGACGGTTACACAATCCTTTTCTGAACTTCTGGCTCTATTACATCACCCATCTGGGGGGAGCCACCTGTGCCATCGGCATTAACGTTCTGATCTGGGCACTGTGTCCGCAGCCATGGAGAACCACCGGACTGCAGGCGCTGACTTCACTGGCTGTAAGTCATCTGCCGGTCGCCGTCGCCAAAAAGCTATATCCGCGCATGCGGCCTTATCTCGCGCTGCCGGGCACCAATACGTTCCATAATCCGCTTAAGGATCATTCTTTTCCTTCAGGCCATACTACAGCTATCTTCGCCTCAACGGTTCCTTATATGATGGCTTACCCTGCCCTGACCATTATCCTGCTTCCGCTCGCGTGCACGGTCGGCTTCTCCCGGATCTATCTGGGGCTGCATTATCCGTCTGACGTGATTGCCGGCGCGGTCATCGGCTCTGGTGTTGCAGCAGGTACGCTTGCGCTATGGGTCTGATGCCCCGCAGGCACCGGGCTAATGAATACCACTAAATTTTTATATTAGAACAGGTGAATGCTACATTGCGCAAAAAAAGAGTATTACTGCTGTCGGAAGGTTTCGGCGCCGGGCATACCCAGGCAGCATATGCGCTGTCGAGCAGCCTGCGTAAATTGTCGCCGGATGTGCAGACCAAGGTGCTCGAGCTCGGCAGCTTCCTGAATCCCAAGATGGCTCCGCTGATCGTCTCGGCCTACCGCAAAACGGTGACATCCCAGCCCCGGCTGATGGGGTATGTATACCGTCACCAGAAATCATTCAACCGTCTTACCACACTTGCCCTGCACCGCATATTTTATACTCATACGCAAAATATTGTGAAGCAGCTGAAGCCGGATATCATTGTCTGCACCCACTTCATCCCCGGTGCTGTCGTCTCCCGGCTGAAACGGCTGGACCCGTCGCTTAAAGCGCCGCTGATTACGGTCATTACCGATTACGATGCCCATGCCAGCTGGATCAGTCCCGAGGTCGACCGCTATCTGGTCTCTACTCCGGAGGTCAAAGCCAAGCTGCGCCGCCGCAGCGTCTCTGCTGCCAAAATCCGGGTCACGGGCATGCCGGTGCACCCCATATTCTGGGAGCACCCGGGCCGGGAGGAAATCCAGCAGCAATTCAGCCTGCGGAACATGCCTACCGTGCTGGTCATGGGCGGCGGCTGGGGAATGATGAATGATGAGGTAGTGAACGAGGCGCTGGCCGGCTGGCGGGAGCAGGTGCAGCTCATCTTCTGCCTCGGCCAGAATGACAGGCTGCTGCAGGAGATGAAGAACCATCCGCTCTATAATCATCCGAACATCCTCCTGCTGGGCTTCACCCGTGACATCGACAAGCTCATGGAGGTCTCAGACCTGCTGGTGACCAAGCCCGGCGGCATGACCTGCAGTGAAGGGCTGGCCAAAGGCATTCCGATGCTCTTTCATCATCCGCTGCCGGGCCAGGAGGAGGAGAACAGCCGTTACTTCACCGCGGCCGGCTTCGGCGAGCTGATCTCCTCCCTTGAAGTGGTTGACCGGTGGATGAACCGGCTGCTGAACGATTACGGGGATGTGCGTACAAGGCGCAAGCTCCATCTGGAGGACATCTCCCGTTACAATCCGCTGCAAAGCGCCCAGAGCATTATTGATATGCTGGAATAGAGCTATTCAGAATGACGTTATGAATACCAGCAATATTCCAAAGGATACAAATAAAAGGCAGTCCGGTTATTTCGTCCGGACTGCCTTTTATGCTGCTGCGTTTGATTAAACTCTTGATTAGCGTGTAGAAGCTATAGACGGTACTTCTCCAGCCGTGTGGCCTGGTACTGCTTCAGCGCTTCTTCGCCGACAATGGCCTCGCAGCGGTGAATATTAACCCCGCGTCCATAAAATTTAGTCTCGTACTCCGTCATCACATGCTCCTCATTAATTATGCCGCCCTCATGCAGGTCCAGAGAGATATTCTTCATCTGGAGGCCGTAATCAGCAAAGGAATTCAGTGAGAATTCGAACAGGCTGCGGGAATCCGTCTTCAGGTGAATTTCGCCAAGCGGACTTAGCAGGCCGCGGTATTTGTCAAGAAAACGCGGATGCGTCAGGCGGCGGCGCGCATGTTTGCTTTTCGGCCAGGGATCACTGAAATTCAGATAAATCCGCTCCAGCTCCCCCGGAGCAAACACTTCCTCGGCATAATCGATATTAGCAAGAGCGACCTTAAGGTTCGGCGGGGTCTCTTCCCCTGCCGGCTCCCATACCAGTCTGGCCTTCTCGGCTGCACGGCGGATCAGCTCGTCGTACATATCAACGCCGATAAAATTAATTCCCGGATATTTGAAGCTCATCTGGCTGATAAACTGGCCCTTGCCCATTCCGAATTCCACATGAATCGGATGACCGTTGCCGAACAGCTCGGACCACCGGCCCTTAAGACTGCGTGGATCAAGAATGACCAGGTCAGTCTGTTCTTCAAGGCTTTCACGTATTCCTTTTCTTCCGCGTAAACGCATTAAGTATTCCTCCGCTTATCTCTTATTCCATAACTGTGAACGGGATAACTGCCACTTGCAATATTGTGCCGAACTTACCGGCAAAAGTAAAGGGATTTTAAGCGGGCAGCCGGAGCAGATCCGCTATATTCTTCTGCTTTGCCCCTTAATAAAATAACCCCACAAAGTGGGGCTTTGGCGCAGGTGATGACTCAGGTACTTTGCGGGGACCCCAAAACATATAAATTCTTATAAAAAAGGGATTCTCGCCCAGTCTGGATATGACCGGACGAAAATCCTTTTTTTGTTGTATTTGGAATTGGGGTCCATATGATCAACAGTACATAGTTTATCTTGCCGGAGAATTAAAATCAAATGTCTTCTCAAATGCACTGCGGATCTTACGCTGCGCCTCTGTCTTAATCTTGTGGTTGCCGTTAAATTCCACGCCTGTCAGGGCAAGGGCTTCATCCGGAGTCAGCTGCACATCAATCGAACCTTTGCTTTCAGGATATACGGTTTGCGAATTCATCGATATCACCTCTATGGTTTATTATGGACCGGACGACACGAGATTATGAATTCAATAAATGTGATTGTGGTTATTGCAGCGGCTTTTTTACACTTTAAATATAACATAATGTGTAAGCATTTTCAAGCGGAATTCCGCTGTCCGCTGCCTATTTTCACAGCTTTTTCTGCTGAACTTCCGGCGCTTGCTTGTTACGCTCTATGCTGATTTTTGATACAATGAAAAGGTTCATGAAAGGAGCTGCACATGTCTAATTTATTACAGAGTTCTTCTCCGCTTCTGTGGGGGGATAAACGTTTCCATACCTGGAACTATGAAATGCGCGGGGAGATGGATACCAAGGTGTTCAAGGTTATGCTTGATGCCGGCTTCACCTGCCCGAACCGTGACGGTTCCATTGCCAAAGGAGGCTGTACCTTCTGCAGTGCCAGAGGGTCCGGGGATTTCGCCGGAAGCCGCCGGGATGATCTGGTTACCCAGTTCAACAAAGTACGCGACCGCCAGCATCTGAAATGGCCGAACGCCAAGTATATCGGATACTTCCAGGCCTATACCAACACTTATGCTCCGGTAGAGGAGTTAAGGGAATATTATGAAGTTATTTTGCAGCAGCCGGGGGTTGTAGGCCTCGCAATTGCCACCCGCCCGGATTGCCTTCCTGATGATGTGGTCGAATATCTTGCAGATTTGAACAAACGCACTTATCTGTGGGTAGAGATGGGGCTGCAGACGATTCACCAGTCCACCTCCGATCTGATCAACCGGGCTCATGATACTGCCTGTTATATAGAAGCTGTTGCGAAGCTCCGCAAGCACGGCATCCGTGTCTGCACCCACATTATTCACGGCCTGCCGCAGGAGACTCATGAAATGATGCTGGAGACCGTCTCTGCTGTTGCCGCCATGGGCGTGCAGGGCATCAAAATCCATCTGCTCCACCTCATGCGCAAGACGCCGATGGTGAAGCAGTATGAAGCCGGGCTGCTGCGCTTCCTGGAACAAGGCGAGTACGTAAAGCTTATTGCCGACTCCCTGGAGCTGCTGCCGCCGGAGATGATTGTCCACCGCCTGACCGGCGATGCCCCGCGCGAAGCCCTGATCGGCCCGATGTGGAGCCTCAAGAAATGGGAAGTGCTGAACGCGATCGACCAGGAGCTGATTGCCCGCGACTCCTGGCAGGGTAAGTACTGGAGGAAGAGCTGATGGGCTTCATGTCCGTGCTTAGCTTTGCCCATAAGCTGACCGAAGGGCGCCTGTCCTCCGGCGGGCTGGCCATCGATGCCACCGTAGGCACAGGTAGCGATACCCTGTTCCTCGCCAGGACGGCCGGGCCGCGCGGCGGAGTCTACGGCTTCGACATCCAGCCTGCGGCGCTGGAGCTTGCGGAAGAGCGCCTGCGGCTGGCCCGGGAGGAAGCGACGGCTGCGCTGTCTCCCGTAACCCTGCTGCAGCAGAGCCATGCAGCAATGGCTGAAGACGTTCCGCCCGGCTGGCGCGGAACGGTCTCGGCGGTGATGTTCAACCTCGGCTATCTGCCCACGGGCGATGCCGATAAGACCATCATCACCGAGCCGGCGAGCACGCTGGCCGCGCTGCAGGCGGCGCTCGCGCTGCTCCGTCCGGGCGGGATCATCACGGCCGTGCTGTATCCCGGCCACGCGGGCGGCGGCAGTGAAGCCGCCGCCGTAGAAGCCTGGGCCGCGGGCCTGGCCCAGCAGGAGGCGCAAAGCATCGTGTACCGCCAGCTGCAGCGGGCCTCCGCCCCTTATGTTGTGGCTGTAGAGAAGAAAAAAGGAGCTGATCAATCATGGCAGTAACAAAGATGGAGCATGTCGGAATCAAGGTAGACAAGCTTGAGCGTTCGCTGCAATTCTACCAGGAGGTCATCGGCCTCACGCTGCAGGGAATAATCGGAGAGCCGGAAGACGGGCTGCGGCTGGCTTTTCTCAGTTTTCCCGGCCAGACCAGCGTAGAGGTTGAACTGATCGAACGGGTATTTGAAGGTCTGCCGCAGGAAGGCAGGGTCAGCCACACCGCATTCACAGTCGACAACATTGATGAAGAGCACAGCAGACTTGCCGGGCTCCGCATCCCTGCCCTGACCGGTATCTCTACACTTGCTAACGGCAGCCGCTACTTCTTCTTCGACGGGCCCGATGGGGAGAAGCTTGAATTCTTCCAGTCCACACGCAATTAATTAGCCGCATTTACTAATTCTATAATTAGAAAGGAAGATCTTGTAATGACCAAGCCATATCCTCTGAAGTTTCAGCCGGAGTTCAAAGAACGTGTCTGGGGAGGCCGGGCGCTGGAAAAATTCGGCCTGGAGCTGCCGGAAGGCCACATCGGTGAAGGCTGGATGATTGCCGACCATGCGAATGGTGTCTCAACCGTAGTTAACGGGGAACTGGCCGGACAAGGCCTTGATGCCATCCGGGAACAGCTTGGAGCAGAATGGTTCGGCAGCAAAGGCAATGCGGAGGGCGGCGGAAGATTCCCGCTGCTGATCAAGCTGCTCGACTGCAACGACAACCTCTCTGTACAGGTGCATCCTACGGATGATTATGCCGGACTGCCAAAAGGCGAACTGGGGAAAACTGAAATGTGGTATGTCCTCGATGCCAAACCGGGAGCCAAAATCATCTACGGCCTGAAAGACGGTGTAACCCGGGAAATGCTGCAGGAAGCGCTGGAAACCGGAACCGTTATGGACAGCCTGCAGGAGATTACGGTATCGGCCGGAGACTCCTTTTACATCCCTGCAGGTACGGTTCACGCCTTGTGTGCCGGAGTGGTTGTAGCCGAAATCCAGCAGAATTCCGACACTACATACCGGATTTATGACTATGACCGGCCGGGTCTTGACGGCAAGCCGCGTGAGCTGCATATTGAGGATTCCCTGAATGTTACGGCCTACGGGGGTGCAGGTGCGACTTCAATGAAGACAGACGGCGCTGTGGCCGGAGAGTGGCTGCAGATTGCCTCCTCCCCGTACTTTATCGTAGAAAAAGGGGTGGTCTCCGGTGAATGGCAGCTTGCTACCACGGAGGACAGCTTCACTATCCTTGTAATCTGTGAAGGCAGCGGCCATCTGATCTGGGAGGGCGGCTCCCAGCCTTATGCCGCAGGTGAATGCTATCTGCTCCCTTCCAGCCTCGGCGCTTACAGCATCGAAGGCATGTCCACCGTGCTCCGCTCTTATTTGCCTTAAGCTGCAGCCTTTCTGCAGCTCAGTTTTGATAAATCTAACTTGGCCTAACCTGTATAAGACGCTGAACTTAATGATCAGGAGGACAGGCGATGCGACAGAACACCTTTACCATGACTGACCCCACCGGTGTCCTAATCCATGTCTACGAATGGCTGCCGGATACGGAAGCAGACGCCAAGGTCAGAGGAATCGTGCAAATCTCCCACGGGATGTGTGAAACGGCTGCGCGGTATGCACGGTTCGCAGAAGCACTTACCTCTGCCGGCTATGCAGTCTATGCTAATGACCACAGGGGCCACGGCCTCACCGCCGGCAAAATCAATCTCCTCGGGGATACCGGGGAGAACGGATTCTACTGGATGCGGCGCAATCTGCTGCAGCTTGCAGCTATTGCCTGCTCCAGGCATGAGCATGTACCGATTTATCTTCTGGCCCACAGCATGGGCTCCTTCCTGGCCCAGAAGCTGATGTGTGAGGAAGGCCATGACATTTACAGCGGCTTCATCTTAAGCGGCACTAACGGCCCCCGGGGGATGCTGAAGCTGGGGGAATCCTTATCGGCAGTGCAATTAAGGCTGCAGGGTGATCATCACCGCAGTGTCCTGTTAAACGGAATCGTCTTCGGTGCGTATAACCGTTCCTTCTCTCCGGTCAGGACTGCCTTTGACTGGCTGTCCAGCGACCCGGCTGAGGTAGACCGCTTCATTGCCGATCCGTATTGCGGGGCAATCTGCACCACCCGGTTCTTCCGGGACTTCTTCCACATGCTGCGGGAGCTCCACATGAGGCAGACGCTGCTCACCTTATGCCACAATAAGCCTGTCTACCTGTTCTCCGGGGAGAAGGACCCTGTGGGCATGAACGGCCAGGGGGTGAAGCGCCTGGCTGAGCTGTACCGGAGGCAGGGGCTGCAGGATGTGGAAATCAGGCTGTACCCTGAAGGCAGACACGAAATGCTGAACGAGGTTAACCGTGACCAGGTGACCGCAGATGTGCTGGACTGGCTCGCCCGCCACCTTCCTGCCGGATCGCTGAGGCTGCAGCCGGCAGCCCGTTAAGGTTTAACCGCTGCAGCGGTCAACGGTCTATAACAAAGAAAAGGCACCCGTTAAATACGGAGTGCCTTTTCTTTGTTATAGGCAATAATTGAAGCATGCGGAATATCGCCTATCTCGCCTACCAGAGTGCGGAAGGCCATGCCGTGACCGGTAATGATTATTTTGCGATAATCGAGATAACGGTCAATTACCTGCTCCACGCGGTTCTTCAGCAGCTCTCTGGATTCCCAAAGCTTGGCTGCTCCCGGAGGATAGACGCCCTGATGTGCAACATAATCATTTCCGAGCTCGGTCAGCCGCTGCACAGAAGCGTATTCAAAGCTTAAGTCCGGCTGCCATTCCCGCAGGTCGAATTCAATCCTGATGTGCAGGCCAAGCTCCTTGGATAAAATTGCTGCCGTTTGCAACGCCCGTGGGTACGGTGATGAAACAATGATTTCCGCATCCTGCAAACGTTCATCCCCGGCTGTCAAATATACCTGCTGAACTCCGGTCTCGGTAAGAGGTACCAAATCCCGGCCATGCCCTTTTAACCGGTATTGCTCATTGATCCCCCAATCCGGTTCACCATGGCGGATCAGATAAAATTGCGTCATGCGTACACCCCCTGTCAGTCTTTCATATCTGTGCCTTGCTCAGGCAGAGGGAACTGCAGGCTTAGGAGCCAGCTTATACTGTAAAATCATTTGCGGGCCTTTGCTTCCGCTGCGCCGCAGCCCGTTATCCTGAAACCCTGCACGAAGATACAGCTGCCGGGCAGCCGTATTGCGCTCATTTACGGCCAGCACAATCTGCTCCGCCCCGGGATATTGGATACGGACGAAATCCGGCAGCACCGCACTATGATAATCTTCAAAGAAATTAGCGATGCCTGCTCCGGGGGCAGGTTGAAGTTCAGCAGTGACGAAACGGATTGAAGACTACACGGGCAGCGCATAATACTGCGCCCGCTGGCTCTCGTCCTGCTGATACAGCACGATCAGCAGCGTACGGCCATCGCCGGCGCCTGGGTGCGGATCGGCCATCGCCGGAGCTGCGCCCTCGGCCAGAGCAACGGCCGCATGTCCTGCAGCCGGCTCCGCTCCATCCCCGCCGGACCCGCCGTCCGCCAGGCCAGCCGCCGGACTCTCCACCTTACCCGCCGCCTCAGACTCAGCAGCGGCAGCAACAATTCCGTCAAACCGCAGCCCGCTAAGCGACTCCAGCACCGGTTCAAGCCGGAACGGCAGCACATCGAGCACGATGTACTTTTGCAGCTCGCGCTCGCTGAGGCCCGCCTCGGCCAGCCTGGCCGAGAGCAGCTCCGGCTGCCGGGCAATGTGCTGCAGATGCTTCGCCCACTCCGACTTATCAAGGACATCGTTCCACCAGATTTTGCGCGGCTTGTACTTATGTCCAAGGAAGTAATCCAGCTTCATCAGTCCGGTGATGATATCCATGGAGCCAGTGCCCCGGTCCGTAAGGAAATCCTGCAGCCGGGTGAACAGATCCTCCAGCTGATGCCCGATCTTCTGCCAGCCCCGTTCTTCCCAGTAGTCGCCGAACTCCTGGAAGAAATCGAACGGCGAAGGAAACACATGGCGGATCAGATATTTAACCGCATGATCCATCCGGTGGCTGTTCCAGTACTTCTCCAGCACATCCTCCAGCCGCTTCAGGCGGATGATGTCGGAGAACGGCATCACATGGCTGCTGAGAATTTCGTAGGGCGCATTCTCCATATACGTATAATCGTATTTGGCCGCCTGGGCGCGCAGCCCGGTGCCGCGCAGCATTTTGAGGAAACCCAGCTGCAGCTCCTCCGGCTCCATGGCGAACACATCGTTAAAAGTCTTGCGGAAGGTGGAATAATCCTCCATCGGAAGCCCCGCAATCAAATCCAGATGCTGGTCGATATTGCCGCTGGCCTTGATCTTCATCACGGTACGGGAGAGCTTCGCGAAGTTCTGGCGGCGCTTGACCAGCTCATTCGTCTCATCATTGGTCGACTGCACGCCGATCTCGAACCGGAAGATACCCGGAGGCGCATTCTCGGCAAGAAAATCAAGCACCTCAGGCCGCATAATATCCGCCGTAATCTCGAACTGGAACACGCAGCCCTGATGATTATCGATCAGGAACTGGAACATCTCCATCGCGTAATTCCGGTTAATGTTAAAGGTCCGGTCGAGGAATTTGATAACCTTGGCTCCGCCCTCAATCAGATAGAGAAGATCTGACTTCACCCGCTCTATGTCGTAATACCGCACGCCGACTTCGATACTGGACAGGCAGAACTGGCAGTTGAACGGGCAGCCCCGGCTGGTCTCAAAATACACAATCCGCTTGCTCAGCTCCGGCAGATCATCCGCGAACCGGTGCGGAGTCGGCAACGTATTCAGATCGCTTTTGGGACGGGGAGGGTTGACGATCAGCTCTTCGCCCTTGCGGTAAGCAGCCCCATATACAAAGTGATACTTGTGCCCGTCCCGGATCTCCTGCAGCAGATGATGAAACGTCTCTTCCCCGTCACCGTTAACCACAAAGTCGATTCCGGCTTCCCGCTTCATCCAGTACAGCGGCTCATAGGATACCTCCGGCCCGCCGAGCACGATCTTCACCTCCGGCAGAACCTGCTTCAGAATCGCGACCAGCTTGACTGTCTCCTCGATGTTCCAGATATAACAGGAGAACCCGATCACATCCGGCTGCTTCTGGTACAGGTCAGACACGATATTCATCAGGGGATCTTTGATGGTATATTCCGCCAGTACGATATCTTCAAATTCATGCTCACTGTATGCCTTCAAGAGCCGGATCGCCAGCGACGTATGAATATATTTGGCGTTTAATGTGGCCAGGATGATTCTCATGCCTTACAACCTTCTTTACATTTCATTTTGAAAAAACTCCAGGAATGCCTTGCCGTACTTCCGGTATTTCACTTCGCCGACACCCTTCACCCTCAGCATCTCCGCTTCCGTCTGCGGACAAACCACGCTCATCTCACGCAGTGTAGCATCGTTGAAAATGATATAGGACGGCACATGCTCGCGTCCCGCCAGCTCGCGGCGGATCAGCCGAAGCTGCTCGAAGACGGTCTCGTTCACGGCAGATGGTGAGTGGTCGCGCGTCCGGCTGCGGTCCCGCGTGCCGGAGGTGACAAGCGTACGGGCTACACGCTGATGAACCTCACGCTGGCCCCGCAGCACCTCGGCAGCCAGCGGCTGCAGCCGCACGACAGGGTACTGCCCTTCCGATAAGGACAGGTAGCCCTCCGAGATCAGCACATTGATGCTCTCGGTAATCTCCTTCTCCGTGCGGGTGGACATCGCGCCATGGGTCGGCAGGTTCTCGAAGCCGTACTGCAGCACCTTCTGGTTGCGCGAGCCCTTCAGCACAGAAGATACCAGCGCCACACCATAGCGCTCACGCATGCGGTGAATGCAGGAGAAGATCTTCTGGGCGTCCACGGTCATATCGATTAGCTCACGCTCATCCGTACAGGAGCTGCAGATGCCGCATAGCTTGTCCTCATGCTCCTCGCCGAAATAATCCAGCTGCGCACTGCGCAGGCAGCGTGTGGTATAGCAGTAATCGATCATCTGCTGCAGCTTGCGGTATTCATTGGCCTTGCGCTCCGGGTCCTGCGGGTTCTGCTCAATCAGGAACTTCTGGGTCATAATATCCTGGGCGCTGAAGAGCAGAATACAATCACTCGGCTCGCCGTCACGCCCGGCGCGTCCGGCCTCCTGGACATAGGCCTCCATATTCTTCGGCATGTTGTAGTGGATGACATACCGGACGTTCGACTTGTCAATTCCCATCCCGAACGCATTCGTAGCCACCATGACACGGATATCGTCATAGAGGAACCCTTCCTGGCTGTCCGCCCGCTCCTGATCATTCATCCCGGCGTGGTAACGGCCGGCAGCAATGCCTGCCGCCTGCAGCCGCTGATAAAGATCATCCACCTCTTTGCGGGTGGCGGCATAGACAATGCCCGGCTGGTTCGCATGCTGCGCCGCATAATCCATTACGAATTCGCGTTTGTTCTCGCCGCGCAGCACGGACATGGCCAGGTTATCCCGGCCGAGTCCGGTCATGAAGACGCCCGGTTCACGCAGCCGCAGCAGCCGGACCATATCCTCCATAACCTCCGGTGTAGCTGTGGCCGTGAACGCGGCCAGTATCGGCCGCTGCGGCAGCTCTTCGACAAACGGAGAAACCGCCAGATAGCTGGTCCGGAAATCATGCCCCCACTGCGAGACGCAGTGGGCTTCATCGACAGCGACGCAGGAAATGGGCAGGCCTGCCATCTCCAGGCGGAACCAGTCCAGCTCCAGCCGCTCCGGCGCAACGTAGAGCAGCTTGAGTTCGCTCCGGCGGGCGGCGCGGATCCGCTCATTCACTTCCTTGCCGCTTAAAGTACTGTTGATATAAGCAGCAGCAATCCCCGCTGTAGTGAGCGCATCCACCTGATCCTTCATCAGGGAGATCAGCGGCGATACGACCAGCGTAAGCCCCGGCAACAGCAGCGCCGGAACCTGGTAACAGATCGATTTGCCGCCTCCGGTGGGCAGGATGCCCAGCGTATCGCGGCCTTCGAGCAGATGCTTCACAATTTTCTTCTGGCCTTCCCGGAAATCGGGGTAGCCGTAATATTTCTGCAGGACCGCCTGCGCTTGTTCCATCATGTTTTCTTGCATTTTCATATCGCTTCGGACTCCTTAACACTTTCTATCTTTTAGTTTACCGGGCAACCCGCTACGAAAGCAACCGCCTGAAGCAACTATCCTCATGCAGCTTTTGGGTCTACCGCAGCAAATTTACATAAAAATCCGGCTTCCAAGCAACACTTAAGAGAAATAGATTCAAAGCGCCCCGGAGAGGAGGCTATCCCTTTGGCAGCCTGGAAAGAAAAATATAATACTTACCTGCAAAAACAACAACATCAGGCTATTAAGGAAGAGCATACAAACAGCCGGTTAACCGGCGGGCTGCAGGAAGACCTGCAGCGGCTTATGGCCGCCCTTGGCGATAACGGCGACCTCGTCGTGCGCGACTTTCTGCTCTTCGGCAACCGCCCGGCTGCGATGATCTTCTTCTCCTCGCTGGTGAGTGCGGAGCAGATCCGTGAGCATGTGCTTAAGCCGCTGATGGCCCCGCTGCCGCTTCACCAGGATCTTCCTGAGCCTGGTCCGGCAATGGCGCATTACATCTGGAGTACAGCTGTCCAGGTTACTGAAGGCAGGGCGGCAGCTGATATCGCCGGGCTTCCTGAATCAGCTGTGAAGGGCGAGCTGATTCTGCTCATTGATGGTGTCCCGGAAGCACTTCTGATGGATATGCGCCAGGTTGAGCTGCGCGGCGTGGAGGCCCCGCAGACCGAGCAGGTTATCCGCGGCCCCCGCGAAGGCTTTGTCGAGAAGCTGGAGAACAATCTCTCCCTTCTCCGGTACCGGCTGCAGAGCAACGATCTCCGGATTGAGATCAGTCCCGCCGGAGCCCGCACCCAGTCGAGGATTGCGTTATGTTATATCGAGAGCATCGCCGACAGCAGGCTGATTGCTGAAGCAATGCGCAGACTTTCACTGATTCATACCGACGGCATTCTCGATGCGGGATATATCGAGCAGTTCATTGAGGACCAGCCGCTCTCCCCGTTCCCCCAGGTACAGAACACCGAACGGCCGGACAAGACCGTTGCCGCTCTGCTGGAAGGCCGCTTAGCAATCCTTGTTGACGGTTCTCCCTTCGCCCTGATTATTCCGGCCCTGTTCAACCAGTTCTTCCAGACCGTGGATGATTACACAGAGCGCTTCATTATGGGCAGTCTGATCCGCATGATCCGGCTGATTGCGCTGGCTTGTTCACTCTTTTTCCCGGCGCTGTATGTTTCTGTAATCTCATTTAATCCTGAGCTTATGCCTACGGATTTCGCAGTTGCCATTTCCGGGGGACGGGCCGGTGTACCCTTTCCGGCAGTGCTGGAGGTGCTCATTATGGAAGTGTCGATGGAGGTGCTGCGTGAAGCTACCATCCGTCTTCCGCAGATGATCGGCGGGGCCTTGTCTATAGTCGGCGTCCTGGTCATCGGGCAGGCAGCGGTAGGAGCCGGACTGGCGAGCCCGATCACAGTGGTTATTGTGGCGCTAACGACCATCGGCTCCTTCGCCACACCAGCTTATAATGCGGCGATTGCGCTGCGGATGCTGCGGTTTCCGCTGATTATTTTGGCAGGCATGTTCGGCCTCTACGGTGTAATGATCGGGACGATTCTCATTCTGAACCATTTGCTGTTTCTGGAGTCCTTCGGCGTTCCATACATGTCCCCCTACATTCCGGGCAAATGGCGTGACCTCAAAGATACCCTGGTGCGTGTGCCGCTATGGTGGATGCGCCGCCGTCCCAGCTTCCTCCATGCAGAGGATAAAGACAGGCTGGCCCGGCAAGTTCCTTCAATATATGAAGACCAGATTCTCAGGCAGGAGGGCGAGATCCGTGAACAATCCCCGGCAGATCACAACACTGCGCGCAGCAGCCGTGATCAGTAGCACAATTATCGGTGTCGGAATCTTGAGCTTCCCCCGTTTTATGGCTGCCGCCGGAGGCAGCAGTGCACCGTTCATCGCTTTTTGCGGTGTGGTGTTCTCTTTCCTATGCTACTGGCTGCTTGTCTCTCTGTGCCGGCGTTTCCCCAAAGACTCCCTGTTCGTGTTCAGTAAGGCTCTGATCGGCCGGCACCCGGCTACTGTCTTCACCGCAGTAATCATGATCATGTTCATTATGCTGACAGGTCTGACTGTACGCCAATTCGGGGATGTGGCCACTACGGTGCTGTACAAAAAAACACCGATCGAAGCGACGATTTTCCTGATGCTGCTTACCTGTCTGCTCTCCTCCCGGCGCAATATCGTGAAGTTCTCCTATATTCATTTCTTTTATCTGCCGCTGATTATTAGCTCTATCCTGGTGACCATTCTTATCTCACTCAAAAGCGTCGATCTGCTCAATCTGCAGCCTGTCCTGATGACCCCTACTCCTGAATTCTGGAAAGGTGTGCGGGAGGCCAGCTATCTGTTCCAAAGCTCCTTTGTGATTGTGCTGCTGATTCCGTTCATGGAAAAGCCGGGTCAGGCTGTCCGGGCAGGTGCTCTGGCTATAGTTATCTCCGGGGCTATCTATGTGCTGATCGTAATTGCTTCTGTCGGGATGTTCGGTTCCGAAGAAACCAAGCTGCTGATCTATCCCACGCTGGAAATGGCCCGCTCCACCGCCTTCGGCGAGGGCTTTCTTGAACGGCTGGATGCTCTTTTCATGATTATATGGGTCATTTCGGTCTATACGACGGTGTACACCACCTACTATATTTCCGCCTATCTGCTGCAGGTCCTATTCGGCTTCCGCGATCAGCATATGGCTGCAAGCCTGCTGCTCCCGCTGATGTTCACCCTGTCCTTGCTGCCTTCAAACGTGTTCGAATCCTATCAATGGGCACTGCATCTGGGCAATGCCGGAATGTTCCTGCTCTTGGGTTATCCGCTGCTCCTGTGGTCGGCATATCTGATCCGGCGGTTCCGTAAGGAGGCTGCTTCATGACAAAAAAGTATTCTTGTTCAAGGAATGTTATCCTGTTCCTGCTGCTGTCTCTTGTTGTCCCGCTGCTCGGCGGCTGCTGGGATCAGGTTGAGATTGAAGACCGCGCACTCGTGCTCGGCTTGTCCATTGATACAATATCCGCAGCGGAGGCGGAGAAGGAAGACAAGGTCACCCATGGCTATGCAGATAATCTGCCTGCAGAACTGATCAGTGTGACTGCACAGATCGCTGTTCCCGGCAGAGTTCCCCTCGGCCCCGGCAACGGCGGAAGCTCCGGCAGCGGCAACGTCAGCCCGGTGTGGGTGGTAAGCGTAAAGGGAATTTCCCTCGACGATGCGATGAATAATCTGCAGCAGCAGATCGCCGATCCGCGTTATCTGGTTCACCTGCGGATTATCGTAGTCAGCGAAGCTGTCGCCCGGGGCCGTCTTGAAGAGCTGAATGATTATCTCCGGCGTAATCCGGAAATCCGGCGCAGAACCTGGCTGCTGGTCTCTGAAGGCAGAGCTTCGGCATTTATGGATGTGAATCCGCCGCTGCAGCGTGTCCCGACGCTCTATATTTTATCGATGATGGAGAAAGCCGTCGCCTCCGGCAAGTTCCCGCGCGATTATATCGGCACCTTCTGGTCAGCGGACTCCAAGTGGGGGCAGAGTGCCTACCTTCCTTATGTCGCCCTGCGTAATAAAGATAATATTCTGATTGAAGGACTGGCCTGCTTCAGCGGAGGCCGGATGGTCAGCAAGACCACCCCGATTGAGATCGGGGGATTCATGGCTATGCAGGGAATGGACCCGGGCGGTTATTCCACACTGTTCAGAACAGGCAGACTTGGCATTGTAATGACCAAAATCAACGAAAGATTCACCCGGACCCGAAGCTACATTAAGAACGGCAAACCGCATCTGTCTTACCAGATCTTCCTGGAAGGCGACCTAGACGAGCATTACGGCAGTGATATCCCGGTCAATTCCTCTGCCAGGCTGCATGAGATTGAGGCGGATTTCGAGGAACAGATTCAGAGTGTGCTGACCGGTCTGGTGAAGCAGACCCAGAAGGAGCGCTCGGATATTTTTGGCATGGGCGAAAGAATCCGCAGCCATCACCCCGCATACTGGAAAGAGCATATCCATGATAAAAGCGACTGGGAGAACATGTATAGCAGCATTGCGGTGGATATCAAGATGACCCTGCATCTGCGGCGGATCGGGCTTAAGGATCAATAATCAGCTGTCACGGGAAAGGAGGCCCTCATGGTTCGCGTATTCGGAAGTATCGCTTGTGTGCTGCTGGTCTCTGCAGTGCTGCTGCTGACGGTGGATTGCCGCATTTACAGCAGCCGGGGCTGGCTCAGGGAGAAAAAATATGCCAAAGTGCTGGGCTGGAGCTACAGTATTCTCTTCCTGCTCATCCTTGCCGGGCTGCTCATTTATGTCTAGCTGTTCACCTGCCTTATGCCCGTTGCAGTGCCCCCGTTCCATGCGCTCTCCGTGGTATTTCTTCACGGCCCGTGGTATATTGAGGAGTACCCTATTAGAGGACGGAGAATGTTGTCATGAACACAAGAAGAAATCCCAAATCGGCCCCGGGACGCAGCGCGAAACCCGCAGCGGCTTCCAAAGCGCAGCCGAAGGCAGGAACCAGAAATTCGGGGACTAAATCTCTTAACCATAAGCCCGGACTCAGATCCGGAGCAGCGAACAAGCCGGCAGCCGCGCCAAGACCCTATACGGTAGCCGAACCTGCTGAACTGCTGCCTTTTCTGCTGGACAAGATTACGGGCAAGGGGCGGAATGCCGTCAAATCGATGCTTTCCCGGGGGCAAATCTCGGTGAACGGCAAGCCTGTAACACGGCATGACCATCCCCTGCAGCCCGGTATGACCGTTACTATTGACCAGGAAAAGCATGCTGAGGCCAAAGAGCTGCTCGGCCTGACCATTGTCCATGAGGATGATGATATCATCGTCATCCAGAAGGATGCCGGGCTGCTGTCGATTGCTACCGGTGAGGACAATGAGCTGACGGCTTACCGCCAGCTGATGGAGCATGTCCGCCTCGCGGGTCCGAAGAACCGCGTGTTTGTTGTACACCGGCTGGACCGTGATACTTCCGGCGTGATGATGTTTGCCAAAAGCGAAGCTATTCAGCAGGCCCTGCAGAACAGCTGGAAGGAAACCGTCAAGGAGCGCTCCTATATTGCACTCGTGGAGGGTGCCGTTAAGAAGCCGGAGGGCACCATCACCTCCTGGCTCAAAGAAACCTCCACGCTGAAGATGTACTCCAGCCATCATGAAGGGGACGGGCTGCATGCCGTAACCCGTTACAAGCTGATTCAGGCGAACCGCCACTTCTCCCTGCTGGAGGTTCACCTGGAGACCGGACGGAAGAACCAGATTCGTGTGCATATGTCAGACATCGGTCATCCGATTGCCGGGGACAAGAAATACGGCGCGGAGACCAAGGCTGTAGGCCGCCTCGGCTTACATGCCCGTGTGCTCTCGTTCGTTCACCCGACTACGGGGGAAGTGCTAACCTTCGAAAGTCCGATTCCAAAGACATTCCTGAAATATACTGCACCAGCGCCTAGCAACTGATCGAGGCCGGCAGAAGCGTTTGTCTGTTAATCATCCAACCCGATCCGGAGGAGGCTGATTCAAGTGGAGTTTACTACGGTTACTACACAGCAATCGCCACAATAAGCGGCGGTTACCTATACAATTAGATCACAACATATAGAGAGCCGCCGCACCTCCAGAAGGGCGGAATGTATTTATGGCTAATTTTGAACTTATTGAGCGACTTCCTACGGTAGGGGAGCATGCTGCACTATGGGCAGCTGTAGGCTGGGGAACCGTGAACCAGGACATGAGCGCTGCCTCGCTAGGCGGCTCCGTGTATGGGGTGGTGATCCAGCATGAGGACAGGATTATCGGCATGGGCCGGATTGTCGGAGACGGAAGCATGTATTTCTACATTCAGGATGTGGCCGTGCTGCCGGAATTCCAGTCCCGCGGAGCCGGACAGCAGATTGTGGAGCAGCTGCTTAAGTACATTGCTGCCCATAGCCGGCCGGGTGCGGGTGCGTTCACCGGGCTGTTCGCCTCACACGGCAACGACTCCTTCTATGAACGCTACGGCTTCCGCAACCATGCCCCCGGCATGACCGGAATGTTCAAGGTAATGGAATAGCTGCGAAGCTGCCCCGCTGTGTTTCGGCGGGGCAGCTTTTGTGTGTATTACCTCGCCGGTTGGGTGGATTGTCTAATACACTGGGCGAATTCAATAAAACACCATTGACGGGATACCTCTCCGGCTTGCTTCCGCCGGATTTAGGGGCACTTCTGCCCCTATTCCCAGCCATTTTCCCGTTTTAGCTGAAATCAGGGGCACTTCTGCCCCTATTTCCGGCCATTTGCCTGTTTTAGCTGAAATCAGGGGCACTTCTGCCCCTATTTTCAGCCATTTGCCCGGTTCGGCTGAAATCAGGGGCACTTCTGCCCCTATTCCCAGCCATTTTCCCGTTTTAGCTGAAATCAGGGGCACTTCTGCCCCTATTTCCGGCCATTTGCCCGTGTCCCGGAGATGATAGAGAGAAAAGTGCCTGCGTGCCGGGCCGGGACGGACACCAGCGTCGTTATTCTGCTAGAAAAGTGAAGATAGTACATCAAAATTGGCCAATAAGGCCGTGGTGTCAGCAAACCCGTCAAGTGGAACAAGAACGGGCGGATAAGGGCAGTGATATCCGGAGTACCTGAACTCTCAGATGTACCAAAAGTATCCAAAGCACCCGAAGTGTCTGCCAAACGGTGTTTGCATTCGACTCGGAGAGTTAATATTTCTTCCTCTATATTCTACTCTTAAGCCACATTCAGATGTACTTATCTAGAGCTTTTGAACCGCCGCAATCCTAGCCTGCTTCCGCGGATAATAGTGGGACTTTTCACTTTATTTTATCCATTTGGCCCGCTTCCGCCGATAATAGAGGGACTTTTCACTTTATTTCATCCAATTGGCCTGCTCCCGCCGATAATAGAGGGACTTTTCACTTTATTTCATCCAATTGGCCCGCTTCTGCCGATAATAGAGGGACTTTTCACTTTATTTTATCAATTTGGCCCGCTTCCGCCGATAATAGAGGGACTTTTCACTTTTATCCTCACTAAAAAGCCCCCTCGGATGTTCAGGGGGCTCTAGAGATTTCTATAGATGCCCATAGCATCTTCTTCTTCATTCTTCATTTTTCATTCTTCATTCTTTACTCTTTACTCTTTACTCATCATTCATTACTTGTCACTCTCCGCTTGTCACTCTCCAACCACTACTATCCACTCGCTAACCCTCATTAGCCACTCTTGACCAACATTCATCCCGGAACCGCAGCCCGGGCAGCCTACTCCAGCTTGCCGCCTTCTACTACCAGCTCATCCGTGTAGCCTTCTCCATATACCTCATTTAAGGTATCTTTATAAGCCTGATGAATGAACTGCTCTTTACCGATGGTCTCAAGCTCCGTGTTGAGCCAGTTCAGCAGCTCCGTGTTGCCTTTGGCTACTGCAGGTGCAATCGTGTCCTGTCCGCCAAAGGCCGGGATACTTACCGTGAAGCCGGGATTGGACTTGGCCCAGGCAATCAGCTCGGTGTTGTCATTGGCAATAGCTGCGCCGCGCCCGTCCTTCAGTGCTGCAAAAATCTCGGTATACTGGTCAAATTTCAGCAGCTCGATATCCGGATATTCTTTGGTGAAGTAAGTTTCTGCGGTTGTGCCCTTGGCAACGATCAGCTTCTGGCCCTTTTCCTTCAGCTGGTCAATCGAGGTGATTGGCGCACTGTCAGGAGATACGATCCCGAAGGACAGCTTCATATACGGGTTGGCAAAATCAACCTTTTCTTTTCTTTCATCCGTTACAGTGAAATTAGCCATAATGATATCCACTTTGTTAGACTCCAGGTAGGCTACACGGCTGGCGGCATCCACCAGGACGAATTCCGCCTTGGATTCATCACCGAGGAGATCCTTGGCGAATCTTTTGGCGATATAGACGTCGAAGCCCTGATTCTTGCCGTCCGCATCCACATATCCAAACGGCGGTTTATCCGCGAAGACACCGATTCTAATCTTGTCATTCTTCTTCAGCTGTTCAATAGAAGCGAATTTGGAAGAGCCTGATCCCGCACTATTATCTTTGTTATCCGAATTTCCGCAGGCGGTCAAACCCACCAGCAGCAAACTGGCTGCCATAAGTGCCACTGCGAACTTTAATCCTTTTTTCATTCCTCTTCATCCCCTGTTTTCTATGAATTTGTTTGGTACTGAAATATATCCAGAAAGTGCTGGGCACGCTCTGTGGACGGGTGGGTGAAAAACTGCTGCGGCTCCGCGGTCTCGCAAATCCTTCCTTGATCCATAAACACAATCCGGTCACCTACAGACTTTGCAAAGCCCATTTCATGGGTAACAATAATCATAGTCATGCCTTGTCCGGCAAGCCCGAGAATGACATCCAGCACTTCACGGACCATCTCAGGATCAAGCGAAGCCGTTACTTCATCGAACAGCATAATCTCAGGGTTCATACACAGCGCCCGGACAATTGCAATCCGCTGCTTCTGTCCTCCGGACAGCTGCCGGGGATAGGCATCCTTGCGGTCAAGCAGTCCAACGCGGTCCAGTAACTGTTCAGCCTGCTGCTGCGCCTCCTTCGCTTCTCTCTTTTGCACTTTAAGCGGTCCAAGCAGAATATTATCAAGCACGGTCATATGCGGGAACAACTCATAATTCTGAAAAACCATCCCGATATGCTGCCTGATCTCCCGCCAATCCGTATCCGGCCGGGCCAGATCCTGTCCACGGTAGCCAATCTTTCCTCCCTGCACAGGCTCCAGCCCGTTAAGACATCGCAGGAGGGTGCTTTTTCCGCAGCCGGAGGGGCCAAGAATAACGGTCACTTCCCCCCTAGACACCTGCAGGTCAATACCGTCCAGAACCAGACGGTCACCGAAGCTTTTCTGCAGATCCTTAATCTCAAGCAATAATTCGCTGGTATTTGTCATGCTCACCGTTCCTTCCTATATGCTAATTCTGCCATCTGCGTTCAACTCTTCTGGAAAAACGGGATAATGGAAAGCATACTGCGAAATACAGGATGAAAATGAATCCATACACCCAGAACGAAGCGTTCGGTGCCTTGATCACCCCAAGCTCGATAATCTGCTGCCCGA
The DNA here is from genome assembly GCF_032302195.1 of Paenibacillus sp. MMS20-IR301. Classification (NCBI taxonomy): domain Bacteria; kingdom Bacillati; phylum Bacillota; class Bacilli; order Caryophanales; family Paenibacillaceae; genus Paenibacillus; species Paenibacillus sp. MMS20-IR301. Next base: position 4,208,127 of record NZ_CP135275.1, read on the forward strand.
TCTTCACGACCTCTATGACTCCTATCAGCACAACCAGCGAGGTTGTCTTGATCATCCGGGTAGCCAGGTTAATCGCACCGGGCACCATTCTGCGGATAGCCTGCGGAATCAGAATGTACCGGTACAGCTGAATCCGGCTGAGGCCCAGTGCAGCCCCCGACTCCTCCTGATGCTTCGGCATGGACTGCAGCGCCCCCCGCACAATATCCCCGATCTCGGCTGCCCCCCACAGGCTGAAGACCAGAATGGAGGTTGCTTCGCCGCTAATATCGATATTTAACAGCGGAGTGAAGCTGAAATGTACAACGTAGAGCCAGACCAGAATCGGGATAATCCGGAATGCCTCCAGGTACAGCCGGAGCACTGCCTGCAGCGGCTTCAGGTTCAGCGTCCGGAGCAGCCCCATCAGAACACCCAGCACCGTCCCGATTACAATCGATACGAAGGAGATTTCAATGGTGACCAGCAGGCCGCCCAGCAAACGCTCCAAATTCGAGCCTTCAAACAGCACTTCAATTCCCGAATTCTGCATATCTTACCTTCCTTTCCAGCCAGCTCAGCACAATGGACAGAGGCAGCACCAGAATCAGATAGGCTAATACCAGCAGCAGCAGCGATTCCGCTGTTTTGTAATGCATGCCGATCAGATCCTTCGCCACATTCATCAGATCCATCAGCGCGATCGCTCCGACAATCGACGTTTCCTTCAGGAGGAATATCACATTCGCGCCAAGCGAAGGAATACTGATAGCAAAGGCCTGCGGAAGAATAACATATCTGGCCAGCTGGGTTCTGGATAATCCGATGCTCAGACCCGACTCTACCTGCGGCTTGCTTACAGCCTCCATACCGCTGCGGAAAGCCTCCGTCATATAGCTTCCCCCCAGGAACGTTAAGCCAACGATGGCACAGGTTACTTCACTCATCTTGAGGCCAACCTTGGGCAGACCATAGTATAGGAAAAATAACTGCACCAGCAGAGGCGTATTTCTCGACAGCTCGATGTAAGCCTGAATAATCAAGCTAAGCCCGCGCACCTTATAGTACAGAACAATACTGAAGATCAGGCCCAGCACAAGCGAGAACACAATCGCCCAGAACGCCAGCTTTACCGTCAGCCACATTGCATCACCGTAGAGGGGCAGGCTCTCCGCGATAAACTCCCAATCCAAATTCATTCCGGTTCACAATCCTTTGCCTGTAAATAAATATCGCTCACACATATGCAATACTAATAATTCGCATACGATAACCCCGTTTAACAAATGACAAATCCCCTTTTGCTTGTGCGCCTGGTTCATGCTCATGGTTATAGAAACAAGCAACAGCAGTATAGGTTTATGTACGATTGTCTAAGAGAATTATTAAAATTCTTACAAAAACCTCACATACTGTGGTAATCATCTTATTCACATAATACCTAGTTGTCAACTATGTTTTATTAAATTTCACACTTTTCGGAGGCATGGTACAATACAAGTAAACATAAGTAAACGTGAGAAGGTGCCGCTATTGTTCCATCCTACTGTCTTTGACAATATCAAAATTGCTTTGGAGAACCAGATTTACGACTACGATAACCTGGATGGAATACTTATGGTGACAGACCGCAGCGATGTGCTGGACCTCGCGCTGATGTCCCGGGAATTCAGCCTCGCGTTCAAGCTGACTGAAGGCCATAATGTGACTTCCGAGATTGTGCTGAAATCCTCCGTGAAGGAGCTGAGCGAGGAGATTCTGGCAGCACCGGGCGCGAATCCCGGCTGTATTCTTTTGTTACGCTTTTATATGGAGATTGAGGATGTCAATGAGCAGTGCCCGGCCATTGAGAAGCTGCTGATCTCTATATGGGGACCGGATTTCCAGCCTGTGCAATCCCTCAGCTTCCGCTACGGGCAAGGCAATGATACTTATAACTGCTGCATAGAACTGCAGTTCAAACGGCAAATTACCGAAGACCAAATGGAGGATCTTCCGAATCTCCTGCAGTTTCTGCTGCAGAGTGCCGGGGAGCTCGAAGAGGTCTAAATCACAAACGGGGTGAATGGTTCATGAACTTCCTGCCTCCTGCCCGGAACAGCCGCTGGTTCGCGTGGTATCCCGGTTATGCGTTGATTGTATGGCTGCTGCTGGTGCTGCACCGGTTCGTACTGCTTGGAAGTCCCTTCAGTCTTACACTCCTGGTACGCTGGGCTGTCCTTGCTCTCGTATTCTCCGGGATCATCAGCTGCTTCGGCTGGCTCGGCGCCCGGCTCGTGTGGATGTTCTCAACTGCCGGGCTTGTCCTGGGCATCATTCTGATGTACATCTATACTTACCGCGATATGTCGGGCTGGGAGGATCTCGCGGGCTTTCTTACTTTTGCCCTATTCACGGCGGGCGGCTTCGTTCTCGGATTAATCGTGGAAGCTGTCCTCCGGCTGGTAAGGTATTTACGCAAACACCGGGTCTGAATGTATACACTGCATACACTGCCCCCGCCGCCCGGGCTTACAAGAGGAGCTGATGATCCAATGTCCAATTCTCTTCTGACCAAAAATGCGCTGGCCCGTTCCCTGAAAGACCTGATGGCGCATACCCCGCTGAACAAAATCTCCGTCAAGCATCTGGTGGACGACTGCGGAGTGAACAGGCAGACCTTTTATTATCATTTCCAGGATATCTTTGAGCTGCTGGGCTGGATCTATAAGACTGAAGCGGTGGAGAGTATTGCCGAGTACCGCAGCTACAGCACATGGACGGACGGATTCTACCGGATATTCTGCTATATTGAGCGAAATAAGGCGTTCTGCTTCAACACCCTGGATTCCCTCGGACGGGCGCATCTCGATGCGTATCTGTACGAAGTGACCAATGATCTGATCATGGGGGTGCTTCAAGAACTGGCTGCCGGGATGGAGGTCAGTATGGAGGATAAGCGGTTTATCGCAGGCTTCTATACGCTGGCCTTCACCGGACTTGTAATCCAGTGGATGCGGGACGGCATGAAGGAGCAGCCGAAGCATATGATTGAGAAGCTCAGCGTACTGATTGAGGGAAATTTCCTGAGGGCGCTGCACCAATACGAACGCAAACTGTCGTGATCCTCCGGGGTCATGGCTTTTTTAATTTGTGGTTTTTTTTACACATTGCCGTAAGTGACCAAATTTCATACACTCGCGGACTTTTGATTATACCCTTCAGATCCGGGCTAGATTACACTCGGTTCAGGTACAGCAATCAAGCAAACCTATGGAGGCGACCATCAGTGAAAAAAGAGTACGGTAACGAGCAGGTGTATTTTGTCGGCGGAGGAATTGCGTCCCTTGCAGGTGCGGCATACCTCGTCAGAGACTGCGGTTTTCCCGGACAGAACATTCACATTATCGAAGAGATGAAGATTCTCGGCGGCAGCAATGACGGTGCAGGCAATGAGGAGCATGGCTATGTGATCCGCGGCGGCCGGATGCTCAATGACGAAACTTATGAGAACCTGTGGGAGCTTTTAAATACAATACCGTCCATTGATCAGCCGGGGCTGACGCTGCGGGAGGAAATTACCCAGTTTGATGATGCCAATCCAACCCGCTCCAAGGCCCGTCTTGTTGACAGCAAGGGTGAGATTCAGGATGTCAATTCAATGGGCTTCGATATGGCAGACCGGCTCGCTCTAGGCAAGCTGATCATTACTCCTGAGGCCAAAATGGGCAAAGCACGGATCAATGACTGGTTCGGGCCGCATTTTTTCACCACGAATTTCTGGTACATGTGGGCAACCACCTTCGCCTTCCAGCCTTGGCACAGCGCGGTTGAGCTGAAACGTTATATGCTGCGCTTCATTCATGAATTCCCTAGAATTCAGACGCTCGAAGGCGTAACCCGCACACCATACAATCAATATGACTCGATTATTATGCCGCTGCATCAGTATCTGGAGCCGCTTGGCGTAGATTTCACCTTGAAATGTACGGTTACCGATCTGGAGTTCAAGGAAGGCGACGGCATTACGGTAACGAAGCTGAAGGTTCTGCGCCAAGGCGTGGAAGATGTAATTGAGGTAAAAGAAGGCGACCGCGTCATCATCACCAATGGCTCGATGACCGAAGGCTCAAGCCTCGGCTCGATGACCTCCGCACCGCGCCTGAACGGCAAGGGCAGCTCGTGGAAGCTCTGGGAGAATATCGCCGCGAAGAAGCCGGGTCTCGGCAATCCTTCCTCCTTCGACGATCATGTGGATGAATCCAAGTGGGAATCCTTCACAGTGACATTCCAGGACTCGAAGTTCTTCGACCTCATGGAGAACTTTACCCGCAACCGGGCCGGAACCGGCGCCCTGGTCACCTTCAAGGATTCCAGCTGGCTGATGTCTGTCGTGCTGGCCTTCCAGCCGCATTTCCGCAACCAGCCGGAGCATGTCAAAGTGTTCTGGGGCTACGGACTATACCCGGATAAGATCGGAGATTATGTGCACAAGAGAATGTGCGACTGTACCGGCGAAGAGATTATGGAGGAGCTGCTAGGCCATCTGCATTTCGAAGCGCATAAGGAAGAAATTATGGCGACCGCCAACTGTATCCCGTGCATGATGCCGTACATCACCTCCCAGTTCATGCCGCGGCTGAACAGCGACCGGCCGCAGGTCGTGCCTGAAGGCTCCACCAACCTGGCATTTATCGGCCAGTACTGCGAGATTCCGGATGATGTCGTCTTCACGGAAGAATATTCGGTCCGCGCAGCGCGGATTGCTGTCTATACGCTCTTCGGCATTAACCGTCCGGTGGAGCCGATCAAGGAATACCAGCATGATGTACGTACGCTGTTCTCAAGTCTTGTGACTTCTTTCAGATAATATTGTAATATGCCCTTTAGTCAAAGAAAGCAGCCGGTCTCCAGACCAGCTGCTTTCTTTACAGTGCAGAGCTATGGAATCCTTTCAAGCGGACAGGCGCCCGGTTAACGGACAGCCCTGTAGCGGAGCACCACCACACCGGAGCCAAACGTCTTAGTTCCGCTCAGCTGCAAATTCAGCCGGTCACGGATTCCCCCCAGCAACCGCGGGCCGCTTCCGGCTAAGATTGGCTGTACCAGGAAATGATATTCATCCACCAAGCCCAGCTCTGCCAGAGTGGAACCAAGTCCGGGACCGCCGTTAACGATCAGCTTCTTGCCTTCTGCCGTGAGCTGCTGCACTTCCTCTGATACAGGCCCCTTTAACAAAAAAGAGTTCTGCCATGACACATGATCCAGCGTCCGCGAGAAAACGTACTTCGGCTTCCGGTCGAGCTTGCGTGCGAAGTCAACCATGAATTGCGGTCCGCTCCCGCTGCCGGCAATGGCCGGCCAGGCACTCTCCATCAGCTGGTAAATCTTGCGTCCAAAGAGCAGGCCGTCAGCCTGATCCATCAGCTCCTCCGTATACTGGTGGAGTTCCTCATCTGCTATTACCTGCGTGTGGTCACAATAACCGTCCAGTGTCACATTCATCTGCAGGATTACATGTCCCATGAGCAGCCTCCTCAGATCTAGTCTAATCATCCCAGAGCAGGACCAGTTTCTCATGAATTACTAATGCTAATGTGCTCTACCCGGCCCTGCTGAATTCAACCTCAGTTTAGCGGAGGAATGCGGAATAAACAAATCTGAATGGCTCCTCCCGCCACTGCACGATTAGTTATCAGCGCAAAAACACCCCCGCCGCATGGAGTATGTCCATGCAGTCAGGGGTATCTGTGTCCTGCTCAGCAATATATTGTTTCTTCTCACCAGACTCCGGCGGCCTTATCCAGCGGATATGCCGGGAGACAGCTGAATCAGATGCTGCAGGAGCCGTCATCGCAGCCGTCAGCTTTGTCAGCCGCAGCCTGCGTTTTGCCTACGACCTGAAGTGCAGGCTTGCTCTGCTCCTCGGCCCACACCGTATCCAGCACTTCAGTGAATACCGGACCCGGCTGTGCGCCGGACACCGCGTATTTATTATTAAAGACGAAGAACGGCACACCGGTGACATTCAGCTGCCGGGCTGCTTCAATGTCCGCGTCCACCTGGGCACTATAAGCGTCACTCTCCAGCATTGCTGTGACAGCTTCCTGATCCAGTCCCGCTTCGGCGGCCAGCTCCGCCAGCACCTTGCGGTCACCGAGATTCTGCGTATCCGTGAAGTAGGCGCGCAGCAGACGCTCCGTCATTTGCGGGGCCTTGCCCTCACTGGCTGCGTAGTGGCTCAGACGGTGTCCGTCAAACGTATTCGTGGACTGAACCGTATCGAAGTTAAATTCCAGCCCCACACCCTGGGCCTGTTCAGCCAGCTGGGCATTCATCGCCTGGGCCTTCTCGCGGGTCATCCCGTATTTGGCGGCCAGAATCTCATGGATATCCCGCGTCTCATCGGTACGGGCATTCGGATCAAGCTGGAAGCTGCGGAATACCACCTCCACCTGATCCCGGTCCGGGAATTGGCTCAGCGCGTGCTCCAGCCGTCTTTTGCCGATATAGCAGAAGGGGCAGGCATAATCAGACCATATATCAATTCTCATGGAAATTCCTCCTGAACTGTAGTATTCGCAGTCTTTGAAACTGCACATCCATTGATCATAATTTCAATTCTCATACGTCACTTACTATTATATAGTTAAAAACCGAAAATTACAAACAAACTTTCCGGCATCGTGATTGCGTCACCCGCAATGCTTGCAGCCTTACGCTGCGGTGCAGACGAGCCTCTCTCCGGCAAAGGAAATGACCGTGCTTCTGCAGATAACAGACTCTCTGCTGCTGCACGGCCTCCGCCGGTACCTCTCTACCCTGTAATGCTGCTCTGCTGTGCCGGGTCCGGGTGCAAGCTCCGGACAATAGCCGCACATGCTGCGCCCAGATGCTTACAGCCGGGCGCTGGCTTCCGGCGCATACCCGTCACTATAGACCGGCGGAGATACCGCAAGCCCCAGGCTCTCCTGCAGCAGATTGTAGAGTCTCGCTCCGATGATCTCCTCGGAATACTCGGAGCGGACAATCCGCAGTGCAGCTTCCCCCATCTCCCGGCATAGTGCCGGGTTCTCCAGCAGCATCTCCAGCGCGGCAGCAAGCTTCCCGGGTGCAAGATCCTCGGCCAGCAGTCCGCTCACCCCGTGGCGCACCAGCCCTCTGACTCCCATTACATTGAATGCGACCGTCGGAAGACCGCAGGCTCCCGCCTCCAGAATGACCAGCGGCAGCCCTTCGTAACGTGAAGGCAGCACGAATAACTCGGATGCATTATAATAACGGGCCAGCATCTCCTTATCACGGATCGTTCCCAGCAGGATAATCCGGTCCTCCAGCCCCTTCTCCTTAATGAGCTCCTTAAGGCTGTGTTCATCCGGACCGCCGCCGGCGATGAGAATTCTCAGCTCCGAATACCGCTTCAATTGCTCCGCAGCTTCAACCAGCAGGGAATGGCCCTTCTGATGCTCGAACAGCCGGCCGACCGTAATCAGATATCTGCATTCAGGATCCAGACCGGCTGCAGCCACCGCTTCTGTCCGCTCACGCGGATAAAAAACCGCCGAATTCACGAAATTCGGCAGCAGACGGATCCGTTCCGCAAGCCGCGGGAAATGCTGCACCATGCTTCGCTGCTCATCCTCGTTGAGCGTGGTCATGAATGCCGCCCTGTGCAGAGTGCGCTTCTTGATCGGCAGAATCCATTTGTGGATGCTGCCTCCGTGATACGCAGCAATAATCGGGATACCAAGCTTCCTCGCCGCACCAGCCAGCCGTTCAAAGCGCCCGGAAGCATATTCCTGCGCATAAATCACGCTGATTCCATCACTGCGCAGAATGTCAGTCAAGTCGCTGTTGACGGTGGATATATATTGGGAAATGAATTTGCCGATTGGTGTCCGGTGTGAAAAGGGAATTGCTAAATACCCTTTATACAGCAGGCCGACCGGAATAAACTTGATGGTACAGTCCACTACCCCGTGCTGGTAGGTGCGGACCGTATTGCCGGTTCTCGTAAAATTATAGATGGTTGTGCGGATTCCTTTGGTCTGCAGCAGGCGCGCATAGTCGAAAGAAAAATCATTATGATACGAATTTACGTATTCCTCTTCATTCAAACCCAGACCTTTTACGAAGAAATCTTCAAAGTAATTGGTATGCATAAAGATTCCGACATGCATTTGAGCCGCCTCCTTAGTATCTGCAGAACAACCCTGAATAACTATAAACGGTAGAAAAACGTGCTTGATTTTATCCATATTATATTCGCAATCGTATTAAATAAAAGTAAACGAAAGTGGTATATACGGCCTACTTACGGGGGAGTAAAATTAGAGCAACATGTACTATTCGTGCCTTGGAATCGTAACAACAACGGACGGGTTAAGAAGACGTCCCGGAAGGAGCCAGCGTCATGCATGATCTGTCTATAGTAATTCCCACGCGCAACCGGGTGGGCGATTTGACCTTGTGCATTGAGTCCATCGGCAGGCAGACTGGGCTGGAGGAAATCTCGATTGAACTTCTGATTGTAGATGACGGCGGGCTTGAAGCGCATGAGCTGGAGCATTTCCGCAAGGAACTGGGACGTCTGCCCCAGGCTGATCTCCGCTACTACCGCAAAACCAAACCGGGTGTCTGGCTCTCCCGCTATGAAGCGCTGGGACTGGTAGACGGGGAGATTCTCCTCAGCTTCGATGATGATGCCGAGCTGGATGATCCGCGCTATATCCGCCGGCTGCTGGATACCTATGACTCCGATCCTTCTATTGTCGGGGTAGGCGGTATCGCCAAGGGCCTCACCACCAGCAAATCCGGCAGGCTGCTCGGCAGGCTGACCTGCCAGATGTCGGCTTCACCAGGCAGATTATCGGCAAGCACCCTGGCCGGCTCACTGCTGCTGTGGGGTGACACGGAGCAGACGTTTGAGACCGATTTTTTCCATGGCTGCAATATGTCCTTCCGCCGTTTCGCACTGCAGGATATGAAGCCCTACCCCTGGATGACCAGCTACGCGGTAGCTGACGATATTTATATGTGCCAACTGGCCGGCAAATATGGCAAGCTGGTCATTAACCCTGAGCTGAGAATTACCCATCACGAATCCCCCAGCTCACGTGACAAGGCAGGCCGGGTAGCCCGGGCTACTGCCGTCAATCATTATTACCTGCTTAATCTGCGCAAGGCCCCGGTTATTAATTATGCCGCACTGCTCTGGACCCTGAGCTATTTAACCGTAAAGTCGACCCTGAAACGAAACTTCAATGCCGTCTCCGGCTACACCAGCGGTATTCTCTTCGTACTGAACCCCCGCAAGAACAAATACAGGGAATTCATGCTGGACTAAGCTGCCGCCAGATACTCCCATGCAAATAGAAAGAAGCCGCAAGCCAGCTCCTGCGCTGTCCTGCGGCTTCTTTTTGTGTAAACTGAATTGCTGCTAAAGCGGATAATAACAGCTCACACCAGTTGCTCCTTTGGCGGGGCGGGTCTGGCCTGTTCGGTCTGACGCAGGAAATACAGGAACGTCAGGAACAGGAAGATCACCGCATAACCCAGCAGATAGAGAATCTGTTGTCCCATTAAGCTGTAATCCCCGCTGGCGATGATCGCTTTGAAGCCCACAATACTATGTGTCATAGGCAGCCAAGGGTTCACCTTCTGCATCCACTGCGGAAGCAGCTCAAGCGGGAAGGTGCCTGCACTCGAAGTAAGCTGGAAGATCATCAGTACAATCGCGAGGAAGCGCCCCGGATTATCCAGCCAGGTTACCAGCGCCTGGACAATCAGCGTAAAGGTGAGGCTGGCAATCAGCGTGAACAGATAGAAGAGCGGTATGCTCTGCACCGTAAGCTTAAGGCCATACAATAATACAAGGTCGGCAAGGACCGACTGGATGATGCTGACCATTACAAAGGTCAGCGTACGGCTGGCGAATCTGCCCATCGGCGAAGCCCCGGGCACATTCGATTCACGCAGGGAGAACACTGTAGTAAATACTAGAGCGCCCATAAACAAGGCCAGTGACAGGAAGTAAGGCGCAATGCCCAGCCCGTAATGGTCCAGTTTATAGTCCGTCTTCTCGACCAGCTTCACCGGCTCGGCGAACATATTCACCGTGCCATCCCCGGAGGCCACATCAGAGGTCTCAGCGGCAGCATTGCTCAGCTTCTGCGCCAGCTCCCCGCTGCCGTCCGTGAGCTTGCCGGCTCCGTCCTTCAGCTCCACGGCTCCCGCGGTCAGCTTCCCGGCTCCATCCGAGAGTCCGTCCAGACCTCCGGACAGCTTCGTCAAGCCTTGCTCCAGCTGCGCGGCCCCCTTATTCAGAGCAGCTGCTCCGGCAGCCAGCTTGCCGCCTCCGGCCGAGGCCTCGTTCAGCTTGCTGCCGAACTCGTCCAGTCCGGCGGCCAGCTTCGTGCCGCCTGCCGCCAGCGCAGCTGCACCATCATGCAGCTGCGCCTGCCCTTCAGCGAGCTTAGTGCTGCCGGCGAGCAGCTGCGCCTGCCCGCTATGCAGCTGCTCGCTGCCTGCCGCAACCTGCTGGCTGGCCGCCAGCAGCTGCTGGAACTGCTCGCTCTCCGCCAGGCCCGGCGTCTGCGCGAGCAGCTGCTCAAGCCCCCCGGCCACCTGCTGCGCCCCGGCGGCCAGCTGGCCGCTGGCTGCCTCGGAGGCCGTCAGCCCGTCCTTCAGCTGGCTGCTGCCGGCCTCGGCAGCCAGCAGCCCCTGCTCCAGCTGCGCGGCCCCGCTCTGCGACTTCACAGCGCCGTCCTGCAGCTGCTGTCCGGCCTGCACCAGCCGGCCCAGGCCCCCGGCCAAGTCCGCAGTGCTCTGCGTCAGTGTGCCTGTGCCCTGATTCAGGCTGTCCGCGCCGCTGTACAGCAGCTTCAGGCCGCTCTTCAGCTCCGTGGTTCTGCCGGCCAGCTTATTCAGATTGGTCTTCAGGGTAGCCAGCCCGTCCGTTAGCTTGCCGGCCCCATCCGTGAGCTTGGTTGCCCCGCTGCTGGCATCGCCAAGACCGGCGGAGATCGTATCCACCTGCTCGAACATGCTGCGCGTATAGGCTTCAGTGATCTGCGCGGACAGCTTGGACTTCAGCTTATTCACTGCACTGCTGCCGATCTGTCCGGCCACAAAGTTATAACCGCTGTTCGGCTCATACAGGATTTCCGCCTGCACCGGCTGCGCCTGGGCCAAGGTAGTAGCGTTCTCCGAGAAGTCAGCGGGAATCGTAATTGTCATGTAGTAATGATTGTGGGACATTCCTTCCTGGGCCGCAGCGGCATCCACGAACTCCCATTTGAAATCACTGTTATCCTTCAGCTCCTCGACGAAATCCTTGCCTGCCTGCATCGATTTGCCTTCATACTCTGCGCCTTTATCGAGATTGACCACTGCTACAGGCAGCTTGCCTGTATTGCCGTAAGGGTCCCAGGAGCCTTCCACAAGGAAGCCGCTGTACAGCATAGGCAGCGCCGCAACACCGAGCAAAGTGAGCAGCAGCATCGGCTTACTCACCAATATTTTCAAATCCTTCAGGAACACTGTAATGGCTCTCATTGCTGCACCTTCCCTCTCTTGTTGTAAATGCATGAAAACTTTCAATATCCAATCATAAATGCCGGAAAAAAATAGCCTTTTCAGGCTTGAACCCTCACTTACAGCAAAATCCCCGCTGAAATGAACAGAATCATATGCTCCTTAATCCGGTTTTTGTCCAGCGGCTCATGGGATTTATTCCATTCCGTAGTCAGTGCCAGGTACAGCCGCAGGATCATAAACGCCGCAACATCCGGATCACAGGGCTTAACTTCCCCGTCCGCTATAGCCCCTTCAATCTGCTGCCGCAGGAAGTCCAGCGCATACGCCTCCATCCGCTTCACACCCTCCAGCGCCTGGACCGTCCCGATATCCCGCACTTCCTGGGCCAGCTTCACGAACAGCTCATGGTCGCTGCGGAATTCCAGAATCGAATCCAGCAGATCAAACAGCTTATGCATAAAGGTTGTTTGCTGCGCAGCCACATGGTTCATCACAGACATCAGCTCCTGCGTAGCCTTGTCCAGAATTTCCTCGAACAGCTCTTCCTTCGTTTTGAAAAAGGTATAAATCGTTCCTTTGCCTACATTGGCAATCCGGGACACCTGATCCATGGTCGTAGCTTTATAGCCGAATTGCACAAATGACAGGGTTGCCGCCTGCAGAATCAACGCCTTGCGGTCAATGGACACGGACAACACTCCTTTCTTGCTCATCCCATAATTGACTAAATTATGTTTTCGGTCACTCGGTCACAAATCAATTTAACATGTCTGCAGGAAGAAGACAATATTTTAATGAAAATTTTATCTATTTTTAAGCTGTTGCAGATATAAATACATTTTATTTCTGTTCTTTCATCAAAAAAAATATTTCCGCCTCCTGAAGAAACAATGAATCGCGGAGGCGGTAAGAGATCGTTCTTATCTCATAGCGCTGAGCCACGGTGTCCTTTGCAGACTGACATCACTGATATTAATGATTTGGCCGATTGTAAACCCGGCAGGCAGATTTTGTACTCTGAAATTAATCGGCGGGGCATCTGCAACAGTACCGATTCCAGCAATCTTTGCTCCCAGCAGGGAGGCGTTCACCTGATTCCACACAACCAGATAATAGATGACGCCGGCTAAAATATTTACCGAATTTACAAGGGGCAGGCTAAACAATCCTCCTGTAATCGTAGTTGCAATATTGGTCACTGCAACCACCTCTGCGGTAGATACGGTTAAATTTTCTAAAACAGCCATTTGAAACTGTCCGGTCCCTGCTCCAACCTGTATTACGTATGCTGCGACATTTTGCAGCGCCTCCACATCCAAGTCACCGCCAAAAGCAATGGCTCCTAACGCCTGATTGTTCCCGCTGCCTTCATTTGGACTAATAACCGTTTCTATGTTTCCCAGACTGGTAGTCATAATAACACTTGCGGACGAACTCTGCGCTCCGGTTGCCCCGGTGGCTCCAGTTGCTCCGGTAAAACCTTGCAGACCCGGCGCTCCAGTTGCCCCGGTGGCTCCGGTAAAACCTTGCAGACCCGGCGTTCCGGTCGCCCCGGTGGCTCCGGTAAAACCTTGCAGACCCGGCGTTCCGGTCGCCCCGGTGGCTCCGGTAAAACCTTGCGGACCCGGCGCTCCGGTTGCCCCGGTGGCTCCGGTAAAACCTTGCAGACCTGGCGCTCCAGTTGCCCCGGTGGCTCCGGTAAAACCTTGCAGACCCGGCGTTCCGGTCACCCCGGTGGCTCCGGTTACCCCCTGTACGCCTTGTGCTCCCGTCGCTCCGGCCAATCCCTGCAGGCCTTGCGCTCCCGTCGCTCCGGTGAACCCCGGCAGGCCTTGCGCTCCAGCCATTCCATTAGCGTCCAATAATACCTTTAAAGATATAGATCCACGGGGCCCTGGCCCAAGATATACTTTTCGCAGCTTTCTTTTTTTGTACTTATACTTATGGTCATGCACGTTATACCGGTTGAATTTTCCAGAGACTTGCTTTCTTTTCATCCGGATCGGGCCCTTATCACATTCACTCTTCTTCAGCTTGAGCACCTCCCTATGCTGTTGATATATTACGGCGGAATGCCTAAACTTGTGTGTGATTGCTAACTTTTACTGCAACGTTCCTCCATCTAGTCATGCATGCCTTTCAGCACAGTAAACCAAACCTTCTGAATTGGAGTTCTACAGCTTGACCCGCCGCTCTTCTGCATAAAATGTCATGAAATTAGTATCCATTGCCATTCTTTCTGGGGTATGATAATAAGGATGTGATTAAGAAACTAACTTTATGGATGGTGGAACATGTTTAAGAACAAGAAAACGACACTTATTCTGGCCGCTCTCGTCATTGTGATCGTTGCTGCAGCATTAATCTGGATGCTCACCGGCAACAAGGGCGATGGCAGCACGACTGCTACTGAAACTCCCGGCGGTGCAACCGTCTCGAAGGATGGCGATACGAAGTCCTTGGAACAGACGTTTTATATTTATGATACCGTTGTTAACATCAAGGTCTTCGGCAATACCGTAGAACAGAAGAATATGGATGATATCCAGGCCATGCTCGAACGGATGGATGTCGAGTTCAGCCGCACGAAGGAAAATGGCGAATTGTATGCTGTGAACCAGGCAGCCGGCAAGGAAGCTGTTGCCGTATCCGATGAAACGCTGGATATTGTGAAGCTGTCCCTGAAGTATGCCGAAGAAATGGACGGGCTGTATGACCCGACAGTCGGGCCGCTTGTAGATCTCTGGGCGATCGGTGAAGGCGGAGAGCATGTACCCGACCAGGCCGATATTGATAAGGCGCGGAGTCTGACCAACTATAAGGATGTAATAGTGGATGATGCTGCCAAGACGGTTAAGCTCGCAAAAGAAGGTATGGTGCTGGACATGGGCGGGATCGGCAAAGGATACGCTGCTGACCGGATCGCCGACTATCTCAAGGCTCAGGGCCTGGACAGCGCAATGATTAACCTCGGGGGCAGCAGTATCATCGCTCTTGGCAACAAGCCGAACGGCTCGCCGTGGAACATCGGCCTGCAGGACCCGGATCAGAGCCGCGGCACCCAGCTCGGTACAATCAAAATCTCCGACGAGGTCATTGACGCCTCCGGGGTATATGAGCGCTACTTCATGCAGGATGGTGTGCGTTACCACCACATTCTTGATCCGCGTACAGGCTACCCTTCGCAGAATGGGCTGAAGAGCATTACAATCATGAGCCCGAACGCAACCGATGCGGATGCCTTGTCCACCGGTGTATTCCTGATGGGACTGGAAGAAGGCATGAAGTATCTTGAAGCACTGCCGGAGGATGTTGAAGCCTTCTTCATTACGGACGACAACAAGATTTATGCAACCTCTGCCCTAAAAGAAAGATTGAACCTCACGGACCCTACTTATAGCTTTGCTGAGTAATGTGTTGTAACGTTGTAGAGCAACATAGTAATAAGTGATGCTACCGCAGAGTAATTAGACAAAAGAACGGCTGAAGCAGGTGCCTTCCCTTATGGAGGGCATCTTTTTTGTTGTGGAATTTAGTGTGCGTGTGTGGGTGGGTGTACCTGTGTCATTGAGTGGGTACGTGTGCAAGTACGTGAGTTCGTGTAGGTGCGTGAGATACTTAATGTAGAACAAGTAATTACTTATGCGATTAAATGCTCATCATTTATGCAAAGAGTAAAGTCTGTAATTCTCTTATATAGAACCAGTACCCTTGATTTGTGCTTGGCAGGCATTTTGGAGTACATTAGTGGGATTTTTACCTTTAATTCCGCGCTCGGCAGGCATTTTGGAGTATATTAGTGGGATTTTTACCTTTAATTCCGCACTAGGCAGGCATTTCGGAGTATATTAGTGGGTTTTTTACCTTTAATTCCGTACTCGGCAGGCATTTCAGAGGAATTAGTGGGACTTTTAACTTTATTTCCACACTCGGCAGGCTTTTCAGCGAAATCAGGGGCAGAAGTGCCCCTAGTTCCGCGTCCTGTGGCCGCTTCAGCGCCGGCAAACTTTTCCGCACCCGGCCGCATTTCAGCCACAAATCTATGGTTACTTCTACATCCAACAGTTTTTTTACAGCCGGCTCATCCCGGCATTCTGCCATCCCGTCTTACAGAATCGGCAGCTCACCGAACTCCTTATAGTTAGAAAAAGTGTAGCTCGGCGTATGATCCGTGCCGGGCTCCCGTCCGCGCGGATTGTACCAGCAGACCTTCCAGCCTGCCGCGAGCGCACCCACCACATCGTTGGCCCAGGTGTCACCCACGTAGAGGCTGTTCCCGGGAGCAGTCCCCGACACTTGGTTGACATGGGCGAAGATTGCCGGGTCCGGCTTGGCCAGACCGACGGCATCCGAGATGAAGATCATCTCCGGCGGAATGATCCGGTCGATGCCCAGTCCGCGCAGCTTGGCCGTCTGATGTGCAAGCGGGCCGTTCGTGATAATGCCTACCGGATGGCCGAGCGAAATGAACCGCTGAAGCTGCTCCGCAACACCTTCGATCAGTTCGATCGTGTACTGGCGGGCAATATAGGATGCCTGCACCCTGGCCGCCTGCTCCCGGCTTAGGGGCAAGCCATATTCGGCAAAAGCCAGCTCCAGCCGCATCACCCGCGTCTCCTCCAGCTCCAGCTCTCCTGACAAATACTTCGGCCAGAGCAAATCGCTGTGATGCCTCACTGTATAGAACAGCTCAGCATAATCCAGCTTGTCCTCATCAGGGGCCAGCACCTCGCGCACCGCTTCCCTGAACGGGACCAAATGGTCATACAGCGTATCATCCAGATCAAAAAATATAGCCAGCTTATTGCTTGTTTCCACGTAAACGCTCCTAACTGTTACTGCTGAAATATAGATTATAAGTATAAAAGCTCTCGTCCCGGACATACCCATGCGCTTCATACAAACGTTGTGCGCCGGTATTATCCGTCATCGTTGACAGTGTGAGGCCCTTGGCGCCTGTACCCTGCGCAAATCCGCGAACTCCCTCAAGCAGCAGGGAACCAAGTCCCTGGCCGCGCTGCTCCCTCGTCACAAACAGATCGTTCAGAATCCAGACCGGCTGAACCGTAATTGAAGAGAAGGAGGGATACAGCTGTGCCAGGCCGTACGTCTGCTTCTCCTCCCCCTCACCGGCGGCAGCTACGAAGATAACAGACTCCTCACCCTGAAGTCTCGCTGTCAGGAATACCCGCGCAGCCTCCGGATCAGAGACCTGGCCGTAATAGCAGCGGTATTCATCAAAGAGCGGGATAAGCTCCTCTACATCCTCAAGACCCGCCCGTTCAAACCGGTAATTCAACATTGCTGTCCCCTCTTTCCGGCATCCGCCTACAGTTATATTCCCATTCTAAGTCCTAACTGTTCACGCAGACCATGGAGTGAACTGCTCAATATTTAGACAATATCCTCTCTGCTGGCTTTATTCCTTCGAATCATAAAAGACATGGCGGGCCGTAATCTTGCCGTCTGCGATCTCCAACAGGCCGAAGGAGTATTGCTTCTCACGGCGCTTATCTGTAGGTGATCCGGGATTGAACAGCAGAATACCGTTCTCTCTGCGCATCAGCGGCTGATGGGAGTGGCCGAAGAGAATACAATCGACATCCTGGCCTTCAAAAGCAAGCAGGGCATTCCCGTCCGTTCCCTTGCGCGAATACGGCGCATGGCCGTGAATCATCCCGATCTTCATACCCTCCAGCGTAACAATCTTACTCTCACCGAAACGCTTAATGATCTCGGCTCCATCGTTATTACCGGCAATCCCCTCTACCGGGGCAAGCTCGGACAGCATATCGTAGATTTCCAGAGCCACCCAGTCCCCCAGATGCAAAATGATATCCACATGGCGAAACTCTTCAACAAGTGCACGGGGTAATCCCCTGGCTGTCCGGGACATATGTGTATCCGATACTACTCCAATTTTCATCTGCTTCAGCTCCTAATGCCCAAATCGGCCCATTTGATACTAAGAATTGTACGATTCTCAGAACACAGAAGCAAGCACTGCAGCAACCTGACTCCCCCTGTTCCTTAATCCCGCCAATTCCAGAGCCGCACTTCTCCTACCCGCAGATTACTGACCCAGGATGCCTCGCGCAGCTTGAGCAGTTCCTTGACCGGCCCGGTGGCGACGGCGCCGTAAATCCGGACCCCGTGTTCCGCCAAATAGGCTACGGAACCATCAAGCTCAATAAACGGAACAGCTTTTCTGGCCAATGTCCGATGCTCCTCCAGCAGCTTAAGCGTCTTGAGGAAGTTCGCATCACGCAAATCACCACTCCCGTAGGATTCAACCGAAGGTGACATGCTGCTGTAGGAGGATACCGAGCTGAACCAGCCTGTTTTTTGTGTGGTTACTTCAGATTTCAGCATATCATCGTCATGCCAGATCGGCTGGTAGGGGAAACCAAGCGGGCTTGTAACGACTCCATTCCTGTTATTAGCAGACCCCGTATCCACGCCAAACCATACAGGCAATATATTCAGCGGTTCAAACTCCTTAAGCAGTTCATCTGTAGTGTATAAATGATCGAACGACAGATAAGCTTCGGCTACAGTGCCTTCGGGAAGCTTCGTAAGTTTGCTCCACTCCGCGCTGTCATCCCCGCCGCTGACGGAACCGTCTGCGGCCGGATAATAAAAGAAATAGTTGCCGGCATTCCGTTCATCCGTCCAGTTAAAATTACCGAGGCCAGACAGACCCAGCCGGAACTGCTGTGAATAATCGCCGACATCCGAGCTCTCGCCACCGATCTGTTTCATCAAATTGCCTGTAAGATCCATACGGAAGAAAAAGTGCGCATCGGAAGAAAGTCTTACCGTAGTATTGGGACGGGCAACGGCAATTGCCGAGGACACAACATCTCTGTAAATATCCCCGCGGTTCCCCGTGCTGTAGAACACAGCAGTAATGATACTGCTGATAACTGCGAAGATCAGGAATGCCGATAGGACGGTAAAAGTATTGGTGATCCTCGCCTTCCACTTGCCGCGGCGGATAATCCTTTTCTCACGCTTATCCGCTTTCTTAAGTCCGGGAGCTTTGCCATTGCCCTGTGGCGCCTTTTTCCAGGCACCTGCTGCCAGCTCCTCCCGCTCCATCAGCTCCTCCAGGTAGGCCTGGTAAGCCTCCAGCTTCGCAAGCTCGCTCTCCAGCTCGCCGCGCTCCTCTTCAGGCAGTGTACCTTCACTGTATTTCTGCAGCTTTGCTTTGAACTCCTCACTCATGATCGTTCCTCCTCCGCTCCGCTTCACGCAGCTTCTGCCTCGCGCGGAATACCAGTATCTTGTATTGGGACAGTCCCACGTTCATAACATCTGCGGCTTCCTTGTAAGTCAGCCCGTGATAATCATGCAGCAGCAGGGCATGACGCTGCCCCTCCGGCAGACGGCTAAGGGCAAGTGCCGCTTCTTCCCAGCGTTCCTGGCGCAGCAGGATCCCCTCCGTTGTCTCAGGGTGGGGCAAGCTGCTGAAATACCCTTCCTCCCTGGACACACTCCGCTTTTCTTTACGTTTGTAATCGACGAAGGCATTGTAAGCTACGCGGAACAGCCATGGCTTAATCTTCTCTTCCTTACAGTCCTCCAGATACAGATAAGCACGGTAGAAGGTCTCCTGCGTTAAATCTTCAGCTGCATGGTGGTCATGGCAGAGGGAGCACAGATAACGGTAGATATCTGCAATATAACTTTCGTATAGATCATCCAGCGAATTCGGCCCCATCTCCTCCCCCCTCACTCCATCCACGTCTGAACACGGCAAAAGTTACACTTTCCAGGCAATTCACTTCCGCAATTATCCATTCTACTATAGCAAAGTTCGAAGAGTGTGGGGCAGAGTTCAAGCAGCGCGGGGCTACAGCGTAAATCAGATGATTCAGGTGCTCGGCGCGGACCTCCGTAATCATGCAAAACAGGGAGCCTCGCGGCTCCCTGTTTATAACCTGTGATCTGTTGTTATCTCTTACACTAACATTCAGTAAAATCCGATGCTGGACGAAGCATCCTTCATCCATTCCCGCTTGCGGCCTTTATCCAGCTCGCCGCGCATACCGCGCACCAGCGTCTCCACATCAGCTGTACCATTCTCATGCCACTCCAGCGCCGCGCTGACATACAGCTCGCCGAGCTGGGTCAGGGAGAAATCTGCGGTCAGGCGCGCAGCCGTGGCCGTACCCTCTTCACCCGCGAAGGCGGAGAAGCCGCGCAGCTGCAGATATTCGAGCCGCAGCGCCTCGCTGGGCATCTTAATCTCATAAGCCCGGTCGAAGCGCCCGGCGCGGTTCATGAGACCGGGGTCGATTTTATCCGGATAATTGGTGGTGCCGATCAGGAAGATGCCTTCCTTGGAAGTCGCCCCGTCCAGCGTGTTCAGGAAGAAGGAACGGACCTCCTGCGGCATGGAGTCGATATCCTCAATGACCAGCACCATCGGCGCCAGCCGGGCTGCAGCCTCGAACACCTCGTTCACTGATTCGCTGCTCGTATACTCCGTAATCTGCCAGTAGAGCACCGGTCCCGGAACACTGCCGGCAATCGATTTGACGAGCGTGGTCTTGCCGTTGCCCGGATGCCCGTAGAGCAGAATTCCCCGTTTGTAAGGGATGTCATAGGTGACATAGAAGCTGCGGTCGTTATCGAAGAACTGGTCGAGTGAGCGGTAGATCTCTTTTTTGATTGCAGCGTCCAGAACAACTTCCTCCCGCTTGACGGCCCGCGTAATCGGTTCATCCTCCCGGAAAATTCCGTTGCGCCGGTCGGTGAATACCGTCACCTTGTTGATATTCTGCTCACGCTGGCGTGTGCGCACATTGCCGAGGAAGAACTGCAGCTGCGCATCCGATGCGGCGAACACATAATCCTGAAAGTTAATGCCGTTCTCCTGAAATACCGGTACGCGCGCCAGGGCAATGCCCATCGCCGGATAAGCCAGCACATTGTTGCGGACCGACAGATGGATATGATACTCCGGCTGCTCCTTCTCATCATCGAACACGAAGGTCCGGTCCTCGAGCCGGTCAAAAATCCGCGCCACATGCTCCACACCGGCGTCTCCGCTCTGCACATCATTCTCCAGCAGCTTCCAGTATTCACTGTTGGGATCATCACTGGCATACAGCTCATAGCGGACACCATAACGGGCATAGAGTGCTTCAAGGATCCCGTCAACCAGGCGCGCGTACACATCGTAGCCTTTAATGATTCCGGCTCTGTCTTCATCGTACTCATAGATTACAGCAGGTTTCTTGTTCTCCAGCTCCATTTTTATTTCGTCCCCTTTATCGCTGCGAGCGGCGTGCATCTGGCCACAACGGCAGCCAGTCCGGCGCCCGTAACGCTTTCTATAATCTCATCTACATTCTTATAGGCCTGGGGGGATTCGTCAATGATAGATTCCAGGGAATGCTGATTCACCACAATCTCATCGGGCGTCCCCACCTTCAGCGACCGGGCGAAATCATGCACAGACACCAGCCGCTTCGTCGCTGTACGGGAACGGATACGCCCAGCCCCATGGCAGATCGAGTAATAATTCTCTTCCCCACCGGGCTGCCCTACCATGATGTAGGAGGCAGTACCCATGGAACCCGGGATCAGCGCCGGATGTCCAGTCGCCTTATAGGGTGACGGATTATCCTCATGACCCGCCGGCAAGGCGCGCGTTGCTCCTTTGCGGTGCACGAACTTGGTACCGGAGGCTGTCTCCTCTTCCCAGGCATAATTATGCATCAGGTCGTACAGGGTGCGCAGCTCACATTTCGTGCCGAACACCTCACGGAAAGCCTCACGGACTCCGTAAGCGATCAGATGGCGGTTCACCACCGCATAGTTCAGTGCGGAATACATCAGATTAACATACCGCCGGCCTTGCGGATGATTCAGCGGAGCATACATGAGCCGCGGATCGGCGCTGCCGAGTCCCAGCTGGCCCATGGCCTTGGCGAAGGCCGGTGTGCAGAACTGGTTGACCATGCCGCCCCAGGCCCGGGAGCCGGAATGGATCATGACGGCGATCTGTCCGTCTTGAAGCCCCCAGGCTTCCGCTACTTCCCGCTGCTCCTCGGCGATTTCAATCGCCTGGATCTCGACGAAATGGTTGCCTCCGCCGAGGGTGCCAAGCTGGCGGTGCCCCCGGTGCCAGGCCATGTCCGGAAGCTCGTTAAGAATCTCTTCATCAAAGCTAAGCTTGCTGATCTCCACATGAGACAGCGCACTTGATTTCTTCGGCGTATAGCTGTCCGGAACATATTTGTTCGGCAGGCCGTGCAGCCCTTTGCGCACGATATTCTCCAGCCGGATATCACTGTAATGGCCGCGCTGCTGCGCCTCCATCGGCAAATACTGCTCGATCCGGCGCACCAGCTTCCGGCGCAGCTTCACATCGCGCAGATCATCCGCATGCAGATTGGTCAAATGCACGCGCATGCCGCAGCCGATGTCACTGCCCACAATGGACGGGGATACATAGCCTGAAGCCGCATCCCAGACTGCCGTTGTGCCTATACAGGTTCCGACGCCTACATGCACATCCGGAGTATAACTCATGTATTCTATATTCGGAATCTGCAGATTGTTGTTAGCCATTTCCATGACCTTGTAATCCAGTGTGCCAAACAATTGCTCACTGGCGTATACCTTAAGGTCGCCGGCCGGAAGGGCTACCTCATGTTTATAACGGGGCTCGTAGCCTCCAAGCTGCTCAATGCTATTCATAAATTTTTTCATTTCCTCTCAGGTTGGTAAAGTATTTCTTGATTTCAAATAACACAAAAAGAGCCGCAGATCAGTTCTGATCCACGGCTCCGGAGCGCTGGGTGCAGCTTCAAATGCAAGCTACCGCCAGTTCAAAGCACACCCGTATAGAATTGTGACGTAATGAGCAGGCTGCGCATTATGTCTTCCGGACGAAGGCGATGAGATCAGATGGTTCATATGCGGTTGTAATGCGGCTACGATACGTTCTCAATCCATTTGTTCCAATCATGACCCATCGGCCTCCCTTCTGTTAATGATAAACCCAATATTAAATGGCGCTGCTGCCCATTGTCAACCCTGAAACTGGTAAAGTTTAATTTATTTAAATTTATGCCAGTCCTGATTGCTGTTCTCCAGCAGATGCCCAAAATCATTCTCCAGACGCTTCTGCTCTGCCTTGCGCTTGTCCTCTGCTTCCTTCAGGACAGCCTCCTTTTTACTTTGCTCTTCGGCCTTCAGCGCATCCGACTGCGCCTTCAGCTTATCGAGCACCTCCCGGCTGAGCATGTCCTTCAGTGTTGCCGGAGCATCCGCTGCCGCAGGGCGGGAAGCCGGGATATTTTTGTTCTTTTTAGCCAAGTGAATCATCCTTTCAAGTAGTCCATTTAGTTCAAATTTGTTTTAGTTATAGGTCTTTTCGTTTATAATGTACAGTAAGAGGTGAGCCTAATGAAATCCACAGAGTTATGTCCAAGGTTACAAAAAAGCATGGATATTATCGGCAGACGCTGGACGGGCTTAATCATCTATCAGCTGCTGCAGGGACCTCAGCGCTTCGGCGCAATCGAGGCTTCACTGCCGGTCAGCGGCAGACTTTTGTCCGAACGGCTGAAGGAACTGGAGCAGGAAGGAATTGTCCTGCGCGAGGTTTTTCCCGAAACGCCTGTTAGGATTCAATATTCACTTACCGACAAGGGCCGGGCGCTGGAATCCGTCATCCGTGATCTGGAGGTCTGGTCGGAATCCTGGATTACGGAAGAGGAATGCCGGAAGGAATCACCCGCTCCGCAATAAATACTCAAGCACTGCAACACGTCCATGGTATGCGATATATACATTTACAGCTTGCGGCCGATAATTACCAGGTCACGCGGGATGCCGTCCATAACGGCTACACCCGGCAGCAGGCCCCACTGCTCGAACCCGAACTTCCGCAGCAGCGAGAGGCTTGGCCCGTTATGGCCAAACACAAAGCCGACAAGGTTCTGCAGGCCAAGCCGCGGACATTCCTCGACTGCCTTGGCCAGCAGAAGGCTCCCGGCACCAGTGCCGCGGAATTTCTCATTTACATAGACGCTGATCTCCGCCGTTCCATTATACGCCGGACGTCCGTAGAACGACTGGAAGCTGAACCACGCCGCAATCTCGCTGCCTTGTCTTAGTACCCACAGCGGTCGGTGATGGCTGTTATGCTCATGGAACCACTTCACTCTGTCCTCCACGCCCACCGGCTCAAGATCTGCTGTCACCATTCTCCCGGCAACCGTCGAATTATAAATTTCCACAATCGCCCCCAAATCCTCAAAAACTGCATCCTCTATGCTGTAGGCCTGCCAATTCATGCTGCTATTCCTCCTCAAAGTTGTGTGTTACTTAAGTCCAGTATGTTCCAGACTCCATTGCCACAGACGAGCAGCTTCTTCAGCATTTGCAGCACGCGGGGAAAGTTCCTGGATCTTGCGGCGGTAATAGTATTGCCCGCTTACCTTACTCAGCTCCGGTGCAGTTGCCAGATAGATCGCCGTATCTGCCCCCTTCTCTGGAGTCAGGAAGAAATAGGACAGCAGCTTCAGCAGCGAGCGCCCGAAGCCTGTCTCCCGGTTCACCCCGATGCTTGTCCCCACCGCGCCAGGATGGACGGAGTTCACAGTAACTCTTGTACCCTGCAGAAGCACGGCGAGTTCGCGGGTGAAGAGAATGTTAGCCAGCTTGGAACGGGCATACGCCTTAGCCGGGTTGAAACCGCGTGACAGCGTATGATCCTCCAGATACAGCTTGCCAATCTTGTAAGCACCGGAGGCCACAACTACAATCCTTCCTTGTTCCGCAGCCTTGAGCGTATCCAGCAGCAGATTCGTCAGCAGAAAATGACCCAGATGATTCACACCGAAATCCTGCTCATAGCCGTCTTCCGTAAGCTCACGTTTGACAGCCACCACGCCCGCATTATTAATCAGCACATCAAGCACCGGATAGCTGGCTGTAAATTCCCCGGCAAAAGCACGGATGCTTGCAAATGAACCCAGATCGCAAAGCATTAGCCGGATCTGTTCCGAGCCGCTCTGACGTTTTGCTTCGGAAAGTGCTTCCTCCCCGCGTTTGCGGCTGCGGCAGGCCATAATTACAGCAGCTCCTCTGCGCGCCATATCTATTGCCGTAGCCAGTCCCATTCCGGAATTCGCCCCCGTGACCAGCACGGTTTTTCCTTTCATGGTCATCTTCCCTTCTCTCGCGGACCTGCCCGGCGGGGCCTGGCATGGCCTTTTCAGAGTACATGTTTTATGATTATGTTACATCATTTCACCAAGGGGAACTAGCCCCCGGGCAGGCAATCGCTGCTTAAAGCTGCTTATTTCTGCTTCAAATGAACAATCCTATTTCAAAATGCGGGAGGTGGATCCGGAGTCTATCCGGAAATAATGAATAATTTTGGACCGAATATTATTGTACTGACCGTACCTATGATGTCCCCTGTGCTGGGACCAACTCTGATCTACCCTGTGCTCTTAAAAGATGACGATGGACTGACGCTGATCGACACCGGCATGTTCGGCCAATACGATTCGCTGATTCAGGCCATTGAGCAAGCAGGTGAGAACCTCTCCAGCATCAAGCGTATAATTCTGACCCATCAGGATATCGATCACATCGGCAATCTTCCGGTGCTGGTCCGGGAACTTCCCGGTGTGCAGCTGTTTGCGCATCCCGGTGATATTCCGGTAATCTCCGGCCGGCAAACGATGCTCAAGATGACACCTGAGCGGATCAGTAAGATGCCGCCAGTTTTTCAAGAACAGATCAACGCATTCCTGTCGCAGCTGGCGCAGCTCGGGAAAATCACAGAGCTGCATGACGGCCAGCAGCTCCCTTGGGGCGGTGGTGCCGAAGTGATCCATACCCCCGGCCACACGCCAGGGCATATCTGCCTCTACCTCCCGCAGGAAAAGCTGCTGCTCGCTGCCGATGAGCTGCGGGTCGTAGAGGGCAAGCTGGCCGGGCCGGCTGAATCCGCTACACCGGATATGCCGCTTGCGCTCCGCAGCCTGCATAAGCTGGAGGGGTTAGCGGTCCAGAGTATCCTCTGCTACCACGGCGGATATTATGACGGCAGCCCGCAGGAACTCATTGCGGAGCTTACAGCCGGACTCTGAGCCGGAGCTTCGCAGTCTCCTGTCACATAGAAAGGCTGCCCGCCTGCAGAGCATGATCTGCGGGCGGGCAGCCTTTTGTAATTGGCAAACGGCAAATGTATGCGGAAAACCGAATACATTTGGCTACTATAAGGGCATACGGGCCAATTGTATGTGAAAATCCGAATACAATGTGATGCCGTGACAGCAACCGTTCTGGCAAGCCCGGCACCGGCGCGTTGCTGAGTAATGCCAAACAGGCAGTGATCAACATCGGGTTAGTTAACATCAAGACAGTATAGCAAACGCCGGAACACTCACTTCCAGTTAGGATGCAGCGCAATCAGCTTATCATCCCCGGCGCGCGGGCTGCCTCTGCCGTCCCGGTTGTTCGTCATGAGGTACAGCGTGCCGTCCGGCCCTTCTGCTACGTTGCGGATCCGTCCGTACTCCTCCTGGAACAGGCCTGTTACAACAGGAGTTCCGCCGCTGCTGGACAGTGACACCCGCAGCAGCTGCTCTCCGGCCAGACCGGCGACCAGCAGTTCACCCTTCCAAGGCCCTTGCGTGATAAAGGTCATACCGGACGGCGCCCAGGTCTCCTCTCCGCTGTGCACCAGCGGAGCGGCCAGCTTCAGTCTGGCAGCTCCGGTCTCATCGCCTTCGATCAGCGGCCAGCCATAATTAGCACCAGCCTGAATGATGTTGATCTCGTCGTGGCTTGACTGGCCATGCTCCGAGCTGTACAGCACTCCGGTTCCCGGCTGCCAAGCCAGGCCCTGCGGGTTGCGGTGTCCCATGCTGTAAATCGGTGATCCCGGCCGCGGGTTATCTTTCGGGATGGCACCGCTGGTGGTAATACGCAGGATTTTTCCGCCCAGACTATTCCGGTCCTGGGCCAGATCCGGCTCATACCGCTCGCCTGTGGTGATGTACAAGTAACCGTCCGGGCCAATTTTAATCCGGCCCCCATTATGATTCGTGTCGCCTGGAATGTTATCCATGAGCACCTTATTAATTGCTGCTGTACTGCTGCCGATCTTAATTTGAAGTACCCGGTTCGCCACCCCGCCCTCCTTGCTGCGGTAAGAATGATAGACATAAGCTAAGCCGTTGCTCTTAAATGCCGGATCCAGCGCAAGACCCAGTAATCCGCCCTCCCCCCTGCTGACAAAAGGTGCTTTCAATTCCAGCAGCGGAGTACTGCGGAGCTTCCCGTTCTCAATCACGCGCAGGCTGCCCGGGCGCTCGGTGAAAAAAATCCGCCCGTCCGGGGCAAACGCCATCTCCCAGGGAACATTCAGCCCGCTTGCCAAAGTATGCGCAGTATAAGGAAAAGCTGAGGTTACCGGCTGCTTCGGCCCGACCGTAGCACTTCCCGGCTTTGTCCCTTGACCGGTCTCCCCCGCCCCGGCAGACACTCCTGGCGTTTCCGCCGCAGTTCCTTGCGGCCCTTCCCCCGGCGGGGACTGGTTCTTAGCAGGCTGTGCATCAAACTGCGGATTCCGGCCTTCCAGTTTCCCTTGCACCTCATTGCCACCGGAAGATGTGCTACAGGCTGACAGAAGTCCCGTCAGCAGAATTAAAGCTCCGCACAACAGAAAGCTGCGGGAGCGGATGGATGTTCCGGACATTTGCATTACCTCCTGCTCAAATAAGTGGGAACAGCCCACGTTAAGGATTTTGGCAACTATTACCCGGCATTATCCTTCACTAATCTCCGCCCGGCGCAAGTTCCGGGTACGTGCAGCCTCCCAAATTATGCACTATAATGAGAACATTGCTGTTCTAGTGTGCAGATGAAAGGGGAACTACTCTAAATGAATCAAGCTTTATTAAAACTGGAGCAGAAGCTTGCGGCCGGCGGCCTCGATGCTCTGCTCGTAACTGATCCCAAGCATGTATATTACTTGACCGGCTTCGCCAGCAACCCGCATGAGCGCTTCCTCGGCCTGCTGCTGATCCGCGGCGAGGAGCCTGTGCTGATTGTCCCGGCGCTGGACGCCGAAGCAGCGCATGCCGCCTCCTCCGTCAAGACGATTCTGACGCACAGCGACACGGATAACCCGTACGAGCTGCTTAAATCACGCTTCGGCGGTGTTAATCCGGGCAGCTTCGGCATTGAGAAGGAGCATTTCTCCGTCAGCCGTTATGAACTCCTAACTGAAGCGGTCAAGGCCGGCTCCTTCAGCGACATCGGCCACCTGCTCCGGGCGATGCGCGTGATTAAGACGCCTGAGGAAGTTGCCATCATGAAGCATGCCGCTGAGCTTGTGGAGGAGGTTCTCCGCCGCGGCCTGGCACATGTCAAATCCGGTGTCAGCGAGATCGAGCTGGTAGCCGAGCTTGAATATCTGATGAAAAAGACCGGTGCCGCAGGCCCCTCCTTCGACACCATGGTGCTCTCCGGACCCAAAACCGCGCTGCCGCACGGGGTGCCGGGGGAACGCATCATCCAGAATGGCGATCTGCTCATGTTCGATCTTGGCGTCTACGCTGGAGGATATGCCTCTGACATTACCCGCACCTTCGCTGTAGGCGAAGTAGACCCTAAGTTAAAAGAGATCTACAATACCGTGCTTGCTGCCAATGAAGCCGGGATTGCCGCTTCCGTTGCCGGGGCTACTTACGGTTCCGTCGATAAGGCCGCACGCGATGTGATTGAAGCCGCCGGCTACGGTGAATACTTCATGCACCGGGTCGGACACGGCCTTGGCATGGATACACATGAATATCCCTCCCTTCACGGACTGAATACCGATTTGATCAGTAACGGCAATGTGTTCACCGTAGAGCCGGGGATTTACGTGCCGGGACTCGGCGGTGTGCGGATTGAGGATGATGTGCTGGTAACAGCCGAAGGCCCGCAGACGCTGACCAGTTTCCCGAAAGAGCTGACTGTGCTGAGCCTGTAATTCACAAAACACAGCAATAAAGCCCCAATCTCCGGATTATAACGCGGAGGTTGGGGCTTTTTGCTATACGGGTTATCTATGAGATGTTGCGTGTAGCTGCCGGTGTGCCGCCCTGCTGCTCTTCTTCAGCAAACCTGAAGGAACGGGCAAGATAGAGGACAGGTGTGCCGGCAGCGGTGAGAATGAATTTAGCCAGATAGGTGGTCAGGAGGATCTCTGTCCATACCATCCAGTCATACTGTCCGGCAAAAGCAATGGTGCAGAAGATCAGCGTATCGACAAAAGAGCTGACCATCGTACTGCCGTTGGAGCGGATCCACAGCTGACGCGAGCTGCCATAATACTTGCGGATCCAGGCGTACAGCCGCACATCCAGGAACTGGCTGATGAAATACGCGGTAAGGCTGCCCAGGGCAAGCCGCGGCATCAGGCCGAAAATCGTCTGCAGCGAGGATTGGGCAATATCCGTTTCCTGCGGCTTAAACACCAGCACCATCTGCATAATGACTGTCGTCATCAGCAGCGTGAAGAATCCGAACCAGACAGCGCCGCGCGCTTCCTTCCGCCCGTAGCGTTCATTCAGCAGATCGCTGGTCATATACAGTGTGACATACATCGTATTCCCCAAGGTCATGACAATATCGAAAGGCATCGCGATCGTCTTGGCTACTTGAATATTGGCGACCACGGTTGCCATGCCGACCCAGGCATAAAGCCCTTTTTTACCGAATAAACGGTAGCAGAGCAGAAAGAACACAAAATTAACAACTACAAACAGAATACCCCATAACAAGTTGAACATAAATCAACTAACTCCTCCTAGTTTTGTTTACGCGGGATGGTTACGAACCGCGGCCAGCAAGTTTTAGACACAAAACATTAATACTTTATCACATCGTCAGCTAACAATCTATAAAATTTCAAATTTTCATGAAAACTATATTATACTAACATTTCTCCGAAAATTGATGATAGACTCAATAAATATTCATTCTTTTCAGAAAATTATATGACATATAGCTAACTTTCACTATTCAACCGGGGGTTAATTCTATAGAATAGTTATCAATTACATTCCCGCTTACGATAGCTTCATATATGACCTACACCTATGGAATATATTGCAGCTTGCCTGGCTTTTGGTCCGGCTTGGGAGAAGAATGCAATTAACAGAAAAGGAGAGAATGAAATGTTAAGCTTCAAAAAATCGATCAGCCGTAAGTTTATCCTTTTGTTGTTCGTCGTTCTGCTGCTTACTTCGCTTTTACTAAGCATCAGTTTCTACTTCATATCCATTAATACCATCGACAGCTACGTTATGCCGCAGATCAACAAGCAGCTGACTGCCTCAGCACAGGATGTATATAAAAGTCTGAACGCGACCAGCGCCCAGCAGACCCTTAATAAAAATGAGCAGGCCAGGACGAATGTCGAATTCTATTTTGAAGAAAAAAGAAAACAGCATAATGTGGAGACCATATTCCTCATCGATCTGCGGGAGGGCAAAGCCACAGTCCTGACTGCAGACCACGTTGCCAAACTTAAGCCGGAGGAATCGATTCAGGTATGGCCAGCCATGGAGCAAGCCGCCAAAGGTAAAGCGGGACTAAGTGAAATTTATGCCGATAGCCACGGTGTACATAAGACTGCATATGTCGGGGTTCCTGGTACCACGATGATTGTAGGTGTAAGCTCGGATGTAGGATTTGTACAGGATAAAATGAACAGTATACTCTGGACCAGTGCGGGTATTACCCTGCTGGCGCTTATTATCGGATTGTCCGCAGCCGCATTTATGAGCCGCAGAATTACCCGCCCGATAACGCAGCTTGCCGCTTACAGCAATAAGCTCGCCGGAGGCGACTTCACTGAGACCCTCACCATAAAAGGCAGTGATGAGGTAGGCCAGCTCTCTGAGAGCTTCCGGATCATGAGCGAACGGCTTAAGGAGATGATCGGACATGTGCTTGATACCTCCGGTACAGTCGTTACTGATTCCAATGACCTCAAGGAACGTGTACAGGTGCTGAACACGATGGCTGAGCATTCAGCTTCCTCTGTGGAGGAGATCGGTAAAGGCAGCACGATGATTGCCAGCAGCGCACTGGACAATTCCCGGGCCATGGATGAGATTAACATCGGTATCCAGCATATCGCTTCCGCTGCCGGAGAGGTTACCGAACAGATCAGCGAAGCTTCCGCAGAAGCCATGGGCGGCAATGAAATTGCCCAGAGTGCTGTCCAGCAGATGCGCCAGGTGGAGCAGGCCTCCATTCAGTCCATGGAGCAGTTCCGCATTATGAATGAACGCTCCCTTATGATCGGGGAAGTTGTGCAGGGCATTACCGAAATTACAAAACAGATCCAGATGCTGTCGCTTAACGCCTCCATCGAAGCTGCGCGTGCCGGAGAACACGGCCGGGGATTCGCTGTTGTTGCCGGTGAAGTGCGCAAGCTCTCTGAGCAGTCTAAGGAATCCAATGAACAAATCCGTGAATTCCTGCTCGGCCTGCAAGAAGATATGAACCACTCCGTATCTGAAATGAATCATGTGAATGCGGAAGTGGCTTCAGGGATGAACAAGGTTGTCGAAGCGGGGAATGCCTTTAACCACCTGCTGATTCTGATCCAGAGCATCAATCACAGCATCCAGTCTGTCTCTGCCGCTACCCAGCAGATCTCCGCAGGCACCGAAGAGGTTAGCGCCTCCGTGGAGGAAACTGCGCAGATTACAGCCAAATCTCAGCAAAGCGCGGCTACATTGACAGACAATTCCGCACGGCAGCACCAGGAGCTGGAAGGGCATGCGCTGACCGTCGAGCATCTGCATCAGCAGGCCGTAAAGCTGCAGAAGGCTGTCGGGCAGTTCAAAATTTAAGCTTGGTGTTTCAGCGGAAAATAGAAGGACAAGTTATTCTGTATGCATATAAATTCTTATAATGTTACACAAAAAAGCAGTTCCTAAGGCCTCGTGGCTGTTGGAACTGCTTTTTTATATACCCGGAGTTTCGCCTGTTCAGTGTCTTGGCGCCCACAGAATAACCGAGACGCCGATCACACAGATACCGGCTCCAATCCAGTCGTAGAGATCCGGGGTTTTGCGGTCTACCAGCCAGCCCCACAGTACGGCAAGGACAATGAATACTCCGCCATAAGCGGCGTAAACCCGCCCGAAGGAAGGGAATTTCTGCAGCGTCGGGATAATCCCGTAAGCGATCAGAATGAATGACCCCAGCAGGCCGTACCACAGCGGGCGTGATTCCCGCAGCCAGAGCCAGACCAGATAACCGCCGCCGATCTCAGCCAGACCCGCCACAATGAACAACAGCACCGCAATAGCCATTGTTATTCCTCTCTTCCCGGCAAGCCCATAATATTGTAAACAGCATGCATATCCAGATGCTTCCTGACAGTATCCGCCAGCCGGTCAAACTCCTGCTCACGCAGCGCTGCCGCTGAATAGGTCACAGACAGCTGCGCCAGTCCTTTGGACCGGCGCAGCCCGTTCAGCCAGCCCCGGCGGAATTCGTCATTATGGAACAGCCCGTGCAGATAGCTGCCCCAGATTCTCCCGTCCGTTGTTCCCCAGCCTTCCGGCACTGCCTGGCCTTCCGGCCCGTTCAGGCTGAACAGGCCGGATACGGAAGCTGTGTCCAGATTTGTAGTCTTTCCCATATGTATCTCGTAACCGGAAACAGCTCCGTGATGCTCCCCGCTTAATTGCAGCGGATGCCCGTCCGCCAGCTTTCCGCTAACGCGGACGGTAGTCTTCTGCGGCAGAAACGTAGTTGAGAGCGGCAAATACCCGAGCCCCTCACTCTCTCCCGGCTCAGCACTCTCGATCGCATCAGGGTCAAGCAGCTTCTGGCCAAGCATCTGGTATCCTCCGCAAATCCCTGCAAGCTGCTGGCATCCCTCGCCCAGCGCACGCCCGATTGCCTCCGGGAATCCCTGCTCCCGCAAGTACTGCAGATCAGCCGCGGTATTCTTCGTCCCCGGAAGAATGATGGCATCCGGCGTTCCCAGCTCATCTGCCGATGCCACATAACGCACCGCTGTATCCGGCTCGTCCTCCAGCGGATCGAAATCGGTAAAGTTGGAAATACGCGGATAACGGATAACGGCGATGTCCAGCTCCCTCTCTGAATCCGTACGCTGGCGGCCGGATGCGCTGTCCAGGACTACGGAGTCTTCCGCTTCAATCCGCAGCTGCGGCAGAAACGGCAAGACGCCGAGCACCGGAATGCCGGTACGCTCCTCCAGCCAGTCCAGCCCGGGCTGCAGCAGCGAGACGTCACCGCGGAATTTATTGATAATGAAGCCTTTGACCCTGGCCCGCTCATGCGGCTCCAGCAGCTCAAGCGTACCGACGATGAAGGCAAAAACGCCGCCCCGGTCGATATCGGCCACCAGCACCACCGGCGCATCCGCCCAGCCGGCCAGATTCATATTGACGATATCCCGGGCTTTGAGATTAATCTCCGCCGGGCTGCCTGCCCCTTCCATCAGGACAACCTCATAAGCCTCCCGCAGCCGGTTCAGCGCAGCCATCACGGTACCTTTTGCTTCAGGCAGAAATTTCTCGCGGTATTCTCTCGCACTAAGCGCCGCATGCGGCACTCCGTGCACCACAATCTGTGCACTCATCTCCCCGGAGGGCTTCAGCAGAATCGGGTTCATATCGCTGGTGGCTGTGATGCCGAAGGCCTCCGCCTGCATGCCCTGAGCCCGGCCGATCTCTAAGCCGCCCTCTGTTACGTAGGAATTCAGCGCCATATTCTGCGACTTGAACGGCGCGGTGCGGTATCCGTCCTGCATCATAATCCGTCCGATGGCAGCAGTGACGAGACTTTTGCCGACATCGGAGGCTGTTCCCTGCACCATCAGCACAGCGCCGGGCAGCAGCTGATCAGGTTGACCAGCCGCTGCCCGGGAGCCGGCCGGGGCAGAAGCGAATGCAGCCTGAGCTGCAGCTGTATCTTCCATGTTCGTCCTCCTCGGTTTCTTGCTGCTGCCGGGGTTCCCGGCGGTGCAGCTCAGTTCGTGCCGCAGCGGCGCTGTGTTAAGTGTACGGCGATTAGCCCGTTAGGGCAGTGGGCCGCTGCGCGTTAAGGGCAACAGCAGGTGCTGACGCTACTGGAGATTGTGCTGCAGCAGCACCAGCACAAGCAGGACCACCGCCTCCAGCAGCTCGTTCAGCGCGCCGTAGACGTCGCCGGTGAGCCCGCCGAGCCGGCTGCTGATCCGCCGCGCAGCGAGCCTGCCGCAGGCTGCCGCTGCCGCCGGCGCCAGGATGGCCGCTGCCGCTAGCCGCGGCCAGGCCCCTGTGCCCGCGCCGAGCGCCAGCGGTGCTGCGGCTGCGGCCAGGGTGAGCAGCGCGGCGGTGAGACGCGCGCGCCGCTCCTGCCGGGCAGGCAGCCCGCCGAAGCTGGCGGCCAGCCCTTCATTGCCGCGGGCCAGCGGATAGCGGGCCATGGCCCGCACCATGTACCAGCGGCTCCACACCGGCGGCAGCAGGAGCAGCGGCAGCATGCTGTATGCGCCGCCTTCGATGAATGCCGCCAGCAGCGAGGCCTTCAGCAGCAGCAGCAGCACACAGGCCAGCACACCCATAGCGCCGACACGGCTGTCCTTCATAATCTCCAGCATCCGCTCCCTCGAGCGGTAGCTGAGCAGTGCATCGGCGCTGTCCATCCAGCCGTCCAGATGCAGCCCGCCGGTCAGCCCCGTCCACAGGATAAGGGTGATGACAGCGGCAGGCCAGGCCGGCAGCAGCCAGGCTGCGGCTGCCGCACCCAGCGCGGCGCTGAGGCCGATCGCCGCACCGACCAGCGGATAATAGACTACGCTCCGCCGCAGCAGCTCCGCCGAGAAGTCCGGGCTGTACTTTACCGGGAAGCGTGACAGAAACTGAAAAGCGGCAGAAGCATCCCCCCGCGCGCTCACAGCAGGTACTCCCGGCTCTTCAGCTCTACCGGAATTCCGGCTGTGACCAGGAATACCTGGCTGCACTGCCGGGCAAGACCTGCATTCATCCGTCCGGCCAGATCACGGTAGAGCCGGCCGAGTGAATATTCAGGCACAATGCCGTCGCCTACTTCATTAGTCACGAGAATAAGCGTCCCCTGGAACGAGGCTACACTCCGTGCAAGCCGCGCAATTTCGTCTTCTACCAGCTGCTGCCTGTCCTTATGCTCCTCCACCGACAGCAGCCTGTTCGACAGCCACAGTGTCAGGCAGTCCACAAGCACCGCCCGGCCGCCGCCGGACAGCTTGTCCAGCAACGCCGCGAGTTCGAGCGGCTCTTCTACCGTCTCCCACAGTCCGCCGCCCTCACCGCGCTGCTGCCGGTGCAGGTCGATCCGCGCCTGCATCTCTTCATCGAAGGCCTGGCCGGTCGCCACATATACCGCCTGCTGCGGATGCGCAAGCTTCCGGGTCAGGGTCTCGGCGAAGCCGCTTTTGCCGCTGCGGGCGCCTCCGGTTACAAGAATGCTCATGGCTTCTCCGATCCGGAGACCCCCGCGCTTTCAAAGGTTGCCATCTCCCGCATAATCCGGCAGACCGCCTCAATGAAATGCAGGCACAGCACCCCGCCGGTTCCTTCGCCGAGCCGCAGCCCGAGATCAAGCAGCGCTTCAAGGCCCAGCCGCTCCAGCATCAGCTTGTGGCCCTGCTCACCGGAGACATGGGAAGCTATCATATACGCTGTTGCTTCCGGGGCCAGCGCTTTGGCAATCAAGGCTGCCGCTCCGGAGATGAAGCCGTCCAGGATAACCGGAATCCTCAGGGCCGCCGCCCCCAGAATCAGCCCGGCCAGGCCGGCAATCTCCAGTCCCCCCACCTTGGCGAGCACATCCACCGGATCTGCAGAATCCGGCTTATTAACCTGGAGCGAGCGCTCTACAACCGAGATTTTGTGACGCAGACGTTCATCATCAATTCCGGTGCCCCGTCCAACTGCCGCTTCCGCAGGAATACCCTCCAGTGCACACAGCACCGCAGCGCTAGCCGTCGTATTGCCGATCCCCATCTCGCCCGTAATAAAAATCTCCGTCCCGTTCTTCGCCGCCTCCTGGGCTACATGTACGCCGGCCAGAATGGCCCGCAGCGCTTCATCACGGCTCATCGACGGGCCGGCCGCCATATTGTCCGTGCCCCGGCGCACCTTACGGTCAATCAGCTGCGGATGGATGATATCGCCATTAATGCCGATATCCACGAACTGCACCTCTGCCCCGCCTTGCCGGGCCAGTACATTGACTGCCGCACCGCCGCTAAGGAAGTTATAGGCCATCTGCATTGTAACCTCTTGCGGGAATGCGCTTACGCCTTCACTGCATACCCCGTGATCCGCGGCCATTACCACTACTGTCCGTTTGTCATAACGGGGCTGCTCCACTTTGGAGATACCGGCAAGGCGGACGGCGAGCGCCTCCAGCCGCCCGAGGCTTCCCGGCGGCTTGGTCAGACTGTTCAGGCGGAGCACCGCCTGCAGTGTAGCTTTTTCATCAGGCGGAGATATGCGTCCGGTTACTTCTTGAATGGCTGTGATCATGATATTACCTCCTGTTATATGATTGCGGGCGAGAGTCCCGCTGCAGAACATCAATGAATCCCTTTAAGCAGCTCTGATTCATAGCCGGCCTGCGCAGACACTGGAAAACGCCAAAAAGCCCCCTGCGAAGAAGGGAGCTTCCACTGTCTGGCCGCAGACGCAGGCCGATAAACTGCTGTATATCCCTAAATCTTCCTTAAAGGATTATAGGTGATCCAGGATGATCTTACAATTAGATTTTTACCTTCATGAAGCTTCCCAGCCGCTCCAGCGCTTCGGTTAATTTCGCTGTCGAGGCTGCGTAGGAGCAGCGGATATAGCCTTCCCCAACGGCTCCGAATACATGGCCCGGGACCACAGCAACGCCCGCCTCCTTCAGCAGCCTTAAGGCAAATTCCTCCGAGCTCATCCCGGTGTGGGCAATGGACGGGAAGGCGTAGAAGGCCCCCTCCGGCAGATGGCAATGCAGGCCGGCCGCCCGCAGCCCCTCAACCAGCAGAGTCCGGCGTTCCTTGAAGATGCCCTTCATCCGGTCCTTATCCGGCAGCGCACTGCGCAGTGCTTCAATCGCGGCAACCTGGCTCATCACCGGGGCGCACATGGCGGTGTATTGATGAATCTTCAGCATAGCTGCCAGCAGCCCGCTGTTGCCGCAGGCATAACCGATCCGCCACCCCGTCATGGCAAAAGCCTTCGAGAAGCCGCTGATTAAGATCGTGCGGTCCTTCATGTCCGGAAGTGAAGCCAGACTTACATGCCTGCTGTCATATGTCAGCTCGGCGTAGACTTCATCGGTAATCACAAGCAGCCCGTGCTCCTTCACTACCTCCGCTACCGGCAGCCAGTCCTCATAAGTCATGACCGCTCCGGTCGGGTTATTCGGAAAATTAACAATCAGCAGCTTGGAGCGCGGCGTAATCGCCTGGCGCAGTGCTTCAGCAGTGAGCTTAAAGCCCTGCCCGGCTGCAGTCTCCACCGGCACGACCGTTCCGCCGTTCAGATGGGCGATCGGTGCGTAAGCAACATATCCCGGTGAAGGGATCAGAATCTCATCGCCCGGAACAATGAAAGCCCGCAACGCCAAATCCAAGGCTTCACTGCTCCCCACAGTAACCAGAATTTCCTCCTGCGGATCATACGGCAGCCCAAAGCCTGCCGCTAAATATCCGGCAATCTCCTCCCGCAGCTCCATCAAACCGCTGTTGGGCGTATATCCCGTTTCTCCCCGGTCCAGGGCGCGGATACAGGCTGCCCGGACCTGCTCAGGGGTTGCGAAGTCCGGTTCGCCTACTCCGAGTGATATTATATCGTTGTTACCCGCAGCAAGATCAAAAAAAGCCCGGATGCCCGAAGGCGGAATCTCCCTGACCCGGGGAGCGACCGGGTCACTGCTGCGCGGGAAGGCACCAGGCGCGGCAAAGGGCAGGGGCCTCAGGCGCGGCTGCGCAGATTGATGTCTGCTCATGATCGGCCGCCCCCTTGCCCTGCATACTCCGGCTCCGGCTCCGATTCAGCCGCTATTCCTCCGCGCTCCTGCAGCGATCTGCTGATGATCTCATCCAGCAGCCTGCTGAAGGAAAGCCCTGCTGCTCCGGCACTCTGCGGCAGCAGGCTGGTTGCCGTCATCCCGGGCAGTGTATTCACTTCCAGCACATAGGGAATTCCGTCCGCCAGCAGCATATCCACCCGGGCATACACCGTACATTTCAGTGCCCGGTAGCAGGCCAGCGCCGCTGCTCGTACCTGTTCCTCCACTCCGGCAGGCAGCCGGATAATCTGCTCCTCTGCCCCGCCCTGCTCGTATTTGGCCGTATAATCGAACCAGTCGCTGCCCAGCGACTGAATCCCGATCACGGGCAGCATTTCTCCCCCCAGAATGGAGCAGGTAATCTCCTGTCCTGCGGTGTAGCGCTCAATCAGCACCGACCGGTCAGCGGCAAAAGCCTTCTCCACCGCCCCCCTTAGCTCCTGCGGATGATTTACCTTCGTCATGCCGATGCTCGAGCCGCCGGAATTCGGCTTGACCATCACCGGATAACCGAGCCGCTGCACGGCTTCCGGGTCATATTCACTGATATGCTCCCAGCACAGCCAGTCGGGTGTGGGGATATTTTGGCTGCGGATCACCGTCTTGGCCAGTGCTTTATCCATACAGAGACTGCTGGAGAGCACCCCGCTCCCGGAATAGGGGATGCCCAGCGTTTCAAGCGTTCCCTGAACAGTGCCGTCCTCACCGTAAGTCCCGTGCAGGGCGAGCAGCGCGAAGTCCAGCCCATTAACTCCTGCCAGCAGCTCTTCCCGTGAAGTGATGGGAACAGGAATCCCGATATATTTTGCCGGATCCAGCGCCTTCAGCATCTCCCTGCCCGTATTCAGCGACACCTCATATTCGGACGATACGCCGCCCATAATAACACCCACTCTGATCATATCCGTACACTCCTCATCCCATTAGTTGCCGTGCTGCTGCGCCGATAATCTCGATCCCTTTGCGAATATCCTCATCCGCCACTCTGGAGAAGCCCAGCCGCAGCGTATTTTTTCCTGTACCGTCAGTGAAGAAGATGTCGCCCGCCGTAAAAATAACCCCCTGCCTGTGGCACGCCGCAAGCAATTCCCTTGTATTGAAACCTTCCGCAAACGTTATGAACAGATGCAGTCCCCCGTCCCCCGACAATGAGGCATACGGAATATGCTCCTTGCAGCAGGCCAGCGTCAGCTCGTATTTGCGTTTATACTCCAGCCGGGCTTTCTTCAGGTACTTCTCCAGATTGCCGCCCAGCAGATACTGGTACAGAATGGACTGGTCGAGCGTCGACGTATGGATCGTTTGGGCTCTTTTCACACTTTCGAGGTAGTAGATCAGCTCCTGATCCGCCAGCACCCAGCCTACCCGCAGTCCCGGAAAAAGCACCTTGGAAAAGCTGCCGAGATAGACCACGCTGTTCCCGCCGCCTGCCGCAGCAATTAACGGAGCCGTATGGGCCCCCGAATAACGCAGCTCCTCGTTGAAACCGTCCTCGATGACCGGCACCTTGTACTCTGACATGAGCTGCATCAGCCGGTGTCTTTTCTCGGGGGACATGACGATCCCGGTAGGATTGTGGTAAGAAGGCACCAGATACGCACAGTCGTACTCCTGCTCTCCGAGCGCCCGCTTCAGTTCACCGAGATCCATGCCGTCCCGCTCCATCGCCACCCCGCGGATCCCGAAGCCGTGCAGCTTCAGATTCTTAATCGCCGTGTGATGCGTAGGATTCTCGCAGAGCACTCTGCCATGCCGCTTGCCGAGCGCAGAGAGTACCAGGTTGAACCCTTCGGTGAATCCGTTCGTAATCAGCAGATCCTTTCCGCGCAGGTCCACGCCTTTATGCTCCATATATCGCTTCAAATATTCTATTAATGGCTTATAGCCCTTGGCATAGCCGTAGTTCAGCAGAACATTGCCCTCCACAGACATCCGCTCGAGAAAAGCCCGTTTGACATGATCCAGCTCGAAAAGGCTCTCATCCGGTGCGATACTGGTAAAAGAAATCGTGCCTCTCTCCGCGCGTATCCCCCGCTTCATAATGTCCAGCTCTTCCGCCAGCAGCGCATGACTGCTTAAGCGTTCTTTCCAGTCCGTGCTCCAGCTGGCGGCTTCCTGTCCCGCCTGGCCCGCCGCTGCGCCTTGGGAGACATAACTCCCCTGCCCCTGCACCGTATAGGCGAAGCCGTCATCCTCAAGCCCCTCATACGCTGAGATAACGGAGTTGCGGCTAACCTTGAGCAGCGTGCTTAGTTCCCGTGTAGAGGGGAGCTTCTGTCCGCCCTGGAGCGCGCTTTTGATAATGAGATGCTTCATGTAATCCTTCACCTGGATATATACCGGACGTCCGGCAATGAGCTTGAAATCCTTGAACATACCGTTATCGCCCCCATAGCTATCATGGCACAGACTCCGCCGTAAAAAAAGAACCACAGCCCCGGGATTTTCTTCCGGCTGTGGTTCTTTGCGGGGACGGGAGGGATTAGACAGGGGAAAAGTGGTGGACGGATGAGGGGGTGGTGACGAGGTTGAGCATCGGAGAGCGGTGGTGACGGGCGGCGACACAGGGAGCGGCGGGCGGTGACGCGGGGAGCGGCGGGCGGCGACGCAGGGAGCGGCGGGCGGCGACGCAGGGAGCGGCGGGCGGCGACGCAGGGAGCGGCGGGCGGCGACGCAGGGAGCGGCGGGCGGTGACGCGGGGAGCGGCGGGCGGCGACGCGGGCAGTGGCGGGCGGCGACGCAGGGAGCGGCGGGCGGTGACGCAGGGAGTGGCGGGCGGCGACGCGGGCAGTGGCGGGCGGCGACGCAGGGAGCGGCGGGCGGTGACGCGGGGAGCGGCGGGCGGCGACGCGGGGAGCGGCGGGCGGCGACGCGGGCTGAGCCATACATCGGCCGTCCGCCCGAGTACGGTGAATTCCCGGGCATTTCTGACCTTATTTTCGGCCATTTGCTCTCGTAGGCTATTTCTCACAGTTTTAATGATGATAGAAAGCTACCCTCACTAATTTCCTTCTATCTCACTTCTAGTCAATTTAAAGGGACTTTTCACTCTATTTCCCTCGTATCTCCCATTTCCGGCCAATTTAAAGGGACTTTTCACTCTATTTCTCTCATATCTCCCATTTCGGGCCAATTTAAAGGGACTTTTCACTCTATTTTCTTCGTATCTCCCATTTTTGGCCAATATAAAGGGACTTTTCACTCTATTCCCTTATTTCCTCTTCCCCCGCACTTTGCACTTTTGCACTTTGGCATCAAAGGTACATTTGCTCCATATTTCTGCCATTTACGATCGATGGCTAAAGATAGGGTACATTTTTGCTACTCATTATCTTGTACAGGACATATTCGGCATTAATGCATAAATAGAATAGATTGCCCATGTTCGCGGCCGGATTAAAAGCTGCGGAGATAATTAACAGCGAGTTTGCC
The DNA here is from genome assembly GCF_032302195.1 of Paenibacillus sp. MMS20-IR301. Classification (NCBI taxonomy): domain Bacteria; kingdom Bacillati; phylum Bacillota; class Bacilli; order Caryophanales; family Paenibacillaceae; genus Paenibacillus; species Paenibacillus sp. MMS20-IR301. Next base: position 4,249,161 of record NZ_CP135275.1, read on the forward strand.
CCTAAGTTAAAACCGAATCAGCACCAGCAGGCTGGGTGTGCTACGTTTCAAACGAAACTGCACGCCAAGCTCCTTCATCACGGCGAAGGGTCAAAACGATGACCTCGCCGGGAGCAGGCGCAGCGGCTGTATAGAATGTTACTCCTTCGTTTAACCGCGCCAACAGCAGACGGATAATGCCACCATGTGTCACGATCAGCACCCGCAGAGGCGAGGGCTGCTTGGAGAGCCCGCCGCGAGACAGAAGATTAGGTGCTGAATCCTGCTGCTGCGGACTAGCATGATGGGAAGCTGGCTGCGATGAACTTACGATGTGTGTGCTATCCTCAAGTCCGGTACTTGTACGACTTGCGTTTATAGCCGCAAGCTCGGCCTCTTGCACCTGTACCTGCCCAAGCTCCCGCTCTAACCCCAGCTCCAGCTCTTGCATCTGCACTTGCACCTGCTCTAGCTCCTGCTCCAGCTGTCCCCAGAACTGGTCCAGTCGGGCCTCAAAGCCCGCCCAGCTTTCCCCTTCGGGCGGTGTCACCGATCCGGGGTCATCAATCCAGCGGCGGTAATTGTTGTTATGCCGGAGCTGATCATAGGTACAGCCTTCCCAGGCACCGAAATTCAGCTCACGCAGCCGTGGATCAAAGGCTGCCTGCTGCTCCAGATGCGGCGCCATAGCAGACAAGGTTTCCCGACACCTGAGCAGGTCACTGCAGTAGACACGCCGGAAATCACCAGCCAGTTCCGGCAGTGGCTGTAACGCAGCCAGCTTGTGCCGCTCCTCTGCCAACAGCGGCAGATCAGTGTGGCCCAGATACCGCCGCTCCTGATTCCACGTCGTATTTCCATGGCGTATAAGCACCAGTTCAAAATCAATCCGCCGCTCCGGATTCATTGTGTCACTGCAATTCTCTAAATCTAAACCCTTCAAATGACCTTCGTTACCTATCTCCACTCTGCCCGCCCCCCTATTTCCTGTCATAACAATGCAATGGAAGCACATAGACGAAGATAGCTAAACCAGGTAAAATCATCCACGAAATAATTTTCACCCGCACTCTCTTGCCTATGAGCACTCCGCTCAGCAACCTATCCGTACCCATAATAAGGGAATAGACATACACGAACAGACTAAGATAGCAAAACTAAGTATCATCATCCGCGAAAAAACTCACACCCGCGCTTCCTTGTCGTCCCGCTCCGCTCAGCCCCCAACCCATGCCACAGCACAGCAATAATTGAGCACACAGACGAAGATGGCAGAACTAACTAAACCTCATCCGCATCCGCGAAAAAACTCACACCCGCGCTTCCTTGCCGTCCCGCTCCGCTCAGCCACCCATCCCATGCCACAGCACAGCAATAATTCAGCACACAGACGAAGATGGCAGAACTAACTAAACCTCATCCGCAAAAAACTTACACCCGCGCTTCCTTGCCGTCCCGCTCCGCTCAGCCCCCCATCCCGTGCCACAGCACAGCAATAATTCAGCACACAGACGAAGATGGCAGAACTAACTAAACCTCATCCGCATCCGCGAAAAAACTTACACCCGCGCTTCCTTGCCGTCCCACTCCGCTCAGCCTCCTATCCCGTGCCACAGAACAGCAATAGCTGCGCACATACAGACAAAGATAGCAGAGCTAAGCATCATCATCCGCGAGGTTACAATAATATCGTCCGGCTCCATTGTCCGCAGCGGCTCTCCCATATATGCGCGGAATGAAGCTACACCATGGTAGACATTCTCGCCGCCCAGTCGGATGCCAAGGGCTCCGGCGACTGCCGACTCGGGATAGCCGCTGTTCGGGCTGGGGTGCAGCCGGGCATCACGGCGCACGGTACGCCAGCATCTGCGCCAGTCCAAACGCAGCAGCCAGGCACATAAAGTTAATAAGAGCGCTGTAATCCGCGCCGGTATGTAGTTAGCGACATCATCCAGCCTGGCGGAAGCCCAGCCGAGGTCGCGGTATTTGTCGTTCTTATAGCCGACCATGGAATCCAGTGTGTTCACGGCGCGGTAAGCCATCGCCAGCGGCGCTCCCCCCAGCAGGGCGAAAAACAGCGGGGAGATGATCGCATCAACGATATTCTCCGCTACCGTCTCCACGGTACCGCGGACAATCTCCGGACTCTCCAGCGCTGCCGTATCCCGGCCGACGATCATCCCCAGTGCCCGGCGGGCAGCAGGGATATCCCCTTTACGCAGCTCGGCGTACACTGCCATCCCCGCATCTTTCAAGCCTTTGGAGGCGATCGTCGTGGAGATCAGCCATACCTCCGCTGCTCCGGCCAGCCATGGAGATACCCTGGCGAGCAGCAGGACGAGCAGGGCTGTCAGCCCCCAGGCCCCGCCTGCTATCAGCAGCGGGAGCAGCAGACCCGCCCGCTTCAAGGCACGGGGCCGGACAGCGAAGCGGCGGATCAGCCGCTCTATTGCAGAGATCGCTTTGCCCATATAGATTACTGGATGCGGAATACTGCGCGGGTCACCTACAATCCGGTCCACCACATAGGCCGCCAGCAGGATTATTGCCAGTTTCATTTCCGCTCAGCCTCCGCTGCCTTCACGGACCGCAGGCTTGCCGTCACCGTGCTGTAGACCAGTCTGCCGATGGCTCCGCCAAGATCCGTGGCGGTTCCGGCATACACATGCTCCGCAGCGTAGCGGCGGCTTCCGCTTACGGCAAGCACAACCGCATCCGTAGTCGTCCCGGTTGCAGGCAGACCATTCTCGGCATCAGAGATGCCGAGATCCGCCAGTGCAGCCGCCTTCGCTTCCGTGGCCGTCATCACAGCATTCACCATCGCAGACGGCGACAGCCATCCGTCAATGGCAAGCATAATGTTAATCGTGCCCGGGCGGTAAGCCGCCAGCACGCTGCGCTGCGATCCGGCGCGGGCGGCATTGCCCGCAGCCGCAGTCACGCAGCAGAAAATACCTGCTGACCCCGTATCCTCCTCGGCAACCGCAGCATGCTCGAGCGGAACAGCCGTCATCAGTCCGGCACAGCCTTCCAGCGGATAGCCCCACTCCACCAGCTTCGCCTCCATGTCACGTACCGGATTGCTGCATTCGTAATCCCGGCTGACAAATTGATTCACTGCCCGCTTCAAGCGGCCCATGCCTCCGCCGTATACCGCGCTCGATATACTGTCCGCTTCAGCCGGCAATTCCAGCAGCAGATGTTCCTTCTGCCATTTCAGCACTAATCCTTGCCAAACCCCGCTCCGGTACTCCGTTTCTCCGGCAGCCAGATTAAAGGGAAGCTTCACCCGTACTTCCTCCATGTTCCATCCGCTCCTTCCATACAGTAAGACTATTCAAGAATCTATCCTATCATTATATGATATCTTGTCGGCATTGTATCACTCCTATTACTGCAGCCGATTATCACGCCGGAGCCATGCCCCCGGTTCATTGTCCAACTATATAAAAACTGGCGCCCGGATTTCCGGACGCCAGCCTGTTATACTCCCCTGTGCTCCTACTCAGTCTTCTCCAGCATTCTAAGAATCACCGTCACTGCCTCTGCCCGCGTAGCCTGCTCCTGCGGAGCCAGCCGGTTATTGCCTCTGCCTTCAATCAGCCCTGCTGCATAGGCGGCTGCTGCATACGGCTGCCCCCAGGCCGGAATGTCCCCCGTATCTGTATATGCTGCCTTAGCTGCCGCATCCGTCTCCACATCCTGCGCCCGGATGATCATGGCAATCATCTCCAGACGTGTGATTTTCCCGTCCGGCCGGAAGGTCTGATCGGAATAGCCTGTAATCCAGCCGGATTGGACGGCAGCGGCAACATAAGGACCCGCCCAGGCAGGAATGCTGCCCTTGTCCTTGAACGTCAGCACGGATGGCTTAAGCTCCACCTGTAACGCACGGCCCAGGATTACCGCAAATTCACTGCGGGTCACCGCTCCGTACGGACGGAAGCTGCCGTCCCCGTATCCTTTTACCAGATTACGTTCTATGGCTGCAAGGATACTCTCTTTGGCCCAATGCTTATCTACATCCTTGAACACAAGCTGGCCGGCACTTGCGCCGTTGCCTGCATTTCCGGTATTCCCTGTATTCCCCATACTGCCGTTATCGCCAGTAGTTCCAGCAGCGCCAGTATTCCCCGCGTTATTGCCCGGATTACCATTATTACCGTTATTTCCGTTATTGCCGCCATCCCCATTACCGCCATTGTTTCCCGGATCCGGATCCGTGCCGCCGTCAGGCTGCTTGTCCGCCTTTATGACCGTCAGCACGAAGCTTTTCTGCGCCTCTGCCCCGTCCTTCCGCAAAGTGGCTGTCAAAGTCACCTCGGTTGTACCGGCCGGACGCTCAACCTCACCTTTGCTTGATATGATCTCCGGGTGGCTTGAGGTCCAGGTAATTTCACTTCCATACTCCCCGGCAGCCGGCAAAATAACATTCTTCGTCACCGAAGTCCTGAGATCTCCAGCAGCGTATCCGATTTCAAGCTTCGCCTGATCCAGATTAACCGCCAGCGGTTTCGGCAGATCCCCCAAAGTTATTGTTACGCTAGCTGTATTTAACGGAACTGTGACGCTGCCTTTTTCGTTATCTGCTATTCCTGCTGAGACATCCGCAATATTGTTCACCATACTTGGCAATTGAACGCTGAAGCTGGCCTGGCCGGCTGCAAGCTTCGCCTGACTCAAATCACTGTTGAAGGTAACAATGAGCTGGTTATCTTGTCTTACAATCTTGTATCCGACTCTGCCGCCCTGCAGTGCAGGATAGTTCTGGACACCAGCCACAATATTATTGTTCTTCGCAGCATCCAGCACCCACTCCTTAGGGATACCGCGGCCTGCAATAATCTCAACCTTCTCATTCTGGTCATAGATTCTCTCCCCGATCAGGGAGTCGACCAGCACCTTGGAGTTAACCGATTGTCCCCACATATGCTGGGCTGATCCGCCGCCGCCCGGGGTATTTTGCAGATTAAGCTGATCATTCGTCTGTGCCCACGGGCTGCCCGATACGGGATAATTGATTCCTTCCCACCAGCTGAACGGCCCGCTCATTGAATTCTCGATCATGAACTCGTAAGCTTTAATCCCCATATCCCGGTATGCTTCCCCGCGCAGCGCAGCACTGCCGTATCCGGCATTATAAGCACTTGAATAAAAGCCGTGCGGATATCCCCCGAAGTTGTACGGAGAATCGGTTGTATCCTCTTGAATCCGCCGGTTGATCCCATAGGTATACGTATCATCCAGCAGCTTCAGGTTAATGTTATCCTCCGGCTGCTCGGCCCCGTACAGGTATCCGTCCCAGTGCCATCTGCCGAACAGGAACATCGACGCCCAGTTCGCATCCCTGGAATCCTTCATCCGGTTCTCATCATTGGTCTCAACAACCGAGGCCGGAATATAATCGAGACCTTCCTCCGTTATCGTCTGCTGGAGCTTAGCTGTGAATTTGGCTAACAGGTCATCATATCTTGCTTTTGCCCATTCCGCTTCCTGCAAATAGGATTCATCATTCTTCAAACGGTATAATTCGCGTGTTACATATTCATAGGCGGTCAGGCCGGTCAGAGCGGAGTAATTGTCGATGGTCCAGTTGCCCTCTGAATCGATTGCGTACGTTTTTTTCATAATGCCGTCAGCGTTGCGGTCGCTTTCAATGGTTCTGGCCCCGAATTTCACCCGTTTCTCAAAAACAGTACCAGTCGTACCGTCATCAGCAGTCATCTGCTCATCAAAGATCGAGGCGTCTCCGGTCTTGCTTAAATACACTGCATAAGCCCAGGGAATCTTCCAGTTGGTATCCCAGTACAGGTTGCTGTCCACTTGGCCCGTCTCAATATTGATCCCGCCTGTCAGCGGAATGCTCTTCAGATAATCCTGCGCATGAGCGAAATCGCCGCTCTGAATCAGGTTCACCAGAATCCCCAGCGTGTCATGGGAAAATAACCGGGCATAACCGTTCTCACCCACATGCAGATAAGTATCATCCTTAATAATCAGCGTATCAATGTAACCTGATTTGAACGCATTCACCAGCTCCTGGTTCGGCAGACTGAGCTCCGCCACTTTGGAGAGTCTCATCAGCCAGTAAGCCTTCATCTCATTATAGTTGGCTTCGAAGGAGCCTAGGCCGGCCACCTGCTCTTTGGTCAGGGAAGTGAACCGGGTAACATTTTTGTCAAAATACTCATACTTATCCGCTTCAATCGCATATTCCCGCACAACGCTCGCGCCAGGCTGGACAGTATACATATTTACAGCAGCCGCATTGACCGGCACCAGATTGCCCGAGACAACCGGCAAAAGCACTATATCACCCGAATGATTCGTAGCCGTAATTCTGGAATAGTTAATGACATAATCCTTATTGTCCACAGTATGCTTGTTTGCGAACGTTTCAATCTTGTAGTCCACTTTATTTTTCGTATATTCACTGATAAATTCGGGCAGATAGCCTTCCCCTTTAGTCCACTTGATGTTGCTTGTATCCGTTACTCCGAAGGTAACCAGCTGCTTGGGGGCAACCGGGCCATGCTGCTCCGGACGGCTTCCGCCGATCTGATACGAGCCATCCAGGAAGGCAAGGGAGGCATTCTTATCCCCCTCAAAACCAAAGGCCGCAGTCATCTGCTCATTCGTTTCATACTTGTATTTGCCCGAGACCTTTAGATTATGAACCGCTTTCAAAACATTGGCGTATGCAGCCAGCTTATCGCTCTCCGGAGCGTTTGCCTCCAGCGCCTTGGCCGCTTTTACCGCTTCATTCAGGTTGTTTAGCGAACTTATAGTATATCCCTTGATCACCGCCCGGCTGATCCTGTCGATCTGGACGGCAATGTCAGACATGTCCATATTGAACTCAAGACCGTCCCTTGACGACTGCAGTGCGCTGTAAGCTGAATTAATCGCCTCCTGCTTGGCATCAAAATCATTCAGCAGCAGCTTCGCGTGATTGATTGCAGCCTCCAGAGCGGACCATGACTGTACGGTGTACAGCTTGCTGTTATAGTTATAATCCTCTATTTCAATGATTATAGCCTGCAAGGCGGTTCTATCCGTATCCGACTTTTTAATGATCCGCAAGATTCCTGTACCGAGATGTGCTTCTGATCGAAAAGCGCCTGAGACACTTTTGCCGAAATACTCGCCTGCCGTGTCCCCGCTTCTCTTCATAACCATCCAGCGGTATTTGCCGGAGAACAGATTCTTCTGCGACAGCACCAGGGCATAACGTGTATTCCCTGCAAGCGTGTAGCTGAGCGGTATGGCAGTCAGAGCGCCGTCCGTAACCTGGTCCCTGCTTACCGTTGCTTCAGCAAGCGGCGCACCTGCCGGCAGGCCTGAGCTGTCTGTCCCATATAATTTTGCCGTCAGATCACTTACGTTGTTGGACATTTTCCGCACATTTACTTGTACATACTGCATTTCAAAGCCGTCACTCACGGTAAAAGTCTGATATCTGTCCTGCTGATCCCCGCTGGCGCCGAACTCATATTCATTCTCAGCGGCACCTGTATAATCGATCATGATATTCGTATCTCTTCTTACCAGCGCAGCCTGAGCGTTATTCAGCCGGGTTAAGGCACTGTCAATGTCAGCCTGGGCGGCATCCTTCTGCTCCAGAACACTCTTGGCGGCTTCTCTTGCCTGCACAAAATCCTGCCAGGATTCATCCGTATACACGCCCTGAAGCCTGTCTTTGACCTGATTGTAGGCAGTCTGCAGTTTGCTCTTGTCCGCAAGCTCCTTGCTGCTCACGGCCAGTCCCGAGAAAGACATATTGCCGTACTGTGACAAGGTTTCTGCCTGCAGACCCTCCACTTTCAACTCCACATGGGCAGGCACCTTGATCTGATACTTGTACACTTCCGAAGTACCGCCAGCGTTGATTTCCTTCGTCTCCATAAGCTGCATATCCGCATATATTCTCACAGCAGCCTTGGCCTGCCACAGCCCGATGCCAAACACGACCGTCGACTCCTGCGGCTGCGGGGCTACCCGGAAGGTCCAGCCTACATTCTCATATTTCCCTGCATCCCTGCTGCTCTTCGGATAAAACACGCCAAACCCTGTATCTTTGACAGCCCTTTCATAACCGGCCATGCCATCATCCCAGGAATACGCAAGATAATTGGCATCACCGCCCCGGTCCGCTTTCCCCTCGGTGCCGGTAGTACCATTACCGTATACGCTGAAGGTTACAGAGCTGGAGACAGCCTTCCTGATCTGGACCATCTGCTCCGGGCCGTTGCCTTTCAGATGCAGCCAGTCCACATTGCCGACCTGGGACAGGTCAAGCGAGTCTTCCCCTTGTACTTTGCTTTGGTTGATATCAAGTGCGGCGGATCCTGTGACGGTATCCGTACCTTCTGCTGCAAAGGCTGCCTCCGGCAGACCCAGCGGGGCAGAAGTCAGAACCAGTGAAGCCATTAAGAGCATGACCGTCATTTTTTTGAGCGGTATTCTGAGCATTATCTAACCTCCATCTCTATTTTGTTTAAGCATATAAAAAACCGGGATATTAAAACATACGAATATCTTTACTTCCCGCCGACTTTTTTTACCTCTTTCTCTTACGGGCGGACGGTTACTGCAAACCATGGAATGCTGGCAGGGAATTAGGCGGTAAAAGGATAGGAAGGCACCGCCTCATCGCGGGCTGTAACCGGCATTTGGGCGGACAACCCGCTTAAGCAAGCAAAAAACGGCTGCGCCTCCTTTGCAGGATACGCAGCCGTTTGGGCGGAAAATAGATTGTTGAAGAGAACAACCAGGGTATAGATTGGTTATTCACGCGAAAGCCGTTTATGTACATTACAGCTATGGGATGCTAGCTGTTGCGGGGCTGGGGGGGCCGGGGGGCTGGGCGACACACCTGTATTCCTGCTCTCCTGCTCTCCTGCTCTCCTGCTCTCCTGCTCCCCTGCTCCCCTGCTCCCCTGCTCTCCTGCGCTCCTGCGCTCCTGCTCTCCTGCTCTCCTGCTCCCCTGCTCCCCTGCTCCCCTGCTCCCCTGCTCCAAAGTTGTACATTGTGCAATTTGCAGTCAATGAATTCCTGTTCCACACACGGATTGTTGCAGGAAATACAAAATTTTCTGCTCAAAAGGAGCTGGTAGAGTAGAATTGCTGCTTTTTGTGCAACATTTTGTTGTTTAGGTGCAGTAAACGGCCCCGAATGTTGTATTTCGTGCAGGATTTCTACTACCTTAACAGTGGGGGAGGCGCAATGTATTCGGTTTTCCGCATACATTTGGTCCGTTAACCTTCTTAGTGGCACAATGTGTTCGGTTTTCCGCATACATTTGGCTCGTTAATCTTCGTGGCAGCACATTGCGATTGTGTTCGGTTTTCCGCATACATTTGGCCCGTTTACCTTCGTAGTGGCACATTGTGTTCGGTTTTCCGCATACATCTGGCCTGTTCACCTTCGTAGTGACACATTGTGTTCGGTTTTCCGCATACATTTGGCCCGTTTACCTTCGTAGTGGCACATTGTGTTCGGTTTTCCGCATACATTTGGCCCGCTTCAGGTTGTCCCACCTTCATAAATTGTGACCTCACACCCTAGCCTGCAGTATCGCCCCCAGCTCCACCAGCAGACGGCTATTGTCTGCGCCGCCCTTGACCGCTACGCGGATATGCCCCGGCGTAAGGCCGGGATACATCGCGCAGCTGCGCACCAGGATGCCGCGGCGGCCCAGCCGCTCCTGTACCGCTGCTGCGGTCCATGGCGCGGGCAGCCGCAGCAGCAGGAAGTTCGCTTCGCCCGGCGGCACCCCGCAGCCGAGCTCAAGCAAGCCCCGCCGCAGCCGCTGCCGCTCGGCTGCGATCAGCGCGCGCGTCTCCTGCCCGTAGCCGTCGCCGCTCTGCAGGCAGGCTTCCCCGGCCAGCAGCGCCAGGCCGTTCACGCTCCAGGTCACCTGCTTGCCGCTCATCGCCGCGGCAAGCTCCGGGCTAGCGGCCGTGAAGCCCAGCCGCAGTCCCGGAATGGCAAAAAACTTCGTCATCGAGCGCACCAGCACCGCATGACGGTAAGCCCCCAGCTCCGGCAGCAGGGATATCCGGTCCGCCTCAGGGATGAAGTCGATGAACGCTTCATCCACCGCCAGCACCGTCCCGCAGGCTTCAGCCTTGCGGGCCAGGAACCGCAGCTCGTCCAGCGGATACTGGACGCCGTTCGGGTTGTTCGGCTGGCCGAGGAACAGCAGATCAGTCTGCTCCAGCAGGCCGGATATGGCCTCCACGGAAGCCCGGTAATCCTTCCCGCTTGTCCCCTGCACGGACAGCACTTCGGCACCGAACTGCTCCGCGAGCTGACGGTACTCGGAGAAACAGGGCTCGACGATACCCACCCGGCGCGGCGCCACCGCGAGCAGCAGCAAGGCCATAGATTCGGCCGCTCCGTTCGCGACGGTAATCCAGTCCGGACCGACCCCCAACTCCTCCGCGAGCAGCGCCTTCAGCCTCCGGTGCCCCGGATCGGGATAAGCGGTAATCGCTGTCACGGCATCCCGCAGAAGCGCCAGCACTCCAGGCGGCGGCCCCAGCGGATTAATATTGGCGCTGAAATCAACAAAGCCGCCGCTGTTTCCCCCGTATAACTCAGCCGCCGTCAGCAGATCACCACCGTGGCCATATTTTTCCAGCATAGATACACTCCCTTTACAATTAATCAGCTAACATTACGTTATATGGCTTGAACTGGAAGCATTAAGGTATATTAGCGATAGGAGAACGCCTATAACAATGAGGCAATTGTATTTTATACATTTGATTCCTTGCTAAATGCGCGAAAAATCCATTCTATTGTATTTCGTACAATGCTTTTCGGGGAAATGACCTTAAACTGCCTACAACACAAGAAACGAGTGTACAAAATACAGTAGATTCTATTTTCGGGCTTATTCTACTGCAATCTAATGTACAAAGTACAATAGAATGAATTCTCTATTTCCTCACTAATCTTAAGTTCAAAATCACAACCTCAAAATAAATAGTTTTAACTTCACCTGTTGCCGCCTATCAGCTATACCTCCACCTGTTGCCGCTCCCCCAAATACCTTATCTCTCACATTCTTCCCAGCCGCAACACTCACAGCGTTCATTCTCCCAATTATCAGCCCGGAGCCTTAAGTACGTCAATGCGCTTGCGGTAGCACGCCGGAGCCCCCGCCCTTTCTCCTCCCTCCCGCTTTTGCTTTTGTGATAATCTCCCTTTTGGTTTAGAATAAATACAGCAGTTTACTATGGTGAAGCGGAGGAATCACTATGCTTTTTATTGATAACACCGGAATTACAGACCCGTCGATCAATCTGGCGATTGAGGAGTTTGCGCTCAAGAACCTGCCGATGGACGACAGCTACCTGCTCTTTTATATCAACAGCCCGTCCATCATCATCGGCAAACATCAGAATACGATCGAAGAGATCAACCAGGAGTACGTGAAAGACAACAATATTCAAGTCGTCCGGCGTCTGTCCGGCGGCGGTGCGGTATATCATGACTTAGGCAACCTGAACTTCAGCTTCATAACTAAGGACGACGGCCAGTCGTTCCATAACTTCCTGAAATTTACCCAGCCGGTCATCGACTACCTGCAATCTATGGGCGTGAATGCGGAGCTGAGCGGACGTAATGACCTTCAGGTCGGGGAGCAGAAAATCTCCGGCAACGCCCAGTTCTCCACCCGCGGACGCATGTTCAGCCATGGCACCCTGATGTTCGACCTTAATCTGGATGATGTACAAGCTTCACTCAATGTGAATCCGGAGAAGTTCAAATCAAAGAGCACGAAATCTGTACGCAGCCGTGTCGCCAATATCAAGGAGCTGCTCGGTAATCCGGATATGACAATTGAGGAATTCCGCGAAGGCCTGCTGCGTTCCATCTTCGGCATGGAGGCCTCTGAGGTTCCGCAGTACAAGCTGACCATGGACGACTGGGTGCGGATCAATGAAATTTCGAAGGAGCACTACCAGAACTGGGATTGGAACTACGGCTTATCGCCGAAGAGCAATGTGAAGCATACCCGCAAATTCCCGGCCGGACTTGTCGATATCCGCATGGATATTGAAGATTCCGTAATCCGCGAGATCAAAATCTACGGGGACTTCTTCGGCGTCGGCGATGTCGCAGATGTCGAGAATGCGCTGCGCGGCAAGCGTTATGAAGAAGCAGAGGTACGCCAGGCGCTGGCCGATCTCGATCTGAAGCATTATTTCGGCCGGATTGAGCCGGAGGATTTCATCGGACTTGTGTTTCTTGAGGAATAGCCGCAGCTCAAATCTCCCCACACTATGAAGCCTGGGCAGGATGTTGACGCAGGTGCTTTGCGGGAGACTCCGAATTCTTCGAAATGCTATAATGGTTAAAAAAAGAACCCCGCTATCCTGCACCCTGTGCAGCATATAGCGGGGTTCTTCCCATACTTGTTACGTCTTTTTTCGCTCATGCCTTAGTTTTCGCTCACGTCCCGGTTTCCGCTCATGTCCGGCCTTCCGTATACGCGGATAACCTGCCGGTCTTCACTTAAAGCCTGCGCTGCCCTGCCCCTGTGCATTCTGTGCTTCATACCAGTGAAGGCGTAAGAACAAATACATAGACAACCAGGAGCAGCGTAAGGATCACGCACACCTTCTCCACCGCATTGCCCTTCTTCGTGCCGGTGCTCATCAGCTTCAGCCGCAGCTTAAGCGGCAGCGGAGGCAGCGGAGTAATTCCGCGCTGGGTCAAGGAATCGGCGAGCAGATGCAGGGCGTAGGACAGGCTACCGGCAACCCAGAGGCTGCCGCCGTCATTCATGCCGCTTGAAACGAAATAGAGCAGCGCTCCCCAGCCGGCAACAGCATACAGCGTATGCGTAATTCCCCGGTGCGGAACAACAGAGGCTACTACCAGCACACAGGCAGCGATGTAGTTCCATGGCTCATATGCACCGGCAAAAGCAAACAAAGCCAGCGCTAGCAGCAGCATCACCAGATGCCGCAGCCGGCGCCCCGGCAGGAAGGATACGCTGCCGACCAGCAAAGACAGCGCAATATTCCACGGCGGAGCAGCAATTCCGGCGAAATACAGATAGATCGCCGCGCCGATTAAAGATACCTGCAGCATGCGCAGGACAAACTCGGGGACCGCTTTACGGACCAGCAAGGAGTTCGGCTCGTCAATATCGGGCAGCAGCGAGCTGACTACAGCTACTGCGACCGCCGGGAGGGTAATTTCCAGCCCCAGCAGGCTCATGGCGGATAAGGTAATCCCGGTGCTGATAACTAAATGGGATTTGCCCATCATGATGAATCCGCTCCTTACAATACAGGTATAATCATTCCGGCTGCTCTTATTATAAGAACAAGTGTACGGTTATCGAAGTATACCAAGGCTTGTCCGGTTTGTCCAGCTTATGGCAGCCCGTGCCTGTTTTCCGCCCTGCCGGCTGCGGCTGCTGTGCAGTTACGGCTTGTCCTGCCCACTGATTTAGGATACAATTTGGACAACTCATTCAGCCCTGAAAGGATGACCTCTGTGGCCCGCTCCCGAATCGCCGATCTAAGTCTGCTGCTGGTGGCGATGATGTGGGGATGTACGTTTCTTCTTGTGCAATCCGCAGTCAGGGTGCTGCCGCCGCTGGCTTTTAACGGCATCCGCTTTACAGGCGCAGCCTTGCTGCTTGCACTGATTACCGGGCTTTTCTACCGGCAGGAGTGGAAGAAGCTGAGCTGGCGCATGGTTCTCCATGCGCTGCTGCTGGGCATCTTCCTGTTCCTCGGCTACGGCTTCCAGACGATGGGGCTGCTGTACACTACCACCTCCAATACCGGCTTCATTACCGGGCTGTCGGTGGTACTTGTCCCGTTCTTGTCGCTGGCACTGCTGAAGCATGCCATTTCCCGGTATACGTGGCTGAGTGCCGGCCTAGCAGCAGCAGGCCTGTACCTGCTGACCTTTACCGGATCAGCGTTGTCCCTGAACATTGGCGATGGCCTGATTCTGCTCTGCGCCGTCGCCTTTGCCCTGCAGATTGCGTATACCGGCATATATGCGCCGCGTTATCCGGCTTTGCCGCTGGCTGCGCTCCAGCTGGCTTTTGTGGGCCTCTTCAGCCTCGCGGCTTCGCTGCTGGTCGACGGAGCGGCACCGCTGATGCACAGCGGAGAGCTGCTCGCGAAGCCCGAGGTGCTCACGGCAATGCTGATCTCCATCGGCCCGACCAGTGCCTTCGCCTTCTGGATTCAGACGGCCTGCCAGAAATACACCACCCCGTCCAGGGTGGCGATTATCTATGCTACAGAGCCGGTATTCGCCGCAGTAACCGGCCTGCTGTTCGGCGGGGAGACCCTTGGAATATCCGCCTTGCTCGGCTGCGGCTGCATCCTGGCCGCTATGCTGCTGGCCGAGCTGAGTCCGGCCCCGGCCAGGACTCAGGCGGAGAGCTGAGCCGCCGGCTTAGCAATGAATTACAGCTTTACTGCAGCACACAGAAAGCCGGGTGCCGCCTTCTTTTATATAGAAAAATCGCGGACAGCCAGGCTAAACCAAACCTTTAGGAGAGAATCCAAATGTACAAATTGATTGCGATTGACATCGACGACACTCTGATTAATGACGACAAGGAAGTCACCCCGGCTACACAAACCGCGCTGGAGCAGGCGGTTGCCGCAGGCGTAGTGGTTACCCTCGCAACGGGACGCGCTTATGCTTCTGCGCAGGCCATCGCCCGCCAGACCGGCCTGAATGTGCCGATCATTACTTACCAGGGAGCACTCATCAAGAACCTCCTGGATGAAGAAGTGCTGTATGAGCGTTATGTACCGCAGGATGCCGTGCGCAAGCTGTTCGAGTACTGCGTAGAGCATAATCTTCACCTGCAGACTTACATCGACGACAAGCTGTATGCCCGTGAGGAGAACCAGAAGCTGATCGATTACACTACCTTAAACAAGACACAATATTACGTTGAGCCTGACTGGGAGAAGCTTGTCCCGCAAAAAACACCAAAACTCCTCATCATCGACGATCCTGATTTCCTTGACGAGCTGTCCCCGATTCTGCGCAGCCTGCTTGGCGATTCGGTCCATATTACGAAATCCAAGCCGCATTTCCTCGAAATCATGCATCATGAAGGCACTAAAGGGCTCGCTCTCGAATTTCTGGCTAAGCATTTCGGCTGCGAGCTGTCCGAGACGATGGCGATGGGCGATTCCTGGAATGATCATGAGATGCTGGAAACCGCAGGTCTTGGTGTAGCCATGGCAAACGCCATTCCTGCCCTGAAGAAGATCGCAGATTTCGTTACCCTCAGCAACAATGAGGACGGCGTGAAGTTTGCCATCGACAAGTTCATTCTTGGTGCAGGCCAAGAAGCATAACACACACCCCACAAAGTGATGTCAAAGCTTCGAGGCGGACTCAGGTACTTTGCGGGGACCCCAAAATCTATGAATTCTTATCTTGTGAAAAAGGGTGGCGTTCCGCCGGTTCATCGCTTGAACTAGCAGTGCGCCACCCTTTTATTTTGCCGGCTGAGCCGTCTGACTTACAATGTTATCCCTATCACTATGAAGAAAGGATGATTATACATGGAGAACATATCCGCAGCAGACCAGCTGGAGTCTATCCAGTCTATGCAATCGACGATCAAGAAACTCGAAAGCGCCTTATCCCAGATGACGCAGAGCGGCACGAATACAACCCTGGTACAGAAACGGCTGAATGCCATGAATATTGGCTTAGCCGTTCTGGAAGGCATCTGGAAGCATACACCACAGCAGTATACCCGTGAAGATGCAGCCGAAGCCCGCAAAGTGATCAGCGGACTGCTCCCTTCTGTGGAACACAGCTTTGCCAAAGCAAAGGAAGGCGGTCCGCAGAAAACGCTTTTGGCACGAAGAATTACCGCCTTGAAGCTGGTGATCCAGGCCATCGACTCCCTCTAGCAGGATACGGCAGCCAGCTGCTCCTCCCCGGACTCCTGCTCCAGCTGGGAATTGTAGAGATCGGAGTACCGTCCTCCGGCCGCAAGCAGCTCCTCATGTCCGCCCCGTTCCACAATCTCCCCGTTCTCCATTACCAGAATGATGTCGGCATTCTGTATGGTTGAGAGGCGGTGGGCGATGACCAGCGTTGTTTTGTCCTTCATCAGCTTGCGGATCGCCTGCTGGACCATCTTCTCCGACTCATTGTCGAGGGCAGCCGTGGCTTCATCAAGCAGCAGAATCGGCGCATTCTTCAGCATCGCTCTGGCAATAGACAGGCGCTGACGCTGCCCGCCCGACAATCTGGAGCCGTGCTCACCGATCTCCGTATGGATGCCGTCCGGCAGCTCCATTACGAACTCATAGGCATTCGCCTGCTTCAGCACCTCTATAATTTCTTCATCCGTCGCTCCCTGCCTGCCGCTCCCGATATTATCCCGGATACTTCCCGTGTACAGTCCTGACTCCTGGGGCACATAAGCGAAATAACTCCGCAGCTGTGTAAGCGGCATTCCGGCAACCGGCTCGCCGTTAATGACAATCTCCCCGGCATCCGCTTCATAGAAACCGAGCAGCAGCTTGAAGAGTGTGGATTTGCCGCCGCCGCTCGGGCCGACCACCGCCATCTGCTTCCCGCGCTCCAGCTCCAGGCTGACCCCGCTCAGACTCTGCTTCTCACTCTCCGGATAGCCGAAGCTCAGCTTGTCAAGCTCCAGCAGCTCGAATTCAGGCGGGTTCTGTTGCTGCTCCGGCAGCACCTCTACCTCCGCAGGAGCATCCATTACCTCGAAGATCCGCTCCGCCGCCCCCAGCGACTGCTGCATGGAAGCGACCAATCCCGGAAGCGCCGAGAACGGCCCCACCAGATAATTCATCAGCTGAATGAAGGCGATCATCGCACCAACCTCCAGCGAGCCTTTGGCTACGAACCAGCCGGCAATCACCAGTGCAAGCAGGAAAGTAAGATTTCCAAGCAGCGCCGACAGTGCCCCGGTTGCTCCTTCAATTCTCGCTTTCTTCCGCTCCCCGAGAGCGATGCTGTCACTATAGCCGGTGTACTGCTTCTGAAGTCTGCGCTCGATGGAGAAGGCCTTGAAGACCATGCTGCTGCCCAGAATATCATTCAGAAAGGCCGTCGCCTTGCTCATATTCTCCTGCACCCGCACACTGTTAACCCGCATCGCATTGCCGAACACTTTGCCGACCAGGAACAGCAAGGGGCCGATGGACAGACAGATCAGCGCCAGCAGCCAGTTAATGTAGACCAGGTAAGCGAAGGAGGCCACAGCCAGCAGCGGATTGCGCAGGAGGTCCAGCATTACATGTCCGCAGGCTTCACCGACCGACTGGTTATCATTCGTGAACCGTGACAAGAGATCACCGGAATGCTTGCGGTCAAAATACGACTGTGGCAGCGCCAGCGTATGTCCCATCAGGTCACGGCGCAGCTCGTTTCTGATTTTGGCGGATATATTCGTTTTGAGATAGGTACCGAAGAAGGTGTTCACTCCGACCACTGCAAGAAAAGCAAGCCCGAACCAGGCCAGCCCTTTGAAGGCTTCCACATCCAGGCGGACCGCCGCATCCGTAATCCGGGCCAGAAACCAGGCCATAGTAAGATCCAGCACGATACTGAACAAGGTAACCGCCAGCAATACCGCGTAAATCAGTTTGTGCTTCAGCATGTATGTACTTAATCTCTTGAAAGCACCCTTCTGCTTCACATTATCAGCTCCTTAAAATTCTGTTCCCCGCACCTTCGCATACACTTTGCTGTCATGGAGCTCCCCGTCTGATTCACGGGTACTGCTGCGCAGGACCCCGTCCAGGGTAAAGCCGGCACGTTCGGCAACAGCCGCACTCCGCAGATTCCTTGCACTGCAGCGGATTTCAATCCGCTCCGCCCCAAGCTCTCTAGCGGCAAAGTCCGTAATCCCGTTCACCGCTTCCGTAATAAATCCGTTACCCGCCTGCGAGCTTCTGATCCAGTAGCCGGCTTCGAAGCAGCGGGTCTCCCAGTTGATATGATGCAGGCCGATGTTGCCGATGAAGCTTCCGTCATATTTGCTGTAAATCTGCATATTCAGCATGGAGCGCTTGAGATAATCGATCCTCGACTCCCGGACGTATTGCTCGGTCTCTTCCACCGCCGGCAGGCTCTGGGCAAACGGCATCCACGGCTGCAGCTCGTTCAGGCTCTCCCCGATTGCCGCATTCATCTCCGCCCCATCCCCGGACTGCGCGGCCCGGATAAGCAGCCGCTGCGTTTCAAAGCTCTCTGGAATATCCAGCATAACCGGTATAAAAGATTTCTCACTCATAATGATTTCAGCCTCCGCTACATATCGGTTTAGGTACATACAAAATAATCCAATTTACCAATGTTATTATAGGGTGTCCTCCCTTTTTTGCAAATTAAGAAAAATACACATTAACTTCATAGAAATGGAATCTGTAAATGCAGTCACTCTGCTTCTTTTGCCCTTATCCCTCAGTTTACAGAAATAGGGTTAGACCTCTCAGCGGCGGGAGGCGGATTTGCCTCTCGGTCTTGAGGCTGAAAATGGGCCTGTATAGCTGGAACGCCGGATCTCATAAGAAAAGCTACCTTCCTTTTATTGCAGGAAGATAGCTTTTCAGCTTATTTACTACCGTCGATTAGCCTGTCAGGTTTACGGTTATTCCATATCAGCACCATAGAGTAAATGCAAAAACTGAAGATCAGAAACAGTACACTCAAGTCCTTTATAATAAAATAAAGGATACTAATCAAAATTAGTCCTAGTGCATTAATGGCAATAAGTCGTATAAAGAGATTGTTTCGTGATATTACTGCAACAGCATAGTTCAGGAAACTGATCACAATATGGAAAAAGAATAATAACAGAAAAAATAACACAAATACAACAGCCTGACCTGGATCACTAACGTATGGAGTGCTTGAGACTAATGAATTGTTAACATTTATGACCAATGCACTGTAAAAAGCACTTAGTATAAAAGAGATTAAACAGAGATTAAATATCAATTCCTTCTTTAGCCGTTCTATGAGAGCACCTCCAAACCATCCAAATCGGCCCGCTTTGCTAAATAACGCAGCACAGCATTTCCTTCATTCTGTGATGCGTTAAGTCCCCTCGTGATACAGCGGCAGCTTCATCCCTGTAACGGCAAGGGTTACCTTCTCCGGTAAAATATAATCCTTCTCCAGATTCACATCATGCGACATATGGGTGTATACCGCCCTGCGCGGCTGCACAATGTTTAGCAGCTCGGCTGCCTCTGTCATATCGTAAACCGAACGTGTGGACAGCTCCGCCGCTTCATAGTAAAAGCTGGTTCCCAGCACCAGCAGATCCGCGCCATGCATCCGCTTCGTTTCCTCCGGCCCCAGGGAAATTGAGTCCGGGCAGTAGACCCAGACATAGCCGTTCTTCTCCAGCCGGTAGGCATAGGAGTAGCCGTTCTTGCCGTGGTTGACCCGCCAGGTGTCAATCTGCCAGCCGTCCAGCACCAGGCCGTCATCGCAGGCAACCATATCGATGTGCCCGCTAAGCCACGGATATTGGCGCTGTATCACAGGGATGACCTCCGCCGGAGCATAGAGCTCCCCCCGGTAGCCCATCCAGCGGCAGCTGTCCGCCCATTCCGGCAGTCCGCCGATATGGTCGAAGTGGGCATGCGTCACCAGCAGCCTGCGCATGCCGCGGTGCCCCAGCAGCTCCATCTGCCGCCGCCAGTCCGGCCCGCAGTCAATCGCCAGGAAACTACTGCCGTTATCTATAAGCACAGAAGAGCGCAGCCGGATATTGCGTCCGCTGGTTCTTGCCTCCGTGCAGGTCTCACAGTCACAATACACCCGGGGTACGCCCATGGCATCCCCGGTTCCCGTAAATATCAATGTATCCATAAGCCAGCCCTCCTTAGTTGCTCTAATATAGTACTCTACGCCGGTATCTTAACCCATTTATTATAAAACAGCCGCTGTTCCTTTGCATCCCGTACCTCACTTCTATAACATATTCTGCCCGCTTCCCGCAGACAAATAAAGAGCTGTCCTGCAGCATCTCCACCGCAGAACAGCTCTTCTCATAATCATCATATTCAGATTCCCGCCAGCACCTGATACCAGATGCCGCGCTTAGAGTACAGCGTCGTGCGGACTTCTTCCCAGCCGCCAAGGTAGCTGATATCGAACAGGCCGTCAGGCACCGGATACTCGCTCTCATGCTCAGCATATACCTGCCCGTTCACCGGACGGAAGCCGAATTTGGCGAATACCTCCTGCGCCTCCGGTGTACTCAGATAATCCACCAGCGCCTCCGCCGCCTGGCGCGTGCCGTGCTTATCTGCATATTTGTCCACCACAGCAGCCGGATTCTCAATCAGAATCGTACTCTGCGGGATGATGACCTCATACTTGACCCCTTTGGCAATCCGGGCCAGCAGCTCATTCTCATACGTGACGATTACATCACCCACACCGTATTCGAAGGCCGCCATCGACGCCCGTCCGCTTTTATCCAGAGATTCCACGTTCGCATGTATACTCTCCAGGAAAGCCTTCGCAGCAGCCGGGTCCTTCTTTCCTTCCTGCTCCTCAGACAGCTTCAGCCCAGCGCCATAGATCGCATTGATATCCCACTGCGCGCCGCCCGAGGTCTTCGGATTAGGGTACAGCACCTTTACCCCCGGCTTCGCCAGATCCGCGAAATCATGAATCCCTTTCGGATTGCCTTCCCGTGTTCCGAGCGCGACAACCGAACGTGTCACCATTCCGGCCTCACCGTGCTCCTTCCAGCTTTTCTCCACCAGGCCTGCTTTGACGAGCTTTTCTACATCACCTTCCATCGCGAGCAGGGTGACATCCGCCTCGAAGCCGCCGGCAATAGCCCGTGCCTGGGTTCCGGAGGCCTCATAGGACTGCTGGAATATAATTTTCTGTCCGGTCTCCGCCTGCCATTTGTCCGCGAATAAAGGCAGAATTTCACCCATCGCATCCTTCACCACACTGTAAGCACCAATGACAAGCGTCAGATCGCCCTGCGGGGCACCCTCAGCCGGGTCTTCCGCCGTATTGCCGTTACCGCAGCCCGCTATAATCAGTACCAGTACAGCCAGCATTAAGACAGCCGGCCATCCGTGCAGTTGTCTGCTCCTTCTGATAAGCTTCATACCGGCACACATCCTAGACTCTTATATTTTTAAATAAATACAGGCATTGGATCAATTTTCAGCCCGTTCTCCTGAATCCAGCTCCGCTCATCATTGAACAGGTATGCACGGTGCACAAGCACAGATATCTCCTGTCCGGGAGTCAGCGTATCCTTCTCCAGCGAGCGGTAGGTTACCAGCTTATGGCCGTTCACCTCTACCTCCACCAGCCATTCACTGCCGCGGAAATGCAGATGCTTCACGATGCCCTGCTCGGTGGCTGAAGCCATTTTGAATTCATGCAGCTGGCCTACCTCGATATATTCCGGACGGATCAGCGCCTTCGTAGGCTGGCCGCCGCCAGCCCCTGCGAAGCCCTTCAGCTCCGAGGCATTCTCTATCAGCGTCGATTCCCCGATAAAGGTTGCCACGAACGGTGTCTTCGGCTCCTTATAAATATCCCAAGGCGTCCCCTTCTGCTCTAACCGGCCCTGGTTAATGATCATAATCTCATCCGCCACCTCAATCGCTTCATCCTGGTCATGGGTAACGAAGATTGAGGTAATGCCTACCCGCTCTATCAGCTCCCGCAGCCAGGATCGCAGCTCCTGGCGGATCTTGGCATCAATTGCCGCGAACGGCTCATCCAGCAGCAGCAGCTGCGGCTCTGGCGCAAGTGCCCGGGCAAAAGCCACACGCTGGCGCTGGCCCCCCGAGAGCTGATGCGGATAACGCTTCTCGAAACCCGTAAGACCGGTCAGCTCCACCAGTTCAGCAACGCGGTCACGGATATCGGCTTTGTTCGCTTTTTTCACCTTTAGGCCAAAGGCAATATTCTCGAACACCGTCATATGCTTGAACAGCGCATAGTTCTGGAAGACGAAGCCGATCTCGCGCTCCTGGGGCGGAAGATTATTCACTGCTTTGCCGTGGAAAATAATCTCGCCGCTGTCCGGGGTCTCAAGGCCCGCCAGCATGCGCAGGATAGAGGTTTTGCCGCCGCCGCTCGGGCCGAGCAGCCCGATCAGATGACCCTTGGTAATGCCGAAATTGACATCCTTCACCGCATGAAAATCACCAAAATGCTTATTCAGTCCACGGACCTCCACATGCATACTAATGCCCTCCCTTTCTTCTCTTGCTCCATTCCATTAACAGCAGCAGACCCGCGGAGAATGCGGCCAGCACAAGCGCTATCCCGCCCGCAGCCGTAACATTGAAATTCTCGACATCCTGATAGACAAGCGTGGTTGCCGTCTGGGTTTTGTTCATAATATTACCGGAAACCACCAGCACTGCGCCGAATTCGCCCAGCGAGCGGGCCACCGTCAGAATCACACCATAGATTACAGCCCAGCGGATGGACGGCCAGGTCACCTTCCAGAAGGTCGTCCAGCCGTACGCACCAAGCGTCGATGCCGCCTCTTCCTGCTGGGAGCCGATCTCCTGCAGCACTGGCATCACCTCACGCACCATCAGCGGGAACGTCACGAACAGAGTGGCAATGACCATTCCGGGAAAAGCATACACAATCTTGAATCCGATTTGCTCAAATAGCGCCCCGGCCGCACTATCCGGACCGAGCAGCAGAACAATCATCAGCCCGCCGATAACCGGCGATACGGCATACGGCAGGTCAACAATGCTGTTCAGCAGGCTGCGCAGGCGCCGTCCCAGCCAGTCTGCCCGCACCAGATACAAGGCCATCATAATGCCGAACAGCGTATTCAACAGCGTGACTACAACCACTACCGAACCTGTCATCAGCAGCGCATGCAGCGCCTCAGGCCGGGTGAGGGCAGTCCAGAAGCCGCCCCAGCCCGAGCTGAAGGTATTGACTGTCATTTTACCGAGCGGTGCAGCAATTAAAAGGAAGAAGACGAGATACGTTAGTCCAATCCACAGTTTTCTCATGATCTTCTCCCCCGCATCTGCAGCAGGCTGATCAGCCAGAGAATGAGGAAGGATAAGGTCAGGAGAAGGATAGAAACCGCTGCAGCACCCACCGGATTATCACTCTCTACCTCCCCGAAAATAAACACGGAGGATACCAGCGTACGTCCCGGGATATTGCCGGCCACGAGAACGACAGCCCCGAATTCAGCGAGTGCCCGCGAGAAGGCCAGCATCCCGCCGCTAATCATCCCGGGCAGCATGGATGGAAGAATGATCTGCAGGAACACCCGGCTGGGCTTCGCCCCCATCGTATACGCCGCTTCTTCTTCCGAAGCATCCAGCTCCTCCAGCAGCGGCTGTACCGCCCGGATCACGAAGGGAAAGGTAACGAAGACCATCGCAATGACAATCGCCGGCTGGTGAAACACAATCGGAAGTCCCAGAGACTCCGCCAGCCCGCCGATCAGACTGCCCGGACCCAGCAGCAGCAGAATCATCAGGCCGCCAACCGCTGTCGGCAGAGCGAACGGGAGATCTACGAGGCTGTTCAGCAATGCCTTGCCGGGGAATTTGTAGCGGATAAGCACCCAGGCAATCATCGTGCCGAGCAGTACGTTAATCAGCGTAGCAATCACTGCCAGCTTGAGCGTTAACAAGACGGACTTCCAGGCAATCGGATCGCCGACAGCCTCAGCGAAAGCCCCGAAGCCTAGCGAGAACGAATTGTAATAGACCCCGAGAATCGGCAGAACAATCAAAATTACGAAATACAGCAAAACAGTGGTACGGAATCCCCAGGTCCAGCCTTTGTGTCTAATTAGCGAATTCAATGGTTAAGCCTCCCACCTCCGGCTATCCGGTCGGTATACTCGCCTTTACGGTTATAATTATTCCTATTAATATACTTGGTTTAAAGTTATCATTACTTTACCAAAGACCGCTTGCTGCCGTCAATTACTTTATCAGCTTTTGGGTTAAAGTATATGTAGCATCACTTTCAGTTAAGTAAGAGAGGGGATTATAGAATGCTCCATACCTTTGAGATTACCACCAGTAAACGGGATGAATTGCGGGATATCACCCGAGAGGTTCAATCCTATGTGAAGAAAAGCGGAGTGCAGAGCGGGATCATTATCGTGTACTGCCCGCATACCACGGCGGGAATTGCCATTAACGAGAATGCCGATCCGGATGTGAAGCATGATGTACTGATGCGGCTGAATGAGGTCTACCCCTGGGAGCATCCCAAATACCGCCACGCTGAAGGCAATACAGCCTCCCACTTGAAATCGATTACTGCCGGGCCGTCCCAGACCGTCATCATTGATGAAGGAGTATTGCTGCTGGGCCGCTGGCAGGGCATCTATTTCTGTGAGTTCGACGGGCCAAGACGCCGGCAGTGTCATCTGAAGATTATCGCGGGTTAGTGTATTTTCTTGCAGAAAAGCAGCTTCGCAGACTTCTGCGGAGCTGCCCTCTATACTATTGATAGTTTCTATAACACTTTCACCAATCAATGTTATACCAATGCAAAGCTCTAAAGTGATAAGTGCTAAAAAAAAACAGCTTTTATAAACTGCGGCTTAGAACCTTGACATGAGTTAATGCAGCTTGCTTCACATCCTCAAACCGGACCTTATCCTGAATATAATAAGAGATAAATCCGTGGGCGGACAGGAACAGGGTCAGCGGAACGCTCTGCCAATCCTCGGACACATATCCCTCTTCCTTCATATGACGGCGTACAATGCCTGCAAAGAGCTCGAAACATCGGCCCTGTTCTGCTCGGCAATATGCCAGCAGCTCTTCATCACGGATCATGAACATAATCTCGTATTGGTAAGGATGATCCAGCCCAAACCGGATAAACTCGATAATCAGCTGTTCAACCCGGCTCATTCCCTCCTCCGGAGGCAAGTTCATCGCCTGATTCAGCAGCGTGGCCACATGATTGAAATCTTCAACAACAATTGCATAGAACAGCTCAGCTTTTTCTTTGAAATGATAATAGAGGGAGCCGTGGCTGTACCCCAGGTGCTGGCCGATGCTGCGCATCGAAATGGCACGGTACCCTTTGGTTATAAAAAGATGCCTCGCCGCCTCCAAGATTCTTTCCCTCGACAACTCCTGCTCCACTGCTCTTCTTGCCATAATTTATTCCCCTTCGCTGTAGTAAAGCCGCCGCCCTTCTGTAACCAAGGCCTGCCCCTCGGTAAGATCAGTTATCCATGCCATGAATGCATCACCTTCATCGTTCGCCGGAAGACACAGCAGCGTAACCTTATCCGTAAATAAAGTCTCCCCGGTCAAGACGCCTCTGCCCCGGAGCGCATTCTCCACCTTGCCCAGCCAGGTATACTCGATTTCCACGAATACCTCCCGCCGCAGCACACGGGTAATCACTTCTCCGGCTTCAAGTGCCAGCACTGCACCGTCCGTATATGCACGGATCAGACCGCCTGCACCCAGCATAATGCCTCCGAAATAACGGGTGACGACAATCGCGACATTTTTAACCTTCTGGCTGCGGATTACCTCCAAAATCGGTTTACCGGCCGTTCCACTCGGTTCCCCGTCATCCGACTGTCTTTGGATCTCATCTCTCTCGCCAATCATATAAGCAGAGCAGTTATGTGTAGCATTCCAGTGCTGTTTCTTGATATCTTCAATAAACTGCACCGCTTGCTCTTCATTGTTCACCGGCATTACGTGCCCGATGAAACGTGATTTACGGATTACGATTTCCCGCGAGCCGGGAGCACGCACCGTCCGGTATTGTTCCAGCATCTGTTGTCCATTCCTTAATCTACATGTGATGACTTGATATATATTAGGAGCAGCCCGCGGTATTGGTTACCTATGGACTGCTCCCTGATGACTTACGCTAGTATGAATGATCTGCGGCTATGGTTAGAACTATTCTGTAAGTCTGGCTTCCAGCTCTGCCTTTTCTTTCTCGTAGCCTGGTTTGCCCAGTAGTGCAAACATATTCTTCTTGTATGCTTCTACGCCCGGCTGATCGAACGGATTCACACCCAGCAGGTATCCGCTGATGCCGCAGGCTTTCTCGAAGAAGTACACCAGATAGCCGAAGGTGTAAGGCGTCTGGTCAGGAATAGTAACGATCAGGTTCGGCACCTGTCCGTCAGTGTGCGCCAGCATCGTTCCCTGGAAAGCCTTCTTGTTAACGAAGTCCATTGTCTGGCCTGTCAGGAAGTTCAGTCCGTCCAGATCATCCGGATCATTCTCAATCGTTACGTGATGCTGTACCTGCTCCACCTGAATAACAGTTTCGAAGATATTGCGGTTACCCTCCTGGATGAACTGTCCCATGGAGTGCAGGTCAGTCGAGAAGTCAACGGAGGAAGGGTAGATGCCCTTGAAGTCCTTGCCTTCGCTTTCGCCGTACAGCTGTTTCCACCATTCAGATACAAAGTGCAGGGACGGCTCGTAGTTCACGAGGATCTCTGTAGTCTTGCCTTTGCGGTAGAGGGCATTACGTACAGCGGCATATTGATAGCTCTGGTTGGTAGCCACATCCGGGTTGTTGAATTCATCGGCTGCTGCTGCGGCCCCTTGCATCATTTCTTCAATGTTAATTCCGGCTACAGCGATCGGCAAGAGGCCTACCGGTGTCAGGACGGAATAACGTCCGCCTACATCATCAGGAATGATGAACGACTCATAGCCTTCTTCATTAGCCAGCTTCTTGAGTGCGCCCTTCTCCTTGTCTGTAGTTGCATAAATACGTTTGCGCGCTTCTTCCTTGCCGTATTTCTTCTCCAGTGCTGCACGGAAAATACGGAAAGCGATAGCCGGTTCGGTAGTTGTGCCGGACTTGGAGATTACGTTCACGGAGAAGTCTTTGCCTTCTACCAGATCAAGCAGATGCGTGATGTAGGTAGAGCTGATGTTGTTCCCGGCAAAATATACTTCCGGAGTGCTGCGTTTGTCCTTCGACAGGTTATTGTAGAAAGAGTGCGAAAGCGCCTCGATTGCTGCGCGGGCTCCCAGGTACGATCCGCCGATCCCGATAACGATCAGCACTTCAGAATCGCTCTGAATCTTCTTGGCTGCCTGCTGAATGCGGGCGAACTCTTCTTTGTCATACGCTGTAGGGAGATCAATCCAGCCCAGGTAATCGGAGCCGGCTCCGCTCTTATTATGCAGCTGTTCATGAGCCAGCTTCACCGGAGCGGCGAAGTAATCAATCTCTGTCTGGCTGAAGAAGGAAAGAGCTTTGGTGTAGTCAAAATTAATCTTCTTGGACATCGGTAATGGTAGCCTCCTGTTAATCTCTTTAGATTTGACACCGTTTGTTGCAACATTATTATCTAGGATACTTTAATTTGCCTTGACTGGCAAGGTCTTAAGGCATATCACCGGCTTCCGTAACAGGATTGCAAAAGTTTATGGAAGCGGTTGAATGCAGGCACTGTGATCCAGTTCTGTGGAACATGCCTGGGGCTTCTGATAGAATGTAGGGAAACTAAGCTTCAGCACTATGATTCCAAGAAAGCAAAGGTGGAACAGAAATGAAACAAATCGGGTTTATCGGACTGGGAACAATGGGAGCGCCAATGGCATCGAACCTGTTGCGAAGCGGCTTTAAGGTTACGGTATACAACCGCACAGCGGAGAAATGCCTGCCCCTTAAGGAAGAAGGCGCACAGGTTGCTGCGACTCCGCAGGAGGCGGCTGAGGGCATGGATGTTATTATTACCATGATCAGCAATGATGATTCGATCCGTGAAGTATTCTACAGTGAGGCCGGCATTCTGGCTGTCCTTAAGCCGGGAACCACCGTTATCGATTCAAGCACCATTTCCCCCGGCCTCGCCAAGGAGATTGCGGCGGCGGTAGAAGAACGGGGCGGCAGCTTCCTCGACGCGCCGGTAACCGGCAGCAAGCCCGCAGCCATCGACGGCACGCTGGTGTTTATGGTGGGCGGCAGTGCTGAAGTTATTGAAGCGCAGCGTGATCTGTTCGACTCCATGGGCCGGCTGCTGCTGCACATGGGCGGCAACGGCAGCGGGGCTGTAGCAAAGCTGGCCCACAACGCTATGGTCGGCATTCATAATGTAGCACTCGCGGAGGGCTTCTCCATCGCTGTGAAATCCGGTGTTCCCGCAGATAAGTTCCTGGAACTCGTGAAGAACGGCTCAGCAGGCAGCAAGCAGGCCGAACTTAAGGGACAAAAGATCATCGAGGGTGATTTCAGCAACCAGTTCTCCCTGGCGCTGATGCTGAAGGATCTCAAGCTCGCTTCCTCGCTAAGCGACTCCACTGGCGTACCATCCCCACTGCTTGGCGTAGCCAAGAGCATGTTCCAGGCCGGCTTTAATCACGGCTACGGCGACGAGGATCTGTCTGCAGTAGTTAAATCCTACGAAGAGTGGATTGGACAGAAGATCGGCGGCACAGAGAATCAGAAGAGCTCCAAGTGACATTGTAATAGGTAATATAGCAAGACGCAGCCGGTACAGGCTGCGTCTTCTGATTATAATAGTTAACGTAATGATTCAAATTAACAAGGAGGAAGTACATATGTTATCGATTGTATTAGCTGAGCCCCGGGATGCGGATACATTAGCCGAGGTTCAAAAACGCACCTTCGACCATGATGCCAGAACATTCCAGAACAAACCGGAAGACGGGCCGCCGGGTTATGACTCCAGTTCCTGGCAAAGTGAGATGATGTCCAAATGCCAGTATTACAAGCTGCTCGCAGAGAACGAAATCATCGGGGGAATGCTTGTCTACGCTGCAACTGACAACAGCCCTGAATATCATCTCAGCCGGATCTACATTGATCCGCTGCATCAGAACCGCGGGTACGGGCAGGAAGCCTTCAGCTTCCTGTTCAACACTTATCCCTCTGCGCAGAAATGGACACTGGACACCCCTTCCTGGGCCGTAAGAAACCACTACTTTTACGAAAAGCTCGGGTTCGTGCAGACCGCTGTAGTTGTGCTCGAAGACAGCGGGGAATCGCTGATTCAATATGAACGGACAGAACAGCGCTAGTGCCGCAGATTGCTCAGATGCATGAAGACCGGCTCCCCCCATCTGCACAGATCCGAAACCCTATAAATTCTTAATTACAACAAGAAATCCCGCCAGCATAAGCTGGCGGGATTTCCTTATTCCTGCAACTGCGATTACAAAACCGGGTAAGAACAGCAATAATCAGTTAAAGCGAATACTTCCAGGGCAAATTTGGAGTTTCCGGGAACATGGAAGGTCTCTGCTCCGTCAATATCCTTCCACACCTCGGTGCCGGGAAGCAGCACTTTCAGCCTGCCGGACAGAATTTCCATCGTCTCAGGACCATCTGTGCCGAATTCATACACTCCAGGCAGCATAATGCCGAGTGTCACCTTTGTTCCATCCTCCAAAATGACGGTACGGCTGGTAACTTTTCCATCGTAGTAAATATTGGCTGCTTTTTGAACTGTAGCGTTAGTAAACTGACTCATGTGCTGATTCTCCCCTTTTGTTTAATATAAGGAACTTTTATTCCGTCTATTATAGCAGGGCTTTTACGCGGCTGACTACATTTTCTACAGTGAATCCGTATTCTCTGATTACAGTATCACCAGGAGCGGAAGCACCGAAGGTAGTGATGCCGAGAATGTCGCCCTGATCGCCTGTATAACGCTCCCAGCCGAAGGTTTGTGCCATTTCGATGGCCAGACGGGCTTTGACTTCAGGCAGAATAACGGAATCGCGGTAAGCCTTATCCTGCTTCTCGAACAGATCCCAGCTCGGCAAGCTGATTACACGGACATCAATGCCTTCTTCAGCCAAAGCAGCCTGTGCCTTCACAGCCAGCTGAACTTCGGAACCGGTAGCAATGATCTGCGCCTGTGGTGTGCCGTTCTTGGAATCCGATACCACATAACCGCCGCGTTTGATGTTCTCGCGTACGCCTTCTACAGTACCTGGCAAAATCGGCAGGTTCTGACGGGTCAGCACCAATGCTACAGGATTTGCAGTATTCTCCATCGCATAAGCCCAGGCTGCTGAAGTTTCGTTGGCATCGGCCGGACGAAGTACAGTCAGACCCGGAATAATCCGCAGGGAGGCCAGCTGTTCAATCGGCTCATGGGTAGGACCGTCTTCGCCGACAGCGATACTGTCATGTGTAAGCACATAAGTGACCGGCAGCTTCATGATAGAAGCCAGACGGACAGCCGGACGCAGGTAATCTGTGAACACGAAGAATGTGCCGCCGAATACTTTGAGACCGCTGTGCAGTGCAATCCCGTTCATTGCTGCAGCCATACCGAATTCGCGGACGCCGAAATAGATGTTGCGGCCGTCATAAGATTCGGAAGTGAACTGGGATAGGCCGTTCAGGTGAGTCATAGTTGAGCTCTCCAGGTCGGCGGAACCCCCAACCAGCTGCGGAATGCCGGCTGTCAGACCGTTCAGGGCACTACCGGAAGCCACACGCGTGGATACTGCTTTGTCTTCTGCTTTGTAGAATGGCAGATTGGCATCCCAGCCTGCAGGAAGCTCTCCGCTGATTGCTGTTTCAAGCTGTGCCGCAAGCTCAGGATAAGCTTGTTTGTAGGCGGCAAATTTCTCGTCCCAGGCTTTGTTGGCGGCGATGCCCTTTTCCTTCACTTCAGCGAAGCTGGCACGTACTTCATCCGGTACAAAGAAATCTTCTTCATAGACCCATTTGTAGAATTCCTTCGTAAGCTTGGCTTCATCCGCACCGAGCGGGGAGCCGTGGGTACCGCCGTGGCCGCCTTTACCCTGCTTGTTCGGGCTGCCGTAGCCGATTACAGTCTTCACTTCAATCAGTGTCGGTTTGCTGCTGTCGCCTTGAGCTTCAGCAATGGCTTTGCCCAGTGCAGGCAGATCATTACCGTCTTCTACGCGCAGAACCTGCCAGCCGTAAGCTTCGAAACGCTGTGCAACATTCTCGGAGAAGGCCAGGTTCAGTTTGCCGTCAAGGGAAATATCATTGGAATCGTACATTACAATCAGTTTGCCCAGCTTCAGGTGGCCGGCAAGCGAAGCGGACTCGGAAGAGATTCCTTCCATCAAGTCGCCGTCGCCGCAGATTGCATACGTATAATGGTCGATTACATCATGGCCTTCTTTATTGTAAGTAGCGCCCAGCTGAGCTTCAGCCATAGCCATACCCACAGCCATACCAATACCTTGTCCAAGCGGACCGGTAGTAGCATCAACACCGGCAGTGTGGCCGAATTCAGGGTGTCCTGGTGTCAAGCTGCCCCATTGGCGGAACTGCTTTAATTCTTCCATCGGCAGGTCGTAGCCGCTCAGGTGCAGCAAGCTGTACAGCAGCATGGAGCCATGTCCGGCGGATAATACGAAACGGTCACGGTTTACCCAAGTCGGGTGATCCGGGTTATGAACCATAGTTTTGGCAAACAGCTGATAGCCCATCGGTGCAGAGCCCATCGGCATGCCGGGATGTCCGGAATTTGCTTTTTCAATCGCATCAATAGCAAGTGTACGGATCGTTGTGATGGCCAGGTTGTCCACCGTTGAGTTTTCCGCTTTATGAATGGCTTGGTCTTTGGCTTGCTCAGTCATTAAAATAATCCTCCTCTAAATCAAGAATGTCATTTTGACTATTATTGTATCACGTAAGTGGAAGCAATTCCAATTGTTTTTGTAAACGCTATGTTCGAACAGCTTATATTTTGCGGGTTCACCTCAATGTATACACGCTCCTTATACTAAGTTAGCAGCCTGGCTTGGCATAGCCGGGCCTTAATCAGCTACTTAGCCTTAAGTCTAGTTTCATTTAAGACTAAAGTTTGTTTTACAAAGCCCGTTTATACAGTAAGATGGAGATACCTCTTTACCACTTTTACCGGATTATCCATTACTTCCAGCAGAAAGGGAATTCGAAGATGACTGCAAATAGAGATATCTATATTGTGCTTACCGGAACGGGTACAGCCTTCAGCGGTATTATTAAATGGTTCACCAAGGCAGAGCTGAATCATGCTTCAATTGCCTTTGACAGTGAACTGCGCGAGGTCTACAGCTTCGGAAGAAAAAGAGTGCACAATCCGTTTATCGCCGGACTGATCCACGAGAATTTCATTCATCCGTTCTACAGCAGTGCAGACTGTGCCATCTATCAGCTTAGAGTCAGCGCTGAAGAGTATGACACGATGTACAATCATGTTCAGGGCATGATGCAGAATCAGGAGCGCTACAAATATCACTTGCTCGGCCTGGTCGGCGTACTGCTGAATATCCGCATCGACAGGGAGGATGCTTTTTTCTGCTCTCATTTTGTAGCCTCCGTATTTGAAGAAACCACTATTCATCCGGTTGCCAAACCCTCCTGCTTCGTCACTCCGGAGGATTTCGCTTCCTCCCTGTGCGCGCATAAAATATTCAGCGGCAAGCTTTCCTACTATATGCGCAGAAACAGCCGGGTGGCTGTTTTGGCTCCGAACCTACATAATACCAGCTCGCCTGTTCCGGGAACTGTAGCCGCGCGTATGCTCCGGCTAAATGAAGAACGGACCGAGGGGATCGTCTGACGATCACCCTCCGCCCGTCTGCACACTTCGTGAATGGATAACTATAAACTCTGATCAAACACATATAGTCTGTTCCCGTTATTTTACGCGATGGCTCTGATAATAGTCGGCCCAGTCGCCGAGAATCGTTACGGTTACCGAATCAACCTTAGCGGTGAACTGATTGGTGGCGGTAAAGGTGAAGGTAACCGGTCCGTCCGGCAGCTGTCCGAACGAAGGGTCTGACAATTCCCCGGTCCAAGCTGTCTTGTCACTGCCTGTCGGGCTAAGCTGCACCGTATATCCGCCGGTC
Source organism: Paenibacillus sp. MMS20-IR301 (assembly GCF_032302195.1). Classification (NCBI taxonomy): domain Bacteria; kingdom Bacillati; phylum Bacillota; class Bacilli; order Caryophanales; family Paenibacillaceae; genus Paenibacillus; species Paenibacillus sp. MMS20-IR301. The sequence goes on from NZ_CP135275.1 coordinate 4,281,999, forward strand.
ATCCTCACCTCCACGGTATCCGGCAATCCGGTTGCCGCAGCCTGCAGCACAAACTTTTCCCCGGCCCAATACACGTTATACCCCCGCGGGCTTTCCGCATTCCCGCTTTTATTCACATTGTAGGCCTGACGGTTACTGTTCCACTCCTCGGTGTGCCGGACAGCCCCCTTAACACTTAGCAGATTAACCATCATATATTTCCGCGGTGATACATTGCTCCAGCCGAACCCGTCAAATACCTCAACTTCAACAGCATATTTCTCGTTCTCCGCGAGTACTCCTTCTGGCACCTGCCACGCTTGTGCAGCAGATACCTGTTCGCCCGATTGGGCTTTTACGGTACCGCTGGCCAGATTAATGATCCGCACTTTGTACCGCTGCTGCAGATCGCCGTCATCATCCTGGTAGCTCCACTTGATTACAGGCGTGAGCGTATTCACTATTGCCGGACTGGCTGGACTGGTGCCCGTTGGATAAGTGATGTCCGCCGCCGGAACCCGGTTGACAACTGTAATCGTCCGCTGCAATTCCCGGATCAGCCCGAGAGAATCTGTAACCACCTGCCGCAGTGTGAAGGTTCCGTTAGTAGTAAACTGCTTGGTGAAGTCCGCCTCTATGCTGGCCAAGCCTTCCGCTCCTGCCTGTGGTTTCAGGTAATATTTATAGCTGATGGCATCTCCTTGCGGGATATCCGGGTCGGTTGCGGTGCTTTGAATGTTTAGTTTATCCGTCCGGTAGATTGGGACTGTTGCTGCATTGCGGCCGGTATCGGTCATCAGGGTAAACCCCGGCTGCGGCGGGTTATCGATGATGAAGGCTTTTTCATTGGAGTAGTCTGACCATTTCCGCTTCGAAAAAGCCCGCCCCTGCACGGTGTACAGCATGAACCGCTCCAGCGTGGAATTAGGCACCTGATATTGCCGCACAGTTCCTGTGCTGTCATTATTCTCAGCAGTGTAGGCCAGCAAACCGCCTTTTTTGAAAAATTCTAGCCGGTAGCTTTCCTGCGGATCGCCTTCAGTGTCAGCGTAGATCCATTTAATCAGCGGGTCACCCTCAAGCTCAGCATCGATGACCGTAGGGTTTGCCGCTGCACCGCCTGGAGAAACCAGCGTCATGGATGGAGGTTTATTCTCGATTACACTTACCTTCAACGAAGCAATATTGGATTTATCTCCGATCGGGTCCACTGCCCAGTGCTCCAGCGTGTATGTTCCCAGCTCATCAAAGGTCAGACTGATATTGGGCGTTTGGTACATCGTAATTTTATTGTTGCTCCCGGTTACTTTCCAGTAGTATCGCAAGTTCCCTTGATCAGCAGAGTCCTCGTCAATATCAGCCGATGTAAAGGTTCGTGTATCATACTGATTGACTGACGCCGGGCCAGTAATGGCTGCTGCCGGGACATGATTCTTCACGGTGAACATCTGGGTCGCGTACGATTTCAAGCTGCCATCAGATACATTCAGCCGCATTTCCCAGCCGTCTGAGATCACATTTTGCGGAGAAAGCCCATAATCATTGATCACATCCTGGACTTTAAACACCGGGTTACGGCTGCTCCCCCTCCAATAATAAGGATCCTCATTCAGTCTGGTGTACCAGCCGTATTGCAGCCTATCCCCGTCTTCATCCGGATCGGGAGTGAGGTTATTAATGCTGATCACGGTATCGCGATAAACCTCATTTGGCATAGAGAAACTGGCTGCCGGCGGATGGTTAATAACCTGCACGGTTTGGCTATAAATGTTAGACCATAGCCCGCGGTTATCATGCACCTGCAAATTAATCTGGTATGACCCTACTCCATAGGCCGCAATATTAGGCGGGACTACAGCACCTCCCCAGGAGGCCCACACTTGATTTACGCCATCTTTGATGACCGTCCAGTAATATATGTCGAGCGGATCATTGTCCGGATCAAATGATTTATCTGCGATGATTGTTGCCTTGCTGTAAGACACATTCACCGGGTCAACAGTAAATAGGGCCACTGGCGGCAGGTTGCCTGCATTGCCCACACTTTGCTGCATCCAGTCACTCCATACGCCATAGCCGCTCGGGCCATCGATGTCCCGGACGCGGAGCCGGATTTCATAAACATCTGCAGACGGTAGTATGGATGGAGGTGCTCCTTCTGTCCATATCTCACTTCCTGCCCTGCGCCATTGCCATTGCCAGGTAACCAGTCCCTTAGTAGGGCTGCTTGTATGGTCGAGATCATATGAACTGTCCGTGAGCTGCAGATAACCGTTAACCAGCTTGGCCGAGAATAGCGCAACCGGTTTGCGGTGTACCATAAATGTCATGCTCGACAGATTATCCCGGCTCCATAGCCGGTATGCATCCAGCCGGTTGTCCTGAACCGGATTATCCCTGGCTTGAAATGTAGCTGTATAAGCCCCTGTAAACGGAAAGGAAGGGTACTGGCTCGAACGCCACAGCCCGCTGTCCCAGATCATCCCCGGCGAATTATCAAAAATAGACGGATCCTGATCATAACGGTAGCGCTCGGCATACTTCCCGTCATTTTCGTAATCCGAGTAAGTAGTGCTGATATCAATCGGCGTATTGATCAGATAGAAGGCCTTATTCCTAAGCCGGTTGACGACATTAAATGAAGTCGAAGCTTCAGCCTTCAGATTAAACGGATCGATAACTTTAACATTGACCGTATGATGGCCTATGGGGATGCTCTCGGATATCACATCGATCGGAATGCTGAAGCCTCTCGAGGATGCGGTATGATCCAGCTGAAATCTTCTGTAATACACATTTGGAATCTCGACAACTACATCTACGACATCATTGTCGGGATCTTGTACATACCCCTCCAAGTAAAAGGTGCTGAAGCCGGGCTCATTCATGAACGTCTGTCCTCCCTGCGAGGTCAGCGTCAGATTTGGCTTTTTATTGGTGGAGAGTGGAATAAGGAGCTCATCATTAATTGTATAGGGATGTACAACGTTTGGACCGGGGTTCATTCTGTCTGTAGTGGAGTAATACTCTGACATCGACAACAATAATCTGACTGCCACTGGTTTCTTCGTATTCTCCAGCCAGTAGAATGTACCTTCACTGAAATTACGATATTGATAATTGTATTGCTTATACGAGCCATAGGGTGTGGTAACAATAGTGAACGGGTTAAACCTCATCGTCTGCATATCATTAATGTAATTCGCATAGCCTGACAGATCACCATTTCCATAATATGGTGAACTGCTTCCTCCTCCTAAAGAAGCTAAGTCTTCTTCGCTGCCGTCACTATAAACGACGCTAAACCTTTGAGCATAACCAAACACATATCCATGATAATACCGACTGCCAGATCTTGGTTGTGATCCTAATGCTTCCCGATATGCCTCAATTCGTGATGGCATATAATTATTAGTCATATCAAAATATAATAGACGATTAACTTGATCGAATTTCATTTTGAAGGTATTGGCCGGGATATCAATGTGCATCGTGCTTGCATACCAGTCCGGGTCTCCGCTATAACTTGCCGGCCGGGAGGCCGTGTAGCTTCTGGCCGGGACAGCATAATCATTATATTCAATGACCTCACCGGCGGCTGACACTTTCCCGCTCTCCGTTCCCATCCATGGTAAGAGGACAATGACAAGGATAACTGCCGTGAAACGCCTGATCCAATTTCTCATTTCTCTTCTCCTTTACTTACCAGGCCCAATCGACCACAGGTGCGCGGTTATATACCTCAATTACTCGTTCTGCCAGGGGCTGCGGGGGTATGCTACTGTAAGAATCCCTTGAATTCCGGTCTGCGGCCGAGACAAATGCCTCTATGGTCGGCTGATCAAATTCCTCTGTAACGGTTAACCGCACCTCATACCGCCCCACCTTGGACAGAGATAGAGTTAAGGCGCTCAGATTGGTGTCGCTAAAAGTAACCCAAGAATTGTTTGTAAAGTCGCCGTCATTTTCTGCATCGTACCGGTACTCCCATTTCCGGTGGCCAATAAAATCGTAATCTGGAGAAAAGGACATATCAGTTAAGGCCGCTGGTGCTATATTTCCGTTCGCAGGATCACGGTAAATTTTGTTTGGCGCAGAAAAATAGACTACCGGAGGCTCATCCGGAGCAACCTCAAATATTATACTAGCCACATCCGAATACCCCACATTATTTTCAACAGTTACCGTGGCTTTATAGGTTCCGGCCTTTTTAATCACTATGTCTTTATCATCGGTACCCGTAAGCGTCCCGCTATACTTGATACCTGCTGCAGTTCCGCCGGAAACCGCCTGAATGGTAAATTTTGTTTTACTCTCATCAATCGGAAAATGCTCTGCCAGATTAGTACTGGCATTATGAAGCGTAATTTTACGGTTCTCCTTCTTGGTGCCGAGAATGGTGATGGCTGCTGTCGGAACAGGCGCCGTCACTTCAAGCTTCGCAGACGTTGCATTGCCTAACCCGCCATTATCCTTCACCTGAAGGTTAATCGATTTCCGCTTCCCTACTTGCGAGAGCGGGTACCAGGTATACCCGTATTCCCCTGTAACCGGCTCCACCGCATCTGTGGTTGTATATTTGTAACTCACGATGACTCCATCCGGATCATACGAATCCTTGCCGTACACCAGAAATTCCTGCCCGGCCATCACGGAATCCGGAATATCGAGTACAGCCACCGGCGGCTTATTGCCACCTGATGGAGCGGTCGGCAGATCTGCCGGAGTTTTGGAGACACCTACTTTAGCAGTCATGGTCTTGCTTAAGGAGCCGACACTGCCCGAGGGAGTGGTAACTGGTTTGATGAACCGGACAGTTACCGTTACCGTGTATTCCTGTTCGAAATCCCCGCCGGCAAACTTCGCTTTGGGGATGACGAGATTATCAAATGCCCGGCTGCTGGATAGACTCTTGGTTCCATCCTTTTTGATATTGTCTTTCGTAACATTGCTTTCCCTCGCCTTAAACTCCCACTCCATGATGTTGGATGTGTCAGTATAAGCCAGTAGATCACCACTTATTTTCAGTGTTACAGGAATATCTTTGCCCTCATCCTTCGCAGGGTTCGGGCTGGGGGCGACTACGCTTACTCTGCCGTCTAGGGTGGGTTCTGTGGGTGGGGAGTAGCTGAAAGATATGCTGCCGCTGTAGCTGTAGGTGGGGACTTTGGCTTCTGCTGTGTAGTAATAAGCAGCTTTAACTTCATATTTTCTTCCTTCAGCATGCCCTACCAGTGGGTGCGATGCATCTGCAGCTTGGTTTGTATATGACTGCCTTACTGTTTGACCACTTGATTCTACTCTAAATGGAATAGCATAGTTGACAATTACCTTACCATTTTTAAACTTTGGTGTTTCTTTTATATAACTTGAAGATAGTTCTGAATAAAAATGTGGTGTGATTGTATTTGCTACTATATATTGTGAATCAATAATGCTAGTTTGTGAGCCATCATACCATTTTAAATAATCCATGCTTTGAAGTGGTGCTGCTGAAACGACAGTTCTAGGAGGAATTGTTGAAGGTATCACATTATCCTCCGCAGGTTTATCATAAGTTTTCATTCCATTTGTCGCCTCATCATACTCATTGATTTGCCAGCGTATCCCGTCAGAGTATCGCCAAATAGAGTTACTCGGATTTGTGATATAGTATGCTTCGTAAGATCCCCGATAACCAGAAACATTTGAAATCATCTTTGTATTGGCAACACCATTCAATTTAAAAACTATTTTGCCATTTTCGACTGTCGCATTTCCATTTAATTGATTATTTCCAGAATATTCAAAACTCCTGATATTAATTGAAGCAGTTGCTACTCCGCTAGGCAAATCAAGGCTAAAAGATTTTACGGCATTGTCGTTTCCAATTAGCCCTGTACTTAAGGGTACTGAAACAGTCGCACTTTTTACTTCCGCTGCTACTGCTTCCCTATTCTCAGCAAAGGATGCAGTAAGAAGAGCGACCACAAAGATTAAAATCAGAATTTTCTTCATTCAGAAACCACATACTTTTCGATGAAGTTTTTTCCATAAAGCATTCGGATAACAAAATAGTCAAATTCACTTTCATAAGCATAAGCAAGATAAGAGGTGATTTTTTCACCTGGTTTTAAATCATAGGTCCACAACGCTTCCTTGCTATTCGTTTTTGATGCTAATTTTTCCGGCCAAAGCGCATCAGTTATCTGACCAGTTTTAAAGGTAAACGGAATCGTTATTGTGATGTCATTGCCGCCACCATGTAATTTCTTTTTAGTACCATTCTCCAAAGTCACTTTTGTCCAGATAAAATACTTTGGCTTGTCAATAATACTTGTGGAATTTTGGAATCCATAAAGCTGTTGTAATTTTTTAACTTCTGGAGATTTAAAATCATAAATCATAATCTTATGAAGCGTGTACTTCAAACCCTCTGACTCCAGCGTAACCGGCAAATTCATTCCCTTCTTTAATCCATATTTAGCCAGGTTGTCCGTCATAATTGGAGCCGCCGTCGGCTTCACCTCCGTTGCACCAACAGATCCCACATTCCCTACAATCGATCCTGCTAACAGCGAAGCTGCCAAAATTGCTTTCATCACTTTTTTCATATCAATCGCTCCTTTAGTAATTGGTCCAGCAATCAACGATTCAGCTTGTACTCCTGAACAGCCGGTACGGTGATGGCCTCCTGAACTTTGTTTCTTGTGATCAAAACCGGATGCTCCGTTTGAATGACGGCGATGACTGAGGGGCCTTGTATGTATTTGGTGATGCCGTAAGTATGGTCCTCATACAGAAACGGAAACGCGTCACCCGTTCCTTCATCCACAATGTCGAACTTAACGATCTTTACTTGAGCCCGGAGCCGGCTCCCCGTCAGGGGGGATAAGCCGTCGTCCAGTCCCAGATTGCTCTGCAGCGATTGGCGGAAGGTGGCATAAGCCTCATCCCGGTCGATGATCAAACGTCCTTGCGCCCGCGCTGCTTCATTCAACTCCTGTGATGCATCATGCACTGCCATATTGTTCGCATCCTTAAGCATGGTGCGCATGATGTCCCATTCCTGATTCTGAATCTGAAAAAACCACGAATAAATAAAGATCAGCAGCACAAACGCCAGCTTAATAATGTAATCCATAGATTGGCTTCATCCCTTAATTAATCGAGATATTCACTCATGATCGAGCCATGTCCATAATAACGTGCCGGCTGGGTAACTCCCGAGAAATTGTACGGAAACAGATGTACCCGGGGAGCTGTGATGTACACATCCAGCCGCTGCTTACGCTCCAGAATCACTTCCGTACTGCTGGTAATTTCAATGGAATTGCCCGGAAATCCGGCCGCCCTCAGGTTAGCGATAACCTCACTTTTCATAGCAGCAGTCACCATTCCTTCAGTAGCAGCCTTTTGTGTGATATAGGATGTGTTGGCTTTGACCTGCAGATCAAGTAAATAATCGATGTACGTAAAAATCGGCTGCAGAATAATAAACAGCACCAGCCATAGAAACAACGCCCGGAGGACGGTTGCCTTCAAACGCAGCGCCTCCTTCTAATACTGCTCTACAGCTTTGACATGGGTAATGATATCGTCCTGGCTGCTGCCTATAATGCTTGTAGCTCCTGCAATGAATATACCGGCGATAACAAAACCAATAGCCAGAAACAGAGCAACCGAAATTGAATCCTTTTTCATCCCGTTAAACCAGGGGAAGGTTAACCGTAAACTTTGCCAAGTCAGCCCCGGCTGGTTGAACCATGCCCACTGTTGGGATCACAGGTCTGTTATCATCTGCATCATTGACTACGTCCTGTACCAGCGGAACCAGAATTGCAATTACCATAGCTACACACAGGAATCCGATAGCGATAAACAAACCAGTGGAAATAGCGTCTTTTTTCATTGTTAATATCTCCCTTTTCATTTTATATTTTAAAATGCTGTTTGAATATACAAAAAATCCCTCTCACTGAAACATTCCTACACCGTTAAAATTGCCTTTAATCAGCATAATGTACTGCATTGCCAGCGAAACAATCATCAGGAAGGTCGCGATGGACGGAATTACATTGATGATGGTGGAGATGTCCCCGACTAAGGACCATTTTTTCAAATATTGATCACTGGAAATCTTGGTGATGATCTTGCCCTGCTCCCGCAAATAATTCGCCGCTTGCGTGTCATCATCCATCCCCTCTGTCGCCAGCAGAATGGAACGGATATCGTTAATGAAGGGATGATTATCCGGAAAAGTCCCGCAGAACCATTCAATCGCCCGCTCGGTACCCTCGTCCACTGCTTTTTCCGAGAGCTCATAGAGATCCTGACGGATATAGTTGAAGTGGCTCGCGGTCCCTGAGCAGAAGGCTCCAAACTCCACATACCCCCGCTTGCGCAGCCGGTTGTTCTCGTAGAGGCGGATGAAGGAGATCAGCTCACCGTCCTTTTGAATAAGTGTCTTCTGATGCAGCCAGAGAAGCAGCCAGCCTAGCGGCAGAAACCGCTGTGGACTAGTAATCAATAGGATAAGCACGGCTATCAGCAAGTCATAGACAGCAAATGGCTCTGAACGCACGAAGTCGCTTGCGGCTTGTATCAGTAAATAGATCAGTGCTGCCGAGTAACGGAACAGGGTAAGCTTCGCTGCTGAAATTGCCAGTCCGCTTTGATTCAGCAATTGCTGCAATCGTTCATTCTGCACCCGCTCCCCGAAAGTTCTCCACTTCACACCAAGACTGAGCATATAACGTTCCTGCCGGCTGCTGCTGCTGATAAATACTAATAAGGCAAGATACACAACACCTGTTACAGCGGTCAAAAGCAGTAATCTATCCATTATTCATCACCTTAGTGGTAGTCCAGCTTGGGTCTGGCGAGTATGGTACTGATCATGAACGAGACGAACAATCCCGCAATGATGATCATCATAAAAGTAAGGCCTACAGTTGTTTCAAACTGCAATTTGAAATAGACATCCGGCTTCAGCATGTACATAAACGTTCCGACAGAAGAGACCAGCACAATCAGATTCCCGTACAGTCCCAGACTGATCGCATCCCTGCTGCTTGCCTTAACCGTCAGAATGGTCTCCCGCTGCTGCTCCATTGAGCGGTTAAGCATCATCAGCGAGCCTTTGAGATAACGCGTGCCCTCCTTCTCGGAGTAGAGCAGATCTGAAACAAATTCAACAGCAAACGTCGTGCCGATCGCTCCGGCAAACCGCCCTGCTTCCATGTTCAGCTCCCGCTCATTGCTGTAATTGGCAAACGCCGCACCAAGCAGCTTCAGCGGAGTTTTGAGCACATTCTCATCAGCCAGTAAATCACTGGTCCGCGACAAAATCGAATCAGCTGAAAGATGCGTAAATTTGGTGGCGATTTTGATCACATCGAGCAGATCGTAGCTCCCCCTTACCTTCCGCTGTGCGTATCTGTATCTCAGGCGCAAATACGGAATGCTTGCCGTAATCACGGCCAGAAACAGCGGGAGCCTCCAGGCGCCCCGGACTGGCGTGCCTTCATTCAAGCTAATCCCCTCCAGGAAAGGATTGCTAAAGCTCATATGCCCCGGCAGCTCGCGCAGCGTCAGCAGACCCGAGATAAAAACAGCTGCGAACAACAGACCCGAACGGCTGACAAAGCGCATTACACTAATGCCCGGCTCATATTTCCTGTGGGCGAAATACAGCAGATCATCCAGGTGGCGGTACAGCCACATTTTTTTGTTGACCGTACTGACCTTTTTACCGAACAGGCTGATCCGCAGATTCATCTTGAAATCCAGCTTTTGGCCCCATTGCCGTAAATGCCGGTGGGTGAGCGGCTTCACCAGCAGCCATAGCCCGCAGGCAACCAGGAGATGAGCGGCAAATTGAAAACAATAGTACAGTAGCCCCACAGGCTTCTCCCTCCTTCATTCGTTCAAAACAATCTTGGATTTCAGACTTTCCTTCAGCGGATTATCCATCGGCTTCTGTGCAGCGAGATGTCCAAGCTCATTCAGCAGGCGCCGCGCTGCCCGGGCATTTTTTTTGAACATTTTCTGCATTAATGCCGGGGTAAGCTTATCATTATAGCTCCAGGCCGATTGCTCCGGCTCCCAGCGCATAATATCACTGGCAAATACCGAATTGCCGGCCTCTTCATAAAACACCTCGGAAATCCGCGACAGCCGCTTCTTCCCCTCCGGTACACTTTCCAGAATAAATACCAGCTCACAGGCTTTCAGCGCAGAGATCAGATGCCCCTTCAGACTGCCGCCAATCCGCGTCGATACGGCAAATGCGCCCTGGTAGGGAATATCCTCCGAATCCACCGTATGGAACGTACCCGTAATGCCGTCATACCCCTTCTCGCCGCTCCACAGATAGAATTCCCATTCGTTATAACGCATTTCAGTCATGTAGAGAATGTTCGGGTCATGCCGCAGTGACTCTACGCCGACTTCCATCAGCTCTTCATTGGAGGCCTGGATCGGAATGATCCGGTGCCCCTTAATCTGGTACGGCAGAATGGACTCCGGATGCTTCTCAATCATCACCACACCCATGCATGAGGAAGAGCCCAGCAGCTGTTCACCGACAATCGTGTTGGCAAAAGTGGTTTTACCGGAGCCTACCGCCCCGGCGATAATCGTGTTACGGAATGTGCCCGTAAGCGCACGGATCAGCTCAATCGCTTCCGCAGGGATACATTCTGTACCCGCCTGATCATCCAGGTCGAGAAATTCGACTACCTGCCGCCGCAGCGATATGGTGGTGAATCCGTCCCAGACCCGCGGAGAGACCCAGATAGCGAGACGGATGAAGCGGCCGGGCCAGAGCGGATCATCCATTTTGAATTCCACGGAAGGATTATCCTTGTTCAGCTTCTTGTTCGGATCACTTTTCAGAAGAGAGCGCTTAAGCTGCTCTACCCGGTCCAGTGAAGGCATCTCATAAGGATAGGCGACAAAGCGGCCTTGATGGTTATAAAAAATCTGCCGCCCGATCATCTGCAGGCCCGTAGATTCGCTATAAGCCCGGTCGGTGAACCAGCGGTACGCAGGCCCGAAGCCCTTCCATTCATGAAACAGCGCTTCAGCCGCTGTACGGTACGCTTCCGGCACCTTGCCTGTAAACGGGGTATGGCGCAGATACTTCTCAATCCCGTTCATGAAAAAGCTGACGGCCTGCGGATCACCGGTCAACGCTTTGGCATTCAGCTCAAAGTAGCTGTCATCCTCCCGCTCCAGTCCGGCATTCATTTCATTTTTCATTTTGTGCAGAAAAGCGAAGAAATCCTCTTTGCCGGGTTTGCTGGTACGCAGCAGGCTTCGCTTCAGTGAAAACAGCGGTTTGGATTCCGTAATCTCCGCTTCTATTATTCCTGATGGTACAACTTGCCCTGCCAGTCTTCCTGCTCCAGGATTCTGCGGGGTCCAGCCTGACGGAAGATGTCCCGGCTTAAACGGCCAGCGTTCTTCCAGCTTCTCGATCATTGAAATATCCCTCTCTTCCGGACTTCCAGCGCAAGTCCCAGTGATACAAGCAGCGCATGTACCTTATCATCCACATGCTGCAATTCTTTCTTGCCAAGCGGCAGACTCTCCATGAACGGCTGATAATAAGGCAGCTCCAATAAAATCTCACTGCCAAAGCGCAGCGCCAGATTCTTGGAAGAGGTCAGCTCCTCCACATTGCTGCGGTTAATCACCCACTGGAAGTCCTGCGGCTGCAGATTCATATGCCCGGCCAGCTCCAGCAGGGGCTGCAGCCGGTATTCATGACGGGGATGCGTAACAATCATCCGCAGTACGGATTTCTGCATGCCCACATACCACGCGGCACTCTCGGGGATCGAGCCGAAATCGGCAATAACCACATCTGCACTCTCACTGGCCCGGGCCAGTAAATATTCAATCTCCTCCTCCTGGTAATCCTGGGCGCTTAAATAATCGAAGTTGCCCGGGAGATACGCATACCCCTCCTGCTTCAGCAAACTGTCGAAATCCTCATCATGCAGCATCTTTCCGGTAATCCGCGGCCGCAGCCTGTCCAGGCTGACAGCTGTCTTCCGGTCGTATCCCGGATCATAAAGATCAAGCCCAAGTACGATTACCCGCAGGCCCGAAGCGGCAATTCTTCTGGCGAACAGCTTGGCTACACTGGTACAGCCGATGCCCGGGCCGGAGCCGAAGAAACCGACCAGATTGCCGCGCTCCTCATGCTCTTCAAGAAGTATAAAGCGCAGCTTATCGACGATGGCGGATGAAGTGAAGCGCGGCGGCATGAAGAATGTCCCTAGACTCTCGCACTGCATATGAATGGCCTGATAGCCCCTCACTCCCTTGTGCAGATAGATATATAAAATGTAGGTGTCCGGGTATTTCCGGCGCAGGCCGCTTAAGTCCGCTACCTGCGCATGCTCACTCGTTATCATCAGCAGCTGTCCTGCAGCATGCGCCGGCTCAGGCAGCACAGTTTGGACGATAACTGTAAATCCGGCGAGCTTAATCTCATTAACTGTCAGCTGCTCCATGCCCAGACTGAATATTTTCAACTCGGTCTTCCCCCTTTACTCCACTCTTACAATCCACAGCTTCTTGCCTTGCTCCAGATAAGCGCCCAGCAGCTCACCGTCACTTTTCTTCAGCTTCAGCTCCGGCACTGCCACTTTACCCGTTGATGTGAACCGGTTATTGTTATTGCCGTTCTCCGAATCCAGCACATCATTGTTGTCCTCTGTGCGTACATAGTTCACTGTGACTCCGCTAAGGAAGACTTTGCTTGCCGGAACCGGGATTAGACTCTCTTCTTCCGCTGCTATACCCGGCATCTGCCCTGATCCGGCCACTCCTCCTGCAATGTCAGCACTCGCTGCCCCGGTAGCAGTTCCTTCCGCATATCCTGCAGTCCGCTCTTTATTCCGTGAATCTCCCTCTACCAGGTAGATGTCCACCTTATCCCGGCTGCGCAGCGAGCCGTTAATCGCATAGATCGCCTCTTTGGGAATAGGAAAAATCCCTTCATCCTGCTGCGGCTCCAGGTCACTTACATCTACTAGCGATTCGGTCAAAATGCTGCCGTCCATCAGGTTAACATTGGTAATCTTCTGCTGCACCGAAGCGATGCTTCTGATCACTCCAGCCGGAATATCCTTGGTCTGTACGGAATCAAGATACAGATCCCCTGCCTTTAGCTCATAATTTTTGGGCAGGAATCCTCCACCCTCCACCTTAATTTTGACTACGGTTTGAGATAATACGTATGGCTTAAGGTAGAGATCATATCCGAGCAGTCCGCCAAATCCGGCAATCAGAATGAGCGAAGCAAACAAGTAATTGCGTTTCAATAAATGTCCGCGCTGCGTTGCCAAGCCTTTTACCCCCTTTGAATGTGATTTCTGCACATAGCAAAATACACTTTGGCGCCTGCGTCCAAAATGCCGGTAAAATGCTTTTTTACCTTTTAGTGGTGAAGAAGTGTATTTGATTAGTTCTGTGAGGTTGTCTGGCTTGAGGCTGCGGGAGGAACTCCCGGCTGAAGAAGGGTTCCGGTAAAAATCAGGCGAAGCCGATGCTGAATGCGGCCCAGATATCCTGACTTTTACCGGAGTGGTTAAACAGGCTGAACGTTAATTAAAAACTACTGTCTTATTGTGATGGACGAGGATTCTGTCCTCAATATGCCATTTGACGGCACGGGCCAGAACCACCCGCTCAATAGTGCGTCCGATCCGCTTCAGCTCATTCACATCATCGCTGTGGCTGACGCGCTGGACGTCCTGCTCGATAATCGGGCCGCCGTCCAGCTCCTCGGTCACATAATGCGCTGTAGCGCCGATAATTTTGACCCCGCGCTGATACGCCTGGGCGTAAGGCTTGCCGCCAACGAATGCAGGCAGGAAGGAATGGTGGATATTAATAATCCGGTGCCGGTAATGCTCAATGAACGACGGGGAGATAATCTGCATATACCGGGCCAGAATAATCACATCAATATCCTTACCGATGACCTCCAGCTGGCGTCTTTCTGCTTCCCCCTTCGTCTCCGCCGTAACCGGAATATGATGGAACGGAATACCGAAGGACTCCACATAAGACTGCATATCCGTATGGTTGCTGACCACGAGGGCAATATCCGCATCCAGATCACCGGCCTGCCACTGCCAGAGCAGCTCTACCAGACAGTGGTCCTCTTTGGAGACAAAGATCGCCAGCCGTTTCTTATGGCTTACCTTGAAGATCTGCCAGTTCATCTTGAAGCGCTCAGCTACACCGCCAAAGATGCTGCGAACCTCTTCCAGCCGTTCATCGAGCTTCGGCAGATCGAATTCGATACGCATAAAGAACATGCCGCCGTCCGGGTCCATCGTATATTGATCAGACTGCACAATGTTCGCGCCGTGCTGGTACAGGAAATGCGATACAGCCGCTACGATACCCGGGCCGTCAGGGCAGGAAATAAGCATCCGCGCCCGGTCCGGATATTGTCCGCCTGATGAATGATCTCTTTTCACATGTAATTCCATAATTCTCCGTCCATCCTCTCATCTGCTTGCGCATTTCAGTTGTTTGACTTAAGCGTTCACGAGCAGCTGTTTGCCTGCCAGCCAGGCGATCAGCCGCTGATTAACAGCTTCTTCACTGAGCTGCGGGAATAGTCCGGCGGCAATTACCTGATCATACAGACGCTCCAGCGGTTCACGGGGATCAGCCTTCTTAGCTTTGGCATCATTCTTCAGCAGCTCCCATATATCAAGCACATAACGGCGGGAGTCCAGCTCCTGCTTGGCAAAAAAAGCATGCAGCTCTTCCACCTGAGACAGGAACTCCGCTCCGAAACGCTCAGCGACAGTGCCGCGCAGCAGCGCGATCTCAATCTCGTACATCGGGCGCAGCTTCTTCGCGTCTTTGCCGATCCATGGTGTCTCCAGAATAAACGGAAGTCCGACCAGCGCTTCATGATGCACCACATTGTTGATTGTCTCAAAGCCGATGTAGCCTGAGCCAATCGGAGTATGGCGGTCTTTGCCTGCTCCGCGCGGATTCTTGCTGTCATTGATATGAATTACACCAAGCCGCTTAAGGCCGATGATATCGTCAAACTTCTTCAGTACACCATCCAGATCGCCGACAATGTCGTAGCCGGCATCATGAATGTGACAGGTATCGAGGCAAATAGATAACCGCTCATTAAATTCCACCTTATCAATAATGGAGGCAATCTCCTCAAAGCTGCGGCCAATTTCGGTTCCTTTACCAGCCATCGTCTCGAGGGCAATATGCACCTCTGTCTCGTCCGTACCGCCCAGCACTTCGTTAAGTCCGTCAGCGATACGCTGGATACCGAATTCGGCATCCTTGTCCGTAAATGCACCCGGATGCAGGACGATATGCTTAACATCTAGCGCATGGGTGCGGCGGATCTCTTCCTGCAGAAAATCAACTGCCAGCTGGTAGGTGCTTTCCTTGTAAGAGCCCAGGTTAATAATATAAGGAGCGTGAACGACAATCTCTGCGACGCCGTTTCTCTTCATCACCAGCTTCCCTTCCTCAGGGAACATCGATTCGATCGGCTTACGGCGTGTATTCTGCGGTGCCCCTGTATATATCATAAACGAGGTTGATCCATACTCATTTGCTTCATTGGCCGCGCTCAGGAGACCCTTGTCCGCGCAGGACACATGTGAACCTATTTTCAGCATGCCTATTTCCCTCTTTCCTTCACGAATTAACCCTTATTCTACCGTGATCGGGACAATAAATCTAGGCAAGCCCCCGGCAACGGCTTTGGCTTCGCAAAACTCAGGAAATACGCTATACTTTAGGTGAGTAGAAGGTTTGTGACAATCATCATTGTCAAAGGCGGTGTAAATATGCATTTTCATTCACCCTCAAGCTTATTATCTGCGGCACCAAGTAACTGGTTTATGAATTCCATTGCCTTTTGGACCTTCCTGCTGCTGGGCTGCATGTGCATCGGCGGCTATTTCATGTTCCGCAAATTCCTTAAGGTGCTGCCCAAAGCTGACGGCAAATCCAAGCTGGATTGGCAGAATTATTGGGTCGAGCGCAGCCGTCCGCTATGGAGCGACGAGATGAAGGCTTTTCTGGATCAGCTGGTACAGCCTGTTCCCGGCCCGTTCCGCGACATCGCCAAGCATTCCATTGCTGCCGAGATCGGCAGGATTGCCGTGGAGAGCAGTGCGCCTGAAGTAACCCGCGAGCATTGCATTGAGGGATATATCATGGCAACACCGCGGCGGGATAACCGGTTCCTGCTCACCTTTCTGGAGAAGAACGGTATCGACTACACTCCTTACAAGCATTTGGTCAAGTAACTACAGGCAATCCTTACCCCCTATTAATCCTTGCGTCCCGGACAGGAGCAGACTCTATGAAATATATTATTTGCGGCGGCAGCGGCTTCATCGGCAGTGAATTAACTGAATACCTGCTCCAGGGAGGGCATCAGATTATCACCATCGGCCGGAAGCTTCCCGGGAACAAGGTATCACATCCGGGTCTGAGCTATCTGACCTGGGACAGCCTGAGATCAAACCCGGAAGCGGCGGAAGGTGCAGATGCCCTGATTAATCTGGCCGGAGCTTCGCTTAGCCAGCGCTGGACCCCAAGCGGCAAACAGGCAATTATGCAATCACGGCTCGAAACTGTGGCCGCAGCCGGGAAGCTGCTGAGTTCATTTCAGAATAAGCCCCAGGTCGTTATCCAATCCTCTGCCGTTGCCATTTACGGCACTTCGCTGCAGGATACCTACAATGAATCTTCACCCGCCCGCGTAATCGACTTCCCCTCAGAAGTCGTCAAAACTTGGGAGGAAGCAGCAGATGAAGCTTATCCGGGTGTCCGGCTCGTCAAGCTGCGCACAGGTGTCGTTCTCGGCAATGAGAGCGGTGCTTTTCCCAAAATGAAGCTGCCCTACTCCCTCGGCTTCGGCGGCAGAATCGGCAGCGGCAAGCAGTGGCTGTCCTGGATTCATCTCACGGATATGGTCCGGCTGATCGAATTCTGCGCCCTTAATCCTGAGATGGAAGGACCCGTCAACGCTACAGCACCACAGCCGGTTACGAATGAACAATTCGGCAGAATGCTCGGCAAGGTGTATCACCGCCCGCACTGGTTCCCTGTTCCCGCATTTCTGCTGAAGGCTGCTGTAGGTGAGCTGTCAGCAATCCTGCTGGAAGGCCAACGTGTGCTCCCCTCTAAGGCGGTCAACCATGGCTTCACGTTCACTTACCCGACTCTGCAGCCGGCACTGGAACAACTGAAATCCAGATAGTGCTTGATTTAAACCGTATGAAACGTATAGCTGCCCTTCACTATAGTAAACACGGTCCCTTCGGCCAAAGGATATTCCTTATACGGAACCATAACCTCGCCCGCAAGCAATGTCCCGTTTCTGGAATCCAGATCCTTCAGGATATACCCGCTTGAGCTTCTGGAAATTTCGGCATGCACCCGCGAAGCCCCTTCAGACTGCTCAATATACTGGGCAACCTCTGAGGAACGTCCGATAATGAAGCTTGGACGGTCAAGCTCGATGCGCTCAGGAGCTCCCCCCTCCTCTGTATTGATCCGTTCCAGATAAGGTGTTGCAGTTCTGCTGCGGGGAACTGCTGCTGCCGTATCGGGACCAGGCTCCCTTACAAGCAGCGCGGTTGCAGCTGGTTCCTTCACCTGTGGACGGCTCTGGCCAAATCCCATATTCCCCTCCTGCCTGTCCGCAGCCAACCCTGCAGAAACCTCTGAATCTGCTTCCGCTTCCCGGCCTAAGCGCTGAGAGGCTGGTGCTGAAGGCCTGAGCGGCACCACCGGATTCCTGCCGAAATCCCACTCCATATCCCCCCGCAGCCGCCGGGCCGCACTTTGCCTTCCATTAATCTCCTCGGGTTCTGCCTCCTCTTCCTCTGACTCTCCCGAAGACAGCCTGCCGCTCCAAATCATCCAGCACAGCAAACCTAATCCTAAAGTTGCTGCAGCAGAGACTGCCAGCCAGAGTGTCTGCGGATTATTGAGGTAAAGAAACTTCCATAACAATGCGTCACACAATACCGCACCCAGTATGATATAAGTCCTGTATGGCGAAGGCTGATCTGTATGCTGCTGTGTGCTTCCCGGCGGAACGCCTGCAGGCTGTCCGGCTGCCGCAGCTTCCTTGCGCTTAAGAAGCGGGGTACCGCTTAGCCATGCCATTTGTTCGGGAGCCTCGGCAGCCGCTTCCGGCTCCTTCACTCTGGAATCCCAAACGAAAGGCAACCTCCCCGGCATTCCCGCCGCTGTTGTTTCAGGAATATGTATCAGCGGCGGCAGGGGTTCCTGCACTTTACCTTCTGCCGGCGGAACAGCTGCTCCGGCATATCTCTTGAGTGGAGTATGTTCCGGCGCTTCAGTGTACGGCCTGTGATTCTCTGCTCCGGTCAGTAGTTCCGCCAGCAGCTCCTTTAGCCCGCCAGGGCTGAAGGCCTCCTCCCCGCAGTACTGCAGCAGCCTCCGCATACCGTCACCAGACAGCTCATGAATCGCGGCCATGAACACCATAATCAGTGATTTCAGTGACTCCCCGGGTCTTACCGCCGGCTCTGTATTCTGCAGGGGGAGATACGTCAGGAACACCTTGCCGCTGCTTAGCGGCCCTTCAATGAATATATAGTCCTCATGCAGCGCATATTGCTCTGTACGCAGCATGTACAGCCGTCCTTCCTCCATGCCGGCTGCAATCTGCAGCATCAGTCCGAAAAAATTCTTCATGCTGAGCCGCTCACTCTTGAGCAAAGCCCCCAGCATTTTCCGCCTGGATACAGCATATTCCAGTGTCACCTGCAGATCGATCTCTCTGAGAAGCAGCCGCAGATGATGCGGAATGCCGGTATTGATCAGCATGCGGGCCTGCACCATATTAAGCTCCTCTGCCGCCAGCCCCCCTGGCTTGCCAAGCAGCATGGTTATCCCGTCCTGCTGCACGAAGTCACGTTCCAGTCCAAACAAAGCTTTCCACCTCCTGAACGGTTAGAAATAATAATACGCACAGATGAATCCCGGATACACTGCGAGCATAAAAGGAAACCTGAGCAGATTACTGCTCTGTCTTGCAGCAGCCATGCCTGTAGTGCGGAGCAGCAGAAATCCCGCTGTCCGGCTGAGCATGGTGCGGATCTTCTGGCCTGCTCCCCGCCTGAAGAATAGAATCCCCCACCCGACGACCGCCCCCAACAGTATGGAATATACTATCACCTGCAGTGTAAATACCGTACCGGTCCATGCCCCGATTCCGGCAAACAGCTTCACATCGCCGGCCCCCACCGCCCCGATGAAATACATGATCAGCAGCAGCGCAAATCCTGCCGCTGCACCGCAGAGTGAAAAGATCAGCCCAGGCCAGCCTTTGACAGCAAGCTGCAGGCTCATTCCTGTAACCAGCACAGGCAGTGTAATCCAGTTAGGAATCCTCAGCCAGCGGATATCAGTAAATAATGCGATGGTCAGGGCGGCCAGACAGCCCCAGAATGCCCAATCTGTCATATCATTCCCCCGTTCTATTCATCAATCATTTGATTACGGTAAAGGTTGCCTCCAGTGTGGTGCCGTCTCCCAGGGTAATTACAAAGGACCAGGTACCCGGTGTTGTGTTTACACCTATCTTCCACTCCCACTCGATATACCCGTTCTCATCAGCCTGCTTCCAGCCCAGATATTTGGCTGTGCTCTGGCCGCTCTTGTAAAAGATCGACAGATTGGCAGATGCACCGGGCGGCACTTTAACTTTGATGATTCCCTGGCGGTTCGCCACTCCCGGATTAGGCTTCTCAAGGATGATTATGGTCCCGGATTCCTCCGCAGGCTCATCTGTTCCGCTACCGCCGGCTGCATCGCTATTTCCGATCCACAGTCGTTCAACGGCACTTGCTTCCAGCACAATCTTCTGATTCAGGAACGGCACTCTCATCGGCAGATCATAGCTGACTACCAGTCCGAAGTATGGATGTATCCCCTTATTCAAATCCGGAACTGTAACGTTCGAAACATGAATCCGGCTATATTCCAGCCAGTCAGAGGACAGATAAGGCTTCAGCACAGGCTTAAGCGCCAGATCGAGCACCGTCTCGGAGGCCCCGGCCTGCAGCTTCTGCAGCGGTCCTTCACCTTCCCGGACTGCAGCTCTGACCCATGTCTCCATAGGCTGCGGAAGCTCCTCCACAAAGCTCTCGCTCCACTCGGAAAGCGACAGACGCGGTACACTCCATACACTGGAGGAATTCGAGGTCTCCTTCGTAGAGGCATCCTCCTGATCCGCTCCGTTCCACTGCTGCGCGGCTAAGGCGGCTGGATAAACATGCGTGGAAATCATCTTAACGGTATCAGAAGCTGTACTCTGCAGTGCTGTAGAATATAAGGTCATTTGCACAATGAAAATAAGAAACAGGATGAATAGCAGAAATACTGGCAGCACCAGCGCCGCCTCAACCACCATGCTGCCTTGGTCACGCCGCTCCCCTCTGCTCCGCAGCCACTGCTTCATGCCTGTACTCCTCCTTCAATACGAAAAGTCAGCCCGGGCCTTCCGGTAATACACTTTGCCCCGGACATCACCAGAGAGTCCCGCACCATAACCAATCAGCTTCACCACCCCGGGGAGAAACCACAGCGGCATGCCCAGGGTAAGCTCTGCTGAAGCATAGGTGAATTGTCCGGCCGGATTAATGCCGGATTTCAGGCGGATCAGAGCAAGCATCCGGGCCAGCTGTTCTTCGCCCCCTCCATGCAGCAGGAGAAACAGCCGGAGGAAATCACGGTAACTAAGCTGCGCCGGCAAATACTTGGATAACGGTAATTCGCCATCCCGGCTGAGCAGCAGCATATCCTGAACAGCCATCTCCACTCCGTACAGAAACCCTGCCGCGAGCACAGCCAGCGGGTTGCCGAGACCGGCTTTCTCAATTAGTCCTTCCATAGTTCTGACAGCCAGCCGTAAAGCAAAGATCTCACCGTAGGCCGCAGCTACATTCCCGGCAGGATTATAGAAGCCGTACAAAATATATTCCAGCTCCTGAGCCTGCGGGCCGAGCTGTTCCCCTGCCAGCTCCAGGATCCCCGGAGCGGTACCGTTATCAGCCGGGG
The DNA here is from genome assembly GCF_032302195.1 of Paenibacillus sp. MMS20-IR301. Taxonomy (NCBI): domain Bacteria; kingdom Bacillati; phylum Bacillota; class Bacilli; order Caryophanales; family Paenibacillaceae; genus Paenibacillus; species Paenibacillus sp. MMS20-IR301. The sequence continues at coordinate 4,303,083 of NZ_CP135275.1, forward strand.
CAAACAACCGGGAGAGGTCAAAATGGGTAAAGTACATGGCCGAATATTCCGTCTGATACAATCTGTCCCTGGCCCCTCCCAGAACACTGCTTATAGCGGCATACAAGCCGTCCATATTCTTCATCGGGGATTTCCCAGGTGCATATTGCTCCTTGCTGTCAGAGGCTGCTGCCGCTTCCTGTACTACACCATTATTGAAAGCAACAATCTCCTGGTAGTACTGCCGCAGACTACGAAAATACTCCATAGCCTCTCCGGCGCGTTCTCCCAGTCCGCGAAGCTCATCAAGCAGCTTCATAGCATCCCCCAGCTTTACCTCTGCCTGCTGTTCCACCTCCTTGCGCTGGCTGTCTGAGGTCCGGCGGCTCTCGATTTGGGCTGCCTCCGCCGTAATAATAGACCCATATTGCCGGTACTGGTTAACTGCTTTGGCCGCACTTAGAACTCCGGCCATCATCAGTTCCTTATCGGCTGTCAGCTTCAGTGCCCCGCCTAACAATTCCGGCAAAGCCTGCACCGGCAGCTCCATTGGTAAGGCAGCATTTCGCTGTGACTCTATATTGTTCTCCAGTGTACGGATTTCACTTGCCGGAAGTATAAGAGACTCTGCTTGGTTCTGCAGCTCCTTGAGCGAGCCGGCATACACTTCTTCTCCGTCAGCCGGAATATCCCAGTTCCGGGCCGGGTCCTCTGCCGCAGCGGCATCCCCCGCCTCTCTGGACTGGACAAGTATGGCCTCCATCTGCCCGTTCAGCTGTACAGCCTCCTCCAGTGCAGCTTCTGCTTCACCAAGAAGTGCTGCATTCTCTGCCTGGAAAGCAGCCAGCTTGAGGGGGATTTCCTTAATGATTTCAGCAGCACCGGTCTCATAAAGAACCATATCGGTGGCAGACTGCGAATCATTATCCGAAACGCGCAACGGATCAGCTTCATTCTTCTGGAGATAATCGGTGTACATTGCCGGGATATCAGCAGCTGAAGCAAGCTCGTCTATCCGCACCGGCTCAATAGAATCCGCAGGAGGGTCCATTATCAGTTTCAGCAGCTTCGCGGCACTGACTGCCGCGTCCCGCCTCTTCTGCAGCATCCGCCCGAGCGCTTCCTCCCGCCGGTCGTACAGCGGCTGCAGCTCTCCCAGCACCTGTGTGGTCCGCGATGCTTCTGCCATCGCCGCCGAGAGAGGTTTAAGCTTACCTGCCAGCTCCAATGCAAAGTCAACCGGGGCTTTATATTTCATCTCTTCAATGATCTGCCTCCGGAAGATTTCATAGCTGCCCAGCGGACGGCTCCATTCCAGTAAAGAGGAATCCATCTTCACCGGCAGCAGATTAAATGCATCTGAACGTCCGCTCTCATAGAGGTTATCATTCAGTACTTTGGATAACAGCTGATCCCCGTCATCCCCGCCGAAAGCAAACAGTCCATAGCTGTCCCTGAGTCCGATATCGTAGGAAGACATTACCGAGCGGAGTGCCGCTCTCGCCAGCCGTTCCTGCTGTACATTCACAGCTGCAATCCGTGCGTAATCAATGAGCACCGATGTGAACAGAAATACGAATGCTAAGATCATGATCAGAAAGATAGAAACAGAGCCTTCCTCCCGGCCCGGCAGCCTTCCGGCCTTAAAACCCCTCATCCGCAACACCTTCCGCTAATCTCGTCCCTGGAGTCAGTCCCAGTTGAACCCGTGCAGCTTAATTCAGCTTACCCAGCATACTTGCAGCCTTCTTCTTATCCATCCCCCGGCCGGTCTTGCCGCTGCCTGGTGAAGCATCCCGGAATTTCGCCCCATAGTAACGCATCAGATCGACTGTCCTGATAAACTCTGCCGGTTCAGTAACATAAGAGCTTACGGCCACTGCCGGTTCTGCACCGTCAGCCAGCAGTCCGTCCAGAACCGGCAAATGCAGCACCTGCTTCAGCCCGGCATCAATTCTGCGTCCAGTCAGGCCGAAGCTGTAAGTGAGCTCCCCGCTCAGATTTCCCGGCACCATCTGTGCTGCCTGCTGCAGCTTCACTTCCGGCAATGAACCTCCTGCCTTGTCTTCTGCGCCTCCGGGAAGCATAACTGCAGTGCTGCCGTTTCTGCCATCCATTCCAAACAAAGAGGATAACAATCCATCCTCGCTTATCCTCCAGTAGAGCGGATCATAATTACCGGCCTGGAACTCCCCTGAAGCATTCCGGTTGCTGTTCTCCCAATTATAGGCGGCACGCTCAGCCGCAGCTGAGGCTATCTGCAGCAGCATCGCCTTCTGGTAGGTGTACAGGCTGAAGAACAGCAGCAGCATGGTAATGCCCATAAGGATTGGCAGAAGCAGCGAAGCCTCAACCGTGAAGCTGCCCTCATCCTCCTGCAGGGCATTCACTCAAAAACTTCCTGGCTCTTATCACCGGCAGTAGCAATCAGCTTCTCAACTACCTTGACAATCTCTTCACGGAACACCAGCACTACCGCAATCAGTACAGCAATAATCAGGATCATCTCCAGTGTTCCCAGCCCGTCCTCGTCGCTCCAAAAGCGCGTAGCTCCTTGCGTATTCTCTGTCATCATCTGCTTTCCTCCTCCTACATTTTTAACATCATCAGCGCGGGTGAACCCACCAGCACAATTACTATCAGAAAAATAACCACCATCGGAAAGACCAGCTTAGATGAAGCCTGTTCCCCGCGTGTCCGGCTGACCGCCTTCCGCTTCTCCCAGAGCATCCGGGAGAGATCCCGCAGCGACAGGACAAAGTCTGCTCCGCCTCTGCGGTAATTAAGCAGCACGGTTGTTGTGAAGATAGATACCTCCTGCACCGCGCAGCGCCTGCTGAAATTCTCAAATGCCTGCTGAAATGAATATCCGCCCTCCCATTCAGCTGTCATCTTCAGCAGCTCCGCGTACAAAGGATGGGCAGCATCCCCTTGCCGGCCCTGCACACAGCGGAGGATCGCCCGCTGCACCGTCTCTCCGGCCCCAACAAGGAGCACCAGACTATTCAATAGCTCCGGCAGCTCAAAGCAGATGCTCTGCTCTCTTATCCGAACTTTCTTGTGCAGGTCACTGACCATCGCCGCCGGAATCACAGCCGCCAGCAGCCCACCGATGGTAATTCCCGCAGCATCCCTGCTAAGCAGGGTAATTACACTTCCGCCTGTCATGAACAGCCAGCTGAAGCTGAGCATCTCACCCATGAACAGCAGGGTACGCTCCGCACTGTAGCGCATACCGTAAATCCGTTGAAGCGAGCGCTGGATCCTGAACATTACTGCCGGAATGAGGCGGCTGATTCGGCCCTGCTCTATAAGCAGCAGCAACGGCTCCCCGAGCCGCCTAAACCGCAGCCCTTCGACCTGGATTTCCCGCAGCGCAGCGTAGCGTCTGCCGCACTTGAAACGCAGAACCAGCCAGCCGATCATGAATATTAGCGTTATCGCGCTGCATAACACAGACATTCCGTTCACCCCTTTCTTTAAAGCGGAATATCCATAATCTTGTTCGTCCAGAGATAACATAAGAACAGTGCAATCAGCGCCACGGTAGAGATAGCTATCCCGGCCCCGGTATACATCGGGTCCATATACTCTCCGGCTGTCAGGCTCATGAACATTACCATCATCAGCGGGGAGACAAGCAGGGCCTTGGCTTCAAATTTCTTCTGGGCAATACTGACTGCAATATCCTGTTGAATGTCCAGCTTCTCGCCGATAACGGACGAGGTCCGGCGCACGATTTCCACAAGATCCCCGCCTGTCCGCTTGCAGACTGTGAACACATCGGCAAACCGCTCAACATCCTCCATCGCCGCCCTTCTGCTGAAATCGTACAGCGCCTCTTCTACCGGTTCCCCGTATTCCATGCGGGCACAGATGATATCCAGCTCAGCCAGCATATCGCCGCTCCCTTCCGGATCAAGCATCCGCAGATCAAGCACCGCCTCGCGGAAGGCATTCTCCACCGACCGTCCGGCAGACAGCGATGAAGAGAGTGAGAACAGCATCTGCTTGAACTGCAGGGTAAGTGCAGCCCGGCGCCGCTGAAGCAGAAGCCCCCGCAGCAGCCGCGGCCCGTAAGCACTGCCCGGTACCAGCAGCAATGCCAGCAGCAGCTGGTGATAGAACAGATAACCGGTGCCGTAGAGCAGCAATCCGCCGGTTATAATCGCCATGTTCCTTTGCAGCGGAGTCAGGCTGTACACCGTATAATCCGGGAGTGCCGGATGACCCGCAGCTGATTCTCCCGTTGATATTCTGCTCGCAGAAGGCGTCCTATTCGTCTGCGGCAAACGCCGCCCCCTCTTCTTCAAAGCGATCAGGGTACAGCCCCCTCTCTGCTGGAATTCACTGCGATTCCCCGCAGCAATGTATAATCAGTAACTCCGGCCATCTGCAGCTTAGCCTTATGCTGCAGCGGATGACCGGTGGGCTTAAGGCTTCCCAGCACCCTGCCGGCTTCTTCCCCCGTCTCCTGAAACACATATAACGGGTTCAATTCCACCTCGCCGTCATGCAGGCCAATCACCTCACTAATCTCCATAACCCGGCGCGAGCGGTCACGCAGCCGTGATAAATGTACGAATATATCTACTGCCGAACTGATTTGCTGGCGGACTACTGGCACCGGCAGCTCGGCAGCACTAAGCACCATCGTCTCCATCCGGCTGATCATATCGCGGGCACTGTTGGAATGCCCTGTCGATAAGGAGCCGTCATGGCCTGTGTTCATCGCCTGCAGCATATCGAGGCACTCTGCCCCCCGGACCTCCCCGACAACGATGCGGTTAGGCCGCATCCGCAGTGAAGTGCGGATCAGATCGCGGATTGTGATCTCGCCGCGCCCTTCCGTATTGGCATTCCTCGTCTCCAGCGAGACCAGATTGGGCACCGTGACAATCTGCAGCTCAGCGGAATCCTCGACCGTAATCACCCGCTCCTGCGGCGGGATGAACTGGGACAGGGCATTCAGGAAGGTCGTCTTCCCCGACCCGGTGCCGCCGCTGATGAATATATTGAACTTAGCCGCAACCAGGATCTGCAGCAGCTCTGCCGCTTCCGCACTAAGCGCTTCACGCTTCACCAGTTCGTTCATTGTCAGGGGAGTCTCCGGGAACTTGCGGATCGTCATCGCCGGCCCCTTCAATGCGGCCGGAGGCAACACGATGTTGACACGGGATCCGTCCTGCAGTCTGGCATCAACAATCGGTGACGACTCATTGACCACCCGGTTCACGCCGGAGACAACGGTCTGGATAATATCCTCCAGCCGGCTCCGGGATTCAAAGGCCAGCGGCAGCCGGCGGATCATCCCCTCCTCTTCTACAAAAATCTCCTCATGGCTGTTAATCATAATCTCCGTAATGGCCGGATTATCGACCAGAGGCTGCAGCACATCCAGTCCCCGGAAGGAATCAAACAGTTTCTTGACTAATTCATGCTTCTCCTGGGCAGTCAGATAACGCAGCTGTTCCCGGCTGAGTATGATCCGTTCTATGAAAGCAGCGAGCTCAATGTTCCCGATAGCCGATGTAACGTCCAGTCCTGCCCGTATATCACTGCGCAGTGCCCTGAACATCTCCTCATTCATGCAGAACTCCCGGTGAATACTCCCGGCAGCGCCGGTTCAACAACCGTTCTGCACAGCTGCTGCACTGCCGCTATGAATTGGGGTGAGCTAAGGCACAGCTCTCCGTAATGCTGCGTGCCCCAGGAGGGAATGTACGGCAAAATGCCCTCCAGCCTGATACCCGCTGCCGCCGGCAGTTCATTTCCTGTCTCTGTGCAGCAGTTCAGCACAAATCTGCTTCTGGCCCGCATTTCCGGTGTCATGCCGGAGTGCGGACTTCCGTAGTAGGCCAGCCAGCGCTCCGTCTTATACAGGCTTACCTGCTCATTCTTCAGTATCCACAGCAGGCTGCCGCATCTGCGCAGAACAGCCTGTGCCCGCTCCTCCTCAATACTGCCCGTATCTGCAATAACTACGTCATAGCTTCCCGCACCGGCCAAGCCGTCCAGGATGTCCAGCGTGTCACGCTGTGACATCTGAAGCATCTCCTTGAAGTTCTCAACCGGCCTGAATGCATCACATCTCAGGACCTCATGCCTGAATGCATAATCCGCCCAGGCGGGCTTGCCTCTCCCGCCGTTCGACTCTCCGCCTGCCTTAAGCTCATATAGCAGGCGCTCCAGACCCGGAACATTACCGCCCGGCATCCGCAGATACATTCCGCTGCTGTCCACACTTTCCAGATTGAGATAGAACACAGATAACCCGAGTGCACCGAGCTGCTTGGCTATATTCAGGGCAACGGTTGTTTTGCCGCTGCCCCCGCTGGCAGAGACTACACCAAGCAGCAGTGTCTGTTCCTTGGGCACAGCAGCAGTCCTGGCCCGCTTCAGATCACACAGCTGGAGAATGGATTCCAGCAGGGAGGGCAGCGCCTGATACTTGGCAATCACCCTGCCGCCCGCCGGGGAATTCCTGCTATCCGGCATTTCACCGGCTTCACTTAAGACCGCCCACGGAACACTGCTTCTCCCTTCCACCAGCCAGGCCTCAATAAATGAGGCATCTCCCGCCACGGCATCCGGCAGTTCATTCCCTTTCATAAATTCCATAAATGTGTCCAGTCTGCTAAAGGCCGTAATCCGCAGCATTTCCCCGTAGCTGCTGTGGTGCAGGTAATGAAGCAGCGGTTCAATATACTGGCTCTCACGGACCGCAAGCACAATTCTTGCTGTCATGAAATCATTCTCCTCTCTGCAGGTGATAGCAGCTGGCATCCGGTGCAGGAGCAGCCGCCTTCGGAATAAGGGCAACAAAAAAAGCACCGCCAATAGCCGTAAGATACGGTTATTGAACGGTGCTTCCGTTACTATTCCTTTAATTTACAGCTATAGTAGCATATATATAAAGGCTCAGCAATAGCTTTTTTACCATTATCCGAGTAATCTCCATAAATCCCCTATTCTCACATGTCCTGCAGGGGATATGTAATCACTTTCATTTCTCCTATATAATACACATGTACATAAAAAGGGAAATTATACATTATTGAGAGGAGTTTTACACAGATGAAATTAATCCCCGGATTCCTTGCCGTACTCGCTCTATCCGGTGCAGTCAGCTTATCCGCTGCCGCTGCAGACAAGCCTATCACCGTAACCGTTAACCAGCAGACGCTTAATCTCAGCTCCAGCTCCCCGGTCAAGGATAACGATACAATCCTCGTGCCAATGCGTCCTATCTTCGAGAAGCTGGGACTCGCGCTCGCCTGGGATGCCAAGACCAGTACCGTTACAGCCAGCAAAGAAGGACTGAGCATCAAGCTGCAGATCGGCAGCAAGAAAGCCAGCGTCAACGGAACCGTCAAGCAGCTGTCCGCTGCTCCGCGGATGATTAATAATGTCACCTACGTCCCGCTGCGGTTCGTTAGTGAAGCTACCGGTAATGAAGTCAGCTGGGATGCCAAAGCCAATACCGTTGCAATCACCAGCGCTGCAGACAGCAGCACAGCCGCTAAAGAAATCGCTGCCCTGTTTGACAAGTATGCGGAGTATTCCAACAGCGAGAATATCAAAGGCTTCATGTCGCTGATTGATCCGAAATCTCCGCTGGCCGCAATCGGCCCGCAGCTTGAAGAGCAGAACGCGAAGTACGACACGAAGAATACCATCGAGCAGCTTAATATCATCGATTTGCAGAAAGACGAAGCAACAGTACAAACGGTAGAAAACTCCGAGAAGCTTGGCGGTGCTTTTATACTGAACAGCAAGGCTGAATATATCTATTCCCTGACTAAAAGCAGTACCGGGTGGCTGATCAGCAATCTGCAGATTAAAGCCATCCAGTATTCACTTCCGGCAGGCACACTCGAAGCGAAGGTAACCGTTCCCCAAGCCGATGAAGACCAGATTAACGCCGTAATTCAGGCTAATGTGGATTACACCAACAAGGAGAATATTGACGGCATTCTCTCTACGATCGACGAAGCTTCTCCTGCTTATGCCCAGACCAGACAGATCTATACCCAGGTGTTCCAGGCCTATGACCTGGAATCCGCTATTGAGTCTTCGAAGATCATCGACTACACAGCCGATGAAGCCTCTGTATACATGGTGCAGACAACTAAGCGGTTAAGCGGACCTGCGCTTGCCGATACCCGCTCCACTACAGTTACAACGGTGAAGAAGGCAGCAGACGGCAAGTGGAAGCTGGTTCAGAGCTATATCATCAAGACCGAACCTCTTACTCCGTAACAGCCTGTTCAGGCATCCTAGATAGAATCGTGACTCAAATACCTGTATGCCAAAAAGCAGTGCCGCCCTCCCCCGGCGGCACTGCTTTTTTTTACACAAATTACAGAAACCGCCGCTTCAGCTCTGGTGAAGGAAGCAGACACTGCTCATCACGGCCGAACCAGCGGTAACGGTTCCTGGCTACCAGCCGGTATACAAAGTTGCGCAGCGGAGCCGGCACCAGAATGAACACGTAAGCAGCAGGCCATGGAAACCTCAGTCTGCGGGCAATCCGCAGCACAGCCGCCGATTCTGTATAATTGACGCCGCTTTCCACGAGCACGACTGTATTCAGCGTATCTTCCAGCAGCCCCCCCGCTCTCAGCAGCTCACGGGCAGCTTCGCTCTGCAAGGAGGCAAACATGAAGAGCTCTTTAGGGTCACGGGGAATAATGAAGCGGACCAGCCCCTGGCACAGATGACAGACACCATCAATCAGTACTATAGATTTACCCTGCATTTCTCCGCGCTCCTCAGCCATTCCGCCAGCCCCTTCCTCTTAGCATAGTGTACCCCTCAAACCAGCTTTTGAAAAAAAACATGAACTGGACTGAATCGGCCCCCATTAAGAAAGTAGCCAGTCGCGTAACGGTTGTTCATGTGACTAGCTAAACGTTACGGACAGGAGAGACCTTAAGCCTGCGGAAAGGTACCTGAGTGTCGGTCTTACGGACATGAGCGCCGTTATTTCACCGAAAAAGCGGAGTTAGCCCATGAAAAGCGGCCGATAAGGGCCATGGTGTCCGCAAGACCGCCCAAAAAGCCTATTTTGAGCAAATAAGAGCTGTGGTGTCCATAAGGAGGCGGAATTGGGTTAGGTCAACATCCAGCTTTCCAGTTCAAGCTATACAGCATCCACCTATGCAAAAAAAACGCGGGATAGCTCCCGCGCCTGCAACGTCCGTTCGTTAAGTTATTCAGCAATTGCCTTGTTGATCCACTCGTCCCCGGTCATTTGCTGTTCGAAATCAGCAGTGAAGGATTCCATGCATTTGCAGATAAAGTCTTTGCGGCATACCGGACATGGAGTCTTGAGCAGGCGGCTGATGTTCGTCATTTTCCATTCTGGAAACCGGTTGTAGAACGCGCGGCACTCCGTTCCGTCAGCAAGCTTGATAATGAACTCGTACAATCCTTCCTTATCATTGCTGCTGGCCTTGGTCACATTCGTAATATTCGGTCTATAAGACATCTTCATCACCCATTATTTAAATTTTTGGTAGTAAATAGCACGCGCGACATTAACAGATACTTAGACATATTAAAGAATTTCCGGGGTGATGTCAACCAATGTACAAGCTCCCGCCTGCTATTTATTGCGCTTCTCTCCTTATAAGACTCCATTTAGCCATTATTCCCAGGTTTGCTCTTAATTACCCTTCCTTACTGCAGCTCTGCACAGCATAAAGACCGGACATCAACTGGCCGGCCTTCAGCTATACTTACATTATTAAATGGAACATCACTGTTCTCTAGAGCACATTTAATTCAACCTCAATATTACCGCGGGTCGCCTTGGAGTACGGGCAGAAATCATGGGCTTTCTTCGCCAGATCCTCCGCCGCAGCCCGCTCAACTCCCGGCAGCTTCACATCCAGCCTCACAGCAAGCTTAAAGCCGCCATCGCTGTCATCCTTGCCAATCAGCACGTTAGAGGTAATCTCCACATCCTGCAGCTTCACGCCTTCCTTACGGGCGATATTCGCCAGGGCACTCTCATAGCAGGCTCCATAACCTGCCGCGAACAGCTGCTCCGGATTCGTTCCCGCCCCGCCGGGGCCGCCGAGCTCCTTCGGGATTTTCAGGTCATGCTTAAGCGCACCGTCCGAGGATTCCACCGAGCCTTCGCGCCCGCCGTGTACCGTTGCTGTCGCTGTATACAATGCCTTCAATGCAGTCATGTTTGATCTTCTCCTTTTTCCGGTAAATTTATTACAGACACATCTTTTACTTAAACAACAACCGTATTTTGAAACGATGATGCAAGTTTGTCACAACCTGAAGGTTTGCTTCCGGAGATAAATAGTGTACAATTGAATTGCGATAAATTAATGTTCGGGAGGAATCATTCATGAGTGTTTATGATTATGAAGCTAACACCCTGCGGGGCCAGGAAGAATCACTCTCCAAGTACAAAGGCAAGGTACTGCTCGTCGTGAATACAGCCAGCAAGTGCGGATTCACCCCCCAGTATAAGGGTCTCCAGGAAGTGTACGATAAATTCAAAGACCGCGGATTCGAAGTACTAGGGTTCCCCAGCAACCAGTTTGCCGGACAAGAGCCGGGGGAGAGCGGAGAGATCGCCGAGTTCTGCGAGATTAATTACGGTGTAACCTTCCCGATGTACGAGAAGATTAACGTCAACGGCAGCGAAGCCCACCCCCTGTTCAAATATCTCGCCAAGGAAGCGCCGGGTGTCCTGGGCTCTAAGAGCGTCAAATGGAATTTCACCAAGTTTCTGGTGGATCAGGAAGGCCGTGTCCTGAAACGGTTCTCCCCGCAGACAACGCCGGATCAGATTGAAGCGGACATCGCGAAGCTGCTGGACTAATTGAAGCTATACTACTGCAAACGTTGAACCCCCCTTTTACACCGGTAATATCCGGACAGAAAGGGGGTTTTTGCAAGCTTTTATAACTAAATGAAGAGGTCTATGTATTTGTTCGCCCAAGCCGCATTCCGTCACGCACCTCCCGCCAGGAGATCAGCTGAATACCTTCGTCAGCCACAAGCTTCCGGAACTCTTCGTCCATGCATAGTCTAAACTCCAGCTCTCTTTTGGCGGAGTGCGGGGTGATGGTGCGCATTTCGGCGGTGTCCCGCGCGGGATGGACTACCAGCTCCGTAATCCCTGCTCTCATATCCCGGATTGCCTGCGATAATTGCCGCTTCACAGAAGGATAATCCTCTCCCGGCTCATGCTCGTAAGGCAGAATTATCAGCTCATCTATCAGCGGGATACACCGGCGGTCAGCCGAATCAATCCTCTTGCGGAATAGCTTCCGCTGCTGCCCGCTGAAGAAGGGCTGGTGCACAATATTACGCGGCAGCTTGAACGGCAGCCGGTATTCCTCACACAAATCGAACACCAGCTCAAGGAAGTCACGTCCGTCCGCCAGCCCGAGTAGACTGCCTTCATGGCTGTCCAGATGGGTCGGATCTATCCCACTCTGTATGGCTGCTTCAATTTGGCTGCGTATTTCTGTGCTGACCGCCTGATCGCTGGCCTTCTGCAGGAATCCGGATTTCAGCGTAAGATGAATTCCGATGTTCGCATCACGGTGCTGAGCAGCGTATTCTGCTGCCTGCCCGGCCCAGGCTTCCGGCATCATAATTACACTGGAAGTAATAGCCCGGGCCTCCCACAGCTCGATTATCGCTTCATTCATTGAGCGGCACAGGCCGAAATCATCGGCGGTAATGATCAGATAACGCTCATTAGACATTATTCTCATCTCCCTTGTAATAAAAGAACAACAAAAAACCTGAAATCCCTTATGATAAGGAATTCCAGGTTTCTTGTTGATATCATATGCGGTAGAGAGGACTCGAACCTCCACGGGTATACACCCACTACCCCCTCAAGATAGCGTGTCTGCCATTCCACCACTACCGCGCGGTGTGTACAACGTTAAAGCTTTGTTTGAGGCCAACATTCAATATTATAAATCGGTTGCGCCCAAAAGTAAAGATGCCTGCTCAAGAATTTTCGTCCATTTCCTTCCGCTTGCGGTACTCCGTAAACTCGATATATTCCTTGATGAATTCCTTCTCCTTCGGCAGCAGCTCATCCGTTTGGCAATTCAATTGCCGTATTTGGCCAAAAAAATAATCCTCTCCGCTTTCCTTCACTGTTTCGGTCTGCTTCCCCAGAATAAGCCAGTCGAGGCTGACATGAAAAAATGCAGCAATCTCAATCAGCTTATGCGTGCCCGGTGTAGACTTCCCGCGCTTCCAGTCTCCCAAATTCCCTGTACTGATACTGAGCTGCTCACAAAAGTGCTTCTTGGTAATTCCCTGCCGTTTGATCAGAGTTTCAATTCGTTCGTAAATGGACTGCATCGGCCAACCGCCTTCCGTCAGAAATAAACACACGTAAATACGTAATTTTTATTGTAAAATGACGTAAAAAAGTATATAATTAACTATTATTATGTCTTTTCTTATTATATCATAGCGGCTGGATAGTCGATAAGAGGTGAGCGATCTGAACAGCAAACGCCCCATCACTCCGTATGGCTGGGCCATCAAGCAGCGGCTGACAGAACTGCATCTGGATCAGAAGAAATTCTGCGAGTTACACGGTATTCCTCCATATCGGCTATCCAACCTGATTCACGGCACACGCAAAGCCGACCGCTACCGCCGTCAAGTCGCCGAGCTGCTGAATCTGCCGCCGCCTTAACTTACCCATCCTGTACTCCAAGGAGCGATACCTATTGCCGCATAGACTTTCAGCATCCCTCATCCAGTCCCTGAATAGCCTCCGGCATAATGCGCTGCTTGTCAGCAGCGGCGCATTCATTCGGTTCGCTAATAGGCAGTGGGACATCTACAATCAGCTGTATGGCTTCTCCGGGACAGCTGGCTGGCGGGGAGAGAATGTTGCCGGGCTGTTTGGGGAACGGCTGGCTGACCCTCAGGGGCGTATGAAGCTGGAGCTGCTGCTAGGAGATGTTTTTCAAGGACGCTGCCTGGCTTCCAGCACTGAACTGGAGATTATGACTAAGCATAACGGTCAACGGATATTCCGATTCGATCTCTTTCCGCTGATTACCGGCACGACACCGGACTATCCGGCGGCAATCCTTACTCTGAACGACACCGGACACACTCCTGCTTCACAAGCGCAGTCCAATCCCGATAAGATAAGCCCAATAACCTCTTCCGCTGTTCATCCGGATCACAGAAACCATTACCTTGTGCCCATCTGCGCCGCCTGCAAATCCATCCGGACCGTGCAGGAGGAATGGATCCCGATTGAACGTTTCCTCCAGCAGCAGCTCTCCCTGCAATTCACACATGATATCTGCCCGGGCTGCATCCGGGCGCTGTATCCGAAATACGCAGCCGCACTGAAATGGTGATCTGAGGTATAATGCAATCATAACAGTTACTCTTTCCTTATTATTCTGGTATACGGAGAAATGAACAATGGCCGACAAACTCTCCACTTATATTGCCCACACGGACAATCCGATTACTGCCGGGAACGGCTATAAGCCTCCAAATCTCCACCGGTGGGGCCCGGGAGTCCGGGATGTACATGCTCTTCATTATATTGTAAATGGCCGGGGATTTTACGAGGTTAACGGGGTGACTTATACTTTGGAGGCGGGAGAAAGCTTTATTATTTTCCCTGATACAGAGGTTTCCTACTACCCTGATCCAGAGGATCCCTGGGAATATGTTTGGGTTGAATTTAAAGGAACTGAGGCCGTCAGGTTATTATCCATGACTAATTTTACCGCTCAGGCTCCGGTCGCTCCGGGCACTCCGCAAAGTCTGGAGCCTCTGTTCAACGTAAGCAGCTCCAGTGCCATTTCCCTTTTTGAGCAGGAGCGCTCTAACGCCAGGCTGTATTTATTATTGACCTACTATATTGAATATTTCTCTTCTACCGGCGCAATCTTGAAAGCCGACTATCTAACCTCAGCCCGGGAATATATTGAACGGAATTTCTGGAATTCCAGCCTGTCGGTGCTTGATATTGTCAGTTATGTGAATGTGGAGCGGAGCTATCTGTTCCGGCTGTTCAAAGACAAGACCGGGATGTCTATATCAGGTTATCTTACTGCATTTAGAATACAGCGGGCCTGCGGATTATTAAGCTCAACATCATTGTCTGTAAAATCGGTCGCCGTCTCTGTGGGCTATACAGATCCTTTATATTTCTCAAAGGTTTTTAAGAAAGTAACCTCATTAACCCCTTCTGCCTATAAAGGATCTGTAACCCGTATATCCGGTCCCGGCTAATCTGCTTTGCGGATTCTCCATATTTGGCTTCGGAAATCCCCGTGCAGATGGAACGGAACCCTCAGCCCGGTATACATTAATTCATCGCCGCCGTAGACACGCTCTTCGCCATTTATCCTATAATCCGCCCCGGCAATCAGGCCCTGCAAATAAAGTGTACGGAATCCGGGGTTGGGCTCGGCCAGCACACGGCAGTAAAAGACATACGCCTCAGCAGCGTCTTCCGCCACAATCATCCAAGCCGCTTCATTCCCTTCAAAAGGGTTCAGCATTCTGTATAAATCCCCGCGCAGCATAAGCTCTCTGATCTCCTTGTAGAATTGCACCTGCTCCTTCACCAGCTGCTGTTCTGCTTCTGTGAATACCGTCAAGTCCAGCTCATAACCAAACGCACCGGAAAAAGCTACATGCCCTCTGGTCTCAAGCGGAGCAACCCGGCCCACCTGATGGTTCGGCACATCCGAGACATGGGCTCCGATCGTGCTAACCGGATAAACTATGCTGGTTCCGTATTGAATCTTCAGCCTGCTGATGGCATCGGAGTTGTCACTTGCCCAGGTCTGGGGCATATAATACAGCATCCCGGGATCGAAGCGGCCGCCACCGCTGGAGCAGCTCTCAAACAGCACCTCCGGGAATGCGGAGGTCAGCTCTTCCAGCACGGCATAGAGTCCCAGAATGTAGCGGTGTGCCGTTTCCCGCTGGCGTTCCGGAGGAAGCCCGGCCGAGCCCGCCTCGGTCATATGGCGGTTCATATCCCACTTTACATAAGTAATGGGAGCACTCCGCAGAATCCGGGATACCCGGGAGACGATCGCTTCACGAACCTCCGGCCGGGAGAAATCAAGAATAAGCTGGCCGCGGCTGGTTGTCCGTGAACGCCCTTCGGTATGGATGCACCAGTCCGGGTGGGCCCGGTACAGCTCGCTGTCCACAGATACCATCTCAGGCTCGAACCATAAGCCGAATTGCAGGCCCTGCCGGTTCACCCGTGCTGCCAGATCTTCCAGACCTTCCGGCAGCTTCTCCCGGTTAACGAACCAATCCCCAAGGGAGCTTGTATCATCATTTCGCTTTCCGAACCAGCCATCGTCCAGGACAAACAGCTCTATGCCCAGCTCTTTTCCTTTGACCGCAATCTGCTCCAGCTTCTCTGCGTTAAAATCAAAATAAGTCCCTTCCCAGTTGTTAACCAAAACGGGCCGGACCTCATCCCGGTATTTCCCGCGGCATAGCCGGGAACGGTATAACCGGTGATACTTGCGGGACATGCCGCCTAACCCCGCTGAAGAATAAATCATTATAGCTTCCGGAGTCTGGAAAGACTCACCCGGTTCAAGCAGCCAGGCGAAATTAAAGGGATTGATGCCCATGGAGACCCGTGCAGTATCATAAGGGTCCACTTCAACATTCGCTAAGAAGTTGCCGCTGTACACCAGATTAATCCCGTACACATCACCTGCGGACTCATCAGCACCTTTACGCATCAGGGCAATAAACGGGTTATGATGCGGGCTGCTTGCTCCCCTGCGGCTGTCTACTGACTGGTTTCCCTGAACGAGCTGCCGTTTGATCATGGTCCGTTCCTTGGCCCAGGCACCCGATAACTGCAGCAGCTGATAATCCGCATCCCCGAAGTCAACATTCAGGCTCGCTGCACGAAGCAGGCGGATGCTCTCATTTGTCCGGTTCTCGAATCTGACCGATCTTGCGATTGCGTTCCATGAAGCCAGAACAGTATAAGTAAGGATGATATACAAGTCTAATACCTCATCCTTCAGTGTTAGTTCCAGTGTCTCTGCTTCATCCCCTTCCTCTACATATACAGCCGGCAATCCGGCTAATGCCGGTTTACCGCTCATGATCCGGTGGCTAATATAACGGAGGTCACTGACCGCAGCGCCATTCCCCTGTTCGATTTGAAAGGCTGGTGTACGCAGGTCGCTCCCGCCAAAGCCCGGATATTCCTGCGGCAGCTCATCCAGCGAGAAGGAACGGTCGCTTGGATCAGGATTAGGCGACAGAGGCCGGTGTACATGAAGAAGCTGATTAGAATCCCGGAAATGATGAATACGTCTGCCCCAATACCGGTGAGCAAGATACCCTTCCCGGATAATCTGCATGATATAGCTGGTATCCGGGGTAAACAGATGAAAGCTCTGATTGTCCTCATTAAATACAATTGGCATTTGGATGCCTCCCAGTCAGTTGATAAAATCATATCCAATCTGTATTAAACCAGAACCGCACAGGTTTCCATATGGCCCAGCGTTGCTTTCACATGGACATATGTTGCTAATATGAACTGATAAATTTACAACGCTGTCTGGTTAAGCTAGAATAAGCCTATTACCTTCGTGTAACACGAAGGTAATAGGCTTATCAATAACGTTTACTGGAGGCTTACATGTATACAGTCAAAGAAGCAGCAGCACGGCTCAATCTGACAGAGCACACCGTCCGTTTTTATACAGATAAAGGCTTAGTACCTAATCTGCAGCGTGATAAAAACAATAACCGTATCTTTAACGAGGATGCTATAAATTGGCTGACCGGCGCGAAGAACCTGAAGCAATGCGGCATGTCTATAGAGGATATAAAAAGGTATGTGGATCTGTGCCTGAAGGGAGACTCTACCATTGAGGAGCGCTATGAAATCATCCAAAAGCAAAAGGCTCTGGTATTAGCTCAATTAGAAGAAGCTAAAGTAACGGCAGAATTTATAACCCGTAAAGAACAGCACTACCGCGACATCACCAATAGGATAATTCCTGATAACACGAACCCTTCCACATGGGAGGGTAAGGATGGCTCACTTCGGGTCTGCCCGGGCTCTTAATTATTGTGGAATGGTCAAAATAATCTTTCCGAAGTTCTCGCCTGCTTCCATTCTGAGCAATGCCTCAGGAGCCTGCTCCAGCGGATAGGTTCTGTCTATAACAGGGTGAATCTCATGCTCCGCTACGAGCTTAAGCATATCGGCGAAATCCTGCGGACTGCCCATCGTTGAGCCAATGACAGAGATTTCTTTTACAGTCATACTTGGCAAAGTAAAATTAGGCACCGGTCCCCGGGTGGCCCCGAAGCTGACAATCCGGCTTCCAATCTTACCGAGTACCGGCAGGGAGCCGAATGCTTCGCCGCCGATACTGTCAATGGACAGATTGATTCCGCCTGTCAATTCCTGCAGCTGCTCCACCCAATCCTCAGCTTTATAGTTAACACCTCCAATTGCACCTAGGCTCTCCGCCTTTGCAATCTTCTCTGCTTGGCTGGATGTCACATACACGTTAGCACCAAGCGCAGCTGCGAATTGAACGATAAAGGTGGCTA
The DNA here is from genome assembly GCF_032302195.1 of Paenibacillus sp. MMS20-IR301. Lineage (NCBI taxonomy): Bacteria > Bacillati > Bacillota > Bacilli > Caryophanales > Paenibacillaceae > Paenibacillus > Paenibacillus sp. MMS20-IR301. The sequence goes on from NZ_CP135275.1 coordinate 4,320,672, forward strand.
CGCCCCCGCCCGCGCCGGGGACCAGAACATTTTCTCCTTGCCGTACCTTTCCCTTTGTTACCAGCGCACGGTAGGCAGTCAGTCCGGCGAGCGGAAGCGCTGCGGCTTCTTCCCAGGATAAATGGGAGGGCTTCGGATATGCATTGTCTGCGGGCACCTTCACATACCCGGCATACGTTCCATTGGCAGGCATTCCCAGAGCAGTAAAGCCAGCATCTTTTCTATCCATATCACTGCCCCAGTTCAATCCGGGGTTAATAATAACTTGGTCACCGGGAGCAACCTGGTTAACCTCATCTCCTGCAGCAACAATCACTCCTGCACCATCTGAGCCTGGAATCACAGGCAACTTGATACCCGGATACCGTCCATGGATGACCAACAGATCCCTGCGGTTAAGTGCAGCTGCCTGTAATCGTACTACGACCTCTTTCGGGCCCGGGCTTGGCGTATCAACTTCCTCCAGCTTCAGCTTATCCGGTCCGCCTGTTTCTCTTAACATCATAGCCTTCATGTAGAAATCCCTGTCCTTTCTGCCGCTGTTGACAAAATGGTGATTAAATATCGAATTTCCAGTTCGCGAACTGCTTCACAACTGCCGGATCATTTTTGGAAGGAAATAAGCTTTGCTTGGTATCTAGTGTGGTAATCCTGTCCATATTCTCCTGGCTCAATGTGAAGTCAAAGATGTTAAAGTTCCCGTAAATTCTTTCTTTATGAACTGACTTGGGAATGACCACGACGCCCCGCTGTGTAAGCCAGCGCAGAACCACTTGAGCAACTGATTTATTATGCTCCTCAGCTATTTTTAACAAGACTTCATTCTGGAAAATATTATTTTTCCCTTGAGCAAGCGGCCCCCAGGACTCGATCTGCACGCCATACTCCCTCATCACTTGTGCACTTTCTGTCTGCTGGTAGTATGGATGTGTTTCGACCTGGTTTACCGCCGGAACTATAGTATTGTGACTAATCAGGTCCACAAGCCGGGCAGGTTCGAAATTACTCACTCCGATCGCCTTTATTTTACCCTCCCCGTATAGCTCCTCCATAGCACGCCAAGAGCCATAGATATCTCCAAAAGGCTGATGTATCAAATACAGATCCAAGTAATCTAAATGCAGTCTGCCGAGTGATCTAGCAAATGCTTGTTTCGTGTTGTCATACCCTGCATCCTGGACCCAGAGTTTGGTTGTAATAAAGATTTCCTCTCTAGGCACACCGCTGCGCCTAACCGCTCTGCCGACAGCTTCTTCATTCACATAAGCGGCAGCCGTATCAATCAGCCGGTACCCGGCCATGAGCGCATCGTACACAGCTTGTTCACACTGATCCGCATCAGGTACTTGCCACACCCCAAATCCAAGGACCGGCATTCTTACACCGTTATTTAAAATTACATATTCCATTCTCTATAATCCTCCTCGTCCGCCTGAAATGATCTGCGAGCCGTTTCTGATTGAATCCTACAGGATGCCTCGTCCGGGCTATCGCAAGTCTACTACCTTCGTGTAGCACGAAGTCAACACTTCTGATAAGGATTTTCTTATAACACTTTTTTGAAGCGATCTCCCCGTTACATGTTCTTTGAACAAACCGCTGCCATCTCTCCGGTTCAAATACAACCCAATCCTGCCCCTTGTGGACATCACAGCCCTTATTTGCTCAAAATAGGCCGTTGGCGCGGTCTTGCGGACACCACAGTCCTTATCCACCACTTTTCATGGACTAACTCCATTTTTCCGGTGAAATAACGGCGCTGATGTCCGCAAGTTCGGCACTCTGGCGCCTTTCCGCAAGCTTAACGTCTCTCATGTCCGTAACGCTTAGCCAGTCACTTGAACAACCGTTACGTGACTGGCCGCTTTCTTAACAGAGGGCCCATTCAGTCCATTTACCCGGGCGGCAGCTCATTGTACATGTCTTTCCGCTTAAAGGTAAGACTTCCGGTTTGCTCGCGGCGGTGAACAGCGCATCGCCTGCTCCGGCAATTACGGTATTGATGCCTACCGAGAGTAATCTCGCTTCCACGCTTTGCTTCCCGTCATCCCGGTAATCGTTGATCGCATCCATGGTTTCTTCTATCGTTCCGCTAATGGCTCCCGCTGCCATCGATTTGAGTAAGGTCGGCGAGAACTTGCCTACCAGGCCTGGCGTCTTTACTCCGTTCAGAAATCTCATAGGCAGACCGATGCTGATGAAGGTTCCGGCTATTTGGCCCGCTTTTTTCCCGTACGGATCATCCATGGGATTCACATAGCCTTCCGGGGCCGGACCTGCAATCCAGTCCCCTAGCGTTCTTGGAATGCCAAATGCGGCCGTATTGATCGCCTGGACCATCATATTGCTTCCGCCCACCAGGATATTCGCCAGCGTCTGATTTCCTACTCCGCTTCTTGCCAGACGGTCTTTATCCGCCATTTCCTTATCCAGCTTCTCAGCTTCGCTGGTTAATTCCTTAATGAGTACTTGGGCCTTTAACAGCTCCTGCCCCTGGGATACCACCCCAGCCCGAGGCTTTCCCCTTGAACTGCAGATGCAGACGGTTTGTGTTCTGGCTGACCAGTCCAATCTTCGTACACAGGCGCTCTACTTCATCGACATTAAAGATCATTCTTGCGGAAGACGGTACCATCCCCTTTTTCTTCACTCTACATGTTCGATTCCAATCCCTATGCACTTATAACTTCAATAAATATCCAATATATGATTACATCCTTTATTATCTGTTCTATTCCACAATATTTTTAGTGATGTCCAGTCGCTATCATGGTCTGAACAGTAGAAAGAACATAAAAAAACAGGTCAAACATGGCAGTATATAACCATAATCAACCTGTTACTGTAACTGTATAATGTTATTCAGGTTATACTATTCAAGTATTACTGCACGTACAATCGAAATGACCGAATTCTTTTACAAGCATTACAAGGGTTAAATGAGCTATTGGTTGAATGATGAGTTCATTCGGCACCGGGTAACCCCTAAAAAAGCGAACATTATTCATTCAATTCTATCATCATTAAATATCGCTTCAAACTCTTCATTTGTATATTCTCTATTGCTAGATAAATGGTAGCGTTGAGGTATCCCGTTATGGTCTAAAACATGATCAACAACACCATCAACATCGGAAATAACAAAACTAATTTCATCATCGCCCTCATATTCCTTCGGTGTTATATCAGCCAACACAAGCCATGCACTTCCTATTATTCTATAAAATTCTTTGTAGAATTTCACGCTTTTATCAAAATCATCTTGTATAGTTCCATATAGATTATGTTTTTTCTGATAGTCCTTTGCTATTTGTATTGCTTGGCTAGCTGTTAAGTTTGCTTTCATTTCATCTCTCACTATTCGTCAAATCCTTTCCAACTTGGTGGAGGCCATTGTCCATTTCTTAACTTGAAGATGTATCTCTGTGCTTCGTAGATCTCTTCAGCATTAAACTTACTCTTATTCATCATAATTTCATTATAAACGAATTCTTCCTTTTCTAATGTAGATAGCTTGAGATATTTTTCTTTTCCAAGTTCTCTAAATTGCTTGGCATGGAAGGATTCATGAAGAGCGCTTAATATTGACGCGTCAGGTCTCAAAACAATTTGTCCTGTATTAGGGTTAAATCCACCCACGGCTTTTTGGGGTAAAACACTACCATTTTTGTCGATAATAACTTTAACATCGTTTGCATTCATTTCACTCTTGAATTTTTTCATATCTCGTATACTCATAATTCTTAGTCCATCTGGGGTTAGCCGAATTTGGCCACTAACAGGCATATCTTCCCATTCTTTAAGATCAAAATCCCCATCCCCCTCAATCTCCGCCCTAGCCTTAGCAGTACCCTCCACCTCTTTAACCTTCACATCGCCGATCTTCCCGTTCACGAGCTTCTTTACATTCGCCAGCCCTTTGCTCGCGGCGGTGAACAGCGCATCGCCTGCTCCGGCAATTACGGTATTGATGCCTACCGAGAGTACCCTCGCTCCCACGCTTTGCTTCCCGTCATCCCGGTAATCGTTGATCGCATCCATGGTTTCTTCGATCGTTCCGCTAATGGCTCCCGCTACCATTGATTTGAGTAAGGTCGGCGAGAACTTGCCTACCAGGCCAGGCGTCTTTACTCCGTTCAGAAATCTCATAGGCAGACCGATGCTGATGACGGTTCCGGCTATTTGGCCCGCTTTTTTCCCGTATTGATCGCCTGGACCAGCATGTTGCTTCCGCCCACCAGGATATTCGCCAGCGTCTGGTTCCCGACTCCGCTTTTCGTCAGACGGTCTTTATCCGCCATATCCTTATCCAGCTTCTCATGGGCCCTCAACCGCTTAACTTGAGAGTTCTAACAAAGACAAAAGAAAACCACAATATCGGATAGCTAATATTGTGGCATTAAAATTCAGACTATTCTTTTGAAAAAAATAGAAATTTAGTATTTGGTTATGATCTCCTTAATTCGGACATTAAGATCCGACTTCTCGGATTCTGTTAATTGTTGTCCTACTTCGCTCAAATCGAATTGCTCTAACTCATTTTTTATTTTTAGAAATTCCTTTTCTGCTTTAATACCATGTCTGATAAGCAATTCTGCAAGTGTTGTTTTAACAACAATTTTCTCACTTAATGTACTTCTGCACTCGCGTTCAAATCTCCCCATTACTTTTTCAATAAGCTCAAACGTATCCTTTATATCATTAATAATAATCCCAAAATAGTCTTTAACCTCCTTTTCTATTTCATAATAGTACCATCTCGTATATGGACTATAATCTACAGGTATATTTTCAATTCCATCTAGTACCATATCTCTTCGTTCTAATATATCCCGATACTCATCTGGAGTTGTTTCAAGTTGCAACTTATCTAAGTCTAAGGAATTCAAAACATCAACTATCTTCTCTTTTGCTTTTATAAAAATTTTCGAATGTGTTAAATATATCCTTCCCTCTGCAATAAATATTACCGATTTTTCCATTTCACCTCTTTTTTGAATATCAAGGTATGCCTCAGATGTACAAACAAGTGCCTCAGCATTACTCATTCCCTCACATTTCAAATCAAAGTAACTCTCATAAAATGCACCGAATAGTGCCTCATAGTTTCGTTTCACTTTTACTGCCTCCCTATAAATTCTTATGGATGAACTAACCCTTCACTGTTATGAATTACTTCAATATCAATATTGGGATAATCTTCATGGAATTTCTGGATGATTCTACTGCAACTTGCACAAGTATCTAATTCAGTAAATAGTTTTATTTTCCCGCGAGCATTTGACGGATCTGGTAATGTATCTATCCTCGCAGCTAAATCATTCAGAATTTTATACTCCGTATCATTATCTCTTAATCTTATATTCCCGCCTCTATCTGGTGCAAGTGTTGCCTCATATTTTGGTTTTGATGGCTTTAAGGAGAAATCAGCATAGTCTTTTGCCTTGTTATCTCCATTTAAGCTACTGTGTGAATAAAATTCTTTTTTATCTATTCCCTTTATATCTACTTCAGCATAAGCAAAATTCAGCACATCTTTGATCCTATTAGAAAGTTTACTTCTTAACTCTTTAACTCTATCAATAATGTGTCCTTCTGTTGCTAAATTAATTGTTCTAGTTGGAAAAACTTTTCCTTGGCTTACATTTAGATCAGGTTTACCCGCTCCCTCAATCTCCGCCTTAGCCTTAGCAGTACCATCCACCTCTTTAAACTCCACTTCACGAATAGACCCGTTCACGAGCTTCTTCACACTCGCCAGCCCTTTGCTCGCGGCGGTGAACAGCGCATCGCCTGCTCCGGCAATTACGGTATTGATGCCTACCGAGAGTAATCTCGCTTCCACGCTTTGCTTCCCGTCATCCCGGTAATCGTTGATCGCATCCATGGTTTCTTCTATCGTTCCGCTAATGGCTCCCGCTGCCATCGATTTGAGTAAGGTCGGCGAGAACTTGCCTACCAGGCCTGGCGTCTTCACTCCGTTCAGAAATCTCATAGGCAGACCGATGCTGATGAAGGTTCCGGCTATTTGGCCCGCTTTTTTCCCGTACGGATCATCCATGGGATTCACATAGCCTTCCGGGGCCGGACCTGCAATCCAGTCTCCCAGCGTTCTTGGAATGCCAAATGCGGCCGTATTGATCGCCTGGACCATCATATTGCTTCCACCCATAAGGATGTTTGCCATTGTCTGGTTTCCTACTCCGCTTCTTGCCAGACGGTCTTTATCCGCCATTTCCTTATCCAGCTTCTCGTAATAGGCCTTCAGCTCTTCATACCGCCGGTCCTGCTCCTCGGCCGGTAAGGTGAACCAATACGTCCTCTTCAGCCGCTCGATCACCTTCGGATCCTCCCGGTTCCATCGCCATCCGCAGCAGGAGCGCGTATTCTTCCTTCTCCAGCAGCGGTACGCTCCGGTCGGTAATGGTCGGATCGTAGTCGCAGGCTTTGATGGCCGTCTGCTTGTAATATCCGCTAAGGTCCTTCCCGGACTGATATTGGATTTCGCTGACCCCCATCGCCTTCAGCTTCTGGCGCGCTTCCTCCGCCTGCTGATGGGCCGCTTCCATTTGCGCCTGATTGCCGAAGGCCTTGTACACCTCATACGCGATCTGTGACTTTCCAATCAGCTCCCGGGCTTCATAAATCTCCTTCAGCTTCACCTGTGCGGCCAGTCCATCAATGCTTACCAATCTTGACTGCTGAATCATTCCCTGCAGCTTCTGCACTACCGGATCGCTGCTCCATTCATCCCTGGCACTCAGGGTCGTTAACGTACGAATCAGGCTGGTTACGGCCTTCTGTACCAAGAAGGGGAAGGAAAGTGGACCGATTGACCCGCCGCCTCCCATACTTCCGAATAACCCTGCCAGTACACCCAGTTGCTGGCTGAGCTGAGCTGACCTGCCTGCCGCTTATTCTCGGCTTGTACACTCTGGACTCCCTGGAGGTACTGTGATAGGGATCCTCTAGCTTCTTAGCTTCACTGGTTAATTCCTTGATGAGCAACTGGCTTTCTACAAGTTTGACCTCGCTAGGATGGTCTGACAATAATTCTAAAATGAGAAAACAGACCAATTATGGTCGTATTCGACTATAATTGGTCTGTTTGGGTAACGAAAAAGCGTTATTCGGGCATCATTATTGGTTGGCTGATGCTTTCATTCGGCACTGGGTAGCCTCCGTTTGCTTTTATCTTTGCTCCAGCCGCTCCAACTGAAGCAAATGGGAACGATTCCGGCAAAACGGGCTAGCACATCAGCGTTAGAGAAGCGGTGTACATCTCCTACCTCAGCAATCAATTCCGCCGCTGTAACGGTGCTAATTATCCATCGACTCTAGTTTGTAATTAGTCTGTTCCAATACCTGCCGAAGCTCTTCCTCGATTTGCTTGATGAGTTCTCGACTTCTTGGCATGTCTTGACCATGATGTCGATGAGGAAGTCCCTGTATTCTTGGAAGTCCGATTCATCTCACCAACCTACTTCACTAATTCCAGTATTTTTTCTGCCTTACAGATTGATGTTATGGCTTGCTTTACGTAAATACTCCACCAGATCATCTCCTCTACCGTCAACGCCTGATGTGGTGCAAGATAACTCCCTCAAAAGACAAGCTGTCGATATCCCTTTGACCTTTCTTCACTTTGTAGCCGAACGTCGCCTAACCTCCCGTGTTTCCTCCTTGCTGAACCTTCTTATTGCGCCCTCGGCTTAACTTCATAGATATTTCAAGCTGATGGTATGCATCCAGCAGTTCCATAAGCCTATTAATTAAGAAAATGGATGGTTATTACTTGGGCTACTGTTGTCAGTTTGGAGCTAGATTCATTCGCCGATGGGTAGCCCTATCATTTTATAGATTTTCAATATCAATGGCTTCCTTAACTACAAACCTTTCATACCATCCATTTAAAGGGAAATTGGAAATATTGACTATATCCAATTCTAGGTGTTTAAGAATAAATAGGCCACCTCTTTCAATGATTTTAATTAGTGGATCGTATACAGCTAAGTAAATCTGTGCATCAGGATTTTTATCAGTATATTTCGCAAGTTGTAAATAGTATTCAAATACTTTACCTACATATTTCTTTTCATCTAGAAATTCAGTTGCTTCCTTACTGCAATAATCTGAAAGAACTATTACTTCTTCATCACCTAATAAGGTTGCTATATTTGCATATAAAGGTGGTACTGGCTTTTGTGATTGTTCTTTAAAGAATTGAGCTAATCTTCTCAAAAACTCATAGCCTAGATGAGTATCTGACTTTGACATATTCAAACCAACCAAATCCCAATTTATTTCATTTATTCTTTGCAAAGCCTTATCCAAGTGCATTTCTTCACCTCAATTTTTAATAGTCGATTTCATCATCCACATGTTTAATAAAATCAGATCCTGAATCATATCCTGGGAATGGATCCGTCGGATTTCGAGCTGTAATGTTAGCTTTATCATGTGCATTTTTAGATGGGTTAACATTGTAGACCTCTATATCTGGATTCCATGTAGAACGATCCCTCAAAGGCATTCCTTCATCCATCAATTCTTGTTCTTTGATCTCATGATTTGCTAAATCCCTAAACCAATCTTTCTCCTTCTGTGTCAGTTCGCTCTTCTGAGCCTTCTTCCAAGCATAAGCAATCTCTGGGTCAGCTTGAAAGTATAAATCCTCGTATGGCTTACCACCTACAGATAACTGTTTTATGTCTAGAAATAGATGTTTTTTCATTATTAATATCTGTTCTTCTGTCAATCCTGTATTCTTTGCTACCGTACCAATATCTTCAACACCTAACTTTCTAATTTCAATATATTTCTTCTCAAGAAATGCTTGAAATCCATCCTCCGGTACGATGATATACTTCTTCATTTCAACAGGATCTGTTATAAAGTCACGTTTCCCCGCTCCCCCAACCTCCGCCTTAGCCTTAGCAGTACCCTCCACCTCTTTAACCTTCACATCGCCGATCGTCCCGTTCACGAGCTTCTTCACATTCGCCAGCCCTTTGCTCGCGGCGGTGAACAGCGCATCGCCTGCTCCGGCAATTACGGTATTGATGCCTACCGAGAGTAACCTCGCTCCCACGCTTTGCTTCCCGTCATCCCGGTAATCGTTGATCGCATCCATAGTTTCTTCGATCGTTCCGCTAATGGCTCCCGCTGCCATCGATTTGAGTAAGGTCGGCGAGAACTTGCCTACCAGGCCTGGCGTCTTTACTCCGTTCAGAAATCTCATAGGCAGACCGATGCTGATGATGGTTCCGGCTATTTGGCCCGCTTTTTTCCCGTACGGATCATCCATGGGATTCACATAGCCTTCCGGGGCTGGACCTGCAATCCAGTCCCCCAGCGTTCTTGGAATGCCAAATGCGGCCGTATTGATCGCCTGGACCATCATATTGCTTCCGCCCACCAGGATATTCGCCAGCGTCTGATTTCCTACTCCGCTTCTTGCCAGACGGTCTTTATCCGCCATTTCCTTATTCAGCTTCTCGTAATAGGCCTTCAGCTCTTCATACCGCCGGTCCTGCTCCTCGGCCGGTAAGGTGAACCAATACGTCCTCTTTAGCCGCTCGATCACCTTCGGATCCTCCCGGTTCAGGATGTCGGCTTCCGATACGCTGTTATACGGGTCCACCGGGCCTATTGTGGCTTCCGGTTGAATCAGGGCCAGCTGCCGCTTTGCCCATTCCCCCTGCACTCCCGGTTCCATCGCCATCCGCAGCAGGAGCGCGTATTCTTCCTTCTCCAGCAGCGGTACGCTCCGGTCGGTAATGGTCGGATCGTAGTCGCAGGCTTTGATGGCCGGCTGCTTATAATATCCGCTGAGGTCCTTCCCGGACTGATACTGGATTTCGCTGATCCCCATCGCCTTCAGCTTCTTGCGCGCTTCCTCCGCCTGCTGGTGGGCCGCCTCCATTTGCGCCTGATTGCCGAAGGTCTTGTACACCTCATACGCGATCTGTGACTTTCCAATCAGCTCCCGGGCTTCATAAATCTCCTTCAGCTTCACCTGTGCGGCCAGTCCATCAATGCTTACCAATCCTGACTGCTGAATCATTCCCTGCAACTTTTGCACGGCCGGATCACGGCTCAGTTCATCCCGGCCACTGAGGATCGATACGGTACGCATCAGGCTGGTCACAGCCTTCTGTGCCAGGAAGGGGATGGAGAGCACACCAAACGCCCCGTTGCCCCCAGCATTTCCGAATAGCGCCGCCAATGCGCCCAGTTGCTGGCTGAGCTGACCGGCCTGCCGTTTATTCTCCGCCCCTATTCCCTGAACTCCCTGGACGGCACTCCGGATGAAATCCTCCAGTTTCTCTGCTCCGCTTGTTAACTCTTGGATGAGCACTTGTGCCTTTAGCAGTTCCTGCCCCAGCGGAATTCCGCTCCAGTCCGAGGCCTTTCCCTTGAACTGCAGGTACAGCCGGTTCGTGTCCTGGCTGACCAGCCCGATTTTCGTGCGCAGGCGCTCTACTTCATCGACATTAAATAATAGTTTCGTCGCCGCCATGGCTTCCCCCTGCTCATTCTAATAAAATCAGCTATGCAGCACGCTGCATAGCTGATTACACTCTTATGTAGTGGGGCTCTTGCTGCCTATACCTATAAATAAATTCTTAGAAGCTTTTGTTCTGAGCGGCTTTGATTTCTTTAGAGAGAGTTTCATAACTGTTCGAAACATTTTGCATATGTGTACCAATGTTCTCCAGCGCCTGGCCAAATGCATCAAAGGTTTTTTGCATGCCTTTCACCTTTTCCGCAAACTCCTTAGCCGCAGCATCCTCCCAGATACTGTTCAGGGTCGTAGCCGTTGTCATGATTTTTTTCATTAAAGTGTCGTATTCCTGCTTTTGTTTCAAAACATTTTTTGCCTGTGTTGCCAAACCATCGTAGCTGACCGTTACTTTGTCTGCCATTATAAATCACTCCTTAACACTCATATTTTTATATAAAAATGAACTTGAAAAACACAATTTCAGCTTCTGGGAGATCCAAGTTCATTAGTATAGCTATGGTTTTGCTTAATATATATATCGGCCTAATTTTTTAATTATTTTATATTTTATACCTTTTTAAGAATTTTTTTCCTTAATATAAAATAAGCTTATCTCCCTTGCCCCTGATAATCGTTCCGCACAGAAAAGTCTGATTCGAACAGAATGATATCTCCTGAGGAAAAAGAAAAGTGATGTCCCATTTCGTCTGTGTCTCCGGTCATCTGGCCTTCAATTGCCCACATATTCGCAATCGGCGCTTTGTAACCCAGAATGCGGGTGCCGGCATCGCTATTTTTGACCGTATAGATTTCGAACTTCACCAGGATGTATCCGCCGGTAATGAATTCCTTCTCATGGCCGTCCAGCGCGCCTCCATACTGATTTGCCAAGGACACTATGTTAGTCCCTTTGGGCAGAATGTATGGGGCAATCGGCAGATTGTATTCCCCGTACCAGTGCTGCACGCTGCGTACAGCGGCAACAGGATTTACCCCATCCGGAATATTCGTTGGACCAACTAAGGTGCGTGATGTATAGGGCAAAATCTCCAGATTATAGCCTTCGGCAAGCCTGGTTTTGCGCTTTACATACCGCTCATAGAACTTGAGCCAGGTCGTTGTTGTCCGCTCAGCTTCCGTCAGGATGTAGTTATACTCATAGCTGGCTGCCGTGGTTAATTCCCCGCCCGGTATGTTCCGCAGGCCATCGGCCAGGCGGTAGGTGCGGGTATAACTTAGCTTGTCCTTCGGCGAGCCAACGCCAATCATCTTATTACCGGAACCCGAGATATCATAGTACAGGTCAACAGGCGCTGCGCTTCCTCCGGACTTCGGTATAAAGTAGAAGCTTGGCTCAATCCGTATCCCCTCTCCCGGCTGCCACAGATTCCCGATCGTCCGGAAATCGAACAGAAACGAGTAACCGTTATGGGGAACGGTCAATTGCTCCGCGGGATGTGAGCCTTTGCGGATAGGGAGCTGCCACTGTCTTTGTCCGCTTAAAGCCGTTGGTGCACCATTCTCATCGTTCCCGCCCGTATAATACATTGCGCTGCTATGGTCCAGGTTGCCCGTTCCCGTGCGGAATACTTTTTCAAACCGGAAATCCCCGATATCCCAGATCCGGAAATCGAACAGCCGGCCGACCACCCCGACATTAAAGCTCTCCGCTGCACAGTAATTTGCCAGATTGCCGTTCAGATTCACCTGACACAGCTCTGCCCCGTCCGACGGTGCATTGATGGCCCAGGACTGTGTTTGAATGGTATAGTCCCCTTCGTTAACCCAAGTAGGCATGGTAAAGTTCATGGAAGGTGTCCCGACAGGGATATTGATCCAGGTATTTTCCGGGTAATACTGACCCTCTTGGAACACGCCGAACGGAAACAGGATACGTTTGTTCTGCGTGTACTTGCCATAATCCCGGTTGCCATAACCGGGGATATTCAGGTGCTGCCCGCTCTCCGTAAAGTAAACAGTAAAGGGCCGGTCCAAAATCAGCACCGTCCGGGCATAATCCGGTACCATCCGCTGGTCGTAAGGACGGTTGTCATCCGGGAGAAGCGAATAGTTGACGACTGGTGTGTGTACAGTGATGGAGTTAATGCCGTTGATGGGATATGACTTACCTTGTGAACCGCCATTGATATTCCCGCTCATCGGAGCATAAGTAATCTCTCCGGAGCTGGGGAGATAGGCTGCGTTCAAATGCGTTGGTTCAATTGTATGCCCCGGACTGTACAGTACGTTATCACCAATGGGCTGCGGATTCGGAATCGTCCCCGGAGCTTGACCACTCTCCGTTACTTCACTTCCATTCATGATGGTCTGTCCCATGAACACGAAGCTGTCATTCTGCACTTGAATTTTCTTGGCAGCTTCCTCAGCCTTGGACCGAAAAGTTTCCAATTCATCGGGAGGCTCCGGCTTGGTTGTTCCTCCCTGCACATCACTTGCCGGAACCGTGATTGGAGCCGGAGCCACAGGAGGTAAATATTTGCCCTTAATCTCCGTAGAGAATTCTGGAGCTGTATATCCGCTTGGTTCTATAGTTAATTGCCCCCCGGGAAGCGCATTATTCATTAATAACACTCTGCCAAGTCCATAAATTTCAAGCGTATTTACAGTCCAGTACGAATAAGAACGGGTAATACTGTAAGGATATACCACCGGCTTCGGTTCACTCTTAGGATCCGGAACACTCCCTCCTCCGGTAGGTGCCGGTTTAGTGGGGTCCCATTTCAGGGTATATGTCTTATTAATTTTAATGTTATATGTACAGGTGCCTTTCATCTCTACAAACTTATTCTGATAAAGATAACTGTTGGCAGAAGCATGACCATACAAGCTTTCAGAACTTGGGATCCCCTGAAGCACATCAAACTGCTCATTCCCGCGCTGATCCGCCCGGATCTCGGCAGCAACACCGGGTTCCAGAAACTCACCGGAGATGGTTTGACCCGGAACGGGGTTTGTACAGGCTACCGCCGAGTTTCCGGGTGTTGGTCCTGGTGTCGGGGAAGGCGAAGCCGTCCCTTTAATATATACGACATATTCACTAGGGTAGCGGTAGCTATAGGTTTTAAAGCTATATTTAAAATTAGAATAGTAATACAACATCGCAGCATTACCTGCTGCCAGCTTCCGATAATACTTTGCATTATCATGGCGCTGGGTAAACGTGATAGTAGCTTTACCCAAGCTTATTTGCCCGGCATCCGGCTCACCTGCCTCGGCAGTATAATAAGGGAAATATTTAATGATATGGATTGAAGCGTCGGGCTCCCCTTTGTCCTCATCAGATGCCTTTATTTCTCCGTACCTTACCTCTACATTCTCATTCATTTGATCGTGCGGGTTCAGAATATCCAGAACAGCGGGTGTGTTATCTAAGTAAGCTGTACTAAATATATTGGGATATTGAATGTTTTTAAAAGCTTTGTTACGGACATATTGGACGGTCTGCTGAACCAATACATTCGGATATGCATCCGCAGGGGGACTCGTTCCGGATCGTTTGGGCGGAGTCCCCAAATTAGTAATACTGTCGTAATCTCCTCCAAGCCCTTCCGTCCAATGCACACTGTCACTGCCCAGCTGCCAGGCAAACCAGCCTCCATTGGCAGTATTATCCTCAGACTCAAATACAACAGGCTCTCCTGAGAATTGCACTGCTTCATTATACGTCCTGCTGTTCACCTGGACTGTCCGCACGACCTCGCCATCCCGCTTGAACTCGATTTTGGTGATTGTATTTCCTTGTCCTGCATCGAGCCCCAACGGCTTTGTTTTTAGTCCTGTATAACGGTAAAATATTGAATTAGAATCTTTAATTGCAGCATTTCCGTTTGTATTATAATTATTGATTAGTTCAACTGTCTTCCAGATGTGTTCCTCTGCTTCGGCAGCCTTTCCTGTTGAGGCGGTGAAGGCTATCAATGTTATAACAACTAATAATCCCAATACACCTATAGCCTTAATCCCTTTCATCAAAACCCCTCTTCCTTGTTAATCACCATGAGGAGATACGGATAGAAGAACTTCATGTACAAAATAGTAATTAGATCTAACAGATGTCTGCATACTTATAGAAACAGATGACCACAACTGCTCTTTCCCGACTTTAGGGATAATATAATAAGGAGAATCCTTGTATTCTTTTACATGTACAGATGCAGGTACAGTTAAAATCCCTTTATCTCTTCCGGGCTTATGCGAATCGCCTATCCCATCTATATTAACCCTAGCGTAGTTATAGGAACTATAATGCTCCGGATCATCATTCTTAACCGTTGATTTCCAATAAATGAGATATGCTTTTTTATAGTTTGAAACAGGAAATCCAGGATTGTTGTATTCTCCAAAACTCCATTTGAGTGTGTTCAGCGGAGGAACATTTTTCAGATTGGGATCGTGTGGATCCTCCAGATCAATCGCAACCAGTTCGTGCAGGGTAGCAGAATATTTTCCATCCTTAGAATTTAGCGTCAGCTTATCTTCCCTCCATTGACCTTCACGCCCCCCAAATGGAGACCAACTTCCATCATAGTCAAAGTACTCCGGCATCATCGTGAAAACATTCGTCTTATGCCACGCTAATTCTGCGCTGCTGATAGCATACTTATCTGTTTTGAGTTTGCCGCCGCTAAGTACAGTTATTACGCGTTCAACCGTCACAACAGCTTGCGCTCTCGTGGTATGTTCCTTTTCTCCAAGCTTGCCTGCACCTAGTCCGGAGATCAGGCCTGTTTTGGCAGCCAGATACATCCACTTATTGTCTAAATTATTCAATTTGGTGGTCATATACATCCATCTGTTGTCTATCTCTGTATCTAACCCAGCGGCCCGGGCAGCAATGCACGCCATTTCTTGGCGGGTAATCTTCCGGTTCCATTCCACCTCAGAATTAGCAAGATCCCCAGTGGCATAAAAGCCTGCCTGTTCCGCAGCTCCCACATAACTTTCATACCATTTGCCTTCAGATGCTTCTACTGGCTGTCCGGTTGCGGTCACGATCATTTTAATGAATTCAGCCCGGGTTACACTGGCATCAGGCATAAATAGTCCTCCTGGATACCCCTCCGCATAACCTTTATTTACTGCGGTATCAATTCCTGATTTCGCCCAATGATCAGCGGGAACATCCGTAAACGCAGCAGTTGCCGCTCCGGCTTCAGGATTGGATGAGTATGCCAGCCCCAAAGTAAATAACAAGAAAAACAGGACTACCTTTTTATTGAGTTTCTTCATACAAATAATCAAAAAATACACTCCCTCTCATAGTTAATACGGATAGGCACAATCCTCCACAAAATATCCTTTCCTCGCCGCCTCCTCCGGATCGAACAGACTCTCAATCACATTGGCTCCGGCAGGCAAGCAGCTTTCACCATAAGCGGTACGCCTGCCCGCAGCATTCCGGGTACCTATCAGCAATGTTCTCGCAACTTATGCAATATTGAATTTTTGTTTGATTTCTAGTAATCGAGCTTCAACCTCATCTTTAACAATTGGATTCCGTATTAAATAGTCCATGCTTGCTTCATTTAAATACTGATAGAAAGTTGGATAATCCAATACAATTGTCTGATCTTCCTCTACCGCAGGGTAGTCAAAAAAATAACAAACTCCCTCACTTCCGAAATAACCTTCTTCCCACTCATCTAACTCACCAGCAAAAACACACCAAACGCTCTCACTACCACCAAATCCATTTCCATTGCAATAGTTGTTAAGTGCTTCTAAAAAATATTTCCCCTCAAGGTGTCGATAATACATTTCCAATAATTCTTTTTCTGTTAGTCTGAGTTGACGACGGGTGTGTGTACAGTGATGAAGTTAATGCCGTTGATGGGATATGCCCGGTCCCCCTGCCCCTCCACATTCTCCGGAAGCATCGTGTAATTTATGGAGCCGGAGCTGGCTGCATTTGCCCGGTTGAGCAGACTCCGGTTGATCAGTAACTGACCTTGATAAAGCACATCGCCTCCGATAACCTGCGGATCAGGAACCCTTCCCGGAACAGGCCCGGTCTTCGTGGAGACGGTATCATCCATAATCATCTGTCCGTTAAATACCAGCCGGTCATTCTGCACCTTTGGATCGTGAGTTTGCGATTCTGCAAGACTTTTAAGGTCAGCTAAATCATCAACATCGCCAGGGCCTGGTTCATGATCCCCGCCATCGACCACATCCGGTGTGAACGACAGGGTTCCTGTCTCTTGAGGAACAACATGCTCTTCCACCACGGCGCTGTTGGCAAGTTCAACCGCCGGAGTATTATAGTTGTTAGGGTATAGTGTGACTACCCCTCCCGGCAGGGCATAATTCTCCATCATCGCCCGGTCGATTTGATAGACGGATAACTGATCGATCTGCCAGTACGCATATTCTCTAGGCGTTAATTCAAAGGTATAGGTTTTGTCAAAGGATGATTCTTTGGGAAGCGGGTCCTGGGGGATCGGATCTTCTCCATCCTCTCCCGGAAGATCCGGCTGCGCTTCCTCCCACTTAGTAGGATAGGTAACATCCACACTACAGGAATAGCGTATCTGCCCTGCCATATTGGCAAAGGTATGTTCAAATAAATAATTCTTTCCCCAAGCATTGGCGTATAAGTGATCTGAGGTAGGAATTCCGGTCGGTGCATCAAAGTGTATTCCATTCACTGCATCATCACCAAGAATCACCCCTGTCGCACCCGGTTCCATAAATGATGCTTGCGGAGCCGCGATCTTATTCGGCGGTTGAATGGTGTAGGTGCATTCGCCCGAGCCCGAGCCTTCTCCCCCGCCGCCTACGGTTATGGTAGCAGTTCCATACAGCGAGTAAGGATATTTGTTCCACTTGGCTGTAATATGTGCAGTCCCTTCTGCATGGGCCACAACTTTCCCATACTGGTCTACGGTAGCTACTGCTGAATTATCTGAGCTCCAGGTCGTGTTCGTCGTCGCCGATGTCACATCGTTCCAATTGTTGGGGAATTCGGACATGTTAGTAGCCATCGTCCGCACCTGAGCCTGCAGATTTTTCGAACCATTAACTTGAAGAGTGGCATTTTGGAGTACACGCATTTGTTTCTTTTCAACTACATATCCTTCGTATTTTACATCCATTGGAATATAGTATTCTGCTGTATATTTATTTGCCCCATCCGCTCTAGTACCAAATTTTGTTCTTAAATCATAACTTAATGGAGAACCCGTATAGACCTTTATGTTGGCTGTCATTGAACCTGCCTGAAACACCGGATCTTCACCGGCGACAGCTGGCGCATAACTCCCAACTGATTGCCAAGCCATATCTGAGATGGCCAGATCTTTGATTTCAGTTATGGGAAACGCATTATCTCTTTGGTCTTTCATAGATTCAGGGGCATAATCTCTCATATCCAAAATAAAATCGGTACGTTCTTTCTTCGGAACCGCAGAATCTCCAGAGCCACTTGTTAAGGTTGTCTTTGGCCCGCCTGTATACGTTGCTGTCCATTCGGGACCATCTGATTGCACCCATACGACTTTGGGCTTTGCCACTTTCTCTCCTCTTACTTTTACTTTCACAGTCTGCATGGGTGCCAGACCTTGTGGAGTAACATTAATGTCTAGGACCCCTTCCGGGTATCCCTGATTGAATCCTGTTGCGTAAGACGGAACCGGAAATAGAGCAAGTATTAAAGCTAGAAGGAGTGAACTTACGCCCCATTTTCTCATACCGCCTCACCTAATCCTCTTTCAATTCATAATAGAGCCAGGTCCCGTCATCCATCGTCAATCCCTTTTTCCCTTGTGTAACTTCTAAGAATTTCACCTGCCATAAAGTAACCCCTTTTCCGTCCATATAGTTGGCAAAGAATTGTTGAGGCTCATCATAGGGTAAAGTATTATATCCATATTTATTTTTGAGATTATCAGTTACTGTTCTCGATCCTACAAATAAACCACTATCTTGATCACTGAAATAATCACCTATGGAGAATGGACTTATCAACGGATAAATAGTAACTTCCACATACGCTCTGTATATTCCACGTCTATCCAACCTGTCTATGATTTCATCTTCATCGAAAAACAATGGTGCATAAATGCCTTTAGGGTTTTTGGGAGCCTGTGCATCCACAATAATGAAATGATTTAATTTAACAATGCATCTTTTATTTTTGTAAGTGAATGTTTTTCCCGCAATATCATTGAAGGAAGATCGCCCCGTGGTAAACGGGCTAATGCTCTCCATATTCGTCCGCTTGGTTCCCACTTCCCGCAGCTCATTTAACCCCACGAAGCTGGCGGCCGGCTGCTGGCTGACCGTATTTAAACGCAGCAGAATGGCTGAGGCTTCAGCGCGGGTCGCCTGCTTGGTTAGTCCAAATGATCCATCCGGATAGCCGCTCATCAGCTTGGTTCCCAACGAAACGGCAATATACGGAGCTTGGGACTGTGAGATGCCCGGTTTAAAATATTCTTTTACCGGAAGCACCGTTGTAGCTGTGTCCTGCAAAGCCTGCTTATAATCTGCGTCACCTGCCGCAAGTCCGGAGCTCATCCATTTGGCAATTTCCATACGTGTAATGGGTGTGCTTGGCTTGAACCCGTTAGGATAATCACTCGGATTAACATAACCCAGCGAAACCGCCCGATTAACTTCCTCCTCACTCCAGTGGCCTGCCAGATCTGCAAAAACATTCGTTTGAGCATTCTCAGCCTGTACCTTCGTTGCCCTGGATAATAACGCCGCAAACTCTGCACGCGTTACAGTCCCATTCGGTTTAAAGGTGCCGTCGGCATACCCTTTGAAGTATCCACTTTTCACTGCCGTATCGATAGCCGCTTTAGCCCAGTGTCCTTTAATGTCCGTAAATGTAACAGTCTGCTCTGCTGCTAGCACTGGACGAATCTGCACCAGCAAACTTGTGCATACCATAGAAACAATCAATAGACCGTTAAGTATTATTTTTTTCATTATGGTCCTCCCCTATTATATTGAGCTCATTCATTTCCCTTCACCTAACCGCACAATCCTCCACAAAATATCCTTTCCTCGCCGCCTCCTCTGGATCGAACAGACTCTCAATCACATTGGCTCCGGCAGGCAAGCAGCTTTCACCATAAGCGGTACGCCTGCCCGCAGCATTCCGGGTACCTATCAGACCCTTGCGCCGCATGACTGTACCGCTGCCGAGGGAATACGCATCCAGCAGTTCTCCGCCGGGAAGCGGGTAGCCTTGTATAAAAGCCATCATCCCGACATCCTGTATCGACTGCTCGTGAAGACCGCGCGGGAGGGTGAACTGAATGGACAAGCCCATCCGCTTCACCAGCTCCAGATGGCGGTTAATGGCCGTGGCCAGATCCTGTTCGACCAATGCAGTAATGGTGCTCTGGCGGATTTCACGAAATCGCTCAAGCGAGCTTAGAGGAGAGAGATTCGTCTGTGCGGCCAATTCTGCGTATTCTCCCTCATAAAATGTATTGGCCCCGGTGTCGTATACACGGGCGTTATCATCCAAAGTGAAATAGAGCAGGTTGCCATTCTGAAGCTTGTAGCAGTAAGGACGCTCCGGCCAGCTGACAGGCTTAAGCTCCTTCTCTCCTCCATTACTGGCTGTATCATCAAGCGTCACCAGCGTATAACCGCTATAGCCGAACATCACAAGGGCCGGCATATGCATTTTCAGGTTATTTAATTCACTCTGGTTGTTCTCCAGTCCGAATTTCAGCGCCAGATTACTGTAGAAGACACTCAGTACATCCTGATCCAGCTTCAGCTGGCGCTCCCGGCCATAATGAACTGCGGTTATCACCGGCTGCATTTCCAGCCGGGACAGATAGTCTCCGGCATCATCCACTGCGGCCTGGAAATCATCCGAATAGCGTTTATACTGATCTTCATTAAAGACCCGGAGATCTTCTCTCGAGTCATTAATGAGAACCAGCGGAATAACCAGTATTAGAAAAATAAGCACTACACTAAGGGGCTTCACTGCGCACCATTCCCCCGTACTTCAAATTAAGCGGAATCAGCTCACTCTGGAACAACATGGACCGCATCCGTGAAGCCAGGGTCGTCCCTTCAGATTCCAGCCGGACATTGAACAGATCACCGACATGCATGGTAAACCTTCTGCCCGGAGCATCTGCAGCAAGCGAAGCTGCTGACCCCGGATACAAGACCCCCAAGATATCTTTGTTGAAGTATCCGTCATATCTGACACTGAAGCTGTTCTGAAAGGTGGAATAATCATTGGGGTTGGTGTACAGAGGCTCCAGCTTCTTCTTGTAGTATTCCATCTGAACATCAAATACAGCGTAAGAAGCATCCAGCGTATGAAGAAACCGCTCATAATCCGCGACATCCACATACCCTTTGGCACGAACCGTATCTACGAACTCCACCACCGCTGCATTCGCTGCAAGCTTCGTATTCCTCTCCACAACCTCGGATTGCCGGAAGGCCGGGTAGACCCCAAACACAAAAGCCAGCAGAATCACGATAATTACACCTTTTAGCGCATCTGCCATGCGGCTCCTCCTTCCTCAGCGGACAGTAGAGATTTCCGTAATCATCTCATTAGTCCGTGTAACCCTTAGCTCATAAGCAGCGCCAGGCACTCCCCGCAGATCCACTGCATCAAGGTCTGTTTCTTCATTAAATACAATGCCGTCTATCACTAAAATGTAATCCCCTTCGAGCGCCTGAGGAATCATGCCG
The DNA here is from genome assembly GCF_032302195.1 of Paenibacillus sp. MMS20-IR301. Taxonomy (NCBI): domain Bacteria; kingdom Bacillati; phylum Bacillota; class Bacilli; order Caryophanales; family Paenibacillaceae; genus Paenibacillus; species Paenibacillus sp. MMS20-IR301. Next base: position 4,341,883 of record NZ_CP135275.1, read on the forward strand.
ATTAACTGCTCACCTGAGACTTTCTTCAGGTCACCGGTTCCTGTATAGGGGGCTAATGCAACTTTAGCTTGCTCCGGCCGCCTGGCCTGAACAGTGCTGTCAGCTTCCAGGCGCAGAAACGTAAAGCCGCCAATTACGAACATGATCCAGGCGAACAGGGTTAGCAGGAATTGGGTAGCGGTTTTCATTTGCCAGCTTTATTCTGATCAAATTCGATTAACCGGACTTCACCATTCTTGTCCCTGAATACATTAGCTTTAAATGCAGACTGTGTGTTTACATTGCAATTATCATCATTAGAAACATCGTTATCGCTTAAATCCAGCATCTGGGACACGCTGTAATCCTTAAGGCCTGAGTTATCACCAAAGTGAAACTGCGCTTCAGTTTCTCCTTCATCTTCTTTCTTTGATGGGAGAGCATAATAGGTGGCATATGTATTACTCGCATGAAATCCTTTTTTGTTCACTCCAGTTTTTATAATAATGGAGAATTGAGGCCGTCCCTTATATTTCATAGCTGCATTAATTACATCCTGTCCGGAGACATCCTTATTATCATAGCTGTTGAACTCTGCCTGATTAATCATCTGGGTCTGGGCCAGGGTCTGTTCTTGCGCGCGAATGAAGTAATTATTAATGACCAGATAAATACTCACTCCCGCTGCGACGATCAGAATAGTAACAATGATACCAATCACCCATTTCAGCCCGGTCGAAATATTCTCCATGACATTCTCTCCTCACCTTGGTTTCTAGTTCTGAGTAAATACAATCAGCCTAACTTCATCATTCTGATCCCGGTAAATAGTAGATTTGAACCGGCCAAGTGTATTGACAGTACAATTATCATCATTTGTTATGTCCAGCATTTCAGAAACGCTTTGCGGGTCACCCCCATCCGGGTCTGATAAATCCACTAAACCGTCTACTGAAGCAGGCTGTTTATAATAAGAATCGTATGTATTCTCCGCATAAAACCCTGTAGTATTTTCCCCAGTCATAATCTTAATTGCAAACTGCGGACGGCCCTTATACCGCATCGCCGCATTGATCACATCCTGGCCGGACACATCCTTGTTGTCATAGCTGTTGAATTCCGCCTGATTGATCATCTGGGTCTGGGCCAGCGTCTGCTCCTGAGCGCGGATAAAGTAGTTGTTGATGACCAGGTAAATACTTACACCTGCAGCGATAATCAGAATGGTAACGATAATGCCAATCACCCATTTCAGGCCCGTCGAAATATTCTCCATGAAATTCTCCTCCTCACCTTATATTGGAAGCTTGCTTCTATGCTGTTAAACTCTCAGCGCTACTGTGCCTGAAAATAAATAGCCGCAATCCGCTTGTTTTTGTCTTTGATCAGCTCGGCCCTGTACCTGGATTGGGGGCTGATGTAATACCAACCTGAAGCATCTGAAATTTCTTCGTCAGACTGGCTAGATCTAGTCCCTTCCTTGAACTTCCTGCTTGAATAATCGAACTCACGGCAAGAGCCCTCACCGCTCGGATTCATACTGATTTGTCTATAAGATGCATCCTGACCGTAGACATTAGGCCGTTCAATGTAGAGACAGAAGCTCGGCTGGGACTCATAGCGGCGGTAAGCTGTAAGAATCTGCGAGCCGCTGACCAGCTGATTGTCGAAGGCGGAATACTGCTGCTCTGACAAGGCCCTGGCCTGTGCCGCCGCCTGGCTGTTCGCTAGCTCAACTACAGGCTGTGTTTTCCCCCACAGGAACAGGCCGGAGGATATAATGGCCAGCGTAATCAGAATGGAAATGGTTGTTTTCAAAAAGCTTGCTATATTCTCCATGCCTGTATCTCCTTCACATTTTACCGGTCACAACAGTCAGGTCGCCCAGCTGCTGGAAGGCCATATAGACGAAGGGAAGCAGTAAATATAAGGTGAACGTTGCCTGCATCGGCAAGAACCCGAACATTTTACCCAGTGTACTTTTTCTGCTGATTACCTTCTCATAGTGCTCCTTGCGCTGATCCATCGCGAAGGCCCTTTCGGCATCCATATCATCGAACGCCTTTTTCACCGGGATCAGATCCGCGGCAACCTGCAGGCGGTCAGCCAGCCGTTCCAGGGGAACAAACCGCGCGTCCTCCTTCAGCTTCTCAATGGCGTCCCAGCCTCCCGCTTCATAATCCAGCATGCAGCGCAGCAGCTGCCGCTCAAAGATATAACTGTAGCGGTGCAGCCACTCTATCATTTCATACACGCTGATATTCGGAAATTGCGACAGCATCATCGACAGCGTATTGAAGCCGTCTACCTCATTCTGCATTTCCCATTTCCGCAGCTGGGTACGGACGGTCAGATAAGCATCCGGGAGGAAGAAACCTGCCGCCGCCAGCCCGAAGGCTAAGAGCAGTTCGTACCATTTGTAATATTCCTTGTGGTATTGCTCTACTCTGCTCATGAGCTGCAGCGCATAGGCATTCTGATCCAGGCTCTGCTGAAGGAACGGCTTATGCTCGGCCTTCTCCAGAATATAAGGCATCATCTGATCCGGTGTAATATCCCTCGTTATAAGTTCACCGATCAGCGACTGCTCGAAGGCATAACGCTCCTCACTGAGCATCTTCTGGGATTCCGTCTGGTTCCCGCCCGTCGTAATCTGTACATTGGGGTAGAGCAGGTTATGCCTGATATTCGCATGAATAGAGAACTGGATAATTACAACCAGCAGGAATATGCCTGTAGCAGCCAGGGTCTTCTGAAGATAATAGGCGTGATGGGACAGGCCGGAGTTGGCATCCTTCAGTACACCCGCTACCTTGAAGTGGACAGGTTCATGCTCTGCCGGTGTAATTCTGTCCGTTAATCTGTAGACCCATTTGTTCTTGAGCAGCCGGTTTAACCATTTGCCCTCATCCTTAATAGCCTGCGTATCCTCGTCCACCCCCTTCAGAATCCGTAAGGCAACAAAGGATACGATAAACGTGATGTACAGCAGAATCAGCGAATACAATCCCCATGCGGAATTATAATAGTTAGTCACAATCGGGAACATGCCCTCTGCCCATTTGCGGATCGGATCCAGCATGAATACCGGAGACACTGCCACAAAAACAATCCCGTATAACAACCGGTCAATCCGCTCACGGCGGTTGATATCCATATGAATCTCTTCTCTGATATTACCGAGCATGGAGAGATAGATGGAGCGTTCCCCTTTATGAATATCCGCATCGCCGTATTCACCGATCTTGTAGCTCACGCCGGCCAATTGCTTCATATACCGGTTAGGCGCAACCTCGTAATACCGCTGCAGCTCATCTTCCGGGTCCACTGCTGCAAGAATTCCGGCAATCTGTCTGGCATGCATAGCCACCATGGGTTTGGAGCGTTCTGCTGAATTCTCCAGGCTGACCTGCACCATATGCGTCTGATGATATTCATGGCGGATATCCAGAATCATGGAGGACTGGTCATACAGCATCTGCTTGGCCAGACGGCCAATGAACAGGTCACTGAGAATTCCGCCTAAATAAATGGAGACCAGCATAATGGTTGCCCGGCTGACCCAGGAAGAAGTCCATAGGAAGGACAGCAGTGAGATCAGCAGAATGCAGACAACGATCATCAGCGTCAGTGCAGCTGCCCGGCTGCGGATCATCATTTCATTTCCGGCATGAATTAAGGTGAGGCGGGACCGCATCCGGTGGAGCAGTTTTTTGACGACCGGAAGCTCATCAAGAACCGGATAAGCCTTATGAGCCTGTTCCAGCCATCTTTTCTCCTTGGTGCGTGTAGGCAGCAGCGCCTTAAGCCTTCTTTGCTCCTGATACTGCGTCCCCTTCAGCTTACGCTGCACAATGCTGAGCAGAACAAGCAGCAGGGCCAGCAGGATGACGGAGGTCACCAGAACAATCAGCATTATATTTTGCAGACTCATGCGGATTGCCCCCAGTACTTTTCGATAAATGCAGTGAACTCTGCCGCATCATCCTCATCCATATTTTTACGCATTTCATCTATCTTCCGGCTGCTGATGGGATGCTTGACCACGTATTCTCCGGCTTCCCAGACAACGATATCCTGGTAATCATAAGAACGCCTGTCTGTCATCCGCCCGAAATATTCAGTCATGGTATCCATGAAAGCATCCAGCTTATCCGTAATTTCCTCCCGCTCTGCATAACTGCGGGGATATTCGAACCGCGGGTCGGCGGGAATAATCTCCGTAATCCGCTCAATGTACCGTTTACCGGCCCGGAGCACCAGATGAACATTGAAGCCCAGCGCCTCAACCACCTGTACCTCGGCAATTTTCTCATTGCTGAACGCCCCCGAGGCAATCAGGCTGTTGCGGAGTGCACTGACGAGATTGGCCAGGGTTTTGCCGTGATGGGTAAACAAGGTATACTCGGAGGCCACCTGCGCAGCCTGAATCACATAACTGACCACACTGTGAGTGGCGGCTTCGCCGACAATGTTAACCGCACCATCCGTTTTCTTTTGTACATCCAGCCCGTCCTGGCCGCTGACCGAAGGGGTTTCCCGGAAGGAAAGGATGTTTTTTCCCGGATACATTTTTCTGGCCCAAATTTCAAAAGAGGTCTCCTGAATCCGGATATTCTTCGCATCAATATATTTGATCAGCGCCTTGAGCAGCGTTGTTTTTCCCGAACCCTGTCTTCCTGTAATCGCCGTTACCTGATGGCCAAGAATGAGGTAGACAAGCATTTGAATAGCAAGCGGTGCACCCTGATCTTTAATCTGCTGGTCCAGTTCCACCAGGGAGTCATTGAATTTGCGGACGAAGAACGCCCAGCTCTCTGCCATTTTGGGTCTTACTACTACGACGCGGCTGCCGTCAGCCATATCGTTGATGATATATCCTTTGGATTCATTCAGCTGGCCGGGATTACCAAAGCCGTAAATATTCTGGCAGACCCGTTTCAGCTCCTTCTCAGAACCGAAGCTCAGGAATTCCAGGTGGAGGGACTTCCCCCGGTAGAATGTCCATACCGCATCATAGGACTGCGGAACGAAATGCTGCTGTTTGGTATATTCCAGAAAATCCGTAGTCTGCACAACATCTGGAGGCATCCCGCTGGTTCCGCCGTTCACCCCGTCGATATTCTGATCCCGCAGCTCATCGATCACCCCAAGGCCTTTATATATTTGATAGGCCCGTTGTACAATGATTTCAATCTTGTCCTGAATGGACAATCTCGGCTGCTCCGATTGGTAAATATGGCGGATCTGTTCTTCAGTAATCTTGTATCCCCGGGAGCCGTCAGGCAGCTGCTGCAGAGTGTCCAGACTATATTTGCTTATCATTTCATTAAATGCATTCTGCCCGTGATCTTTCTTGAAGACATGGAGCAGGATGTCGAAGCAGTCCTGTGAAGTCAGACGGCCCGCATGGCCGAAGCTGATAATCTTGTCCACATTGCCTTCATCCAGGCCATAGGTCTGCACCAGCAGATCCTTCATGTACAGCTTGATGTATTTTTTGGCGGATAAATCACCATGCATGCAGCTTCTAAGCGCCTTCTGCAATTCTCTGCGCCGGGCCTTGCGTCGGTTGTATTCTTCTTCGCTTGGACTGCCTTCATAAAGGGAAGAAGCAATAATCTCCTCGAATGCCCGTCTCAGAAACAACACGATTTCATTCATATCATATTTCAGCTGCACCGCTCCCGGTGCCGAGTCTTTACGTCTGCCCAGCCACAGGAACAGGAATACCCCGATCACAATAAGTACAATAAATATCAGGATGAGATTAATCATTCGCAGCTTCCAGTTCCGGCACAGCCGGGATCTCCAGCGTCTGAAGAATAAGCCGGCCCATCCCGCGCACGGCGGCAGTGAAATATGCTTCTTCGCTAAATTCCAGAAAACGTGTTCTGGCCTCCCGTGCTTTCAGCAGGAACGGCACAGTCCGGCGCTCATTCTGCGCATCCATGAACCCGGTATGATAAGGAATAATGCCCACTGCGGATTTCTTCAGCCCGTACTGCTTAATAACTCTTTCCTTATTCATCCTTGAGCGGCGCTCGTAGGCCCCCAGGCAATAGAGCACCTGCTTGTGCTCCGGCACAGGCATCTTACCGTTTGTTACGAAATAGCTGTTCAGGCTCACCAGATTCTGGCTCAGATTGACCACAATCAGATCCGCCTGCTGCATTACCAGCGATACCACCTCCGGGTCATCTTCGGCCGAGAGGTCCACAAACAGCAGATCATAGAATCTTCGGTAATCCTTGAAAATATGCGGAAGCAACAGCTTGGCCGTGTGCTTCTCCGCATGTAAAGAACCGCTTAACAGCTCCAGACGGTCTTTAAGAATAGATTCCGCATGATCCCGTATCCCCTCAGGGGTGAGCATACCGCACTGCACCAGCCGCTCAATCGCGTCCATCCCTCCTGAAGTGCCCGCAGCCCGGGCTGCCGTTTTTGCCTGAGAGAATACATACTCAAGTACTCCTTCCTTCAAATGCGTGTGTGTCATCAGCACCCGGATATGATGGTCCAGTGCAATCGTTGCTGCCACGACAGCCATATTTGAAGTTGTTCTCCCCTGCCCCTGGGCAGGCCCCCAAAATGCTACCAGCACCTTTACTCCCCCCGTTTCCTTGCATACTGCCATAGCTTCTTGATGTCATGCTTAGGAACATTGCCGATCTCCATCAGAAAGTCATTAACAGCCCCGGCAAAATCCTTCTCCACCTTAAGATTCACACGTCCATCATGACCCCAGTCGATTCTCCGCTCTGCGCTGGTGATATAACTAATCTTCGAGGTGATTACCGGATAGTACCGGTCCACATATTTCAGTCCAAGCCCGCATTCCTCTTCAATCACAATTAAAAGGGCCGGGATGCGCTTTTGATCCAGCAATTCATCCACATGCTCCATAGCCTGACGCTCATAGCTGGTAGCAAATACAATCTGCTCGTCCTCAAGACCTTCCGGATAACCATGATGCCAGTCATACAGGACAATATCCGGCCTGTCAGCTGCAAGCGGCTCGGCGTTCCGTATCTGTATACCGGATACTTCCCCGTCGAAATATTGATAATGCCTGTGATTGTCCGAAATGATCATGACATCATTGTTGTAATAGCCTTTCAGCAAAATAGCGGCTGCCAGGATGAAATCATGTTTCTCACAGTCGCCGGCGACAACAATATTCAAATCGGTCACTCTCCTTCCAGCAGACTGTCTTCACTTGCTGCTTCTGTATTCGGCCCGCCTGTCGAGCTCTGGTCCGCACTGGAATCCACAGGCGCCTGATTATTCTGATCAATAATTCCATTAACCGATTGGCTGTCGTCCACCCGGGCAGCATTAGCGGCTGCAGCCCCCTGCTCCGCTTTTCGCTTGATTACACCGCTGCCGCTAGGCGCACCTGCTCCGACACGTATGTTCTCCTCATCTTCAAGGGCTTCAAGCCGTTTCTCAAGCTCCGTACGCAGACTCTCGGCCAGGCTCCATTTGGCCTGATCAATAATGAAGGGATTGCTCTTAATGACCCGCAATACATCCAGATTAGGCACATAATTCGCTACTGGCTCAGGCTGAAGCTCTGGCTCCACATACTGTTTCATGTACAGCTCAGCATTGTTAATATAAGCATCCACTAAGGCTGCCTGAAGCAGCTGCGCTTCTTCCTCACTATCGTTGAAGAAGGTATACTGATTCGCCAGATCAACATCCTCCAGTGACTTCTTCCCTACAACTATGTAATCCTCACCGTTAGGAAACACGATCCGGATATCAACAACATCCCGTTTGGTCAGCCGCAGCGGAAGCTTGATATACTCGGTCTCTTCCTTACGTTCTGAAGGCTCCAGTCTTGCCTCATCACGCACCATCTCCGTAGTAACCGCCGTTCCCGGCATGGCATTGATCTTCAGGTATTTGCCGACAATTGCCTTGGAATCACTGATCAGGTTGTCCGGGGAAGAGAATTCAGGCAGCTTCTCTGCCATTACATCCTCTGCAGTAATCGCCTCACCGGCAAGTTTAGCAGAGACGAGAATATAAGCTGTCCGGGATTGATCCATATAACGCTGCAGGACATCATCTTTGTCAGCCAGCTGTGCTTCATAAGCAGTCCGCTCATCGATTAACCTGGCGTTGTAATGACGATACGTTGCGAACCATACCCCGGATGTAGCGACGGCAACAAGACAACCTGAAATTATCGTGTATCTCAACATTTTTTTTCGCTTGCGTACTGCCACTTCATGACCTCATTTCCATCCCTATTTGATTTTCCCTGTCATTTTTGCCGCAGCTGCAGCAGCCGCTGCCTGTTCACTGGCTTGCCGCTGTGCTTCCCTCACTCTTGCCGCCTCTGCCTCTTCCGCACGCTGCAGCTCATTTGCATAGTTCATCATTTCCGATTCAATCTGGGCAATGGCTGCCTTGAACTGATTCATTTTCTTAATCCATTCGGTGCAATGCTGCCTGAATTCTTCCCCGCCCATATCCACCCAATACTCAGAGATGCCTAAGGCCGCAGCACTCATCTTATCACTGCATTCCTGGGCAGGAGCCAGCAGCTGATGGCAATTGAAAGCCATACCTCTAACCATACCTGAATTCATAGCAGCCTCCCGATTGTAAATTAACGGCTCTCCGGAACAAATGAGAAGCCGATTCCAATTAACAGCAAAGTCACGAAGACTACCGTTCCCGCGATAATCCAGAGCAGCGTCTGCTTCCGGATAAGCTTCTTCTGGATGGTCAACAGCTTCATCACCCAATCGACCGCCGCTTTATCCGGATAGAGCGGGTCCTGATGCGCCGGCAGCAGCGTTGTCTCAATCTCCGGGAAATCCTGCTTCAGCACCTGCAGCACTTCCTGATGCCCGTTCTCCAGCAGCAGTCTGCACCGCTTGCGTTCAAAGGGATTCAAGGTACTCAGCTTCTCCTTCAGCAGCTCATATTTCCACATTGCCCCATTACCGACCATCATGGGAATTTGTGAGTTCCACCATAGCTCCAGCCCGCTGGTACCCTTGCGTTCCCGGTGAATATCGAGCCACAGAATAATATGTGTAAATCCGCTGGCCAGAAGCTCGGACATATCCCATGCATAGCCACGGCGGTAAAAGGTAACCCCTTCATATTCAAACATGGTGGACACGGAATCTTCCTTCTCGCCTTTAAATACGATCTGCTCCAGCGAGCCGATCTCCGGTCTCTCATCTCCGCAGACGAGCGGCTTCCAGCCCAGCTCAGCCAGCCCTGCCGCAATCAGAAAAGCAGCCGCGCCTACATCCTCTTCTCCGCCGACGCCGCAGACCCCGATAACAAGCGGAACATTACTGCCCAGGATCCGCTGACCCGTCACAGGTGCAGTCTGCTCCTCTACCGGAATGGATTGTTCCAGGCTTTCCAGTGTCTGCGGTTCGGAGGGCACCGGTGACTCTGTCCGGGCCGGAGGTCTCGGCCTTGGTGCCGCAGCCGTTACGGCAGTCCGGGGAGCCTCGCCGGTCCTTCCGGCATTTCCCGCCGGTGGCGGCGGACCGGCCGCAGACTGCGGACGGGTGAGCGACTGGGCCGCTCTCGCAGGAGCCGGCGGCAGCTCCTCCCTTACCGGAGGAGAAGGGGCCTCTGCAGATCGGCTCATGAAGGAGAACAGCCCCTTCTTTTTCCCCAGGATATGATAATAATCCCGGGTTGTTTTCTTTTCTTTAATCCAGTTCAGCAGATCATCACCCTGGAACTCTGTGGTGAATTGCAGATCATGAATGTTCATATTCACCATAGACCGGATGAATTCAACATCTGTACGGAGCGCGGGGTCCAGCTGAACGATCAATCTTGTATGTTTGAGATACTTGCGGATTAAGTTCATGTACCCGGTAATATCAGCAGCTTTCACTGGTGTACCCAGTCCCGCTCCGCCCTCCATAATGACAATGGATGAAGGGTCGACCTCTTTGCTGCTGAACCCGCTGATAAAGCTATGTAAGGTTGAATGTTTACCCGAAATCACGTAACCCTCATGCTCCAGTGCTCTTGACAGAAGCATGATGAGTTCAGGGGAACAAACTAAATGTACGCTTCTCATAAGAAACCTCCTCAGGCAATCCGCCTGCTCAGTAAGGTAATATCCGGATAATCGACCCGTCTCCCTGAATTACATCTGCCAAAAGCACCTGCCGTTCAAGCTCCGACCATACCTCTCCGGTGCTGCTGACCTCACATTTAAATTCCCAGTTATCCGGGAGCCACTCTGACCGCTTCAGAAGCTCCAGGCATTCCCCCGCCGTAAGGGAGAGCGACACTTCCAGATCAAGCTCCTTTGCCCCTTTTCCTTTAAACCGAAACGTTGTTAATGCTGTGGACATGTCCGGCCTCCTCTGAACGTTGTATCTCCTGCAGCCATGCTATTAATCCCTCTACGGCTGCGGCAAAATAAACCGGAATTCTCATCATTTGCCCCTCTATCCCCAGGCGCAGCAGTGACATGTGATCCTCATGGATCAGCAGAGTCAGTTCACGCTCTATCCTGGCCTCCCCGCCGGTGCATTGAATATCCGCCAGGGAAAGCATAGCAGCTCCATTCAACAGGCATTGGCCCACCCACCCTGCAAGATCAGATTCTTCATCTGCCGGAAGGACGGGTCCGGAGTGATCCAGGCCTTCCACTAACGGAGATCTGTTCAACACCCGGAATACCAGCTCATGCCACGCATATATTTCCTGTAATCTATAACTGCTGCCATCCGGCTGATATTCAAGCTCAAACCAGGTTCCGTCCCGGAAGAAATAGTAAACCTTAAGCTGCTGCTGATGCCTTTGTATAATCTGGCAAAGATAAGCCGTACAGCCGGAGGCAAGACGTATGAATTCATGAAGCCCTTCCTTGACATGCGCGTTTCCCATAAAATCAGTCTCGAGGTACCCTTTCTCTTCAAGCGACCTCATCTGCTTATCCATTAGGGAACGCAGACTGCGCTCGGACTCGCCCTCTAGATCAATGTCCAGTCCCGGAAAGCTGCTTCCCCCCGTTAATGCCGTCAGATAGATAATCTCTAGAGCATGCAATTCAAACACTTCACGAGCTGGTTTCATCGCTCTCTTCACCTGCTTATCTATAGTTCTGTTATCAATTTGAGCCGCCGGCTCACACCTTCTGTAATCAGCATCGCCTTACTGCTACCCATAGCCTCGTTCAGTTCGTGATACTCCAAATGTTCCAGCAAGGCGGCATAGCTCGTATGATCGCCGGGGGCTCCGCCTGACAACAGCGCATTCCCGCTGTTAATCAGTTCGCCCGCAAGTTCGGTGGTAAACTGCATTTTGTTCCATTCTGCAGGGCTGCTGCCGGCCATCAGGAGCACACCAAGCCTGCCGCCGAATCTCGCAATCCGCTCCAAGTGATCCAGGGATTCATTCTCCATCAGATCAAAGGCTGACTTGAAATGCGGCATCAGAATGACGAGAAGCGGATACTTCGACAGGATATACCCGGCTTCGTCAAATGCTCCGGGCTCCGGGGAAGCGGCAATAGCTTGCCGGGCATCATTTTTCCGCAGCTGCAGCTGTTCAATCAGTGATTGTGTCAGCTCCAGAAACGCTCCGGCTGTATCCATATAACGGGTAAGACCAGGGTTTGCCTTCAGGCCCGATAAACCAGCCCCTCCGCTGTCTAGCAGATAGAATTCCTTAATGACCTGGCCTGCCGAGGCCCGTAAAGCCTGTACAATTGAATTGAACCTGAAATCTGCCTGCTGCTGGCCCGTGTACGATACAACAAAATTGCTGACCTGCTTCACATTGATCTCCGCCGGAAGTGTGGTAGTCCAATCCAGTCCTACCGGTACAAGATATTCCCTGCCCTCCGGATGCGCCCTGGAGGCATGCTCCAGAAGTTCGGGCAGCGAAAGCTTCTCTGGAATCACCGCAATACCTGCCGGGTTAATGTCCCCGGCCACTGCCTTCATCTCTGAACTGATCCTGCGGAGCGACGCGGCAACCTGATCATCAGTGCTGCCCTCTCCCGGAAGTGCAGTATGGAACTCCACAATCCGCTTATCCTTGAGCAGCCCGCGTCCCACAGTGTTCGTTGGCTCCATCCCCTCTGTCCTGCCCAGAATGCTGGTGTAATCCAGCCGGTCAGACATTTGGAACACCAGAGCCTGCTTAATATTCTGGCTGATCCGGTAGGGATAAGAGCTGACAGCATTGGCTGCAAATACGAAATAAATCCCGTAGTTCCCGCCTTCCCGCACCAGCTTAGCCAGATCCAAGACATGGTCATCGTACGCTTCCGCAAATCCGGTGTAATTATCGAGAAGAATAACAATATAGGGTACCTTTTCACCGGTTGCCGCACAGTAAGACACCAGATTACTTATGCCAAGCTGTGAGAATTTACGTTTGCGCTCATCTAGTTGGGACAGCAGCCAGCTCAGCAGCTTACCCAGCTTCTGTTCATCCTCAGGATAAATAACATCCCCCAGGTGAGGCAGGTCATGAAAGACCCCCAGCGTCCGTGTACCGAAATCCAATATGTAAAAATGCACGTATTCAGGTTCATATTTCAAGGCAAGCGACATAATAATCGTTTTTAAAAGCATGGTTTTTCCGCTGCTCGGTGCGCCGTATACAAGCAAATGTCCGTTCAGGTTAAAATTAATGTCCAGGTTGTATTGCTCCTGGTCCGCGGGGTTATCTACCCGTCCTACGGTTGCCGTCAGATGGTCCGCTGGCTGCTGCCAATGTGCTCCGTTCCAGATCCGCTGCGGCTCTAACACTTCCGTTAGCAGGAGCGTCTCCGGAAGCGGAGGAAGCCACAGCTGGAAAGCCTCCCGGATCGATTGCTCCGCCGACAAGTCGGCGATATGCTTAACCACGGCCTGCAGCTCACTTAATTGCAAGGTCCCGCCGCTGCTCGTCACCTTCGGCAGCAGGGATCTCCGCTCGCCGCCCAGTGTGACAATATCCATTACCGGCCTGCCCTCTCCAGCAGAATTACCGGCAGCGTATGGCGCCCCGCTCCATGAGGACTGGAACAGGGTGAAGACCTCATTATTGCCGACCTGCAAATATCCGCGGCCCTTCTCTTTAATCTCAGCCGCCTCGGGCCGTTTCAGCATTTCCTGGCTATCCGAGGGGGTCTGCACCTTCAGACACAGCTTGAATCGGGAGTTACTCCAAATCTGGTCATCAACCACTCCGGATGGCTTCTGGGTTGCCAGTATTAAGTGGATCCCGAGGCTTCTTCCGACCCGCGCCGCACTGACCAGCTCTTTCATGAATTCCGGCTGATCCGATTTCAGCTCTGCGAATTCATCCACAACTATGATCAAATGCGGCAACGGAAGGCTGACTTCCCTGCTGCGGTAGAGGACAATGTATTGATCGATGCTGGTTACACCGGCATCACTGAACAGCCGTTGTCTGCGCAGCAATTCGCTTTTGATCGATGCGAGCGCGCGGTTAATCTGATTGCCGCCGAGATTCGTAATCGTTCCGACCAGGTGGGGAAGCCCCAGAAATGCATTGGCCATGCCCCCGCCCTTATAGTCAATCAGCACAAAAGCGGCCTCATGCGGATGGTAATTAACCGCCAGTCCCAGCAGCAGGGATTGGAGCAGCTCACTTTTCCCTGAACCGGTAGTCCCGGCAACCAGCCCGTGCGGCCCGTAACTCTTTTCATGCATATCGAATACCAGGGACTTCGCGCCCGCCCCGAGCCCCAAGGGAGTAGACAGGGTCCGGTTCGCCTGATGGTTAGTCCAGCGCTGAAGCACATTCAGTTCCTCAACCTGCTCTACCTCAAAGCTCTCCAGGAAGGTGACCATAGACGGGATATAACTGTTATTTTGCCCCTCCTTGATTCTAAGCGGGGATAAGGAACGGGCAAAAAACTCTGAATGCTGCTTATCCAGAGAATCAGCCGAAAAATGATCTGCCAAATGATTTAAAAGCTGCTTTGTATCTTTGCGGACCATCCCTTTGCCATCCCTGATTTCAAGAATGGCCTGGCAATTCAGCGGCAGCGCAACATCTATCTTCTCAGAGATGAAAATACTGGTTGCACCCAGCTCAGAGTTATTGGACAGCAGAACCTTCATCATTTCGGTGCTATCCCACAATTCTGGAGCGAACACCAGGAATACATAGTGTGGAGTCTGCAAAGTCTGCATACCATAGCCGTTCTGAGCGCCTTCTTCTCTTTTTCTAAGGACAGGGAGCAGTTCATCAGCAAGATTAGAGGCTTCATAAGCGGTCGTGGCCAGGCTTCTCATTCTCCGGTCTTTATCCCAGGTGTGAGGCAGCCATTTCAGCCATTCCCAGTGCTCCAGCTCCTCCGGCTGCATCACACACACAATTCTTACATCATCGTAGCCCTGATGCGTAGTCAGATGGACTATAGCTGCATTCAGACAATCGCGGACCTCCCGTTTACTGCCGAAGATACCCAGCGTATTAATATTTTTAAGCGGTAAGTAAACGGGAATGTCTCTTACGAAATACATTTCTTCACAGATTTTCGCAGCGATTTCTTCAAGCGGATTAACATCGTCAATTGCTTTTGCTCTGGAGCTGTATGTAGGGACCAGTGAAATGGGCTGTATTCCCACTCCAATCCGGGTATTCAAGAAATCATCTTCAATGGCCGTTCTCTCCCATAGCTGTTTGCTTCTGGCGCGGACAATTTCAATGCAGCCCGGGATATCCGGATGAATGTATGTATAGGCCTCACGCTGCGTACTGGCAGCATTCTGCAGCTCGTTGCGGACCTGGAATAAATAGTTGAGATATTTCTTCTCCAGCTTCTTATTCTGCTCCAGATGCTTCTTCACACTGGATTTGTAATTCATCACCGAGACCATAACCGTGAGAAAGGTCATACTCATAGTCGAGATCAGTATCGTATACGACCTGGTCAAGGTTGACATGAATATTGCAATCAGCATCATCCCGATGGGCGGAACAATAAGGGTCAGCCAGGAGAAGGTAGGTTTGTCCGAAGGCCTGGCTGGATCCTCCAGAGCCAGTTCGCCTTCCGGGTAGTTAGGTTTAATTCTGGGGGTTCTTTGTACCTGATTGGCCAGCATTTCCTGTAAGCTCATTTTTGTCATCACCACTGAATAGGAATTTTGGATTACCAAGAGTATTTCACTTAAAATTTTTAATAAAAAAATATAAAATTTCATTATTCTGGGATTTATATTTAGCATTATCGGCAATCTTCAACAATAGTTTATATTTTCCATAGAAATTTATGTTAATATAGTTCATTAATCCCTAATAAGTCATCATTCTCTTTAACACATTGAATTTAACAGAGTACAAAGATATAGTTCCATGGCCGTGATTCAGATTTCCACAATTATTAATTTTGTGCATTATGGCTTATTTACACTTTCATCCTAATCGGGTTTTCCCTCTCTGCAAAAAAACCATTAATTTTCTATAATTGTATATTTTGTTATCTCAAAAAAATAAGCCGCCAAAAATGGCGGCCAATTACTATAAACAACGGTATTATTGCTCATATCAAAATCTTTACTAAAACAGAACCAATTTGCCCACTGGATTGACTTAACTGCTCACCAGGGGGTATCTTAGCCGTGACTTCCTCTTTCGTTTCGCATGATTTCAAGGACACAAAAAAAGCAGCAGCCCTTGAATGATCAAGAGCTGCTGCTTCATAACTATTATGCGGTAGAGAGGACTCGAACCTCCACGGGTATACACCCACTACCCCCTCAAGATAGCGTGTCTGCCATTCCACCACTACCGCATATTGAGGCTCCAACGAACCCGGGGATTCTCATCCCATACATCCGAAGAAGAAATGGTGACTCGTATGGGATTCGAACCCATGTTACCTCCGTGAAAGGGAGGTGTCTTAACCCCTTGACCAACGAGCCATATTTAAACCTGCGTGTTTGTCACAACAAAAATGAGTATATCAAACATTATTGAATTTGACAAGCATTTTTTTGAAATTATATATGGTCCACGTGCTGACAAGTCTGATTGGGCACTATCCTGTTAAATTACAGGGGAGATCTGCGGCCTACGGTCCCAACTCCCCCCGTTCCTTAAAGATGTCCGTCAGCAGCAAGCACGGAAATCCCATCCGCATATTCATAGCCCAGACTCCGGGCCACTGCGGGATTCGTCACCTTTCCAGCCACGACATTCAGACCGCGCGCAAGCGCAGCGTTACCCTCAGCAGCCGCATGAATACCCAGGTTCGCAATCTGCAGCGCATATGGGATGGTCACATTCGTAAGCGCCAGCGTCGAGGTCCGGGCGACTGCTCCCGGCATGTTAGCCACAGCATAATGTACTACTCCATGCTTCACATAGGTCGGGTTCTCATGTGTGGTAATCCGGTCAATCGTCTCTATCGAGCCGCCCTGATCAATCGCCACATCTACAATAACTGAACCCTCTGCCATCTGCTGCACCATATACTCTTTGACCAGCTTCGGTGCCCGGGCACCGGGAATCAGCACAGCCCCGATCAGCAAATCAGCTTTGCGTACCGCCTGCTCCAGATGGTAGGAATCTGACATTACGGTCCCCAGCCGTCCGCCAAAAATATCATCCAGTGCACGCAGACGGCCTGCGTTCAGATCCAGCACCGTGACCCGCGCTCCCATCCCCAGGGCGATCCTGGCTGCATTGGTGCCGACAATTCCGCCGCCGACAATAACAACCTCTCCGGGCTGCACCCCCGGCACGCCTCCCAACAGAATTCCTTTGCCGCCATGCGGCTTCTCCAGGAGACTGGCACCGATCTGGACAGCCATCCGTCCGGCCACCTCACTCATCGGAATGAGCAGCGGCAGGGAGCCGTCTTCAAGCTGGATCGTCTCGTATCCGACTGCTGTTACACCGCTGTCCACGAGCGCTTTAGTCAAACCAGCCTCAGGTGCCAAATGCAGATAAGTGAACAGAATTAGCCCTTGGCGGAAATAACCGTACTCCTCCGGCAGCGGCTCCTTCACCTTGATAATCATCTCAGCCTTGCTCCAGACCTCAGCGGCAGCCTCCAGAATCACTGCCCCTTTATCCACATATTCCTGATCATTGAAGCCGCTGCCTGTGCCGGCAGAGCTCTCTACGTATACTTCATGGCCGGCATTCCGGAGCGCTTCCACCCCGGCAGGCGTTATTGCAATACGGTTCTCGTTATTCTTGATTTCTGCGGGTACGCCAACAATCATGCTGATTCCCCCTCAAAGTTTGGTAACCATTTGTAAGATGACAAAAGAAAGGCTCAACAATCGAGCCTTTCTCCGCTGCTTAGGAGTTCTTTCACCCTAATATATGCATTTGAACCGCTTATGGATTAACCTTTGTTTCGAAGGTTTGCTTGCCGTCAACGAATTTCAGAACGACTGCGGCTTTTACCGGGTCATGAGTCTCATTCAGGGTAATCTTACCTGTGGCGAGCTGGAGGTCTTTAGTAGCTGCCAAAGCTTCGGTAATTTTGGCCGGATCTGCTTCACCGGCACGGGTGATGGCATCAGCAACCAGCTTCAGTGCATCGTAACCAAGGGCTGCCATACCGTCAGGCACTGCGCCGCCGTTAGCTGCTTTGTAAGCATCAACAAAGGTAGTTACTTCAGTTGCTGTATCTTCAGGCGAGTAGTGGTTGGACATGAAGGTGTTCTCCAAAGCTGCTGCGCCGGCAATCTCAGCCAGCTGCGGGGAATCCCAGCCATCGCCGCCCAGGAACGGAACCGTAATCCCCATCTCACGGGCCTGCTTAATGATTTTGCCTACTTCTTCATAGTAGCCCGGCAGGTAAATTACATCCGGGTTTGCTGCTTTAATCCGTGTCAGAACCGCTTTGAAGTCGGAGTCTTTCTGCTGGTAGGACTCTTGGCTCAGCACTTCTCCGCCTTTGGCTTTGAAGGTTTCTTCAAAAAACTTCTGCAGACCCTTAGAGTAGTCACTCGAAGTATCTGTATAGATTACAGCTGTTTTGGCTTTCAGGGAATCCAGTGCGAAGTTAGCCATAACCTCACCTTGGAATGGATCGATAAACGCTGCACGGAACACATACTCATTAACATTGCCGCTGCGCTCATCAACGGTAACTTTAGGGTTAGTTGCACCTACTGCTACGAGCGGGATCTTTTTCTCGGTGGCAACCGGAACAATCCCCAGTGTGTTGGTAGATGTGGAAGCTCCAATGATGGTTACTACCTTGTCATTGGTAATCAGTTTTTGCGCTGCCTGTGTTGCCTCTTCAGACTTAGAAGCATTGTCAGCTACAACCAGCTCCAGCTGCTTGCCCAGTACGCCGCCTGCCGCATTGATCTGATCCACAGCCAGTTGCGCGCCCTTTGATGCGGAGTCGCCGAAAGAAGCCTGGCCGCCTGTGAGCTCAAGGTCAGCACCGATTTTGATTGTGCCGCCGCCGGCATTTCCGCCGCTTGCAGAGTTACCGCTGTTCTCTGTGTTGTTGCCACAGCCCGATGCTAATACCGCAGTCAGTACTGTCGACAAAATAATGGCCCCAATTTTCTTCATAGTTTCTCCCAGCCTCCCGATTAATTAATATTTATATGTGTATTTCTGTGATGCTGCTGTAAGTGCCGCTAGCCTCCTAGTGCCCCAGATAAGCCATTTTAATCTCTTCGGAATCAGCCAATTCCTTGGCATCTCCTTCAAGCACTACTCTGCCTGTCTCCAGAACATAGGCACGGTCAGCGATTTTGAGCGCCTGATGCGCATTCTGCTCAACCAGCAGTACGGTGGTCCCGGCGTCGTTAACTTCTTTGATGATTTTGAAAATATCCTGGACCAGCAGCGGCGCCAGCCCCATAGACGGTTCATCCAGCAGCAGCAGCTTCGGATGGCCCATGATCGCCCGCCCCATGGCAAGCATCTGCTGTTCCCCGCCGGAGAGGGTTCCGGCCTGCTGTTTCTTCCGCTCCCGCAGCCGCGGGAAGGTGTTGTAGACCTTCTCGAAGTCAGCGGCGAGACTGCCTGAATCCTGCAGATACGCACCCAGCTCCAGATTCTCCTCAACGGACATATTCGCAAATACGCGCCGGCCTTCAGGACAATGGATCAGACCTTCTTTTACAATCGCCTGTACGCTTTGATTCACAATTGATTTATTCAGGAATTCAACACTTCCTGTTTTGGGTTTAAGCAGCCCCGAAAGCGTCTTGAGCAGTGTAGACTTGCCGGCGCCATTGGCTCCGATCAGCGTCACAATCTCTCCCTGCTTCACGTTGATGCTGAGATCCTTCAAGGCATGAATAGCTCCGTAATAAACGTTGATTCCCTGTACTGTAAGCATGGCGCTACGCCTCCTGTCCCAAATACGCTTCGATAACCTTCGGATTATTCCGGATCTCGACCGGGGTCCCGTCAGCAATAAGTATTCCGCGGTCCAGGACGTAGATCCGGTTGCAGACACCCATGACCAGTGACATATCATGCTCGATGAGCAGAATCGTAAGATCGAATTCCTCACGGATCCAGGCAATCAGATTCATCAGATCACGCGTTTCATTCGGGTTCATCCCTGCCGCGGGCTCATCAAGCAGCAGCAGCTTTGGTCCGGCCGCCAGCGCCCGGGCGATCTCGAGCCGCCGCTGATTACCATAACTCAGATTACTCGCAACCTCATCACTCTGGTCGGCAAGGTTGAAGATTTTGAGGATATCCATCGCCTTCCGGGTAATTTCGTCCTCTCCCTTGAAGTGCTTCGGCAGCCGGAGCATCGAAGAGAAGAGCGAGTGCTTCGCATGCTGGTGAAAAGCAATCTTGACATTCTCCAGCACGGTCATCGCTGTGAATAAGCGGATGTTCTGGAACGTACGGGCAGCGCCTTTATGGTTGATCTTATAAGGCTTCATGCCGCCAATGGATTCGTTATTCAGAATAATGCTGCCTGACGAAGGCGGATACACCCCGGTCAGCAGGTTGAATAATGTTGTTTTGCCGGCGCCGTTGGGTCCGATCAGACCTATTAGTTCACCTTTATTAATATGAAGGGAAACCTCACTGACTGCCTTGAGTCCGCCAAAGGACCGGCTGGCCTCCTTAACGTCAAGGAGCACTGCTGCCTTCGATTGCGTCATTTGCCTTAGCCTCCTTTTTGCCGAACTTGCCCAGCGAGAATTTAGTTTTGCCCAGCAATCCGCTTGGACGGAAGATCATCATCAGGATCAGCACGATGGAATAGATAATCATGCGCCATTCCGGGAATTCACGCAGGTAGGTATACAGCAGGGTAACGAATACAGCCCCGACGATCGACCCCGCAGTACTGCCGAGGCCCCCGAGTACAACCATTACGATAATTTCGAAGGATTTCAGGAAGTTGAAGCTGCCTGGTGTGATTACATAGAACGTATGGGCTGACAATCCGCCGGCCATCCCGGCAAACAAGGCACCGAGGGTAAAAGCAATGATTTTGTAGCGCGTCGTGTTAATCCCCATCGCTTCTGCAGCAATCTCATTCTCACGGATCGCAATACAAGCCCGGCCGTGTGTAGAGCGGATAAAGTTGTTGATCAGAACTACAGAAACGAGAGTGAATAAGAACAGCAGCGTCCAGGTTGTTTTGGCAGGAATGCCGCTAAGCCCGGAAGCTCCGCCGACAAATTCCGTGTTCAGCATGATGATGCGGATAATCTCACCGAACCCCAGTGTTGCGATGGCCAGATAGTCACCGTTAAGCCTGAGCGTAGGCATCCCGATCAGTACTCCGAACACCGCGGCCAGGAGCCCGCCGGCCAGAATCGCCAGGACGAATGGCACATTATAATCGAGTGTAAGGATGGCCGAGGTATAGGCGCCTACTGACATAAACCCGGCATGGCCGATAGAGAACTGTCCGGTAATTCCGGTAATGAGATTGAGCGACACGGCAAGCATGATGTTGACACCAATCAGAAGCAGCATAGATTGATTCACATCACTAAGAACTCCTGTTGTTAGAAGAACTTTAATAATTCCATAGAAGGCAAAGGCAGCAATAATGCCCAGCCAGAATTTTTTGTTTACTGTTTTCACGGCAGTTCCCTCCTACACTTTCTCCCGGACATTCTTGCCAAACAGTCCGGATGGTTTGAAGATAAGGATCAGAATCAGTACCGCAAAGGCCACACCGTCACGCCAGGAAGAGAAGCCGAGTGAAGAAATCTCTGTCTCTACCGTTCCCAGCAGCAGACCGCCTACAAGTGCACCCGGGATACTTCCGATACCGCCAAGCACCGCAGCTACGAATGCTTTAAGACCAGGCATAACACCCATTAGTGGATCCACTGTATTGTATGTCATCCCGAAAATGACACCGGCTGCGGCCGCAAGCGCCGAGCCAATTGCAAAGGTAGCTGAAATGGTGCGGTCTACGTTGATCCCCATCAACCTTGCCGCTTCCACATCGAAGGATACCGCCCGCATCGCTTTACCGGTTTTGGTATAACGTACAATATACTGCAGGACAATCATTAGAACTATCGTTGTTAGAAGAATCATTATCTGATTGGAATCCACTTGAATGGAAGATCCGAACAGATGGTACTGCTTCTTCTCCATAATATCCGGGAAGCCTTTGGCCTGCGGCCCGAGAATCAGAACTCCGGTATACTCCAGGAGGAAGGATACGCCAATCGCTGTAATCAGAGCAGCAATCCGGGTGGACTTGCGCAGCGGCTTGTAAGCCAGACGTTCTATTGTGATCCCGAGCAATGCGCTTATCGTCATCGAAATGATCAGCGACACGAGCAGGACAACGATGGGCGGCAATCCGGCGTTAGCCAAAAATTTGGCACTGTAAAGTCCGATGAACGAACCCACCATAAATACATCGCCATGCGCAAAATTGATCAGTTTAATGATACCGTAAACCATTGTGTAACCAAGGGCGATCAGAGCATAGATACTGCCTACGGAAATCCCGTTAATTAGTTGCTGAATGAAGTACTCCATCGCCATCCCCTTTTCCCCATTATAATCGTAAATCCCCTTTCTCTGCCCTTGCTTCTCTTTTCTTTCTTTATGATGTCATTTATATTAACACAAGGTTATGGTGTCGTCACTAATTTTTCGGGCATTTTAATATAAAATTCAAGAATTGGTGTTATGTTACATAACATGGTACGTGTAGTATTTGGTAGGTTTTTAAATTCAAAAGAAAAATACGGAGAAAACGGGAGTAAAACAGAGGATAATCAAGTAGGATGGCTCCAGGCATTGTTTCCTTTTCTTATACAATACTTGATTTGTACGCAATTAATATAACATTTGTCTCTTTACAGCATCATTACTTCAATTAATTAAAGGAGTAACGGGTTGAATCGACAGATTTTTTGTCGTTTGGTCTTTTTATTTGCCGAAAATTGTAGATTGACACTGGCGCCGCAGGAATGGAGGCCATCCCCTCGTCCGGAAAGTGACCTGAACAAACAGTTCTGCACATGTACGTCTGCGCTAGAATGCGTATTTTCTGGTGGTGTATATAGGGGACTGATGCGATGTACATAAGAGAAGGGGTTGCTGGCGGGAATCAGGGGCAGTTATGCTCTTTGTGTTCTCGGGTGACATCGCTTTAACAAGAAGAAATTTGTTCTCCGGGCGAACCTGACTGCTTGCGGGGCGTTAGCTTAGCCGTTACTCTTTTCCCGGCGAAGATTCTTCTATTATGTAGCTAATAGTTATGTATTCTGAAGGCAGACCGGCCCTCTATAGTATTTAGGTGGAAAAATGTATCTTAATTTCGCTATTTCCGTCTCGTGGAGACCATTAAGTGGACAAACGTATCCTAATTTCTTATACTTCACTTACTTTGGGGTATTTCCGTAATATTAAGTGCTCTTTTTCCACTTGCTGTTTGACATATCCCCCTTCGTTCTTTTAGCAAGTGTACATTATCCATCTATTGTCCTGCTGCCGCGGTATCCTGATGGCCGCACCGTTAATCCCGGCTTTTTCAATTGGATCATCTACTCAACAACAACAAAAAAAAGAGCCCCATTGGACTCTTCTTGTACAATATCAATCGAACGGAGAGAGGGATACTCTCACTTCGTGAGAGATTGCGAAGAATCCCTAACGAAGCTTATGCTCCAACGAACCACTGAGGGTTCTCATCCCTAACAGGGAAGTATTTCGAACGGAGAGAGAGGGATTCGAACCCTCGCACCGCTTACGCAGTCTAACCCCTTAGCAGAGGGTCCCCTTATAGCCACTTGGGTATCTCTCCAAGTAATGGCTCCCCGAACAGGACTCGAACCTGTGACAACTCGATTAACAGTCGAGTGCTCTACCAACTGAGCTATCAGGGAACATTAACATGAACAAGGAATAATTTATCATGATTCTTTAGTCTAGTCAAGTGCTGAAACAAAGATCATGAGATCGTTTTCAAAATATACAAATTTTCCTTGAATTACACCCATTCTCCATCCAGTGGTACAGCGACACGGTCAAGCAGTCCCTCCTGCTCCAGACGAAGCTTCAATAACCCCCGGGTTACTCTGCAGTGATTAATAGTATCCATGTGTACGGCTATCACTGAAGCAGTTGGCGCAGCATGGCATAGCTCCACTATATCCTGCTCGTTCATCGTAATATGCCCTCCGTTTGTGAAGCTGGCCCCTCCGGCATTAACTATAATGATATCGGGCTGATGGACTGTGAGCACATCCTCAACCTCTTTGCACCAAATCGTATCTCCGGCCAGATACACCACCGGTTCACCCTCCGCCTGAAATAAGCACCCGGATACCTTTCCCATCCTGGCTCCAATTTCTCCGGTTCCGTGCCGGCCACCGGTCCGCGAGAGAGTTACTCCACGGAATACTGAAGGCACATTGTCATCTATCTCCTTAACTTGCCCGAATCCCTGAGCCGTGATTTTCTCTCCATCCCCCTCCTGACACAACAACGGAAGCTTCGGATTGAGTAGTTCGGCTGCAGCTGCATCCCAGTGATCCTGGTGAAGATGCGTCACGATCACAGCATCCGGATCCAGCCATTGCTGCACCGGACCGGGCAGAGGGGTCAGCGGATTACGGCGGTCATCGCCGGAATTCATAATCGGCGGATTGACTCCCTGCGCGCTAAGCATCGGGTCAATGAGAAAAGTGCTGCCACCGTATTCAAGCCATAGGGCGGCGTGGCGGATTAATTGGATTTTCATAGGTAACCTTCTTTCTCTGGCTTATGTTCTGCTACAATTAAGTATAGATTGACCGGCAAGCGGAGTACATTGATCCGCGAAAGAGATTCGCCTGTTCGACTTTCATCCAGAAAGGATTATGTAACTATGACCCCCTATCTCATTGATGATACTGATTACCGCATCCTCCAGCTGCTGATTGAAGATTCTACACAGAGCCACAAAGATATCGGAGCACAGGTTCACTTGACGGGCCAGGCTGTAGGTGCGCGAATCCGCAGAATGCGGGAACTCGAGATTATTGAAGGCTATACAATCCGCTGGAACCCGCTCCAGATCGGGCAGAATATCCATGCGTTCATTACAGTATTCCTCAGCACGAATAGTGCCCATCTGCCCTTCCAGGCCTTCGCGAAGGATCATGACAGTGTCTCCGAACTATACCGGATCAGCGGTGAAGGCTGTTACTGGATGCGGGTGCGGACCGCGAGCCAGGAGGCACTGGCTGCTTTTCTCGATGAGCTGCTGGCGTATGGCAATTACCGGGTTAACCTGGACATGGGCCAGATCAAGTAGAAGTCTCTGTCTGGGACGGATTACGGGACTTCAATTTAAGTCTCTTATAGCGAAAAACCCGCCCATAGTCTCACAGCGGCACATGTATTCGGTTTTTCGCATACATTGGGCACGATTGCCCTCACAGCAGGTAACTTCAAGAAGTTTGTGTAAAAGAGTAGAAGTCCCTCCCCGGGTACGATTAGCATTCGTAGCTTATGTTCAGCATAGTCTATGCTCTATGTCTGCTTTCCCTCAATGCACCACAAAAAGCCGCCGCAAAGGAGAAGAACTTCACACTCCAATGCGGTGGCTTGCCTATGCTTATTCCGAACCTTGCAGGTTCATTCTGCTAGTTCAAAAGCTTGCCTGTGCGAAGCAGTCGGGTGAGCATAACGGCAGCTTCAGCGCGGCTTGTGTCACTGCCCGGCGCAAAGTCTCCCGCCGGCTGGCCTTTCATGATGCCAACCGAGGTCAGTACATTTACGGCTTCCTTAGCCCAGCCTGAAATACTGGCTGCATCCTTGAAGGATACTGCGGTGCTCGCAGAATTCGCACCAGGAGAAGCTGGTTCAGCAGCCGCTGTACCGGCTGGCAGCAGCTTAAGCGCTCTAGCAATCATCACAGCCATCTGTTCTCTGGTGATCGGTGCATCCGGACGGAAGGAACCGTCCGTGTAGCCTTCCACCAGCCCGAGGGCGGCGGCTGCTGCGGCATCCGCAGCATACCACGAACCGGCTGGCGTATCACTGAACGTATGCGCTACCGCAGAAGCATCCGGCTGGAGGCCCAGCGAGCGCACCAGCATGGACGAGAACTCAGCCCGGCTGACCGGCTGCTGCGGTGCGAATACGCCGGCCGACTGGCCGTTCACAATCAGCCGGCTGGCCAGCAGATCAATCTCTGCCTTAGCCCAGTGGGCAGCAGTATCTCCGAAGCTGACCGGATTCACAGCAACAGCTATGACTCCGCTGGCCAGGCTGCTCTTGACTGTAACCCGGGTCACGCCTGCGCCTGCTTCAAACAGCGCCGGAACGTAACGGAAGCTTCGCGTCTTGGCATCATAGACCAGCGCTACCGCTGTCTTGGCATCCAGCGCCTCATTAACCGTAAATGTCCGCTCGACATTTACTCTACCGAACCCCGCAGCCGGCACGCTGTCGCTGCCGTCTGTGACGCTCAGGCTGAAGCTCACTGGCGTTCCCTTCACTGTGAAGCCCTGCTTGCCGCTGCCGGCAAGCAGCTCCGCCAGCCCCGCGCCTGCCAGCGGGGCCAGCTTGATTTCGAGCGTGCCGTCCGGCAGCTTCGCTGCCTTAAACACGCTCTCCACCAAGGACAGCGGGAGACGGTAGGACGCGTCTCCGCTGCGGACCACCAGCACAGCGGCCGGATTCGCCGCTGATGCCGAGGCTGCCGCTGCTTTCAGCGCAGCGGCACTGAAGCGTGCGGTACCGTCGGCACCCGCCGCTACTTCAATCACGGCCTGCCCGGCGGCCGCAGCCTTGAGCTGCGCATCGTTATTGGCCGCCGCAGCAGCTGTAGGCTTAGCGCTCGCCGCCGGCGATGCCGCAGAGACCAGTACCGGAGCCGGTGTCGGGCTCGGGGTAGGACTCGGCTGTGGAGACGGGCCCGCCGGATCTGTTGGATCTACCGGATTGCCTGGATTGCCTGGATCTGTAGGATCTGTAGGATCTGTCGGATTCCCTGGATTACCCGGATTCCCTGGGTTGCCCGGATTGCCTGGATCTGTCGGATTGCCCGGATCTATCGGGTCTACCGGATCAGGGTCACCGGAACCCGGTTCCTCCGCCTTCACCACCGCAAGATCATACACTCTTGTGCTATTAAGCACAGTAACATTAATAGTCGTCTTACCTTCAGCCAGCGCCTGCAGCGCACCTTCCTGAAGAGCAGCTACGCTGCCGTCAGCAATGCTGATATCAGCCTCAGCAGTAACATCTGTACCGGCAGGGCTTAGCACCTGCATTCCCGATGCTGTTCCTACGTTCAGCTCCAGAGGACCCGTCTGCCCGTCCTCAAGCTTGATTGAGAACGGCTTGATCAGGTTTGCGACACCCTGGTTCTTCTCAAGAACCGTAAATTCGGACGAGGCATTCGCGACCAGATTCATCCGTTCCCCGCGGATAATCAGATTATCCGCCAGCAGGCTGCCCCGCAGATCCTTCGTTATTTCTACACCGCTCGTTCCGGCTCCGTCAATCACGTTATTACTCAGGGTGACTCCATCCACATTCAGATTGCCATGGACGATCAGCCCGGAATAGGTGCTGTCCAGAGCCGTGTTGTTACGGATCTGAATATCTCCCTGCAGGTTGTTCTCACCTGCATAGAGCCATAACGCCCCGAGATTGACCCCATAACCGGAGTCATAGCTGCCCGTCCGCAGCAGTGTGTTACGCTCAACAATGGTTGTTCCCTGGAACGGCTCTGCACTGAAGCGGGTGGATACCGCAATCCCGGCTCCGTTCGTTACCGTGTCCTTCACAATATTGTCCTGGATCTTATTGTCCCTGCCGCCGAACACGACGATATTATCCGCCAGCCACGGGAGGGATACATTATTGAAGCGCGCTGTGTTATTGAAGCTTGGCGTACGTTCATTGCCGTTGACATCCTTCAGTGCGGCATCGGTGAACGACCACATGGCAATCCCATCGTCGCCCGGATAGCGGATATCGCTCTGCTCCATCATACTGTTGCCTGTGCCGACAGCGAAGTTGATGCCGTCCGCCATCAGATTGCGGATACGCAGCCCGGCCATATACAGGCCGTTGGTGCGCGCCTTCTCGCCCATCGGCTGGGTCAGCCACAGGCCTGCCTTCGTATGCTCAATCCAGACATTCTGAATGACCGAGCCCTGGCCGAACGCACCGTGAAAAGCATTCGTAACCGCCTCATCGTCGCGGACGTTAATGCCCCCGTCAATCAGCAGATCGTATACGCTGATCTTGCCGCCCAGGCCGTAGAATTTGGCCCCGTTCAGCGTGGTGTGCCACATGCCTGCGCCGCGGATCTCCGCAGCCTCCAGCCTCAGAAGGCCGCTGCCGACGTCGAAGCTGCCGGCCGGGAACCAGACGCCCGCTCCCTGCTCTTTGGCCGCGGCAAGTGCCGCCAGGAATGCGGCAGTATCATCGCCATCATCATCCGGAATGGCGCCGTAGTCGGTAACGGACAGGAATCCAGCCGGCCGGGTCAGCGCAGGGGCAACCTGCTCCATTTCTGCCAGATCGATGACGTAAGAGGCGGCGGTGTCGTCTGCACCTTTTTCCAGACGGATAACCGCCCCTGCCGGAGCATCGCCGATGAGCGCATGAATCTCGTCATAGAAGCGGTGGCCGCTGCCCTGGCGCGGATCGTTCGACCACGGATAGCTGCCGTACTCCCAGGCGTATTTGGATGTAAGCTTAAGCTCCCGGTGTTCGCCGTTCACATACAGCGACAGTGTCTCTTCCGCACCTGCTCCGTCCGGGCTATCCGGTATGGAATAGCGGAGCACGATGGAATTCGCCGGTTTTGCCAGCGTGAATTCCACATAATCCCCGGTATCCTTCAGAATGACCGCCTCGCGGCCGGAGGATTCTGCTGCCAGGCTCAGATATTTGCGTGAAGGCGACACCCGCGTTCCATTCGTGTCTGCATCCTCTGCTTCATAGCTGACATAAGGGAGCGTAGCTCCGCGGTAAGCTTTGTTCACACTATTCTTGACAGTCAGCTGGTCAATCTCAATAGCACTCCACTGCTCACCGCCGCCGCTCAGCGAGATCGTATTGATGCCTGCCCGCAGCTTCAGCTTAAGCTGGGCGATCCGCCAGATTGCAGAAGAACTCAGCTTCACGCTTCCCTGCGCCAGCCCGTTGACCTCTACCTTCAGCTCAGCTTTGGAATCTGAATGATTTCTGTACCGGAGTGTAACGTCATACTCCTTCGCCTGCTCAGCGTTGACGGCAAAACGCAGAACTCCGTCTCCATGGAAGGCTTCAGCACCTGCATAGCGGGCATCCCCGGCTACCGGAGTGAAGCTCCAGAGCGTATCAGCTCCATCTGCCGCCCCCAGCTTCGTTCCCGTTTCACTGTGCGTAAGCGCAGATTTCTGATCTGCACTTAGCAGCAGCCGCCATCCAAGCTTCTCCTGAATCATCCACTGTGCAGTTTCCTCGCTGCCATCAGCCGATAACCTAACGCTGCCGCCCTCGCCACGCGCCAGAAAATGTCCGGTCTGAACGTTCATCAGCCGCTGCCGCCCGTTATAATCCTGCAACAGCCAACGTGCTTCTTCCTGAGCACCGGAGGCTTCAGCATATACCGCCTTGCCATCCGCTTCTGCCAGGACTATCCCGTTCATGCCCTGCGGCATAATCGTAATTATATTCGTATCATTCTGCACCGGAGTTGCCGTGTCCGTATTTCTGGCCTCTCCTTGCGGCAGATTGAACACCTGCGGCGCGTCTTCCAGCGCCCACTGCAGCGAATTCTCGGTATCCAGCAGCAGGCCGCGTTCTGCGTAGCCGGTCTTGTTCTGCAGATGGATAAATTCATCATTATACTGTCCGTACAGACTGCGGACCGTATAATGTCTGGCATCCGCTGCCAGGCTTACTGCCCAGGCCGAAGCGCCGTTATCCGCCGGAGCAGTACCCGTACTCTCCAGGAACGAATAATCGCTGTTCAGGGTCACATAATGACCCGTTCCCCGGTTAACAATGAATTGCTGCGCCCCATCCTTCACAATACTCCAGTGTGAGTACCCGTTGTCTGCAGCAGGCTGGCCGTACAGCACCACACCATGCTCATTCTCATACAGATAATCTCCCGTGGCGGCATTTTTGAACCGGACAGGAGCTGCCTGAACAGGCGGTACCGGCTCATACACCGGTTCTGCGGTGAACTGTGCACTGTCCCGGGCAGCCGCATCCGCAGCTTTGCTGATCCTGATTACCGGATGGCCGGCTTCATCGGCAGTACCATACAGGTAATGGCCGGACCAGGCACTTTTAAACGTCGTAACTCCCGAGGACTGCATATCCACCGTCCATCTGATACTGGCCCAGACATCGTATACCGTCTGCTCAGTGGCTACAGGAACGGAAGGCTCCTCTTGATCAATTACAGGCTCCAGGCTCTGCAGCGACAGGAATCTTCCGGTTCCCCTGTTCTTGATCTTCACCGCACCGTTGCTGCCCGGTATATCGACAAGCTGCCAGACGAAAGCATCGCCATCAGCATTAAGCTCCCCGTACGTAGCTTGACCGACAGTAGGATCAGCTATTAGGCTGACTGCTGTTTCAGCGGCATTCACAGGAGCCGGAGCATTAGCACCGTCAGTCAACGGGTTCTCCAGCAGTTCTCCTTCTTCTGCTCCCTGCACATCCGCACCTGCTGATGAGTCTGTACTATACACAGCCGCTGTCACCGTGCTGCCGTTCTCCGGAGGCGTAGCTGCTCCCCCCGAAGCAGGCACCGGCCCGTCCTTCAGATACTGGTCTGCCCCGTTCGCACTGCTCAGCTTGAAGCGGAACAAATCATGCTTTTTCTCCGTTACGGGCACGAATTTCCACTTCGGGCTGCCCCAATCGGGATTGATTACGCCGTATTCGGCATATTTGGTCAGATTCTGCAACGAGATGTACTTCTCCGGACGCTCACCTGGCGTTTTATCAAGCAGGCTGGTGAGGACATACGTGCTGTCGCCAGTGTTTGTACCGGTCCAGATGTACGCCGGGTCCACATCATGCCTGTCCGCAAGCGGCGTCACCGCGATATGGCCGTCCGGCATCTGCGCTACATTGATGTAGTGCCCTGTTTTTTTATTCTGAAAAAGCTTCCGGCCGTTGTATTTCTCAATCAGCCACTGATCCGAGCCGTCAGCCTGCATATTGCCGTATTTCAGCATACCATCACTGCTCTCATACCAGTAGAATGACTGCCAGGCATTCTGGATGCGGTAATAATGCAGGGAACCGTCCGTTGGCACATTCGGGTCCAGCAGCTGCCACTGGGCAGACAGCGAGCCTGCATCGGAAGCCGCACCGGCAAGTCCATTGCCAAGCGTAGCCAGATATTGTCCCGGAGTCCCTGCATTCCCAATCGTCTGATAGTCATCAAATTCATCCGATTCTTTGAAATTCCACTGATCGGAAGGCGTGCTTGTACTCAGCGTTACTGCTGTAGCCGTGCCGTCTCCATAGGTAAGATAGTGACCTGTGGCTGCATTGCGGATACGCTTATGGGCGTCATAATCCTCGGCATACCAGAGATAGCTGCCTTCATCCGCTGTACCCGCAGCAATCTCCCCGTGCTTCAGCACGCCGCCTGCGGCTTCATACAGGAAATCTGTAGCCACCTGGGCATCCGTGTAGGCGGCAATCCGCACCGGCTGCAGCTCACTTACTGCAACAATCCGCCACTGGGCACTCGGATTGCCTCCCCAGCCCGGCCAATTGTTGGAGCGCACATCGTTGTCACCGTCAAACTGGGGATTCAGCCATAACGGGTTCCCCGCATCCGTAAGCCCGATATTGCGGAAGGTGACAAGTCCCGCTTCTGCAGCCTGAAGTGCCGGCTCCTGAATCCACTCACTGAGTGACTGCTTGGCCGGATCTATCTCCGCTGAGAAGACCCCGTACCAATGCTCCTCATTCTGCTTGATGTAATGTCCGGTCGCGCGGTTGCGGATCAGCAGTGTGCCGGAATCCGTTCCCGGCTCCAGAAACCACTGTGCCGACTCATTGCTGAGCGGCTGCGCGCCGTGCTTCACTTGACCTTCGTCCTCAAACATGACGTTGCCCGGCCGCATTACGCTTTCCAACCGCACCGGCGCTGCGCTGAGGTCCACGAACGCCCACTGCGGGCTCTCAAATGTGATATTGATATCGCTGCTGACCTGGGCGTAGCCCAGCTGATTCTCCTCGTGGATGACCAGTTTGCTCTCCGGTGCAGTTGCACTGCGGATGACCATATAGCCCGGACGGTTCGAGGTATCGATCAGCCACTTGTCGGCGGCGCTGCCGCCCCCCGGAACATCAGCAGCCTTGAGCGAATCCTCCTTGCCGGTATTGCCGTCAAGCGTAATGAAGTGGCCTGTCTTCACATTCTGAATCCGTGACAAGCCCCCATCCGTTACCACCGTCCAGTGGGACGAGGTATCCGCCGGGTTAGTCATCCCGTAGCGGACAATCCCCTCCGTGGTCTCATACAAAAAATTACTCTTCCACTTGTTCTTAATCAGAACCGTACCGGCAGGAATTTGTGCTGCACCGCTCCCCTGGATGCCGTCTGCACGGACAGTACCTCCGGCTCCCGGCAGAGCCAGCTGCGGAAAGATCAGCAACAGCGCCAGCAGACCCGCAACCGCGGACCTGAATCGTTTCATAAGTGCGCCCCCTCTAACTAAAATGGACTTCATTTCCATCTTAATTTGGTAACGCTTACAGGACGATGTGTGTTTGTATCCAGACGAAGGTGTATTTGTACGTACATGCATACAGAAGAAGCAGCCGCCTTAATTGACAAAAGCTCCGGTTCGCAGGATAGTTAATTCATTCACCGTGTACGGATTGTTGTGGTGGAACTACATTTACGGAGGCATTCATCATTATGAAGATTGAACAACCCCGCATTCCGGAGCCTGAACTTCTGCTGCCGCAGCAGATTCATTCCCTGAGCTCCAAGGACGAATACAGCCGCTGCCTGATCGCAGGTTCTCTCATTGAATACCAGGACGCTGCCAGAGTGTCTTTTGATAAAACTATTTTCAGGAATGTGACCATTACAGAATCCTCGCTGCACCACATAGAGCTGACGGATGTAATCTTCGAGCATTGCGACCTGTCCAACGTCGATTTCAGTGACGCCTTCATTCACCGGACGGAGTTCAGGGATTGCCGGATGATCGGCACGGATTTCACCAGGGCGCGGTTTCAAAATGTTACGGTGAGCGGGTGTATCGGGGAGTTTGCGGTGTTCCGGTTTGCCAATTTCAAGAATACGGTCTTCGCACAAAGCGCCCTGATCAGCGCCGATTATTACCAGTCCAGCCTCAGCGGCCTGTTCTTCACGGAATGTAATCTGGATCAGGCGGTGCTGGCCGGATGCAGGCTGAAGGATGTTGATCTCAGTGACTGCGAATTCACCGGCCTGATGGTTGACCTTCAGGATCTGGACGGCTGCATCATCTCTGCACCGCAGGCTGCCTCCTTCGCCGGGCTGCTGGGTCTGGTCATTAAGTAGAGCTCAGGGCTTACGTCGCCGCTCCCTTGCCTGCATCCAGTGCAACCAGCTTCAGCTTGCCGGCGCATCTGCCGCAGCGGTACCGCTTCGGATCGGCCTTGCGTTTACGCAAATACTCGGTGGCACAGGCGGTACACACCAGCTTATACCGGTAAGGCTGCGGCTTACGCGCCTTGGCCCCCGGCAGGGTCTGGCAGTAGCGGCTGCCGCCGACGCGGGCCAGCAGATTTTTGAAATCGGCATCCCGGTGCATGTACCCCCGCTTCGCCAGATGCAGATGATAGTGGCAGAGCTCATGCTTGATGATTTTCTCCGTCTCCTCCCGCCCGTGGATGGCCAGCTGCTGCGGATTAATCTCTATATTATGGCTTTTGGTGAAATACCGTCCGCCCGTTGTCGTAAGTCTGCTGTTGAAGCTGGCTGTATGCCGGAAAGGCACGCCGAAGCTGCGCAGGGACACCTGCTCGATCCATTGCTGCAGCTCTTCATTGCTCATACTTATCGTCATGCTGCCTCACGGCTCCCTTCCTGTCGCAAATAAGATCCCACTTGAATTGTAACTTGCCCATAGGCTACACTGTCAAGAAGGAAGACAAGTCCGGAGGGAGAATGACTTATGCCGAAAATGCGGTATGTAATCTTGCAGCAGGATCAGGAACTGCAATTCGTGGAGATGCCTGAAGAGTATGCTTATCAGCTGAGCGCGCTCAATCTTCGCCTGAACAAAGAGATCGACAAGCTGACAGCAGAGAATGTTCCCGGGCTGCCGCGGGCAATTGCCGAATGTGATTCCCTGGAGCTGCTGCGTGAGGAGCACAAGCTGGAATCGGGGCTGGCGTACATTAACCGGCTGGAGAACGCTTTTGCCTCTATTCAAGAGACGGAGTATCCGCTGATCTCGCTGCTGACGGAAATCCGGGCGCTGCAGGCCCAGCTCGAACAATGGTATGAGGAAGAAGAGGAAGGCGTGCTCTAGAGCTGCGAAGGGCTGCGGGTTTCATTACGAATTAAGGGCTGCTGCCGCACCTTTGGGCAGTCTTCTCCATATGCTATCTGTACATAGGATGCATGCCAGAGGAGGAATTCCCTTGCCGCAGTGGCTTTGCCAACAGCTCATGAAAGCTTACCTTAAGAAAGACCGCCGTCAGATTAAGCTGCTGAATGAATGCTGGTTTTTCTACCGTAACTCTGCCGAACGCCGCGATATCGTCCAGAAGGATGTATAGCCGGGCTGACCCTTATTAAAAAGCCGCGTTTACCCTTAGGGTAAGCACGGCTTTTGACTTATCAGGCACTGACCCGGGATTCCGCTGCTGAGCTTAGAACATCGGGAATACGTACCGCACCAGGAAGAACAAGATTCCAAATATAATAATAATGTACGCTGCATATTTGATAAAAGTGGATGCGACCAGACTGGAATCCGATTTCTTGTGCACCTCTGTCCGTTCAACCTCTACACTTCTGTCCTTGTAATTCGGCTCCATCTTACATCTCTCCTCTCGGGTCAATTGCTGTATGACAACCATTAACCGGGGCTTGAGGCACTGAAACAAGATGGCAATTGGACGGTTCATGCAGGGATTAAGGTTCTATTATACAAAAAAGCCGCAGCTCTCTGCCCGGAATACGACAGCATAAGATGCGCCTTACAGCAATGGATTGCTAGCCGAAGCTGCGCTGGCCCGGCCAGGAGCCCTGCAGCTTGCGGAGCAGCACAATCTGTCCGGTATGGTAGGAATCATGCAGAATCAGACTCATGACCTCTTCGCCCGGGGCATGCCCGGAGCCGCCCCAGTCATAAGCGCCTTCTTCAAGGGCTTCAATGATCTCGCGCAGTCCGGCATGCACCGTCTTCAGCTTGGCTACTGCCGCGTCCCACGCCTCTTCCCCGCTCTCCGTCACCGTGAAGGTAGCATCATTGCTGTCCAGGTCAGGCAGCTTCTCCATTCCCTTCAGCTTGCGCAGCAGCCGTTCCTTATAATAAGTCAGATGGTTGACTGTCTCCCAGATGGAATTACCGGCTGCACCCTGGGGCTTCCAGCTGGCCTGCTCACTGTTCACACCTTCCAGCGCATCCTTAAGCGGCGGTGCCCAATCCTCAACATCCATGACATAATCCCAGTTCTCCAGCAGAACGTCGCTAATCTTATTTTGCATCCTTACCCCTCCTTAAGATAGTTGGCACACGAAAACCAGCTCACGTAACGAGCAAAACATCCCGATAACGGTTACGTAAGAAATGTAGCATATTCGAGCCTGCAGTTCAAGTAACTAGCAAAACATAGTTTTAACTGTTACAATCAAAGAAAATATGGCGGCGAAAGGAGTGGTGTACCTTGCTGTGGGCGGATTTCATTAACAGCTATTGGCGGGACTGGCGGACAGGTGACCGGAGCAAGGACCGGGACAAGCTGGACGAACCGGAGTGGCTGGCGGAATGGCTGGAGAAGCAGCAGCTCCCCGCTGCCTTGCCGGTGATGCCGGCGGAGCTGGAGCAGCTGAAGCAGCTGCGCGGCTGGTTATGGGAGGAAGTACAGCAGTTGGTGCAGGGAGAGACGCCTGACGCCGCTTGTTGGGAACAGCTCAATCAATATCTGGCCGAAGGACCGGTGATCCGGCGGCTGATTCCGCAGGACGGGGGACAAGCTGAGCTGACGCTACAGCCGCTGCAGAGCCATTGGCAGCAGATTATGGCGGAGATCTCCGCTTCTTTTGCCGCTGCCCTGCTGGAGAAGGACTACGCACGGTTCCGGATATGCGGGAACCCCGACTGTCTCTGGGTCTATTATGATGATACCCGCAACCGCTCGAAGCGCTACTGCGACGATAAGCTCTGCGGTAACCTGATGAAGGTCCGGCGGTTCCGGGCACGCAAAAAGGCTGCCGAAGCGGACGATTCGTAGCAGCCGGGTTATAGTACAATTAGCGGGCCGTGCGGCGTAAGTGTCTTGTTCTTGCCGGAATGCTTGGCCGTATAGAGCAGATTGTCGACATCCTCAAACAGCCTTTCCTTGGTGGTCCCTTCGGAATAGCTTTTGAGTCCAATGCTGACCGTGACCGCAGTGCCCTCCATCTCCTCATGGAACGTCTCCGACAGCTGCTGGCGGATCCAGTCCATCAGCACGAAGGCTTCCTCGAAGCCCTTCTCGAATAAGAGGATGGCAAACTCCTCACCGCCGTAGCGGGCGGCAATATCCGCAGGTGAAATGTATTCGCGGATCACCCGCGCCACCCGTGCCAGCACAAGATCTCCGGTGCGATGCCCGTATTTATCATTAATCTGCTTGAAGTTATCGATATCAATCAGCGCGAGATGGAACGGGGCACCCTTGCTGCCGTATTCCAGCGCTTTTTCATAAAACTCGTGAAAAGAAATATGATTGTACAGCCCCGTCAGCGCATCGGTAGTGGACAGCTTGCGGATCACCGCATTCTCAATCATCAGAT
Organism: Paenibacillus sp. MMS20-IR301; assembly: GCF_032302195.1. NCBI lineage: Bacteria > Bacillati > Bacillota > Bacilli > Caryophanales > Paenibacillaceae > Paenibacillus > Paenibacillus sp. MMS20-IR301. The sequence goes on from NZ_CP135275.1 coordinate 4,378,244, forward strand.
CCTGCTTAGCCGTCAGCGTCGCCTCCAGATCACTCACCAGCTCACGCCCGTTAATAATAATGATGCCGACAACCAGCATGCTGACCAGCAGAAAGAGCGGAATAGCGATCAAGTCGAAATCAGTTAAATAATATTTAAATGTAGCATCTCCATAATACAGAATCACAAAGGCAACCACCTGCAGCACAGAAGCGAACAAGGTTAGATCCAGCCTGAAAAAAATCGCCGAAGCAATAATCGGCAGCAGCATCAGCGCCCCGATAATCCGGATATCCATATTCAGATGAATAATGACCATCGCAATAATGGTCCCCGCCACAAACAGCATCATAAAAGAATGTTTAGGCACAGCGTAATCCATAAACTGGACCACCCCGACCACAACCGCCATCAACAGTGTCGGATAGGTCAATACCCCCAAATAAAACGCCTTAGGCTCCATCGGATAGGTCGTAAAAAAATAGGCCGCGAGCTGCGCCAGAGCATGCAGAGCAATCACGAGCCAATACGTATATATAAACCGCTTAATCCACTTCCCCTGCCGGTAGGCAGAGGTATCCGACGGCCCCATGAAATCTCTTAATCTCAAACCATTCACCTGCTGAACTTAGATTTGATCTACACATTTCTACTATCTTACCACGTTCTGCCCCGTGTCCGATACTCGCTTGCGGGATATGTACTAAATCCGGTGAATGCGGTTGGGGTTTGTGTGGGGGCAGAGGCGGAGCGGGGCGAGTGAAGCAAGCCATTCATTACGGACTAGTCCCAATGTTGTACGTAATACAACTCGGGTCCGCAAATACAAGGCTATTTACAAGGATTGTTGTATGAAATACATCAATATCCGTACTTAGCCGCTTAATTCATGAGGAATACTGCCTTTTATACAACAATATCTATTTTTGCTTGATATTATGGGCAGAATGTTGTATTACGTACAGGAATATGGTTGGCGAGTTGAGTTTAGGTTTTATAGCCTATATTTTAGCTACAGACTTTGCAAAGTGTGCGACCAGCGACCACGGAGTGCAAAGATGTCGGGTAGCTCCGTCAGTATCGTCAATTTCATTTCAATTCACGCACTCCATACGGAGTGGGACTACAAAATTGGGTGGGGATTCAAATTTAATTTTATTTCAATCCACACACTCCATACGGAGTGCGACCCTAACGGATAGGCCATTTACAAATACTCACCAAGTCAACCCATATGATTCTTCTATAACTTTTATAAGCAATATTTTAATTTGCATTTGGTCTAATACAGATTTCTCCCTATTTTGTAATAGTGGATTTTTTTCTCCGCCAAGTGCAACATTTCTCACCCAAAAGCCATCTTAATAGATAGAGGTGATGCACAATGAAACCAACTAACCTAATGAAGCGCGCGCAAAAAATGAGCATCGCGTGCGGAATCCTGGCTGCCAGCTTATCCTTCGGGGCATCTGCTTTTGCCTTCTCCGATCTGAGCGGCAACCCTGCCGAAACCAAAATCAATGCATTGCATAATGCAGGTGTGATCAACGGAATAACAAGCGATCTGTTCGCTCCGAATGCTAAAGTAACCCTTGCGCAAGGGGTTCAATTCCTCGTCAAAGGACTGGCGCTTGCACCCCAGACGGATACGGGCAGCAGCTCTTCATCCGCCAGCAGTTTTTTTGATAATGTAAAAGATAATGCCTGGTACGCTTCCTCATTTCTCACTGCCAAGCAGAGCGGCTTGACCCTGGCGAAAAACGCTGATCCTAATGCAGCGATGACCCGTGCAGAGTTTGCACATCTGCTGACGGAAGCCTTGCAGAGCAAGGGTGATTTTCCGGTTACCAAAATGTATGTAATGGTCGAAGACGGCGATAAGCTCTCTTCAGAGGTCATGAACAGTATGCAGATCTTGCTGAATACAAAAATTATTACGCTGGATAACGGAAAATTCCGTCCGGCAGACATCATCACCCGCTCCGAAGCTGCTGTTATGGTACATGATGCCGCTGAGTTTGCGGCGCGGGTAATCAACCAGAACGATACAGGAATTGAACCTTCTGAGCCGGAGCCGGTTCCGGCCAATAACTACATTTCGGATGTAGTCCTGGAAAAAGTGGCTGAAGGCGTCAATAAAGCTACGATCACCGTCGACAATCTGCCTAACCCCGGCTACGGCCTGGCGGTAGAGCGGATCGATTTCACCAGCGGAAGCAAAGCAGTGATCTACTTCAAAGTGACCCTGCCCGACCCGGATATGATGTATCCGCAGGTTATTACCAAAGGGACAGTGGTAACTTATCTGCCGGAAGGCTACACTGCTACAGCAGAGCCTGTAATGGGTTCGCGGTGGCTGCAGCCGGCAACCGATATTCAGTAATTTTAGCCGCAGATAGTAAGTGAACATGAAATGATCATACCCTGTATAGCGCTAATTATAGAATAGGAAGCTGAGCAGGACTTGTAACAAAGAAGAAGCAGTCTCCCGGGAGGCTGCTTCTTTTTAATACTTATTAGTTGATTAAAGTATCAAGTTAGCGGAAGATGAGTTTCGTTCACTCAATCCCAAAAAGCGACAATTTGATTTAGTTTTTTTAAATCATTTGGGGCAATTTTCAATGTCGATGCTGGTTCTCCCGTACCTCCGTAAACAAATGGATAATGAAAAAGCCCCCTATCTACGATACAAGGCAAAGAAAGCACTAAGGGGACACTACCAACAGTATATCCGGTTATTTGCTGTACTTCTTTTGGGGTTGCCATTTTCAACTGGTTGCATGCTAAAAGGCCTGTCACTTCTTCTAAATTTACACGCCCACGATTTCCAGAAACAATCATTGCAAAATATCCTTTTTCTGACTTGAGAATTAACGTAGGTGCTGTTTGACCTATTTCAATTCCAAAATAATCTGCGCCTTCCTGGGCTGTACGAATCTGTTTTTCATGATGAATAATCTCATATTGCACCTCTTTTTCTTGCAAAATCGATTTTAGATTATTCATAAATAGGTGTACTCCTTTCAAATAGTTGAAATGGCTATGATGTTTTTAAAAGTTGGACCTTCGTGAAATTCGCTTTTTCCCATGCACCTAACACCACTGTTCTTGCTCGTAGTTCTTTGCCGGCTTGGAATACATGCACTCCTACTGAGTGCGACTGGAACTACACTGATCCAGAGAATGACCCACAGGAATTTCAATCCACGCACTTTATAAGAAGTGCGACTGAGGACACCACCGATTGGTACAGCATCGTCAACATATTTCAATCCACACACTCCACACGGAGTGCGACAGCTCACAGTTTTGGATATCAATACATTGTCAGAAATTTTAATCCACACACTCCACACGGAGTGCGACAGCCTAGCCTCCAGATCCGCGCGTTGAGCGTCGATATTTCAATCCACGCACTCCACACGGAGTGCGACAGCGGAAATAAGCCTAAATCATCCTGTCCCCATATCAATTCAATACAATTCCATAAAAGAGTAATACAAAAAGCATCGATTAACCATTGACTTTCTATGGATACTATCTATTTCTTAGAGTTTCGACAAATTCTGAGATGCGAAGGAACCAGGGATTTCATGGGAGCTTAGGATTCGCACCAGTGCCGGGCTACCATAGAACTCCAATGAATTTATATTCTGCAAAAGTAATTCGTTTCCTCTAACCTGCACGTTTCTGGGTATTAAAACTGTCCACATAGTGCGGGAATCGCAGAACTAGGAGCGAGGTATATTTCACAACATTTCCACAAATACTAATTTATAAATTTACAAATTGTAAAAATATTTTTCGCAATGCACAGTGATTACTCTATAATAATAAGTATAGAACAGAAAATGAGGTGTAAAACATGAGCATAAATTTTTTCGAGCATCGGGAGACGATTTCCAAAAACCTGGTGAACTTTCTGCGCCTGAAAGGTTACTCCAAATTATCTTTGTCCAAACAAGCAGATATCTCCCGTCCTACCATTGATCAAATTATTAAAGGTGAAAGTCCTAACCCTAAACAATACAATTCGCAGATTACAAAGATCAATCTTGCCTTTGATTTACCAGAGGATTACTTCATTACTGCTCGAATTACCTTAACCCCAGCCCCTGCAGCCTATGCATACTCGGATCATAGTGCTGGCACAGCGAAAAATCCTGTAGTCAAGGAACTATTGGATGGATTAGATAACGTATTAGACATTTATTCATTGTATATAAAGTAAGGAGATGTCCATATAACATGCGGATTACCAGCGAAAACTTAGATGAGACCGTGGAATTGAATTTGAAGATTGAGCGGCAAGTTGAGGAGCATATAGCCTATATCGAAAAGCGTTTAATTAAATGGAGATCTCTACCTCTTGAAGAACGGGCTTACGAGATTCTAAAAGAATACAACCTTATTGAGATCCCTATACCGGATGAGAATTGGGGTGGAGCTATCCGGAAGTTCGCCAATGGAATAGCCGTCCCGATCATCAATACCGCACAACCACGATTGTATCAATATTTTATATATTGGCATGAAATATACCACTTAACTGAACATGAAGAAATGGACAGCCATCCTGAAGATTACGAGATTTCAACTGAATTTGATTTGAATGAGCGAAAAGCTGATTATTTTGCCAGCCAAATGATTTTTGGTCGTCATGATTTGTATGAATATTATCTCTCACACAAACATAATGATTTCCTGGTTAATGTGGCCCATTGCATGAAATCCTTTAAAGCTCCATACAAAGCCGTGCTAATTCAACTATATCAGATCGCAAAAAAGAACCAAAACAGTCAACTCCAAGAACAAATCAGACTTTATTTCGATAAACATTTGTCGGCGGCAGAGTGGTCAGCGATTTTCCATGAATACGCACTAGATGATTCACTAATCAAGCCATCACTAGTAGCAAACCTAAGCCCCATTGTAGTTGCAATTAAAGAACAGATTGAAGCGCACCCGGATGTGGAATTGTACCAGGATAATTGGAGAGTAGTAGAGAAATGGGCCAGGAAATACAGCGATGTTCAGAAGGAGTTAAAGGAGCATTGGAATGGGGAGTTATAGCGATCTTGAACAACGTATGCGTACAGCGAACAATCTGAAAATACTGATTTTGGATACCGGGAACATCCAATTTTTTTATCAGAACGCAGACTTACTTCCACACTCGTTCATTTTTAATCGTTTCGATATCGTTCTTATTCCTGGCTGGGTTCATGCAGAGTATGCTCATCATCCCGGAAAAGTCAGTTATATCGCTTCTCTTCCTCGGCCTTATTTTATCGTCGATGAAGTGAATGACTACTTACCCATGTTAGGGTACAGCGATAAAAAGTTGATGGAGCTATTTCGAATAGCTGCGCCCAACGAATAATCCCAAAGGTTTTTTAACCAGTATAAAGGAATTGGCGCCGAGGATTTCCCTGATGACTGGATCGATCAATATTATGAAAATGGATTCTTCACTCGCGAAATGCAGGCTATGGTTACGAAAAAGAATGCGGGGGAAGTCTCTGTCCTGACGTTATGCTTCTCATTACTCTCCCATTATCCCATACAGATTTCAAACATAGCTATCGCCTCAAGTGACCTCGGTATCATTAATATTAAGAACAGAATTGTACAAGAAGCAAACAAGGCTCCTCTAGAACTAGGAATACCAATTTCACCATCCATTTCATATTTCAGTAAAGATGTATCCATGTTTACCGCTGTTAAAGAAGGAATTATCCAACCACATCAAGTCTCCGCTCTTCGTCCTAATTCCAGCTCTTCAACTTATGTAGAATTGTTCGCCGACGGAACCACTGCCCTCCACCGGCATTTGGTCCCTACGCCTTATTTTGAGGAAATGTGCAGGAAGCATCACCGGTATAATATTATTTTTTAGAAAAGTGGACTAGCTTATTGTTAAGTCAGACTCTCCCCGCCTCTGTTCCTGAGAGTTTGAAGAATAGTGCCAAGCCCCCCGGGAAAAAGCAGTTATTCGATAAACATTTCTGCAGATGGTGTTAATGTTCGGAATATGCGGACGGACTTATGATTTCCACTCCGCCGCACTCCATAGGGAGCGCTACACCAAATGCTTGGCTGTGCGCCTACGCATTTAAAATTTCACTCCATACACTCCGTGTGGAGTGCAACGACAGCACCAACATTAATGATTTTAGAGCCAACAAATTTCAATCCACGCACTCCATACGGAGTGCGACGTAATTCTTTCAAATTTGGCATATGCCTGTGATATTTCAATCCACCCACTCCACAAGGAGTGCGACGATATGTTCGTCTGGAGCAATTACGATGCTCGCCAATTTCAATCCACACGCTCCATACGAAGTGCGACGTGTTTTATATCTATGGCGGAGATGCCCCTGAAATTTCAATCCACACACTCCATACGGAGTGCGACGATATCCTCAATCTCGCGTTGATGCCGGACGGCTATTTCAATCCACACACTCCATACGGAGTGCGACCTCCAGATCCTCCTGGCTGAACGGCTGCCGGTGACTATTTCAATCCACACACTCCATACGGAGTGCGACAAAGTCTCAAGAACAGTACCATCAGCTCGATTAAATTTCAATCCACACACTCCATACGGAGTGCGACGATTGCATCGTCGTCATGGTTAATAGCGATATGAGGAATTTCAATCCACACACTCCATACGGAGTGCGACACATACGCGTGCGGGAACATGGCCGACAAGGAGATTTCAATCCACACACTCCATACGGAGTGCGACAGCGAAAACCAGCACAATCTATGCTGTTCCCGCAACAATTCACTGCACTTCCCCCAAAACAATACTAAACTAAGTATCAATCTGCCATTGACCTTTCTTCAGTATTCTCAATTCCAGGTGGTTTCGACAAATTCTGAGGTGCGAAGGACCCGTGGATTTCATGTGAGCTTGCTATTCGCACCTCATACTTGCCCTCAATAACCCCATGATTCTTTATTCTACAAGTGTTATTAATTTCCTAGATGAAGTGCCCCAGAAAATAGAGTAATTGCATTATGTACAATAGAATGCTTAAAGAACGGCCGAAAAATCTATTCTAATGTATTTCGTACAATTGTTTTCAGTTATATGAGCATAAACCTGCAAATCTAATGTATGAAGTGCAATAGATTCTAATTTCTGCCTGATTTTATTACTATCCATTGTACAAAATACAATAGGAACTATTCATGCTCTCTTCCCCCGAAGCCCAGCCCGCTTTTAACGTACCCTTACTCTTAACCCGCAAAACAAAGTTCATAGTATTACTAAACTTTAACCGGATTTACTTTAATGCATTTTTCCACAATCAAATATTCATGGCTAAGTATGAAAAACCGCCAACAGAAAAAGAAACACACAGCTTATCAGCCCAAACAGCTCAAGCGCAAATAGTCTGGAACGTTTTTTCCGGAAAAATACGATGGCGGGATGGGCCAGACTGGCTGCCATATATAGGAGCGACAGCAGCAGACCGAAGCTAAACAATGAGAATATAGGGTTATCTGCCAGAGGAACACCGATGAAAATGACCAGCAGAATGAGCACGGTCAGCAAATACAATAACAAGCGGGCAACAAGGATCACTGGTCCGGATTCCGCCGGCGGAAGGGTTTGCCCTTTACTTCTATACTTCTCCAGTGCCCGTTGTATCTCCTCGGGATTCTGTTTGCGCATTTTGTTCATTTCGTTCGCATTATCCATTCGCTGCTTCAGTCTTCTAAACATGAGGCCTACTCCTCTCCCTTGCTGCTTCACTCTTTATATTATGCCGGACTTTCCCCCATCCTGCCTGCTGCTACGCCAAATCCCCTTACCCCTGCAAAGCCTTCCGCACACTCAAAATATACCGCGCCTGATCCAGCGGGTTCACGCCCCGGCGGGTGCGCTCGGCGGTAACATCCGGTGGGCAAGGCTCGTAGCCGGCGAAAAAGGAAGTGAACGTGCTCCGTCCCTTCGTATAGGAGCTTAGGCTCACGGGATAATCGAGTGAGGTAGCCAGCGGCAACCGGCCCTCAATGATCATCCGCTCCCCTTGCAGCACCGGCGGCTCGAACGTGCCGCGCATCTGCACGAGGTCGTTCATCACGCGGCCGCCGTTCTCCTCGGGCACGACGATGCGCACTTGCAGGATCGGCTCCAGCAGGCTGGTGCCGGTATGGGCCAGCCCGTCCATGATGGCCATAGGCGTAGCCACGGCAAAATCCAGCGGGTGCGTATGCCACACATGGTGGTTCCCCTCCACCAGCGTCACTTTCAGGTCGGTGACCTCCCAGCCGCTTAGCCCCTGCTGCAACGCCTCCGGCACACGGCGGGCCGTCTCGTTCTGGTATTGCGGCAGCAGATCGGAGCTGCGCACCAGCGATTCATAGACAAGGCCGCTCCCCGGCGGGCCCGGCTCAATCCGGAAACGCAGAATCGCCCAGCACGGCTTCGGCATCAGATAAGCGACATAACCCTCCCCCGTGCTGCTCGGCGTCTCCCGGTAGATAACCGATGGCTGCCCAAAGGTCACTTTTAGCCCGAAACGCTCCTCCAGCACACTATCCAGAATCTCCAGCTGAATCGGCCCCATCACCTTAATGTGCAGCTCCCGCTCCTCCTGCAGCCACTGCGTATCCAGCAGCGGGTCTTCATCGGCCAGCTCCTGGAAGGCAGCAATCACCTTATGTTCGTCCGTATCCGCTCCCCAGAATACCCGCACAGTCAGCAGCGGCACAGCCAGCTTCGCCTCTTGCGGAATGGCATCCGGCTGGCCCAGCACATCCCCGATTCGCACACCGGACAGCCCGTATACCACGGCGATATCTCCCGCTTCGAGCGCTCCGACATCTTCAGTACGGCCGCCTTCAACCTTGCGGATCTGCGTTACTTTGGCCTGCACCTCCTGCGTGTAATTCATCACGGTATCGCGGTTGCGGATGGTCCCTTCATAGAGGCGTACGTATGCCATGCGCCCCATATTTTTATCCCGCTGAATGTTGTACACGATGCCGGACACCGGCTGCTCCGCATCCCCTCCCGCCCGGGGAAAATACTGGACCATCGCATCCAGCAGCGCAGTAACGCCAAGTCCCTTCGCCGCTACGCCATACACCAGCGGATAGATCTTTCCTGCGGCCGTCCGAGCGGCCAGCTCTCTTTTCCAGCGCATCAGATCTACTGCACCCTCCGACATGTACAGCTCCAGCAGCTCCTCATCTCTCTCAGCAAGCGCTTCCAGCAGCTCCGTACGCGCCTCATCCGCCGCCTCTCCGGCCTCGTCCCACAAATCAGCTGCGCCGATAAATTCCAGTTCCTTATACAGCGGCTGCTGCACGGGCAGGATATCCTCCGACAGATAAGTCCGCGCCTGCGCCAGTACAGCGGCTGGATCAGCGCCGATCCGGTCCATTTTATTCACAAAAATCAGGGTCGGAATCCCCAGCTTACGCAGCGCACCCCAAATCATCTCACTCTGTGCCTGCACCCCCTCCACCGCCGACAGAATCAGCACCGCACAGTCCATGACCCTTAGGCTCCGCTCCACCTCGGACAGGAAATCGACATGCCCCGGGGTATCGACCAGGTTGATCTGCACTCCACGCCACGCAAAAGAAGCCAGCGCCGCACGCACCGAGATCCCCCGCTGCCGCTCCACCTCCATCGAATCGGTCATTGCCGTTCCGCTGTCCACGCTGCCCAGCGCCTTGATCCTGCCGCTTTCATAGAGCATATGCTCTGTTGTAGTCGTCTTTCCCGCATCCACATGCGCAAATATCCCGACATTAATCCGTTCAATCCCCTGCTCATTCATCTATGTTCTCCTGTCATTAGCCTGTAATTTCTCAATGCCATAGGTCCATCTATTATTATATCAAGAGCAGCGGGTGCGCGGATACGGGGTTGATGGGATGGAGGAAATTAATGACTTTTACAGAATATAGTATGAACTTGAGAATTGGGAGGCGCCTTTTATGGGATTCAAATCAACAATTTTGGTAGTTGAAGATGTAGTGCGATCAAGAATGTTGTATGAAGATATACTTGGCTGCAAAGTAGAAGCTGATTTTGGTATATACAATCTGGGATTTTCAGGCGGCTTTGCACTTTATGCAAAATCCCTTTTTGCAGAATTAATTAATAGTAATGATATTGTATTTAAAGCACAAAATTTAGCTGTTTATTTTGAATTTGATGATATTCATTCATTAAGAGATAAGATTATCGCTAATGGGTTCGAGCTATTGCATGATATTCAGGAGCAGCCCTGGGGACAGTTGGTTTTTCGTTTCTATGATTATGATAAGCATATCGTAGAGATAGCAGAAGATATGGATACTGTTCTCGTTAATATGTACAAATCAGGCATGTCAGAATCAATGATAGCCAATAAGACGGGTTACACTGAAGAAGATGTGACAAAAACATTAAGATCTAAGGATAGATGAACGAACAGTATAGTTTCATTTTAAATAAACTTCCCCTTCCCGCAGTTAACTTAAGGGTGTAATCTGAAGGCACTTTCTTGAAGGAGTGGACCTAGTGCAGGTTATTAAATCTTTATTAGAGTGTCCAGAGCGTCGTAACGAATTTGCTGAATATGTTAAAGAAAAATGGCCGAAGGTAACGAAGGTAGTCCTCCCTAAAATTGACGAAAGTTTATCGGCTGAAGCTGGTTTGCCCTTTACATTCCTACTCTTGAAAAACGGAAAAATAATAGGATTTTATCAGCTGATTGAGCAGGAATACATAAGCCGAAAAGACTTATCGCCATGGATTTCACCTTTGTTCATTGATGAGAATGAGAGAGGGCGAGGTTTAGGCTCCGTACTGCTGGAGCATGCCAGAAAAATGGCGGGGCAATTGGGATATGCGAAGGTTTATTTAACAACCGACCATATTCTCTATTATGAGAAATATGGATTCAGAGAAATCGGTTTGGATAATTTCGCGTGGGGACGCCCCACCAAAATCTATGAGCATGATGCTATAGAATAAATATGGTCTTGTACTACAGGCATTTTATTGATTAATGCTTGTAAGTGATTAAGCTCTAACGGGAAACGTTTCCTCCCCCTTCAATTTAAATTTAATTCACCTGCAACCTTTTCGCCGCTTTTGCCATCTAAGAGTACAAGAGGTGAGGCACAATGAAGAAGACAACTTTCCAGAAGCGCGCTACAAAAATCACTCTAGCGTGCAGCATTCTGGCGGCAACCGTATCATTCGGAGCATCGGCTTCTGCTTTTTCAGACTTGAAGGGCCATGCGGCCGAAACGAAAATCAACGCACTTCATCAAAACGGCATCATTAATGGAATTACCAGTGATAAGTTCGCCCCGAAATCCAAACTGACTTATGCGCAGGGCCTGCAGTTCATCGTCAGCGGCCTTAAGCTCGCTCCGGTGAAGGACGGCAGCAAGGCGAGTGACCATTTTGACAAAGTAAAAGATTCCGCCTGGTACGCATCCGCCTTCCTGACTGCCAAGCAAAGCGGACTAGCGCTGGACAAAACGATTGATCCAAACGCAGCCATGACGCGCATCCAGTTCGCTCATTTGCTGACTCAGGCGCTGCAGAGCAAAGGGAATTTCCCGGTAACGCTGATGTACGCGGAGATTACAGATGGCGGCAAGCTGACTACGGCTGAGATGAACAGTCTGCAGATTCTTTTCAACACCCGGCTGCTCACGCTGGAGAAGAATAACACCTTCCGTCCTTATGATCCGGTGACCCGTGCGGAAGCCGCAGTCTTGATCTATGACGCAGCTAAATTTGCCAAAGAAGTAATCACTCCAGACAACAGCACAACGGCTCCAGCCTATGAGTATGAGTCGGCAGTAACGCTGACCAAGGCCGGTGAAGGTGTGAACAAAGCAACCGTAACGGTCGACAATCTGCCTAACCCGGGTTACGGCCTGGCCATTGAACGTATTGAATTCGGTGCGAACAAGACAGCTGTCATCTATTTCAAAGTAACTCCGCCGTCGGCAGGCTCGATGAACCTGCAAGTGATCTCCTCCGCTTCTGCGGATACTTATCTGCCTGATGGATATACGGCAACAGCCAAGTCCGTGAACAGCCCGGCTTCCTCGGCTTCATCTTCCGCAGGCAAGTAATGGTGCAAGTGCTGCAGCCGGGCAGCAGGAAATGATTCTCCGGCAGTAATAAAGCCGCATCTCCATTGGATTTCCAAGGGGATGCGGCTTTTAAAGTTTTGTATACCGAATACGGTGGCAGTTTCGCACTAAGGTGTCCACTGGTCATGGATGATTGCTACGAGAATAGGATCCTGGCCGTTTTTTTCAAAAACAAGACGCAGGCTCCGCCAATCCATCCCCTCTGCCGCAGGGTCGATCCCCTTGATGTAATATTCGACGTAATCATGGGTCGCCTTAGGGTACACCTCGTTGACGTTGTTGATCGTCGTTCCGTGGCTGGTGCTTTCGTTCAGCAAGATTTCGGCCAGGCCGGCAAAATCCACATCATACACATACTGCTTATAATAGTCTGCAAAGGTTAACGTCATGCTCTCACCTGAACCGGCTGACTCGCCCCAGTTACGCTTCAGCGGATCTTTCATCGCACCAGCCAGCTCATCCCGGCTTAATACGATATCCCTTTCCGTCTGGACATAAGCATATGGGGAAAAGCGTACGCCTCTGTCCTTGTGCGCCCAGGCGGCGAGCGTCTCCATATTCCCGTTCTTCAGCGCCTTCACTACAGTAGCTGCTGCTTCCAGTGCAGCCCGAGGTGTCCCTTCCTCCGGTGCTCCGGGATCTTCCGTTGCCTGGGGCTCAGGTGTAGCCTCAGGACTAGGGGCAATCGTCGCAGCCGGGGCCGGCGAGCCTGACGGTGCCTGCTCAGTCGGCGCAGGTGCTGCCGTTGCTGCAGGCGATGCATCCGGCGCTGAATTACAGGCTGCCAATGCGAGCATTAGAGCGGTTGCTGCGGTGAATCCGACAGCTTTTACCTTAATCATGATATCCCTCCTCATGCTGCCAATCTTACTTTTGTAGACGCTGACCCGCTGGGATTAGTTGCAAGGCGTGTGTCTTCGGAGTAGCACAGAGTATGAAGGAATTACCGAGGACGGTGGGGACTGCCACAATCTCAGGAACGTCAGGATATCAGGCGGCTGGCGCTACTCTATCTGTTAACCGAGCTCCGTGTAATATCTGATCTCCTGCTGGCCTTTTTCAAAACCCACCGATTCATACAGGGATAACGCCGAGTCATTGGTAGCCATAGCGATAAGCTGGGCCTGTTCCAGTCTATGCTCCTTCAGATACTGCAGGGCCCGGGCCAGCAGAGCCTTGGCAATTCCGCGCCGTCTCCAGGGTTCCCGGACGAACACATCTTCAATAATGCCGCCGTGCTCTTCCTTCCATACCATGAGACTGCCGGCTACCACGCCTGCATCGCGCACAACGATTGAGGTCCAGAGGGAATGCTCCTGATGCTCCAGCAAACGCTCCATTCCGAGCGCTGTATCCGGCCAGATCTCCGTATCCAGCTCCAGATAGGCCAGCCGTTCCTCCGGCGAATCGAGCTGAGCAAACGTGAGTTCCAGCCCCTCTTCCAGGTGATGCACGGGCATAGGTTCGTTCAAATCCCGGCGGAGCATGTACATCCGGCTATGCGGCAGGAAACCGAGATGCTGCTCAAAATAAACGTGACTGCTCACCTCCGCTGCATTATTCCCCGTACAGAGAATGGTGCCATACTCCTGCGGCAGTATAGACTTCAAGGTCTGTGCCCGTTCCAGCAGCGGGGCGTAGACACTATCCAGCAGCTCAATGTCATTCGCTCGTTCCGGTAATGTCTTAAGGTTCACAAAAATTTTATGCTTGCTCCCCGGAAGGCGTCCCGGAGGCACCACGTTGAAAATACCCAGCTGGCCCTTGGCCACCATAGTATCTCCTTCAAAAGCACAGATTACATTCTCCCAGTTGCTCTCCTCACCAACCCACCAAAAAAGCACATTCTCCTGCGCCGATACCACAGCATACATCGCTCCAAGCGCCGCCATATCACTCTGCTCAAACCTGCGGATGATTCTATTCTGCATTCACACTCTGCCACCTTGTCTCCAGTTTCCCCCAGCATAACATCATAAGTCGCAGCTACAGCAGACCATTAATGGCTATAACTATTCTCTACCGGAGTCAAAATAAAGCTGGGACCCTACTCTCATCGCGTTCTCTTTACTCCCTATTTACCCTTGGTACACCATTCTGGCTTCTGCTGAAAAAAACGGCTGCGCCGTCCTTGGTCGAGGACGCGCAGCCGTTTTGCTGGGTTTGGTGGGTTTGGTGGGTTTGCTGGTTACACCGTATGACCCTTGCGGACACCAGAGCCGTTATTTTGCAGAAAAGTCCGTGTTTTCTTCCCTTACGGACTCAGGAGACGTTATTATGCCCATTCAGCTTAATTGAAGGCCGCAATGCATGAAATAAGGGCTCCTGTGTCCTCAACTGAAGCTGAAACCCCGCTTTCCGCAAAATAAGGTCCGCTGTGTCCGTAACCGCAGCAGCGGATGCCGGGACAGAGGTGCGAGTGCTGGAGGCCAGTGTTGGATGTTGGGTGCCGGTTGATTAGAGTCTGTCCCCGGTATCGGCAGCAGTAATGTTAGGTACTACGTCCGCAGAGACGTCAAAGCATAGTTTGTTCAGACCACTGTATCCACGGTATTGGCGCAGTAATGTTCAGTGTTCAGTGCAGTGCAACATCCACCGTAACGCCAAAACCTAGTTTGTTCAGATCATCGAATCCCAGCATCTGGCAGCAGTAATGTTCATTAATGCTCAGTACTGCTGCCACTGCCACCGTAACGCCAGCCTAGTTTGTTCAGTTCACCGTATCCCAGAGGTTTGGCTGTATTCTGCTCTGAGCGTTTTCCCCTCACTGTTCCAGAATTCTTCTGTCCGAGCGCCTCCACTCACCATCTAGCATCCTTCTGCTTTGGCACTTTCCCGTTAACCCCCGCACTCTTCTGCCGGTCATTTTCCCCGCCGTCAGCAAGTCCCGTCCCTACTTCACGCTGCCGGCAGCTTCGCGCGGCTGGCGCATGGTCAGGCTGACGCGGCCTTTCTTCAGGTCAACGCCGAGCACCCAGACGGTAACGTTGTCTCCAACGGAGACTACGTCCATCGGGTGCTTGACGAAGCTTCCGCTGAGCTGGGAGATGTGGACCAGCCCGTCGTTCTTGATGCCGATATCGACGAAGGCGCCGAAATCGATTACATTGCGGACGGTTCCCTGCATTTCCATGCCGGGAACCAGGTCCTCGATCTTCAGCACATCTGTGCGGAAGATCGGCAGCGGCAGCTCCTCGCGCGGGTCGCGGCCCGGGCGCTGGAGGCTCTCCAGGATGTCGCGCAGCGTTGGCACACCGACATCCAGCTTCACCGCCAGGCCGGCGGCATCCTGCGCCGCCAGCTGCAGCGCAACTTCCTTGCTGCCGAGCTGTGCCACATCGAGGCCCAGCTCACGGAACAGCCGGTCCACCACCGGATACGATTCCGGGTGGATCGGCGTGCGGTCCAGCGTATTGTCCCCTCCGGGGATACGCAGGAAGCCGATGCACTGCTCGTAGGATTTCGCGCCCAGGCGCGGCACCTTCTGCAGTGCCTTGCGCGTAGTGAACTTGCCGTTCTCCTCGCGGAACTTCACAATATTCTTGGCGATCGTCGCATTGACTCCCGCCACATAGGAGAGCAGCGAGGCCGAGGCGGTATTCACGTCGACACCGACGTGGTTGACCGCCGACTCGACGACTCCCTTCAAGCTCTCCTCAAGATGCTTCTGCGATACATCATGCTGGTACTGCCCGACACCGATCGCCTTCGGATCGATCTTCACCAGCTCCGCGAGCGGGTCCTGCACGCGGCGGGCGATGGAGGCGGCGCTGCGCTCCGCCACATCCAGGTCCGGGAACTCCTCCTGCGCCAGCTTGGAGGCGGAATACACGCTGGCCCCTGCCTCGTTGACGATCAGGTAGGCCAGCCCCGGGTCACCGACCTCGGCAATGACCTCGGCCGTGAACTGCTCCGTCTCCCGCGAGCCGGTGCCGTTGCCGATGACGATGAGCTGGATGCCATATTTGGCAATCAGCTCCTTGAACTTCGCCGCCGCCTCTTTCTTCTTGTTGTTCGGCGGCGTCGGATACGTGACCGCTACCTCCAGCAGCTTGCCGGTATCGTCCACCACGGCCAGCTTGCAGCCGGTGCGATAGGCCGGGTCAACGCCAAGGACATGGCGGCCCTTCACCGGCGGCTGCAGCAGCAGACTGCGCAGATTTCCGGAGAAAATGGAAATCGCCTGCGTCTCCCCTTTTTCCGTCATCTCCCCGCGCACCTCGCGCTCGACGGAAGGCGCAATCAGCCGCTTGTAGGCATCCTCGGTCACCGCTTCCAGCAGCTCCTTGACCGGAGAAGGCCCCTTCACCAGCTTGCGGATAATGAAGGCATGAATCTTGTCGGCGGTCACCTCTATGCCGACCTTCAAAATATTTTCCCGCTCGCCGCGGTTAATCGCAAGGATGCGGTGCGGCGGCATTTTATGGACAGGCTCACGGTAATTGTAGTAGTTCTCGTAGACACTTTCCTGCTCCGAATCCTTGGCCTCAGAGACCAGAATCCCCTGGCTCGCTGTATATTGACGCACCCAGGAGCGGATCGTAGCATCATCGGCAATGTTCTCGGCAATGATGTCCATGGCTCCCTGTACGGCCAGCTCGGCACTGTCGACACCTTTCTCGGCATCTATATATTTCGCTGCCTCTTCATAAGGGCTGCCCTGACGGCGCTGCTCCATAATCCATTCCGCCAGCGGCTCCAGCCCTTTTTCCTTCGCTACGCTTGCCCGGGTCTTGCGCTTCTGCTTGAACGGACGGTACAGATCCTCCACTTCCTGGAGTTTGACTGCCTTCATGATCTGCTCGTGCAGCTCTTTCGTCAGCTTGCCCTGCTCGTCGATGCTGCGGATTACATCCTTTTTGCGGTCGCCCAGATTGCGCAGATAAGCCAGACGCTCTTCGATATCGCGCAGTGCATTCTCATCCAGCTCACCGGTCATTTCCTTGCGGTATCTGGCGATAAACGGAATCGTGTTGCCCTCATCCAGCAGCCCGACTGTAGTCCGTACCTGCTTCAGGCTGATATTAAGCTCCTTCGCAATTGCTGCAGTAATCAGTTCCTGTTCCTGCCGGGCGGCGGCTTCCTCTGCCGTTTTCCCTGCCTGATTCGTATCCACGCTCACTACAATCCCTCTTTCCATACCCAATCTGAGTTCATAACACACTACTGAAATACTATCACAATTTGCCGCCGGACCAAAGTTTAGCGCGGGGAAGCGAAAGAACCCCTGGACCCCAAAACATACAAATTCCGCAAAAAAACTGCACCGCCCCCTCCGGGACAGCGCAGCCAGCTTTTCAACAGTATTCACAAGATAAATCTTCATTGATGCGCTGCCGTGCTCCGCTGGTTCTGTCTGCGTCTGCCATAGCTCAGTGACAGGAAGAAGCAGATGAACATTACAAGCGCGGCTGCCGCATAAGGGAAATTCACATCGAGATCAAACAGGATTCCCGCCACGATCGGACCGGCAATATTGCCAAGGCTCGTATACGCGGAGTTCATCCCCATAACAAAGCCCTGCTGCGACTCGTCAGCCATTTTGGACAGCTGCGTACCGACTGCAGGCCGGAGAATATCCATCGCCAGGAACACAATGAACGTCACCGCAACAATCGCCGTGAAGCCGTGGACAAACAGCGTAAGGAAGATCGACAGACCGGCAATCAGCAGACAGATCGTGATGACTCTGCTCTCTCCGAATTTATTAAGTATCCAGCTGAACACCGTAACCTGAACCACCGCACCGGCAATTGAACCAAACGTCAGCACAAAGGCAATATCCTTCGGGGTGAACCCGAACTTGTGATCCACGAACAGCCCGAAGACTGTATCATAGTTGGCGAGTCCGAACGACAGCACGAAAATAATAATCAGTCCAAAGAAATAAGGCTCACGGTAGGAGCGCAGCAGCTGGGTACTCAGACTTTCTTTATTTCCCTGATCGGCCTGCGCTTCACCCCGCTTCTCAGCAGATAGTGATTCCGGCAGAACGGCAAAAGTAATAAATGCAACCAGTGCAGCAGCTCCGGCAGCCGTAAAGAACGGTACACGAATGCCCAGCTCCGCCAGATATCCGCCGATCCCCGGCCCGATGATGAACCCGGTAGTGATGGCCGCATTGATCAGCCCCATCCCTTTGGCGCGTTCTTCGGAAGACGTGGTATCGGCAACATAGGCCATAACCGCAGGCATAATCATTGCGGCACCCGCTCCGCCCAGCATCCGGGATACGAACAGCAGCCAAGGTACGCTAGCCAGACCAAACAGCAGCTCCGAGAAGGCAAAGACGATCAGTCCGGCGATAATGATTTTTTTGCGGCCCATCCGGTCAGACCAATTCCCTGCAAAAGGGGACACCAGCAGCTGCGTCAGCGCAAAAGCGGCCACCAGCAGCCCGACCACGCTCCCGCCGATTCCCAGCTCGTTCATGTAAGTAGGCATAATAGGGACAACCAGACCGATCCCCGTAAACGCCAGAAATATATTTAGCATCAGGAGCAGCATAGCGCCCCGGTTTCTTAACAGTAATGACATTGCATTTCCCTCCGTATTCCCCCGGACTTGAACAGCACGCCCAGGATGTACATCGTCTTATTATAGTAGTAGTTTAAAATATAGCCGTAATCTTACCGTCCATCTCCCCGGCCGCCTTGCTTTAGTTTCTCCCATTATAGGGCCTGAAAACCGCACACGGACCAGGTTTTTGCAGCTTGCATAACCTCTTGTACAAGACCGACCATCCGGTCTATTTATTGGGTAAAAAAATACCGTTACCGCTCCAGCTCCACAACTTCACTCCAGCCGAAAATTCACTGTTTCACCGATTGCAGCAGAAACGGGAGCATACCTTTGCCTTCATATAAAATGGGCCGTTTCTGCTTGCGCGATCCTTTATCAGCTGCCTGGCAGCTCTTACCCGCTAACGCTCCTGTAGGCGCATCCCCTGGAGTAACATTTGTATTGCCCCGCGGTAATATTCCCTGATATCCTCGGAATTCTGCGCCAGTGCAGTAATCTCGCTGACTCTGCAGATGCCTTCCAGCATGCCGCTGACAATAATCACATATTTGTCCAGATTGCCCGGGGCCAGGTAACCGGAATCCATCCCTTCCTGAAGCACCTCACGGCAAGCCTGTGAAGCCGATTCGTAGACCTCCGAGAGCCGCCGGCTGATATCTTCGGTAAGCGTCCGCGATCTGGAATACTCCTCCAGCGCATGAATAATCGGATTCTGAAAATCATTCGCATAATGATCCCCAAGCGCATAGAGACGGGCTTCCGTTCCGCTGATGGTGCTCCGCAGCTCCTCCCACTCACAGAGCCACTTTTGTGTGTCATCCTCCACCACGTGCAGGAACAATTCATCCTTACTCGGAAAATGGTGATACAGACTCCCCTTGCTGACCTTGGCAGCGGCACATACCTCATTCATGCTCACAGCACCGTAACCCTTGTGTGCGAACAATTGAGAGGCATTCTGCAATATGCGGTTTCTGGTTTCTTCTCCATCTGAGCGTCCTTTGATATGTATCCCTCCTCTAGACCGACCAACCGGTCTAATTATACCATGAGCATGTGTGAAAAGAAAACCTCCAAAGTTGTTCCAGCCTGCCCCAGCAAGAACACTCCAGTTATTGAGTGATCCAGCCTGCCTTCAGTTGCTCCTCCAGCATACTTTATGCAAATTCGAGCCAATTCTGGGGCACTTTTGCCCCTAATTTCGCTCACCTAAATCCCTGAATGCTGGCCTTGCGGACACCAGCGCCGTTATTTCGCTAGAAAAGTGAAGTTTGCACACCAAAAGTGGTGAATAAAGGCCGTGGTGTCCGCAAACCTGTCATTTTGATCAAAAGCAGGCTTTTAAGGGCGCTGGTGTCCGCTAGTGCCAAAGTCTCTGAAGTACCCGCAGTATTCGCAGCACCCGCAGTGTCCGCTTAAGGGTGTTGGTGCCCGTGTTGGTGTTGGTGCCCTAGTCCCCTTAATCCACCCGCGCGTATAGCAAAAAAGACATACCGGATATACTCCAGTATGTCTTTCATTACAACTATTGATGTGTATCCCGGCCTGATTCAGAAATCAATCAGACCCAGGCTGATTTGCAGCGAATCATCCACCAGCTTCATGGTCTCATCGTCCAGGTGGGTGATCTTATCAGTTAAGCGTTGTTTGTCAATTGTCCGAACCTGCTCCAGCAAGATCACGGAATCCCGGTCAAAGCCGTGCGCTGCCGCATCAATCTCTACATGCGTCGGCAGCTTGGCCTTCTGGATCTGGGCAGTGATGGCTGCCACAATGACCGTGGGGCTGAAGCGATTGCCTATGTCGTTCTGAATGACCAGTACCGGCCTTACTCCACCTTGCTCTGAACCCACCACCGGTGAAAGGTCGGCAAAAAAAACGTCGCCGCGTTTAACAATCAATATCTACACCCCGCTTACTAAGCGGCCAAGAGTACTGTCTGCATCTTCCTCAGCGAGAAAAGCCTCGCATGCCATGGTCAAATTAATCTTAGCCATTTCCATATAGCCCCGCTGCATCGACTCCCGGATCGTACGTTTCCTCCGTTCGCTTAAATACAGCTTCATGGCCTGCCTGATCAATTCACTACGGTTAGAGTTCTCCATTTGAACGATCCCATCCACTTCCTGCAAGAGATGATCGGGCAAGCTGATCATGATTCTTTTGGTGTTCTGCAAATTGGCCACCTTCTCTTCCACCCCCACAAACCTTCTGCCCTTGTGTTCCAGTGTTACAATATACAAGGAATTTTATACAAGGAATATATGCCGCCAGTATATCAAGTATGCTGCATCCCATTATAAACTAGAAATGGCGGTACGTATAGACTATAAGTCACACGCTCTACACGGATTATTCCTTTATACTCATTCCTGCACAAGGTATCTGGTCAGGGAATTAGGCCTGCAGCAAGGGATTCACGAGGTTCGGCAACATACCTTCACGTGTATATACACGGGGCACCCGGTGAGCCAGCATACAGATTACTTCGTAGTGAATCGTTCCAAGATGGAGCGCCAGTTCATCTGCCGTCACCGACATAGTGCCCTGGCGTCCGATGAGTACAACCTCTTCGCCGGCTTTGATTTGTTCCGCTTCATCAGCGAAAGATTTGAGTGATACCATACACTGGTCCATGCAGATTGTTCCGACGACAGGAACGCGGCGTCCGCGTATTAGCACCTCCGCTTTGCCCGTTAGCATGCGGGAATATCCGTCAGCGTATCCCACAGGAAGCGTAGCGATAATCTCATCGCCCTCTGTGAAATACCGGGTGCCGTAGCTGATGCCTGAGTCAGGCGGCAGGGTCTTGATATAGACAGCCTGCGTCTTCAGCGTCATTACCGGGTGTAAAGCCACCTGCTCGCGGTTCACCTCAGCCGAGGGGTAGAACCCGTACAAGCTTATGCCTACACGCACCATGTTGCTGGATAGGAGAGGTGTATCAATGGCCGTAGCGCTATTGCCCGTATGTATGATCGGGATCTCGATTCCATAGTCCCGAAGCGCCTCCGCCACGCTCATGAAACGCCGGTGCTGCATTAGTGTATAGCTTTTGTTCTGTTCGTCTGCCTTGGCAAAATGGGTAAACATGCCCTCCAGCTCCGCCTGCGTTGTCTGATGCACTTCATTAATGAATGCGGGTGCATCAGCCGGCAATAATCCCAGCCTGCCCATCCCGCTGTCAATCTTGATGTGCACCTTCAGCCGGTACTCCGGGTCTGCAGGAAGCTGTCTGACGGCCTCCAGCACCTCCGGTGTGAACAGTGTCACGGTAACGTTATTCTTCCAGGCAGCGGCTATCCCTTCCGGGGAGGTGTAGCCCAGCACCAGAATAGGAATTAGTATTCCCGCCTGACGCAGCTCCAATGCCTCATCCAAAAAGGCAACACTGACATAATCCGCCCCAAGTCGTTCCAGTTCCCGCGTCACTTCCACGGCTCCGTGTCCGTACGCATTTCCTTTGACGCATCCCATGAACTTGGTTTCCGGCGGCAGCACGCCGCGGAAAGCCTCATAATTGGCACGCAAATCATCCAGATTTATCTCGGCTACTGTCGGTCGATAGCTTGCTTGCACTTCAGGGTCACCTTCTTACATTGTAGTAAAACATCTGTGCAAATTTCGCACAGATTATAAGTCTTACTGCCAATGGTAAGCTTAGTAATGGCCGCTGTCAATCTGGGCCAAACTAACAAAAAACGGATACTGCGTGTAGAGGAATAATTCCCACATTGCGCAGCATCCGCCTACTGATTATTACTTACCCGATTGTTCCTCCATAGAAGCGGCAATTTGCATCATTTCCGTAACCGGGAGATTTGCACTGGTAATCCGGTACTCGACACCCTCGCTCATCCAGGTCAGCGTCTGCTGTTCATCCCCGCTGAGGAGGCCGGCGGTGAAGCCCAGATCGATCAGTGTTCCCGGTGCCAGTGATACCGCGCGGTCCAGCGGACGTGATTCCATAATGGTGTACTGGTAGATTCCGTCATAGCGGATTAGCACAGCATGATCCTTGCTGCCTTCAATCTTGTTGGTATCCTTCAGCTGCACACCCGCCGGAACATAAGCCGGCTCGATAATGCCGAAGTCACCCAGCTCAGCGGCCACCGGCTGATCCGTTTGTGTGCCGTCTTCGGTCACCACCGGATTGCCGTTTTCGTCTACCTCGGCGACCGTGCTCTCGGAAGGAGTACCGGTTGCCATATTCTTTTGCATATCGAAAGCGTCTGCGGTGAACTCCGGATCGAATTTGAAGCTGTCGAACTTCACATTAACGACAACCTTGGCTTCGGAATCGGAGACCTGGACCTGCTTTGGTTCATAAGTCTTTTTGGCGAGCCAGATCTTCTGGCGGACCAGCGCGCTGCTCTGATAATTCGCAGCTACCTCAAATACATAATTATCCCCGTCCTCCACGAACTGGCGGTTGTTGTCAGAGACAATCCCCTTGAGCAGCGTCTGGTACAGGTATACCTGCCCTTGGCTGTCCGGCCAGTCGCTCTGGAAACGGAAGCTTTTACCAAGACTAGGTGTTAATACGAATACGCCCTCATCATTGCGCAGCACGATCTGCTTCACGTCCTTCTGGACATTCGACAGGCTGATCCGGTAGTACGAAGGGTTCTTGTACCAGACTTCAACCTTGTATTCCTGCGGCTGCTCCCCGGTGTACAAGGTCATCGTGCCTGCCCCCTGGTAAGCCCCCTGTTTACTTTCCAGCTTGTCAGACACATTATTCAAATCCTTGACCACAGAGGCGGCATCCTTCTTCCCGCACCCCGTCAATACTAAGGCCACGCTCATAATGATCGCGAGTACCCATGTTATCCGGCGCATGATCTCATCCCCTTAACCTGTTTTGAATGCATTGATTAGTACATGTCTATGAGGGACTTGCCAGCATTATGCAGACGGGCATGACAAGCAGGCAGAGAAGTATTTCGGTCTGACAATTTGAGTAGAGAATCTTACGTATAGACTGTGGACGGCATATTGTTGTACATACTACAACTTTGATGAGCTGTTATCAGGTTGTTCCGGCGGATTGTTATATAAAGTACATGAATTCTTGCGCTAACCCGCTGTATGGAGGGAAAATGCTGTATTTCATACAACATCTTTGGATTTTAGCTGAAACTCAGAGGAGAATGTTGTATTTTGTGCAGTATTTCGGGAAAGGCTGCCATTCCACCGCAAACATGAGGATAACCTGGGAGTCCATCCGCACAAAAAACACCAGGCCACCATCCCCGCTTAGGGATCGCTGCCTGGTGCTGATGTTCATTATATATCCGGCGTTATTATCTGCCCGGTTACCAGTTAATCGACTCGGCGATTTTCAAGACCTCGGCCCGGTTAAGACCGCGGGTACCCAAATAATACAGCACTCCGTTTGCTTCCCAGTCCAGCCCCCTGTTGTTCATGAGAATGGCATCCACTCCCTTGATGTTCACCTGCTCAATCGTGCCGTCCGTCGACATCTCATAAGCATTATCCCTATTGGATAAGCGCAGCTGCATCCAGATCCGCTTGCCCTTCTTCGGGCTGTTAAAGAACAACTCCACCACCTGCCCGTTTACGCCATCTTCGCCCTTGTAGAACTCTCCACGGTCAAAGGTGAAACCCTCCGGCAAATATTCAGGCAGTTTTACTTTGAAAAGGGCGTATTTATCCAGCTCCGCAGGCTCTTTCACAGCAAATATACGTGCTGCCTGGGCCTTGTCCAGCTCTTCCTTCTCACTTTGAGTAATTAGCTTGTCACCGTCAAAGTCCACGATCTCCTCTCCGGCTGCATTGTATATAGCTCCCCGCTGGGGGGACAATGATTCAACCGGGTTGCCGGCTTTATCGAATATTTGCCCCTTCCATACTTCCGGGAACTCCGGCGGCAGGCTCACATCCATTTCATGGGCAATAATGTTACCCAAATTCACCGTCTTCAGCACCCGGACCAGCATCTCCTGCGCAAAGGATGGACTGACGATGGTTACACTTACTGCACCTGCCACCAGCAGGGAAGCCGCAATCATGGCCGGCCGTCTGAAACGCCCTTTGATTGTCACCTTTAATTCCTCCTGTTTCGATATGGAACGGCTTCTGACTTTGCGGAGCACTGCCGCTTGGTCAGAGTCCCGGGAGAAGTCCTGCTGTGCCAGGTATACTCCCAGCTTCTGAAGCTCAAGCGCTTCCTCAGCCTTCTTCTTATTATTCATAGACTCTCCACGCTCCCTATTTCAGATTTCAGTTTCTGCAGGCTGCGGTACAGAATGACCCCGACATTGCTCTCGGAGATTCCCATAACCTGCGCAATCTCTGTATTCTTCAGATCTGCCCCGAATTTAAGGGCAATCATGTTCCGCTGCTTGGCGCTGAGCTTATCCAGCGCAAGATTCAGCCGGTCGCTGCGCTCTATGCCGAGAATCAGCGCCTCCGGCTCTTTCCGGCCCGACACCAGCTCACGGATCGCCTCCAGCGGGAACCACCGGTGCCTGGCCTGGCTGCGGTAATGATCATTCACTACATTTCTGGCGATGGCGAAAAGCCATACCTCCAGGGGTGCCTTGTCCCGGGAATAACCGCACAGCTTGGTCAGTGTCTTCTCAAACACCTGGCTGGCCAGATCCTCGGCAGTGTAACGGCAGCTCACCCGGTAGGCTATATAATTGAATATCCGTTTATAGTAAGTTTCGAATACCTCGGTGAACTGCAGTTCTGTATCCATTCGTTCTGGAATTCCTTCTTGTACCGCAGGCAGCAATGCGCGCTCTTGCATCCCTGAAGCCCTCCCTTCCCTGACTGAATTTACTTGGCCAAGTAATTTACATCAGCTAATACGTTATCTATGTGAATTTCATTACATCATCCGTCCAAAATAACCCTGCAACGCTACAAATTCTTTAATGCTATCAAAATTCAGAGCATACCGCTATGTAATGACAAAAAGAGCCTGCGGATGCAGACTCTTCATTATGAAGATCTGGAAACAAATTTATGATTTGCTTCGATCCGTTACGAAGTAGATCAACGCCAGCACCGGCAGTGCCAGCCCGATCAATACCGCCATACTCCAGCCGCCGTAAGCATAGGCCCAGCCGCCCAGAGAGGACCCTACCGCCCCGCCGACAAAGAAAATCGCCATGAATAATCCGTTCAGCCGTCCTCTGGTCTCATTGCCGAGCGAATAAATGGCCCGCTGCCCCAGCACCAGATTGCCGGATACGGCCATATCCAGGAGAATTGCAGTCAGCACCAGCAGACCCAGGGCGAATCTGTCTGTCTGCAGCAGATACGCCAGGATGAAGGATAACGCAGCCAGCACCATAGCGAATCCGGTCAAAAGCTTCGTCCAGCCCCGGTCCGCCAGTCTGCCGGCAATCGGAGCAGCCACGGCTCCGCCCACACCGGCCAGGGCAAACAGGGCGATGCCTTGCTGCGACAAATGGAAATGTTCAGCCAGATGCAGCGGCACTGTTGTCCAGAACAGGCTGAAGGCACCGAACAGGCTGGCCTGATAGATCGCCCGGCGGCGCAGCACCGGTGTATGCAGCCAAAGCGTGCCGAGTGATGAGATCAGCTGGGCATAATTAAGCGTCCGCACCGGCTTGCGGGCCGGCAGAATGCGGGAGAGAAGCAGCGTCAGCAGCGCTATCACAACAGCAGAGACAACAAAGATTGATTTCCAGCCCCACAGTCCGGCCATGAAGCTTGCCACCGGCCGGGCGAACATAATTCCGAGCAGCAGTCCGCTCATCACATTGCCGACCACCCGGCCGCGTTCTTCCTCTGCTGCCAGATAAGACGCGTAAGGCACCAAAATCTGTGCCGCAACTGAACCTAGCCCGATGAACATCGAAGCGGCTAGGAACAGCGGCGCATTCGGAGCCAGCGCCGCTATGACCAGTGCCGCTACGACCAGCACAAGCGACATTACCGCAAGCCGCCGGTTCTCGAACATATCACTTAGCGGCACTATGAACAGCAGTCCGATGACATAACCGATTTGGGTCAGGGTTACGATCAGCCCCGTAGCTCCGGGAGAGAGATGAA
This sequence comes from Paenibacillus sp. MMS20-IR301, assembly GCF_032302195.1. NCBI lineage: Bacteria > Bacillati > Bacillota > Bacilli > Caryophanales > Paenibacillaceae > Paenibacillus > Paenibacillus sp. MMS20-IR301. The sequence continues at coordinate 4,404,938 of NZ_CP135275.1, forward strand.
TAGCCTCGCCGATCGGTCCGACCAGTGTCTGGGCATAATACAGATTCGCTACAATAAGTCCGCAGGATACCGCGAGCAGAAATGTGATCCAGCCGGGAACCGCCTTGTGATCTGCCGGAGATGCTGTTTGCTGTTGCATGAATAATTCCACCTTTCAATTTTTAATACTGAACGTACAGTTTAGTAATTTGCATAACCAAATAGTATACTATACGTTCAGTATTGTAAATAGGCATTTTTATGTTATACTCCATTATGAGCAGCTTATAGTTAAGGAGGAATTGCAAGTGGATAAAAAAAGAGGACGGCCGCGCAACAGTGAGGCCAAGAATGCCATTCTTAACGCATCCTATGATTTGCTTCTGGAGATGGGCTTCGGATCAGTAACTGTGGAGAAGATTGCAGAACAGGCTAAAGTCAGCAAAGCAACGATCTATAAATGGTGGCCGAATAAAGCTGCAGTGGTCATGGACGGATATCTGTTTGCCGCAGCTGCCAGGCTGCCTGTACCGGACACGGGTAGTGTGAAAGAGGATTTGCTGGCTCACGCCGGGAACCTGGCTATGTTTCTGGCCAGCCGGGAAGGCAAAGTGATTACGGAGCTGATCGGGGAAGGGCAATTTGATTCAGGATTAGCTGAGGCTTACCGGACCCGGTATTTCGGGCCGCGCCGTCAGGAAGCTGCACAGCTGCTTGAACGGGGAATAGCCAGGGGAGAACTGCAAGCCGGGCTTGATGTTGAGAGCAGCATTGATCTGATCTACGGGCCGATCTTTTACCGTCTGCTTCTGACCGGTGATGACCTGGGCGAGAATTTCATTCAAACGCTGATAAGGCTGGCGCTGGAAGGGATTCAGGCTTGAAGCACCTTCAATTGCCGGAATCCCGGCTTCTGCAGAGAAAAGCTGCCTTATGATATTCATTGATCAGGTCATCCAGCCTTCCGGATTGCCTGATCACATCGGGATGCAACCGGCCATATTGCTCCTCCATCTGGTTCAGTCTGGCCCGTTCTGTCTCAATCTGCTGTTGAATAACCTCCAATTGATCCATTCCTTCCCCTCCCTGCTAATATATTAGCGGGATATGGCGAATTGCAGGGTAGTGTCCGCATTGCAGTACAAATGATGCCAACTAGCCCCACTAAGTAAAAATAATCTCATAAAAAAACCGCCGGAAAAGGGAAATCCCTCTCCGGCGGTTTTTGCGTGTAAGAAGATGCTCCTAACGGTCCGACAGCTTCATCATATACCCCATTTCCTTCAGATAAGGATTAAGCTGCTCCAGAAGCTCTGCCTGTCTGGCAAGCTCAGCATCCGGAACCCGGCCGGAATGAACACTGCCACCCCGACCGGCTAATTCTGCATGATAAGCTGTCCACTCTCCGATCAGCTGCTTGACGGTAGCCAGCTCCTCCCCGCTGAAGGTCTGCTCCGCCTTAGCCAGCAGCTGATCACTGAAGCCGGCGAAGTCCTCTGTGCCCGCCGCCGCTCCATGAGCATCAGCCTGATCCAGCTTCCCGTTATATGACTCAAGCTCTGCTGCCAGCTCCTCATAACGTATCTGATCCGCAGCGCTTAATTTATCCGGGTGCAGCACACCCTGATTATCGGCAATCTGCAGATTATAAGCCGCAAGCCCTTGCAGAACAGCTGACATTTCATTGTACTCTGTTTCACTTAAACTGTTCTTAGCCTCCTGAAGCTTGGCTTCCAGCCGGTCATAATCCTGCTGTGTTCCGCCAAATTCCGCCACATGTTCAGGTGAACCGTATAACGAATCAGCCAGATAGTTATAACCTGCATATGCTCCTGTAGGAATAATTAAAGTTGCAGCCACGACCGCTGCCACCAGCCATTTCTTCATCCGTGTGCCTCCTTGTCCGGGGACGATTCTCTCCAGAATCCTCCCCTTTAGTTCCGGTGGAGCGTTCCACCCGCCCGCTTCTTCCTTAAGCGCCTTGCGCAAATCCTGCTCAAGCTTCATGCAGTTCCTCCACCTTCCCTAATTTGAATGTGTTCACCTTATGCTTCCGGCGCAGCTTCTGCAGTGCGGCGTGCAGCCGGGACTTGACTGTCCCGAGCGGTATTTCCAGAATGACGGCAATCTCCTCCTGGGCATACTCATACAGGTAATGCAGGATAATAACCTGCTTCTGCTTGAACGGCAAGCCCTCCACCAGCTCAATCAGGCCGCGGTTCGCGAGCCGCTCGACAACGTCGCCGGCGAAATCATGCTCCATCCGCTGGCTGGTCTGCTCCATTCTTGTGACAATCCGCAGTTGCCTCCAGCTTCTGCGCCTGTAGGCATGAATCTGCCGCATGGTCAGACCCATCAGCCAGGGCCGGAACGCCCTCCCCCCGTCATATTGTCCCAGTGAACGATGCAGCTCAATGTAGATTTCCTGCACGACATCTTCTGCATCAGCAGCTCCGGAAACGAGGAAACGCACGGCTTTATAGACATCTTGAATCGTCGCCTCGTATAACTCACCGTATGCTTCACGGCTGCCGGCTAGCGTGAGCTCGATGAGCTGCGAATATTCAGCTGTTGTCTTCTTCATCCGTCATTCCCCCTTCAGGCTTACACTATATATTGGCTGAACACAGCAGTTTCGTTCGATTTATTTATCTGCCCGTTGATCGAGGAATGTTAGGAACGGCAAACAGAGCCTTTCGTTTCGAAAGACCCTCTTCGGCCCGCTTATCACTGTGCCTCTGATTTACAGCTTGATTTTGGCAAGCAGGCTCATCAGCTGCTGCTTCTCTTCAGGCGCGAACTCCTCATAGACAGCTGCGAGCAGTGTTTCTGATACGGCTTCGAAGACCGGCTGCAGCTCCCGCCCTTTCGCTGTCAGCGACAAACGAAAAATCCGCCCGTCCTGCTGGTCCTGCTCCCGCTTCACGTATTCCAGCCGTACTAATTTATCCACTAATGCTGTTATTGTGGACTTGTCCTTATCAATACCGCGGGACAATTCGTTCATCGTAAGGGCTTCCCTGGCGAACAGCTGGAATAGAATATCCCCATGCGAAGGGGCGATGCCGTGAATATTATGCTTTTTCAATTCCTGCTCAATAAACCTGTTTCCGCGCCGGTGAATACGGCCAATGACCGCCAAGACATTATTTTCATTCATAATTCACATGTTAAATTTATATAAAATAGGTGTCAAGCTGCTTCTGCCCGCCGGGCCAAAGTATAATTAATCCGTGTATTGAAAATTTTATGCAATATTCATCAAATTTTAGTTTGATATAAAAATTTATTGCGTTTTTGTGATTTATATCACACCTATTGTGAAAATAATCACTTAATATTAAGGCATCGAAGATGATCATCCGATACCACAGACAAAGAGATTCAGGATAGGTTGCTAACAAAACTAAGTGTATGCTTCCGAAGTCAGTTTTGCCGAAGTAATTCACTGCAGCTATGCTAACAAAACTAAGCGTATGCTTCCGAAGTGAGTTTTGTACGAAGTAATTCACTGCAGCTATGCTAACAAAACTAAGCAAATGCTTCAGAAGTGAGTTTTGTACGAAGTAATTCACTGCAGCTATGCTAACAAAACTTTAGGAGTGAGAGAGATGTTCAACAACTGGTTCCGCACAAACAAAGCAGCTATGGTGCTGCTCACAATAGTACGTTTATATGTAGGTTACAAGTGGATTGATGCCGGCTGGCACAAGCTTACCGGCGGTTTCGACGCTTCCGGCTTCCTGAAAGGCGCCATTGCCAAAAGCGTCGGCGAAGACGCCACCGTCCAGGCCTGGTGGGGCAGCTTCCTGCAGCATGCGGCGCTCCCTGGAGTAGATTTCTTCAATGTGCTGGTTCCTGCCGGTGAATTCCTCGTTGGGCTGGGCCTGATTCTGGGTACCTTCACTACCTTCGCCGCACTGATGGGCATTGTAATGAACACCGCTTACCTGCTGTCCGGTACGGTCAGCACCAATGTCCAGCTGCTCCTTATGGGAATCATCATCGTTGTGTCGTCCGCTAATGCCGGCAAGGTTGGTCTGGATCACTGGGTTCTCCCTTACCTGCGCGGCCTATTTCATAAGAAGAATCATACGCCTCTTGCCCAGCCGCTTGCTTCCGTTCAGACTATCAAACGTTCCGTATAACAAATGGTATGTATTATAGATATATAGACATCAAACAAAGACCTGCCAGACAAGGATAGCGCTTCTGCTGCCTTCTCTTGCAGGTCTTTGTCATATATTAATAACTTTCTTATGCCGGAACATAACCCGCTGGAGGCAATTTTCATTTATAATAAAATGGATTGGAATTTCCAGACTCCGGAGGTTATCCTTATGAAAAAAATCATGGCCGCTTCCGCAATTGCCCTGCTCTTCGCAGGCTATGCGGCAGCGACATCTATAAATACAGTTTCTGCTGCTGCCCCGCTGTCCCTGATTGTAGACGGACAAGCTGCGCTCGCACATGTTCCCCCTTTTTATATCAAAGAGACCCTATATGTCCCGGCAATTGCCCTGCTGGAGTATTACCCCATCCGGCTCGAATGGGACAATGTCCGCAAACAGCTTACTGCCGCAACCGGATGGGAGCATACCGTATTTACACCGGGAAGCTCTTCGCTTCAAATCGCTTATACACAGTCGGATGGCGGGTACGAAGAGGTTCTGGAGGCCCCTGTCCTGCTTAAGGCAGGACATGTCTACATTCCGGCAGCTTCGCTGGGGCTTATCACAGGTGCAACTGCAGAACTGGAAGAAGGCGGAAAGCGGGTAGCTATAACACCCGGCAGCCTAAGCACTACGGTGAGAGTTCCTGCAGCTCCAGTAGCCGTAGCCGCAGATAATACCAAGGTTAAGCTGTATGCTGCACTGAAGGACGGAGACACCTACAAAGGCTTCAATCTTGAAGTTAACGGCAGGAAGCATAGCTTCGGCTGGTCTGTATACAGGGATTCTATGAATCCGCCCCAGCTTTTCTACACCGATGTTGATCAGGACGGAAAGCCGGAAGCTGTAGTTGTATTCACACTAGGTACCGGAACATCGCTGGTAGTGCAGGAGGTTCATGTAGTCAAGCCGGAGCAGTGGAAGGAGCTCGCTGTGCCTGCAGCAGACCAGGCGGCAGCCGCAGCCGTATCGTCCAGTATTTCACTTGACGGGAAAGATGTGCTGCTGAAGCTTGAGCTTAAGGGGAACAAACCGTCTAAGATAACGCTGAGAATCCCGGACCGGGCAGAGGACGGACTGGAGTACTTGGGGCAGGCAGCAGGCATCGGCGCTGTCACCTACTACACGGCTGAAGGCGGTAAGCTGAAGGCGGATACCAGCCTGATGATCGGAATGCTGGAGAGCATGGGCACGCTGAAGCTGGAATATAAGGCAGGTACTGCGGGGATGGAGCTGGACACGGTTACCTTCGAGCCGCATGATACGACCCAATCCTTCGTTGTGAAGTAATCTCTTAAGAAAGGTGCGTTACAATCATGATTGATGCCCATATTCATCTGGACCAATATGAGGACGCTCTGCTGCCTTCACTGCTTCAGAACCTGCCGGAACAACAGATCGAGGCGCTCATTGCCGTCTCTATGAATCTCACTTCCAGCATGCGGACCCGGGATATAGCAGCCAGGTATCCCGGACGGGTCAAGCCGGCCTACGGCTTCCACCCCGAGCAGCCGCTGCCTTCAGAAGAAGAACTGACAGCGCTGCTGGACTGGATAGAGCAACATGCCGGGGAGATGACCGCTGTCGGGGAGATCGGGCTTCCCTACTATTCCCGTGCTGAGGCTCTGGAACGCGGCGAAGCCTGGGATATGGCTCCCTATATCGCACTGCTGGACAAGCTGCTTGCCCTTGCTGCACGGCTGGACAAGCCGGTTGTGCTGCATGCCGTCTATGAAGATGCATGGACCGTCTGCGATTTACTGGACAAGCACGGGATTACCCGCGCCCACTTCCATTGGTTCAAGGGACCTGCAGCAACTGTGGACCGGATGATCAGGCGCGGCTATTCTATTTCCTTCACGCCTGACATCCTGTATGAACAGGAGATTCAGGAGCTTGCGCGCCGCTATCCGCCGGAGCTTGTCATGGCGGAGACGGACGGGCCCTGGCCGTTCGAAGGGCCGTTCGCCGGACGCGTTACACACCCGGCGATGGTGCATGAGGCTGCCGCCGCCTGGGGAGCGCTGCACGGTTATGCCATTGACCGGGCTAAAGCCGTCCTGACGGCGAACACGGTACGCTTTTATCAGCTTAAGCTGTAGCGGTCAGGAAAGGGCTTCGTGCTTCACGGCAAGACGCTCCACACCGGTCAACCGGCCCTCTTGAAAGGCCATCACATATATATCTGGCTTCCTGGTCTGCATCAGGAAGTCCAGATTATATTCCGGGGCGTAATATCCCATCATTAAAGTCATTACGAGCCCGTGGGTTCCGATGACAACCCGCTCATCTTCATGCCGCTGCAGAATCTCCTTCAGCACACGGACCGCCCGTGCCTGGCATTCGCGGTTGGATTCCCCGCCCGGCAGGGCGTAATCCGGGTCTGCGAACATCTTGTGCAGTTCCGCATCCAGATCTTCGTCAGCCAGCTGTGCGTTGCCCTCCATCCAGACCTTTTCCCGGAGGTCTTCATTCAGCCGGATATCTTCTCCAAGCTCCTCGGCAAGGTCAGCAATGGTATCTATCGCCCGGGTATATGTGCTGCAGTACAGCGCATCAATTCCTTCATTCCGCAGCCGGGCTGTCACATCATGGGCGTCCTGCTCCCCTTTGGCCGAGAGGCCGCGTGTCCATTCATCCACTCCGGTACGCAGCGAATCCCCGTGCCTCACCATATAGATATAAGTCGTCATGGTTTCCTCCTGAATATGTATTGCGGGCTGGTGCCCGCTTTACATTTTCGCCGCACAGCTTCCAATTCCTGCATAATTCAGGGACGGACTTATTCCATTAACCTGCTCCATTAATGCTGCTCCGCTACAGCCTGAGCACGCTCCAGCTTGGGTACAGGCCAGAGCAGTCTGCCGAAGAGCAGGCCCGCCAGGCCCAGAACGAGCTGCATAATGCCGAAATTGACGAAGATCCGGGCCGGGCCCGCGTATTGAACAAGTATCCCGCCCAGCAGAGGGGCAACGATCAGCACCGTGCTGAGCACCGTGTTCTGGATGCCGAAGATCCGGCCGGTCATATGCGGCGGTGTCTCCTTTTGCAGGCAATAGTTGAATGTAACAATGAATGCCCCGTTGCCGATCCCCAGCACAAATCCAATCAGAAGAACCCAGATTACAGATGCCCCGGGCTGCAGCAGCCCAAGCGCTGCAACCGAGCCGCCAATCAGCACATAGCCTGACCCGAGCCGCCAGCTGTAGCCTGTCTCCGGATTCAGCTTATTCAGGACAAGTATGATCAGGACAGCACCTACTCCCGATGCCGCTACCATCCAGCCAAGCAGTGATTCCCGCGACGGGGCAAATACGCGGAACAGGCTGGTGAACTGATAATCAATCACCTGGATCACCAGTGATCCGGCCAGGCCGAACATCATCGTACTCAGCAGCATCCGGCTGCGGAGCATGAAGCTCCAGCCTTCACGCCACATCTTATGCAGCGGAACCTTCTCCTCCGGGGCACTTGAAGCAGCAGCGCCTTCTGTACCCTCCGGCTGCAGGCTATCCCCCTTATCAGCGGGGATATTCCTTACGGACAACAGCAGCAGATAGGAGCAGCCCCGCAGCAGCGCATTCAGCAGAATACACCACTGCGGTGTAAGGAAGGCGAGGGCCAGGCCTCCGAGCAGCGGCCCGGCGATTTTGGAGCCCTGGTTAACCAGACCGTTCAGTGAGGAGGCTTGCAGCAGCTGGTCCTCCCTGACCAGACTGCGGGTTAACGACTGCTGGGCAGGCATGTTCAGCGTAGATAGTGCGGAACGCAGCGCCAGGAGCGGCAGCAGCCAGACCATGCCTGGTGCGAACAGCACCAGCACGGTCAGAATTGCCGTGAGCAGATCGCAGATGCGCATCAGCTTCAGCTTGTTCAGCCGGTCGGCAGCTACGCCGGCAACCGAGCCGAGCAGAATGCTCGGCAGCGCCAGGGCTACCGGGATAAGCGCCAGCATCAGCGGCCCGGCCTGCCAGCGGTAGCCGACCAGCACCTGAATGGCAAGCGCATCGAACCAGTCGCCGAAGCTCGCTGTAGCGAAGGCGCTGTACACGCGCATGTAGGTTTTGTTGTGCAGCAGGCTGTTTCCCTGCTTCGTTGAAAGCTCCATCTGACATTCCTCCAGGTTGCTTATAGATTCATGGAATATGAAGAAGTCATATCCATAATCCTAATGTAGCGGAGTAATGTCAGAGAATTATCAGAGGGGCTGCGCGAATTGCCGGAGCACTGCTGCGAGCGGCTGATCTAACCGGTTAAGCCCCATCTGCTCAAGCTCGGCCGTGAATTTCTCTATGTATTTGCGGTGGACCGGCGGAGCAGGCGGGTATACACGGCAAAAGTGATAAATCCGGTACAGCGCGTACAACCGCAGCGGAGCGAATCCGGACATCTCCTGCACAGACATTCCCTCTTCCAGCAGCCTATCGCCCTCCAGCCACTGTCCGCGCCGGAAATGCCATAAGCCCTTGACTACCTTATAACTGCCAATCTCCCGCAAAAACGGCTTCTCCTGCAGCATTCTGCCAATTGCTTCATCCATCCGGATCAGTTCCTCTTCCCCGGTCCCGGCGGTCAGGTGCACATACATCTCGGTAATCATCGTTACCGGCACGAAATTCTCATAGCCGGGTCCGGCAATCACCTGATAACTCCTGTTCAGCCGCTCCAGGGCCCGCCCGGTTTCACCCGCTGTAGTGAACAAATCGAGCATAATCAGAATTTCCATCTCTGTCTGCTCAGGATCAGGCAGCTGGCAGTTATCAATGATCCGTCCGCAAAATCCCAGCTTCTCCCGCGGGTCGCCTGAGAACATATAGAAGAGAATTAAATAGAACAGCCTGTCCTTCAGCGGGACCTCTTCCGTATATAACAGCCAATCCAAATCACCTTGCATGTAATGCACTACAACGGAGTATAGCGGGTCCAGCTCATATCCCAGCAGATCCTGCTGGCGGGCAAGGGTCAGCATCGACTTGCCTTGGCCGTACACATGATATTTGCCGAATACCCCGCGCATGGCCTCATGCAGGTCAGGATCCTGAATGGTTGGATTCGGAGCTACGCCTGCGGGCATATCCGGTACAGTCAGACTATAGCCGAATCCGCGCACCGTCTTGATATCAACGGTGCCCAGCTTGTGCAGCTTTTTGCGCAGCCGGTAGATATGATCATCAACCGTCCGCTCCACCGGATACTCCAGCGGCCAGACCTTATCGAGCAGCTGCTCCCGGCTGAACGTCCTCCCCCGGTTACGGTACAGAAACTGCAGGAGCGCAAATTCCTTCGGCAGCAGCGTGATGCTTATCCCGCCTGCCGATACTCTATATTCACTTTCGTTCAACTCCAGCATATCTGCGCCTTCTTTCTGCTCCGGATACATCCATGAATAGATTATATCAGCATGGCGTTATTCGTACGAGCCGCCGCTTCAATCGTGGCCGGAGGGCAGGCCCGCTCCGGCCTTTGCGCTGTTCGCGGCTGGGCAGACAGGCAATCGTGAACAAGAGCATCCCCGCAGTTGCCGCTGCGGAGATGCTCTTGTTAGGTTGATCTATTCAGCTGCTTCCACTGGAGGTGCCATCGCTACAAAGTTTAGTTGGATTTTCTACACTTATTTATCCCGTTTATGAGCGGCGGCGGAATTTAGTTGGATTTTCGGCACTTAATTCTGCCCAAAACCTGCTGATTTCTTGAACAGATTAGAATTAAGTGCCTTTTATCCAATTATTCACCTCAACATTGGAAATTCTCCACAAATAGATGACATTTATCCACCTAATTTCCCGGTATCAACAACTCATAGTGCAGGGCTGCGGCCACAATGCATATTCCGGCTGCAATCCTGCTAGCCCGCCATATTGTTGATGGAATCCTGTTCAGAGAATACGGAGATATGATCTACTGTGCCGGTAGCATCCGGGATAACGAACTTTAGCTGGTACTGCTCCCCCGCCTGATAAATATATATTTCATCCTTGCCGTTCACTGCCGTATGGTCCGGCTCGCCGAGCGCAGCTTCAATCTGCTTCAGGGTCAGCTTGTGCAGGCCGGCGGCGCTTGAGCGTACATCGAAGACCCGGCTGCCCTTGTTGAAGCCGAACACCACTGCTTTGGCCGCATAGGTGGAATAGATGCCTTTGCCGGCCGCTTCCTTGGTGTCCGGCTCGCCCCATGCAGCTTCCACATCGTCGATGAGTCCGCTGTGCGCAGCATATTCCACGCCGGGCACCTTGCCCTGCTTGGCCAGCTCAAGCAGCTCCTTCAGCTGCTTGCCCGGATCCTGCGCCGCCGCTCCAGCCGCAGCCGTGCCGCCCGCGGCTCCCGGCTCTGCCGTAGCAGCTGCGCCGCCGGCCCCTGAAGCAGCCGGGTCAGCCGGTGCAGCTTCCCCGCCGCTTGCTGGTGCGGCGGCCTCACCGCTGCCCGTCTCCGCGGGCGGGCTGGCCTCCGGCTGCGGCGCTTCCGCTGCAGCCGGTGTCTGCACCGCGGCCTGCCCCGCAGGCGGCGCGGCATCCTGCTGGCCGGAGCTGCAGCCCGTCAGGCTGAGCAATCCGCCAAGCATGATGATACCGGCCAGCTTTTGGAATGATATATTCATCTTGCCATCTCCTTCGTCATAGGGAACATCCTGTAGTGTAAGAACTGTAACCCTATAACGAAAGCCAAGTAGTAAAGGTTGCACACGCATACGCTACCGAGCTGCCGAAACCGGAAGACGGCTATCCCTTCATAAATTGCTCATACAGCTCCTGGAACGAAGCGTAGCGCTCAACCTGCCGCCCTACCCTGATGTATTCGTTCAGATATTGGTCCATCACCAGCAGGAATTGATCCCGGAAGACATCCAGCTTCCCGGAATCGAAATACTGCATTACATCGAGCGCCGGAGTCCCCTTGTGCTCGCTCATTTCATTCAAGAAATTCTGTGCGCTCAAGGCTGCGTGATAGAGGTAAGCTGCATCCGCCTGTTCCACGCCCGCCAATACTTTATTGCGGCAGTTGCACCACAGTTCTTCGTACGTCCCCCCAAGACTGCTGTAATCCGGGACAGGACGCTCTACGAATTCCAGAGTCAGCTTACGGTACAGCCCGTTTACGCTTGTCAGCAGCGCGAGTGCCGAGCTTCTAATCTCCTCCTGCGTGCCGGCTTCAATGACAGCCATATACCTGACTGCGAAATCCTCCGGAACATAGCGGAATGTACCGATCTCCTCCAGATATCTTTTTATCCCCCGCTTGAAATAGGTATTGTTCAGATGCGTCAACGCATAGAGCAGATTGTAGACGGTCTCGCCCGCAGCATATCTTACAGCCCCGATCTCGTCAGATAAAAGCGTATTCGTATACTCCTGCTTCGCCTGGTCCATCCATTTACCCGCCCGGCGGATGCATTCTGGTCCGACAGGCTTCGCCAGCATATCCAGTGCGCGCTGTTTATATGAAGTGAACTTGTCCATGTACTCCGGCTTGGCACAATACAGAATCTGCATATCCACCAGATGTGAGATCATCGGACTGTCCAGCTTCGCCTGGCTCTCGATCCTCGTCTCCCAGGGCGTGCAATAAATATCGTAGCCGATCTCCCCCAGAATGAAGCAGGAGGAGATTCCCCAGCCCCGGTCCGTATTGTTGATAATAATGAGATCAAGATCGCTTGCAGCATGATAATCTCCTGTGCTGAACGAGCCGGTAAGCCCGATAATGGCGATATCCTCGGCAAAATCCCTCTTCGCACGTTCAATAACCATCTGAATCAGCAGCTCATTCCTGTCCAGAAGCCTCTGCCTCTCCGCAGCATTCATCTGTAAATGAGTCATTTACAGCCCTCCCTTCCCGTCTCATTCTATAGACCGCTAACCGGAAGGGGTATACCAAGTTTAATTAAGTTCAAATTATCCTGCCCGGTATCCAGGCTTACGATCACCGCCAGAAAGGCGTTGATAATGAAGAAGCAATCCCGGATGAGCGCCTGCTTGCTTCAGTGATTCATATTTTCCTTCCATATTAATAATCCTGGTCCCCAGAACCAGACTACATCAAGAGCGGTGCCGCAAACGGAAGAAGAATCAGGAGCAGGGCACTGATGCCCAGAATCCTGGTCCAGAAGGGTTTCAGCTTCTGGTTCTTCTCCGATTTGTACCAGCCCCTAAACTGCAAGTAATTCCGGTACAACACAAAAAACAGCAGAAAATTACCAATTGCAGAAGTATACAAATACCCGTTCCAGCCGTATAACGCCTTGAAGATCCACTGCTCCACGCTTCCAAGCAGAAGTAAGGTCAGTAGTAGCAGAGCTGCCATGCGTATCATTTCTGCGATAAAAGTTGCCACTTTACTCATCTGTTCCTCCGGTTCAATAGTTTCTGTTGCCCGCCTCAATCAGCGGGACACACTCTTCATATATTTGCCGACATACTGCATAATCTCGCGGTTACTGCGCTTATCCTTATACTCTTCGGTCAATGTCATAATGGCTGGAAGACTCTCCTTGTTGAAGCCCCGGTTCCACTCGAACAGCATCACATAACGTTTTCACTTCTATATTTTACCTGTAATCCTTTCCACGCGGCAATCCCCGCAGTCTATAAAGACTACGGGGATTGCTCAGGCATTCAATTCTGGAAAAAAACCGTCTGCTCCTGCGGCTCCCACTTAAGCTGCAGGCCGAACAGTGCCGGCAGGCTGCCCAGCGGCAGATACAGCCGTCCGTCCTGCTTCAGGGAAGCTATCATCTTCACGTTCTTGCCGTTAACCACAGCCAGATCGGCCAGCGGCTTATGAATCGCTGTATAGCTGCCTATAGTAATGATCAGTGCTCCGCTGCCCGCCTCCTGCTGCAAGGTTCCGCCAAGCAGGGCGACAGATTCACGGAGCGGAAGGTAGACCCGCCCGTTCTCCATGATTAAAGGCTCATTCAGCTTAACTGCTGCACCGTCAATCATGAAGGTACCGGCAAATTGCTTCTGGCCCAGACGGTAGCCGCTGGCGGAGGCGAGACTTGCCATCGTTTGGTTGGAGGAGGTAATAATAACGGTCGTATTCTTGGCGATCCGCGGATACAGCCAGTGAATATCATCATTATGCATCCGGATACAGCCGGCACTGACATATTTGCCGATTGAAGCTTCATTATTGTTGCCGTGAATGGCATAGGTCGTACCATAGGTATTGTTTACTTCAAGGCCCAGCCAGCGGTCGCCAAGCGGATTGGCCGGGTCACCGCCGGGAATTTTTTCTTTGTAATAAGGCCGGTTTTTGATTTTGACGACAATTTTGAAGCTGCCTTCCGGAGTCAGGCTTTTGGTTTTTCCGGTTGCAACCGGGAATTCCTTTTCCAGCTTACCGCCGCTGAAATACGCCAGGGTGTTGGTCTTTTTGTTCACAATAATTAATTCCGATGATGCAGAGGGTGCAGAGGATGACGATGCTGCTGCTGATCCGGCGAAGCATGCTGTGAACAGCATTACGAATACAAGGATCAGCCTGCTTGGATGATACGCTTTACTCCGGATGGTCTGCTCGGGCAGATTCATGGCTATCCCACCTCCAGGTTATGGTTGATTCTGGAAACTCGCTTACTTAGACGAAGCTGAGCCGCAATAGTTGCTTAGCAGCCTGTACCTATTCATATCAACCTGTCCCGCCGGATTGAAGCAGCTGAAGCCGGGATGAATATTCAGCAGTCCGGCACGGGATAATAAGCCCGCATGACCATTACATCACCCGCCAAGGAGGCAACTTAATTGAATTTAAATCATTCCAGCCAGATCAACGAATGCGAACAAATCATCCAGCAGCTAATGACCGAAACCCAGCAGGGAACGCAGAATTACCAGCAGCTTCTGCAGCAGGAGCAGCAGCATTCCGCCAAGCTGCAGGAGCTCAGCCAACACAGCAGCAAAGCCATTCAGATGATTCAGCAGGCACTGCAGGGTCATCAGACTGCTATGCAGCAGCTGCAGCATGTCTCGCAGATCATCCGGCAAATGGATACTTCCGGGCAAAGCACCGGTTATAATACGGGAATGCCGAGATATAACACCGGAATGCCGAACTTCAATCAGGGGATGCAGGGTATGAATTCCGGAGCTTCCTCTAATCCGTCCTATAATACCCAGCCGGTGAATTCGCTGCACAGTCCGCTGAATTCATCCATGCAACCACAGCAGATGCATACGCAACAGATGCATACACCGATGTTCCAGAACCCTTCCTTCAATGCTCCGATGAACCAGGGACGGAACTTCCAGCAGTAAGACAAAAGGGTTCTCTCATACCGCCTAAGCGGTCCTGCAGAGAACCCTTTCCTGTATCCGCATTTAAGGCTATACCACCAGCCGCCCCCGCTTCTCCGCCAGGCCGATCGTTGCTTCTACGCCGGAATTAAACTCCAGATAATCGCTTTCGACTCCGTCGCTGAAGATTACCCCGTCCTCCGGCATCTGCGAGGTTATCCGCAGCGGCATGCCGCTGCACACTCTCCCGAAGACCAGATCAGCTGAAGTCGTCCGGCTGGGAAAAGGCTCCCGGACTGTGAAATACAGCTCCGGATGATCCCAGGCCAGCCCTTTGCCCCCGCTGAGCGCTGCGGAGTCTGCCAGCGCCGCTGCACTCAGCGGGGAACCGTTCTGCTGCAGCCGGGAGGCGCTGCTGATGATGCCCGCTGCTCCGGCAAGGACACTCCTCAGCCACCCGGTCGAGCCCATGCCGGTCGAGACAATGATTCCGCTGGACGACTGCTGCTCCAGCAGTCCGTTCACCTCAAGCTGATAACGGGCTGAGACATGGGTCCGGCGGCCGATGAACAGATCGTTGACCCCGTAAAGGCTCTGGCCGTCATTCAGCTCGGCCTTGGCCAGCGTGACCTCCCGTACCTCACGCCGTCCATGCAGCACCTCCGGCACCAGTTGCCGCAGCTCCTTGACGGTGTACGGGAGCAGTACGCCATCCCAGCGCTGCGGATCAGGATTAACCCCAATCAGCGGCTGCTCGCGTAGATACTTCAGCGTATTGGCTACCAGGCCGTCCTGTCCCAGCACAACTACCGTATCCTGAGCGCCGAATATATAATTCGGCACATGCTGCCGGTCGAGCAGCTGCAGCCGGCCGATCGCACTCAGCTCCGTCACTGCCGTCTCAAGCGCCTTGCGGTAATGGAAATCCTCGCTCAGATAATCGCTGAAGTCGGCACCCAGCCGTTCAATGTAGAACTGGGCCTGCTGAATCGTATTATAGCGGACCACCAGCTCTTCCAGCCTTGTATTGCGCTTAATCAGAATAATTTTGTTCTCGGACAGCCGGCTGCCGCCACCGCCGCCTTGGGCCCCCCCGCTCATCGTCCGCCGCCTCCCCCGGCACCTGTCTGGCCGGACATCAGGCCCTGCAGCAGATCCGGCGTAATGTTCAGCTGCCCGATCTTCTCTGCATTCTCGGCCAGCTCCTGGAACGCGATGGCGATCAGCTTATCCGGCTTCATACCGACATTAGTCAGGGCCTGCAGCACACCCTGCGGTACCCCCTGCAGCGAATTCATGACTGCCGACAGCTCATAAGCCTTGGCATCCGCCTCTTCCCGCTGATTCGCTACCGTCAGCCCGATCAGCTCCTGCTTCTTCTCCTCAAGGGCGGTATCGAAGCTGAGCTGCTCTTCCTTCATTTCGTTCTGCTTCTGCTTCACCGAGCGTTCGGCATCGAGCTGGGTCTCACGGATCTGCCGTTTCTTCGTCTCTACGGCAATCTCCGTATTCAGCTCATTCTCCTTTACCCGCCGTTCCTGCTCAATGGAGGCATTACGCCGTTCATAGAGCGCGTTGTCCGCGCTGCGGAGAATCTCCTCCCGGGCCTGCGCCTCCAGTGCGCGCAGCGTCTCCTTATTCGGCACCACTGCGAGAATGGATAAGCCCATCAGCTCAATACCCAGCTTCTCAATCTCCGTACTCTGCCCGATTTCAAGCGTAATTGTCTTGGCCAGGCGTTCACTGGATTGGATCGCTTCCTTCAGCGGCAATTGTCCAATCTGCTTCTTGGTCAGTACTTTGGCAATATTAATCACCCGCTGGGCCAGCTTATGCGGATCATCGGAGAGATACGTATTCTTCCGTAAATTATAGGTGTAATTGAGGATCTGCGTCGTCTTGCGGTAATCGGTAATCCGGTAGGTCAGCTGCCCCTGTACGGACACCGTCTGATAGTCAGCGGTAATCTCTTCAAATATGAACGGAACATCGATCGACGAGACCGGCACCACCACCACTGAAGTTGTAGGGGCATAATAATGAAAGGCAAGCCCGACTCCCTCGCGCACCACCTTACCGTTCTTCACCTTAAGCACATAATCACTGGGCTGAAACTTTACAAACCGGAATCCGAACATGGTCATTACCTCCTGTAATTTGGTCTGAAGCCATGAATCAATCAGCGGGAAATGATATTAACTATTTGATATTATTAATTTGTTATTAACAATATCTTAGCAGACCATGGTGATATTATCAATACGGTAATAACAAAATAATCAAAAAAATCACCGCCTTCTCCATCCCGGAAAAAGCGGTGATCCTTCTACTTATTATTTTACGGTGACTTTAATCTTGACGGTTTTGCCGCCATATTTCACGGAGATGCTGGCCGATCCCTTGCTGCTGGCTTTTATCAGACCGTTTTTACCGGTAGCTACAAGCTCTTTGGACGAAGTCCAGGTTGCCGCCCTGGATACATCGGACTCGCTCCCATCCTCAAAAGTAGCCGTAGCCGCCAGCTGTACCGACTGCCCCACACTCAGAGTGAGATTCATCTGGCTGACCTCGAGATATTTCAGCACATCTACGGTGACGGGGATTTTTACCGTTTTACCGCCGTATTTGGCCGTGACGTAGGATTTTCCGTAAGCAACCGCCTTTACCGTTCCTCCGGTTACTGTGGCGATTTTGTAGCTGCCGCTTTTCCACTCCGCCTTATCCGTAACATCCCTGGTGCTGCCGTCACTGAAAGCTATACTGACCGTCACTTTGCCACTATCGCCGGATTTCATCGCCAGATTGGTTACAGATGCTGTAATTTCAGCTATCTGATCGACCTCAATGCTGATGCTCACCTTCTGGCCGCCGTACGAGGCTGTAACGGTTGTCTTGCCCTTCAGCACCCCGGTTACGAGGCCCTTCTTCACCGTAGCAACCGTCGTTTTGGCTGAGCTCCAGTCCGCATCCGCAGTTACATCACTCTCTTCACCTGCAGAATCGGTAGCGGTTAAGGTGATCTGCCCCTTATCCCCGGCGGACAGTACAACCAGGCTGACATCTGCAGCAAGCTCATCCACCAGACCGCACTCGACAGTAATCGTTGCCTTCACACTGCCCAGTTTGGCGGTAATTACGGCCGTGCCTGTTCCGGTTCCGGTAATCAGGCCGTCCTTAACCTCGGCCACCTTCTCATCGCTGGAGCTCCATTCCGCCTCATCCGTCACCGTCAAATCACTGCCATCGCTGTAACTGCCGGTAGCTACCGCCTGATAGGTCTCATCTTCCTTCAGTTCAACCGCTTTGGCGGACAGCGTCAGCTTGTCCGGTGTTCCTGCCGTAACCTTAACCGCAGCCGTCTTGCCGCCATACGAAGCCGTGATGACTGCACTGCCTGTAGCATAGGCCGTAATGGTGCCTTTACTTACATCGGCCACAGCCGCATTATCCGTACTCCATACCGCATCCCCGGTTACATCCTGTGAGGTGCCGTCCGCATAACTGGCCATTACTGTTACCGCTTTGCTCTGGTCCTTGCCGAGATTCAGCTTGCTGACCGTCAGATTGAGGCGCGCGGCTGTTTCGACGCTCACGGCAACTGTAATTGTTTTACCGCCGTATACTGCAGTAATTGTGGTTGCACCGGACTTGTAGCCTGTCACCAGACCTTTGGTTACTGTTGCAATATTCTCGTCAGCCGCCGTCCAGACGGCGCTGTCTGTCACAGTGCTCGGTGTGCCGTTTGCGTCCAGGGCGGTCAGCACCAGCTGGCGGGTAGCGTTCAGACGCAGGTTAATGCTCTCACTGTCAGCACTCAGCTTATTGCTTTTGCCTACAGCAGCAGCTGCCGTAACCTTCTTCCCGCCATATTCCGCCGTGATAGTCACGTTGCCTTCCGAGTAGGTGGTGATCTTCCCCTTATCTGCAAAAGCCACGGCCTCATCGCTGGAGGTCCAGGCTGCCTTGCTGGTTACATCCGTTACCGTGCCGTCAGCAAAGGTCGCACTCAGCGTAAGCGCCTTATCAGCATCTACCGCCAGGTTCAGCTTGGTTTCACTCAGGGCTAAGTGCCTCGCTGTTCCTACATCCACCGTAATGGCTGCGGAGGCTCCGTTATAGGTTGCTGTAATAGTAGCTGTTCCTATGGTATAGCCGGTAATCAGGCCTTTACTGGCCAGTGCGATGCTTTTGTCGCTGGAGGCCCAGGCTGCGCTGGCTGTCACATCCGAAGAGGAGCCGTCTCCGGCAACGGCAGTCAGGGTCAGCTGCTTCGTCCCGCCGGACTGCAGGAATACACTGTCACTGCTGGCGGTCAGCTTGCTGACCGTTCCGACTTCGACCTCAAGTGAGGTTTCAAGTGTGCCGTAGGCGGCAGAGATTGTCGCGGTTCCCGCTGATTTGTAAGTGGTAACCGCGCCTTTTTTGACAAAAGCCACAAGCTCATTGCTCGAGCTCCACACCGCCTTGGCTGTGACATCTTCAGTCGTTCCGTCAGCGTAGGTCGCTGTCAGGGTAAGCGCATGGGAGGAGCTTGTCTTCAGGCTGAGCTGCTCTTCACTCAAGTCGAGATAACGGGCAACCGCAACATCTACAGCTACCTCCACCGATTTATCACCATAGGTTCCCGTAATCGTTGCCGTTCCGGCGGCATTGCCGTATATCCGGCCTTTATAGACATAAGCAATGCCGGAATCGCTCGAGCTCCAGACCGCTGTGCTGGTCACATCCTTGACCGTCCCGTCCGGATACACCGCTGTAAGCTTAAGCTGCTGGTCTTCCTCCGTCTTCAAAAAAACATTCTGATCATCCACCGCCAGTTTGCTGGTCTGGTCAACCGATACCTGAATGGCGGTGGTTTTGGTGCCGTACTTTGCCGTAACCACTGCCGTTCCTTGCTTGTAGCCGGTAATGACTCCCTTCAGCACATCGGCGACAGACTCATCACTGGAGGACCAGGCTGCAAGCGCAGTTACATTCTCCTGGGTGCCGTCCTGAAAAGTAGCCGTAAGCTTTACCGCCGCACTGTCTTTCAGCAAAAGCGCAAGCTCCGGCTGATCCGCTTCGATCCGCTTGGCTACCTCTACACTGGCAGTGACGGTAATCGTTTTTTTGCCATATACGCCTGTGATAGTCGCAGTACCGGAGGAAATCCCCTTCACTACGCCGTTCACCACGGTTGCTACCGCAGCATCGCTTGTGCTCCAGACCGCTTTGCTCGCCACAGTAGCATCGGTTGTATTATCAGAATATGTAGCTGTCAAAATGATACTGCCACTCTCCGCCTTGCGCAGGTCCAGATTCTGGATATTCTGCGTCAGCGCCTTAACCTTCTTAGTCACGGTAACGGTCGCCGCCTGGGAGAACTTCGTTCCGTCACTGTAGGTGAATACCGCAACGATTGTAGCTGTCCCTTCTCCCTTTGCGGTAACCATCCCGTTGTACACTGTAGCTACAGCCGGTTTGTCACTGGACCAGTCACTATTGACGGTCACATCGCCCGAGGTGCTGTCGGAATAGACCGCCGTAGCCGTCAAAGCCGAAGTATCCTCGATCGCAAGCGTCAGCTCACTAACATTCAGCACAATTTTGGAGACAGTGACGGCTGTCGCTGCAAGCGCGAGCCCCCCGTTAGCCAAGACCAGGACCAGCGATAATGCCAGCAATACGAACCTGAAATACCTGTGTTTTCTCAATCTGTTATCCTCCTTGCCGTTGTTTGATTCCACTTTCTTATCGACATGCAGCGGCTCTAAAATCAGGTGCTTAAGACTCATTTAAGTTCCTATAACAAGATTAATTATTCAGTTTATTGATCTATGTATATGAATTTTCCCACCTCAAATAAACCTGCTCACAGCCCGGCTGAGTGCATCATAGCAACCTAAACTGAATTTAATCTGAAAAGCTTCAATATTTTTTCACATGAAGTTTTCACCTGTTAAATCCGCTATAGCAGTTCATGCTGCAGCGGCATTTTTGCACAAAATCAATTCCCGCTGTAGGTTTTGTCCATTGAGTAACAGAAGGGTTTACTTTATGATGTTTTCAACGAGAATGATTATCATTATTGGTAATCGATATATATGGGGAGGCATACTTACAATGAACAAGGCAAAACAACCTTTCGTGATTCTGTGCATCATCTTCCTGATGAGCACCTTACTGCTCGCCTGCGGCAACAACAGCAACGGGCAAGGCAGCAATGCCGCTGCCAATACGGCGGCAAGCAACGCGGCGGCAACAACAGCACCTGCAGCTGAAGCTGAAGCTACTGCGGAACCTGCTGCAACAACACGCTCTTACACAGATTACAAAGGCCACACTGTTGAAATCCCTGTAAATCCTGAGCGGATTATCTATTCCGGCGAAACTTACGGCGACCTAATTGCACTGGGCGTACAGGCTGTCGGTTATCCGCTCTCCATGGGCGAGGGCCAGGTATTCGAAGACAAGCTGGCAGGCGTGGAGGATGTCGGATTCCCGATCAATCTGGAGAAGACACTTGAGCTTCAGCCTGATCTGATTATCTATGCCGGAACGGATGAGGCGGATTTCGAGGCATTGTCCAAGATCGCTCCAACCATCATCTTCAATACCTTCGCTCCGCTGGACGAACGGATGACTGAAATCGGCGGGATTCTGAATAAATCAGCTGAAGCAGAAGCTTGGCTGGCTCAATACCAGACGAAGGAACAGGAGATGTGGACACAGCTGAAAACTGCGGGCATGAAGGATGGCGAAACTGCTGCAGTCTTCACTTATTATCCCGGTGACCGGTTGTTCGTAATGGCGACAACAGGGCTGTCGCAGGTATTGTACGGAGAGAACGGCTTCAAGCCAACTCCGGCAATCCAGGCCGTGCTTGACCAGGATATGGGCTTCCAGGAAATCTCGATGGAAGTTATCCAGGAATACGCAGGAGACCGGATCTTCCTTCTGACTCCAGTTGCAGACGAGGCGAAGAAATCGACTGAGAAGCTGCTGCAGAGCGCGGTTTGGAAAAGCCTGCCGGCCGTCAAAAACGGCCATGTCTACACCCAGGACATCATGAAGACCTCCAGTGATGCTACCACCAGAGAGTGGCTGCTGGGCGAAATTCCTGTAATGCTTAACAAATAGGCAGAATGACAGCAAGCTTGCAGGTTATTGAACCGTAAGCAAGACGATTCTCACAGCAAACGGCAAAAAGCAGCTTATCGACTAGATGTTGATAAGCTGCTTTTTTTTATATACAATAAAACTTATTGATAATCGTTCTCAATATATCTTGAAAGGAGTGCGAGCCATGCGACAGCCTGCCCTGAATCCTGAACATACACCTGCACCGGCTCTGCCGTCCGTTCCGCTCCGCTCCCTGCTGTTTCAGCTGCAGGATATTCAGCTTATCATCCGCAGTGCCGACACGGTCTCTCTTGCACAGACTGTCCATCAGCATACCCTGCTGGTATTTACAGGCGGCCGCGGCGTACTCCGCACCGGTGAGCAGCCAGCCATTACCGTGAACGGGGACAAGTGCTGCCTGCTGCCGCCCGGAGCCTCTTACAGCACGGATAATCAGGAGATGACACTCTACTATTACCTTCTCACCTTCACTGCCATCACAGCAGGCGAAGCTCCTGCACCTTACATAAATGAGCTGCTGCCGGACCGCAAAGAATTAATCGTCCACCCGTTCACCCGGGTAATCCGCCTGGCCGAAGAACTGCTCGCGAGTCACGGCAGCGGGGATGAAATCCAGTACTTCCGTCAGCAGCTCCGGTTCCAGGAGCTGCTGCTCCTGCTGTTCGAGCATAATTATTCTACCCGCCAGCTGCCGAGCCCGGCGCAATCCGTGGAGAGTACAATCCTGTATCTGCAGGATCATTACATGGAGAGCATTACCGTGAAGCAGCTTGCTGAGCTGGCCCATGTCTCCCCCTGGCAATACACGCCGATCTTCCAGAAGCTGACCGGCAAGCGGCCGCTGGATTATCTGGCTGATCTGCGGATTAAGCATTCGAAGCATTATCTGCTGGAATCCTCCGAACCGCTGCGCGAGATTGCCCGGCTGGTCGGCTTCTCCGACGAGTACTACTTCAGCCGCCGCTTCCGGCAGAAGACAGGGGTCACGCCCGGGCAATACGCCCAGGCACAGCAGCGCAAGGTTACCGTCAGAGACTGGACGGGGCATGAGGTGGAGATTCCCGAGCGCCCGCGGCGGATTGTCTACCATGGAGAGACACTTGGTGATGTGCTGGCGCTGGGCGTCAAGCCGGTGGGCGGGGATGAGGCCTTCGCCCGGAATACCGTCTATAAGCACCGGATCCGGAATCTGGCCAATGTCGGCTTTCCGCTGGACCCGCAGCTGACCCGGTTAATCAGCCCCGACCTGATCATTATCGCGAACCCGGATGAACGTATTTACCGGCGCGTGTCCGGCATTGCGCCGACAGTCACCTTCGATTCATTTGCTCCACTGGAAGAGCGGATGCGGATTCTCGGCGGCTGGCTCGGCAAGCCGAATGAAGCCGAGGCCTGGCTGGAAGCCTATCACGCCAAAAACGCCGCCATGTGGCAGCGTCTCTACACCGGCGTGCTCCAGCCGGGTGAAACGGCATCTGCACTGGTCTATGATCATGGCAGCCATCTGTTCGCCATGGGAATGTCCGGCTTGTCCACAGCCCTGTATGCCCCCGGCGGCCTGCAGCCGACGGCGGAAATCAAGGCTATGCTGGACCAGGGCTTGGGCTTCGGCGAGGTAGATCCTGCGCAGCTGCACAGCTACGCAGGCGACCGCGTCTTCATGCTCGTCCCGGAGCGCGAAGACTCGCGGGAAGCCATGAAGCAGCTGCTCCAGTCGCCGCTCTGGAGCAGCCTGCCCGCCGTGCAGCGGGGCCATGTCTACATGCTGGACAGCGCCAAGTGGAATTCCGGCGACGCCCTGACCCGCGAGCGGCTGCTGACCCTGCTGCCCAAGCTGCTGGGCGGGCAGCAGGGAGGCTGATGCAGCTGCTGGGCGGCGGGGTTAGCTAGGTTTGCCCGGGGCGGCGGGAGTGGTGAGCAACTTGGTTTGCTCGGGGCTCGGGGCTCGGGGCTCGGGGCTCGGGGCTCGGGGCTCGGGGGCTGAGGTAACTTCGATCTTGTTCGTAGACGCAGCAGCTTGAACCCGGCGCGGCTCCAGCCGCTCCCTAGCAGATTCTGAAGTTAAGTGGATAAATGACATTTATTATCCGGCAAATCTCAATTTCCGGCCAAATAGTTGGATAAAGAATAGGCCTGTTGATTAGCCAAAAAAAGGTAGCAAAAAGGCCGCTCATTCGGTAAAGTGTTTGTACCCCTACAAACTATCCGAAACGAGGCGACCTCATGAAAAAGTCTACTTCAATTTCACACATTCTGCAATTGGTGATTCCCGAGGAAGACATGCGTCCCATCCTGGAAGAATTACAATATACGGATGTTGCGCGTAAATTTACCGTGTATGATTTGTTTTTATTTTTGGCGGAAGCTGCGTTTCAGCAGTGGGATGGATACCGAGACGGCGCACAGCGAATGTCCCTTCAGGGACAACGTACGGTGAATTATTCTACCCTTTCCAAAAAGGCCAAGGCGGTTCCTTTTTCAGTATTTAAGCGTCTATTGAATCTGATGCTAGGGCTATGTAACCGGAAGACAAAGCGTACCCTCGGTATTCCGAAAGACCTGTTAATCGTGGACTCCACCACTATTTCGGTCGGTCAGGGTCGGTTGCCGTGGGCGCAAATTAAAGGGCGAAAAGCAGGCGTTAAGCTGCATGTCGGGTTACTCGGGGACTCGAACGAATTGCACAAAGTGACGGAGACCCCGGCCATTCAGCATGATCTAAACAGTTGTGCTGCGCTGCTCGACAGCCAATTTATTTTGGTGGGTGACCGTGCTTACGGGAAGCACCAACTGTTTGACCGCTATCAAGAGCAGAAAGAGCGGCAATATTTTGTGATTCGGCTTAAGGATAATACTACGCTCGCCAATCCCATCCCGCGCCTGCGAAATCGCCCATTTGAGGGAGGGATCGAACAGGATTTGACGTGCCAATTGGGAAAGAAAAAGGCGCTCTCCGAGAATCGGTTTCGAGTGGTTATTCTGAAAGATCCCAAGGGAAATCCCGTCATTCTCGCAACAAATCTGCACTGGCACTCCCCAGAAGCCATAGCAGAGATCTATAAGAAACGTTGGCAGATTGAAGTTTTTTTTCGTTGGATTAAGCAGCATTTAAACATTCCCAAGTTGTTTGGAACCACAGAAAATGCAGTCTATGGACAGCTCTATGTGGCTTTATTGGTGTATGTGTTGCTAAAGTTTCTGTTTGAGCAGGGAAATCGTATCGTGCACGCTAGCGCTAGGTTAACGTTCGCGAACTTTGACCGGTTATTTGCGCTGCATAAGTTACCTGTGGAGTGGAGGATTTATTTAGCTCAAGCCGTCCATTTTATTAACACAAACTGGTAAATCAACAGGCCTAGATAAAGAACACTTATTCAGGAGCAATCTGGTTGATATCGGGCTTTTGTGCGAATTTAAGTGCCCTAAATCCAACTAATCCCTTAAGAGCAGAAAATCTGGGATCATTAAGTGTCATAAATCCAATTATTGTATACGCCGAACTCTAAAATTAAAACAAGCTGGCTGGAGAAACTCTATTGAGCCATGGGGTTCACCAGTCAGCAGTCAGCAGGCTAGTCCAGCGAGGTGGCGGTACTTAATTACGGTCACCTTAGTAGTACCTGCCTTCGCATGAGCTCATTGTATTCGGTTTTTCGCATTCATTTGACCGTTCTGCCTTCGCATGAGCTCATTGTATTCGGTTTTTCGCATTCATTTGACCGTTCTGCCTTCGCATGAGCTCATTGTATTCGGTTTTTCGCACACATTTGTCCGTTTGCCTTCGCATGAGCTCATTGTATTCGGTTTTTCGCACACATTTGTCCGTTTGCCTTCGCTCGAGCTCATTGTATTCGGTTTTTCGCATTCATTTGACCGTTTGCCTTCGGTGTTGATCTTCTGCTCTGCTAATTTCCGGCATTCTGCGCTGCCTGCCCGTTTCCATCAGGGCCATTCGGGCAGGTCAGCTTCATGAACAGCTTCATTTTGCCGCTTCAGGAGCGGAGTGCTTGATCTTCAGCACGAGAATCCCCTGCCCGGACCGGTTCTCTGGCAGCTCAACAGTTAAGCCTTCCCCCTCCCGGCTCCACACCAGCTCTTCGCTGCATCCCAGCAGCTCTACCGCCAGAATCTCACCAGCCAGCTGCTTGGAGCGGCTGCCCAGAGTCCCGATGACAGAGATTCCGCCCTCCGGCCAGCCCATAATAGCGGCATAGAGCAGCTCTTCACCTCTGGTTGTGAAGCGGATATCCTGCGGGGTGAACGGACTGCGCTTCGTATCATTGAACGTGCCGCTGACAATCTGCGTCGGCCCTTCGCCGTATACCTTCCAAGGCCGTGTTCCGTAGATTGCCTCCCCGTTCACCGCCAGCCAGTCTCCCACCTCGATGAGCAGCTGCTGCTCCTCTTCCGGAATAGTCCCGTCAGCACGCGGCCCGACATTGAGCAGCATCACTCCGTTTTTGCTGACAATATCAACCAGATCACCGAGGATCATGCCGGATGTCTTGTATTTATGGTCAGCAATATGACACCAGGCGGTTTCACCGACGGAAGTGCAGGTCTGCCAGACCACCGGGTTGATGTCAGCCAGCTGGCCCCGCTCCATATCATAGACGGCGGTCCCTTCGGCGAAAGCATCAAACTTATAGTTGATGACTGCTCCCTGCCCCCACTCCGCTGCCTTGTTGTAGTAATAGGCGGCCAGCTGCTGCAGATAAGGCTTGAAGACAGGCTGCTCAATCCACCAGTCGAAATAGAGCAGCTGCGGGCCATAGCGGTCGATCAGGTCGCAGGTGCGGACCAGCCAATCATCGAGAAATTCCTCATTCGGGGGCAAAATCGGCAGCGGATACGCCGGATCGCCGTAGCAGGGCTGTGCCGGGCCGTACAATTCCGCATACTTCGGATCTTGCACATCCGACGGGAGCTCGCGGCCTCCGTTGTAGTACCACCAATTCTCCGCCCGGTGGCTGGACACGCCGAAGGTCATATAATGCCGCCGCACAGCAGCGCCGAGCTCTCCGATGATATCTCTGCGCGGGCCCATCCGCGCTGCTGTCCATTCGGAGAACGGGCAGTCATACATCGCGAAGCCGTCATGATGCTCAGCTACCGGCACGACAAATGCAGCACCGGCACGCTTGAACAAGGCTGCCCATTCCTCCGCATTGAACTGTTCTGCTGTAAACTCAGGAATGAAATCCTTATAGCCGAAAGTATCCGGCGGACCATAAGTTGCAAGGTGATGCTCGTAGACCTCCGTGCCTTTCCTGTACATATTGCGCGCATACCACTCTGTTCCGAAGGCCGGTACAGAATAGACACCCCAATGAATGAAAATCCCGAATTTCGCGTCCTCATACCAGCGGGGCACGGAATACTTCCCGAGCGACTCCCAATCCGCCGCAAACGGGCCGTTCTCCACTGTACCTTTGATCTCCAGCTTCTTCTCTTTGCGCAGCTCATGCAGCGTAGGTTTTGACAAGGAACTCACCTCTTCTATGGTTTGAGAATTACACGGACGGCTTCCAAACGTCCGGGATCAATGGACCTCAGCGGATCGCCGTCCTCACGGACAGCCGAACCGAAGTGCACCCGGCGCACCGCCGTCCGGGCAAGAAAATCCTTCAGGACCCCTGCGTTCAGCCCGCTGCCGGCCAGGATAGAGAGCGAAGAACCGGCAGCCAGCCGCTCCAGTACAGCGATCCTCGATACCCCTTCAGGCGATGTAGCCACAGGGCTGCCGCCGGAGGTTAAAATATCCGTAATCTGCGGATAACGCTTCAATGTTTCAAGGGCTTCAGGCTGGTCCCGCACTTCGTCAAACGCCCGGTGATACGTGACCTCCATGCCGCCAGCTGCTTCAAGTACCCGGACCAGCAGCTCTTCATCCACGGTCCGGTCACTGCGGAGCATTCCCGTGACAAGCGATAACCCGCCGACCCTGGCGATATGGCGGATATCACGCAGCATCGTTTCCGCATCGGCAGGGTCATACCGGAAGGACCGCGCATGCGGCCGCACCATCACTCTGACGGGAATGCTGACTGCCTCCCTTACAGCCTCAATCAGTCCGAGGCTTGGTGTTAATCCGCCTTCCAGAATTCCGGTAATCAGCTCAATCCGGTCGGCTCCATAACGTTCCGCTGTAACTGCATCACTTACGGTTGTGGCAATAACCTCTAACAGCATGGCTCACTCTACTTCCCTTCCCTGTTCATAATCATCCTGGCTGCTCCGATCATCCCGGCTTCATTCCCAAGCCTGGCCGGAAGCACCTTGACGGGCAACGGCGACACGGCGGGAAGCCTGCTCATCCAGGCCTCCCACCATAAGGCATGGGAATCCGCGACTCCGCCGCCAATAATAATGGCTTCCGGATCCATGATGGACTGGATATTATGCACGGCCAAGCTTAGATCGTACATATATCTCTCCATGGCAGCAACTGCTGCTGCCGGTGCGCTGCCGGCAGCGAATTCGGCGAGCAGCCTGCGGCCGTCCCAGCCCGCAGCCGCCTCTCCGGCCAGGCGGCTAAGCGCTTTGCCCGAGACATAGTGCTCAGTACAGCCCTGTTGCCCGCAGCTGCAGGCAATTCCGCCAGGATAAAGCACCGTATGCCCAAGCTCGCCGGCACCGCCTTGAGTACCCGGAACGGGTTCCCCTTGATGAATTATAGCCCCGCCCACGCCGGTTCCCAGCGTCAGCATTACATAATCCTTCAGCCCGGAGGCGGCACCGAGCCAGCCTTCGCCCAGTGCAGCGGCATTGGCGTCGTTGCCCACTGCCACCGGCAGCGGGAATTCGCTCCCGATCGCCTCCGCCAGCCGCATGCCGGTCCAGCCCGGCAAATTCTCCGTTGCATAGAGAACTGTGCCTTGAGCCGGATCTACCCGGCCTGCAGTGCCTATGCCAATGCCGCTGATCTCATACCTGCCGGGCATCAGCTCTGCAATAATCTTCTTCAAGCCGGCAAGAATTCCTGCTGCACCTTCATGGACCGGGGTGGCGATGCCGCGGCGGGCAACTATCTCTCCCTGTCCGCCGACCACCGCCGCCTTCATGCCCGTTCCGCCGATATCTGCCCCGATATAGTAGCGCTTCATCCTTCAGCCTCTGCCCCTGAGCCGTCCGCCCGCTCCTGCATCGCCCGCACATAGCGGGCGGCGATCCATTGCGGGCGGGTAATCGCCGAACCCACAACGACAAAAGCCGCCCCCAGCCCCAGCGCGGCAGCCGCCTGGCCCGGCTCACAAATCCCGCCTTCGGCAACAACCGGGACCTGCAGCACAGCGGCCAGCCGCTCCAGCAGATCGAGATTGGGCAGCGGAATTCCCTGCGTCTCGG
The DNA here is from genome assembly GCF_032302195.1 of Paenibacillus sp. MMS20-IR301. Classification (NCBI taxonomy): domain Bacteria; kingdom Bacillati; phylum Bacillota; class Bacilli; order Caryophanales; family Paenibacillaceae; genus Paenibacillus; species Paenibacillus sp. MMS20-IR301. The sequence goes on from NZ_CP135275.1 coordinate 4,433,790, forward strand.
CGGTATATCCGCTCAGCGTAGTCGAGATGTAATCCGCACCCCACTCCGCCGCCTGCATCCCCTCCTCGAAGGTAGCGATATCAGCCATTACAGGGATGCCCGCCGCCTTCACCTCTGCCAGCACAGCCGCAAGGCTCCGCCCGTCCGGCCTCGGGCGGCCAGTGCCGTCGATAGCTACAATGTCAGCTCCCGCCGCATGGACAGCAATGGCATCTTCAAGCGTCGGGGTAATGTACACCTCACTGTTTTCATGCTGTATTTTGACCAGCCCGATCAGCAGCAAACCGGCGGCTTCTTTAATCGCCCGGATATCTGCCAGCCCGCCGGCCCGAATCCCAACCGCTCCCGCTTCCTTGGCGGCCAGCGCCATCGCCACCATATGATGACTCCCGTACAGCGGCTCGTCCTCCAGCGCCTGGCAGGATACGACCAGCCCCTGGTGCAGAATTAGACTCCCGGAGCCTTCTCTCATTACATACTCACCCTTCCGGCTGTATTTATGCAGCTTAACCTAAGGCTCAACGTCCACTACGTCATATCTGCTGCTTACACAATCTGAATGTGTCCGTTACCCAAACTATTTACCTCTGATCATCCATTGAAAACTGTAGCCAGCCTAACTTTCACCACAACACACTCTGCATCCTCACCGGTTCCGCCCCGGCTAGCTTCTTACCCCTTTACCGCCCCGCCTACCAGCCCCTTAATGATGAACCGCTGCACGAACAGATAGAGCAGGATGATCGGCAGCGCCACCAGCGTGGCCCCGGCGAACATTTGCGGCCAGTTGGTGTTGTATTGGCTTTTGAAGGCCATGAGGCCCACAGGCAGCGTGCGCATATCGGGTGAGGACAGATAGATCAGCGGATTGAAGAAATCATTCCACGAGTTGATCGCCACCACGATAATACAGGTCACCGTAATCGGCAGGGTCAGCGGGAAGATGATCTTCACAAAGGTCCGCCAGGGCCCGCAGCCGTCCACCAGCGCAGCCTCCTCAATCTCACTTGGTACCGTCTTGAAAAAATTCACGTAAAGGAAGATCGGCAGCGCGAGCCCGGAAGCTATCTGGATCAGCGACAGCCCGATATGCGTATTGAGCAGATGAATCTCGCGCAGCACCAGGAACGCCGGAATCGTGCCGGAGAACGCCGGAAGAATCAATCCCATCAGGAAGAACGTCGACATCGCTTCCGACTTATAGCGTTTGCCGTGATGCAGCCCGTAAGCAGCCAGCACTGACACACCGATCGCGGCAGCAGTAGTCATGACTAGCACCAGAATGCTGTTTCCGAAATACGGCAGCAGATTGCCGGTACGGAAGGCTTCAGTATAATTGCTCCACTGCGGATCTTTCGGCAGACTAAGCGGATTGATATTGGCCGGTGTCTGCAGCGAGACCGAGACCATGACCGCCATCGGAACAAGAACAATCAGAAGTGCGATAACCAGCACGGTGTAGATAGAGGTTTTCTGTAAAGTCGTAGTCAATTCGCCACCTCCAGTCGGCTGAGCAGCTTGATCTGCACAAAGGTTACAGCCAGAATCATCACGGACAGGATCATCGCCATCGCGGTGCCGTAGCCCATCTGCGAGGTTTTGAAGGCATACTGGTAGATCATAATCCCGAAGGTCTGTGTGGAATTTGCCGGTCCGCCCTGGGTCATGATGAAGACATGCTCGAACATTTTCATACAGCCGATCACGGACAGCACGGTGTTCACAATAATCGAAGGGATCAGCAGCGGCAGGGTGACCTTCCAGAATTTGTTCCACGGCCCTGCACCGTCAATGCTCGAAGCCTCATAGATTTCACCCGAAACGGATTGGAGTCCGGCCAGGTAAATCATCATCGAATACCCTGTGTACTGCCAGACCATCACAAGGGCAATTGCATAAATCGCCAGCTTCGGGTCACCGATCCAGTCCAGCTGAGCCAGGCCATCCAGACCGATTGCGGCAAAAAACTTCGGCAGAAATCCGACCATCGGCGCATACATATAGCTCCACACATAACCGATTACCACGGTGTTCAGAATGACGGGGAAAAAGATAATCGCCCGCATCCATACAATGCCTTTGAGCTTCTGGTCAAGCAGTACGGCCAGCAGGATCGATGCGCTGTGCTGCAGCACGATGACCACCACCGAGAGGACCGCCATATTCTTCAGTGCCGTCAGGAGCAGCGGATCGCGGAAGGCTTCGCGGAAATTCTCAAGCCCCACCCAGTCCGCCTTGAACGAGAATCCGTTCCAGTCAGTGAAGCCGTAGTACAAGCCGCTGAAGATCGGTCCGGCAAAAAACAGCAGGTAAATCAGGAGCGCCGGTGCGATAAACAGCAGGTAATTGCGAAAATTCATGAATTTCATCTTCTGCCTCCGTCCCTTACCCCTATTTCGGGTAAAAAAAAGAAACCTAAGCGAAAGACAGGATTGCCCTTGAATTGAACTTTCGCTTATTCTCTTTTGGTTGTGTGTGTTCTATAAAGATCAAACATTAAGACGCTCCAATTAGATGCTGGCCGTAACTGCGGTGAACATTTGGGCTTCCGGCCGCTGTTGTCTACAGATTTCCTGATTCATAACCGCTGGCCGCGGTAGAAATCCAAACACTAGCATATGCTTGCGAAGCGAGCTTTCCTGCGGAAAGCTTTCAGGCGGACGCTAACGCTCCTACAGCTCCAAATTTCCCCTCCGTTACTTTCATCTTGTTATTGTCGCTTTCTTAGTTCAATCTTTATAGTTTTGTATTGTTATATATCTTTACCTTGTGCTGCTTGCATCTGCTCAAGAAGCTTAGTGGTATCGACATCCTGCTTCAGCAGGATTTGCTGGAAGATCGGGAACATAACCGGCTCGATGGAAGAGGTCATACTCGGGAAAATCTGCGCTTCACTGGCATCGATCAGCGGCTGAAGGGAAGCGGCCAGCGGACTGTAGGTTTCGGATGTGCCGCCTTTTACCGTTACGGCCTGCTTCGTTTCATCCGACCAGATCTTCGCCATTTCCGGATCAGCCACGAATTCCATGAACAGCTTGATCTCTTCCTGATGTTTGCTCCAGGACACGCCTACCAACAGGTTGTCGGACACCAGATTCGTTACGAGCGGCTGGTCGCCGCGGTTCACCGGAATCGGGAAAGCCCCCAGCTCGAACGCGGAGAAGTCTGCATCAAAGTTCTCGCTGTAGCCCCATTCCCCCATAGGCCACATGGCTGCTTTGCCTTCTTTGAACACCTGCGCCACCTGGTCATAGCTAAGGCCTACGGAGTTCTCCAGCAGATACCCTTTATCCGCCAGCTCCTTCATACCGTCGAAATAGCCTGTGAACTCGGGATCAGTCCACTTCTTGGCTCCGCTTGCCAGCTGTGAGAACACATCTGCATTATCATGCTGATACAGGCCAAACTGTGAAGTGGTGATGAACTGGGTGGCCCAGCCGTCCTTGCTCCCGATTACCATCGGTGCAATGCCGCTGGCTTTGATGGTTTCGCTCACCGCCATCAGCTCATCCCAATTCGTAGGAATTGCCAGCCCCAGCTGGTCAAACAGTGTTTTATTATAGAACATCACGATCGGCTGGCTGTTATACGGAACACCGTAGGTTTTACCGTCAACAGTCCCCAGCTTCACGGCTGCTTCGAGATAATTGTCAAGCCAAGGACTGCCGGAGATATCCATCAGGACATTCTCTTTGGAGAATTCGGCGACCTGGTTCGGGAACAGCCATAACATGTCCATGTCGGATTTGGAGACGATCCGGGTACGGATAATTTCCCGGAATTGATCATAGACCTTGTCGTGCTCAATCGTAATGTAAGGATATTTCTCCTGGAATTTATCGACCACCGTCTGGCTGACCGGATTCCATGTTGTCAGCTTCAGTACCACCGGCTCTTTCTCCGCATCCCCTTCTGCAGCTGTACCGCTGGTTGCAGCCGCTCCGGAGCTGCTGTTCGAAGCTGCATTATTGCTGCCGCAGCCTGCAAGAATGACCAACAATCCAAGACATAATACCGATAACCACCAGAACCCGCCTTTTCTTCTCATATGTTAGCCTCCCTGACAAAATGTGTGTTTCTTGGTTATATCGTACCTCCGATACGTCAGGTTAACTACCATTTCAATCTGCTGCTTTATAGCTATTAATTGCTGATCTTCAGCAGGCAACCGGATACGGTGATTACCAGCTAGACGAAAATTGCTCTTTTCACAAATAATTTGCTCTTTGCTCTTTGCTCACTGATTACGGAATTCAAGCGGCGTTAGCCCCGTGTCATCTTTAAACAGCTTGCTGAAATAATGCGGGTTGGCATAACCCAGCTCTTCAGCCACCTCGTACACCTTGCGGTTGCTCTCACGCAGCAGCCTGCGGGCCAGGAGCATCTTTTTGGCGGTCAGATACTCATTGAAATGCTGCCCGGTCTCCTTCAGAAACTGGCGGCTCAGGTGGCTGACGCTGACATGAATCGCCTCCGCTGTCCGGGCGAGCGTCACATCCTCCAGCAGATGATCCTCAATATAAGCTGTCGCCAGCCGGATAATTCCGCTTAGCTTCCCGCCGCTGAGCGCCTCCAAGGCCGCAGTGGTCCTGTAAGCTTCCGGCAGTTCTTCCGCCTTCAGGTGAGCCCCGCTGTAAGCGTAGGCCATCCGAATCCCCAGCATCCGGAACAAACCTTGCTCCAATTGCTCCAGATAAGTCTCCATTGCCCCTGAATCAGCACCGTCTGGCTGCTGCGGCAGCAGCCACACCAGCTCATTATTCGCACGGCTGAGCAGAATTCCGGCCCATTCGCGTGTAATATATTCCTCCAGGAAATACCTGAATGACATGAACCGGGCCAGTGCCGCCTGCGGTTCAGCCGTTTCCTGATCCGCTATACGCAGAATTGCCAGCCGGTAACCCGCCCCGAACAGAGAATCAAGCCCGAAGCGCCGCCAGCGCTCCAGCCAGTCCTCCGCCTGCTCCACCGCTGCAGGCTCAAGCATGGATTGCAGCAAGCCGTCCCTGTCTTTATCACTGTAATCCTGCACCTGCGGCTCTGACTCCTGATGCAGCTGCACCAGCGTATCTGACGCCTTGCGCAGCGCAGCGGCAATCTCCTCGGCAGCCATCGTCGGTTTATGGAGATAATCAACGACCCCGATACGGACGGCTTCTTTGACATAAGGGAAATCCTCGAAGCTGCTGAAGAAAATAATCTGCACATCCGGATAGAGCTCTTTTATTCTGCGCGCCAGCTCCAGGCCGTCCATGCCCGGCATGCGGATATCCGTCATGACAATGTGAATCTCCTCCTGGGCCAGCACCTTCAGCGCTTCATGCCCGTTCGCAGCCTCAGCTTTCCAGTTGACCGTAAGCTCATCCCAATTCAGCATATAGCGCAGGCCCAGCCTCACAATAGTCTCATCTTCCACTACAAGCAGATTCCACATATTTTCATTCCTCCATTCTTGGCGGTAGAGTATCCCCGTCCTCCGGTTGATAAGGCAGATACAGCTCAGCCCTCGTTCCTTGCCCCGGTTCACTTCGCAGCGTAAGGGTATAGGGCGGCCCGAATCTTAAGCGGATACGGTCACGCACATTGGCAACGCCGATTCTTGCCGCCGGTTCCACTCTGCCGCCCGGGGCGGCGGCCCTCTCCGTATCCCCGTTAAGCTGCTTCAGCGCCTCAGCCGGAATGCCATGCCCGTTGTCGGCAAGCGTAATCAGCAAGTCGCTTCCGTCTCCGCTCAGCCTGGCATGAATCTCAATCTGCAGAGGGCCTTCAACCTCGAACGAACCATGAAAAATCGCATTCTCCATCAGCGGCTGCAGAATCATCGGCGGCACCATCGCCAGCTTCGTCCGCTCTTCAATCTGCCACTCTGTCCTGAAGCGGTTCGCATACCTGAGCTCCATCAGCCGCACATAATGATGCAGCAGTTCAAGCTCCGCAGAGAGCGGCACAAGCTCGCTGTCGAGCTTCATATTGGCATGCAGCAGCTTGTTCAGTGACTGCAGCAGCCTGGCTATTCCCTCCGATTGCTGCAGGACAGCCAGCATACGGATGGAATTAATTGTGTTATACAGGAAGTGGGGAGCAATTCTCGCCCGCAGCGCATACAGCTCCGCCTCCCGTTTCTGCCGTTCCTTCTCTTCGATGGATTGAACCAGGGCATCGAGCCGCCGCACCATCGTGACATAGCTGAGATGCAGCTGCCCGATTTCGCCCTGGACCGGCGGGGCAGCCGGGGTAATGAACAGCCCGCGCTCCACGTCACGCATGGACGAGATCAGGCTGCGGATCGGCTTCGACAATCCCCGGGCCAGCAGCAGCGACAGGATCGAAGCCGCACCTGTGAAAATAAGCACCAGCACGATGGTAAAATCGCGGATTACATTGGCATCGCCCAGCAGCTCTTCCCGGTCAATCATCAGATAGCTGGTCCAGCCAAGATATTCACTGTGCGCATAGACACCGGTCGCTGCACGGTTCCCGCCGCCAAGATCAGGCAGATTGATCAGCCCCCGGCTTGCCCCGCTGCGTGCCGACTGCTCCGCCGCTGCACTAAGGAAACGCTGGCTGTCTCCAGCCTGTGTCGAGTAGATCAGCTCCCCTTTCTCGTCGGCCACTATCACATGCATGCCCTCCAGCTGGAAGGAGCGGACGATTTTATCCATGAAATCAGGACGGATATCGACAGCAACAACCCCCGCAGGTGTGAAATCATCATTCAGCAGCACTCTGGAGGCTGTTATCGTTTTAAACGGAGGACTGTTGAACTGCCGCTCCAGCCGCAACCCGGAGATGAACACCCCGCCGCTGCGGTTGAGGGTCTCTTTATACCATTCTTCATCTGACGGGCTGACGGCCTCATTAATCGAGGAGCGGTCACTGACCCGGTAGCCGTAAATATTACCTTTGGTGCTGTAGAATACAAGGCTTTGAATAGTGGAAAAAATCGAGGGGTAGGTCACAAGCAGCTTGGCGAACTGTTGCTGGGTTTCAATCTCGCGGTATCCCCATTGGTCACGGGGCACATAGGGCTGATTCAATATTTGAAAAATCTCCGGTGTGAAATACGGAAATGTGCTGAACCGGTCCACATCCTCCACCTGACGCTGGATGGCCGCATTCAATTGCCCAGCAATCACACCGAGATCCGCGTTCACACGCGACTCCAGCGTACTGACCGATTTGAAATAAGCCATTGTGCCAATCACAATCGAGGGGATAATCCCCAGCATAAAGAAGGCGAGCATCAGCTTGCTCTGGTATGATAAATTGTTCCACCGGCGCTTCAATCAGCCTCTCCCCCTGCTCCCTAAATTTCATTCAGTATAATGGATTCGGCAAGCTGCTGCATGAAAAAAACGGCAGTGAATATTTTACATCCCGCAATAAAAAGTTAATGAAAACAGCGATTCCCTTGATTTGACGGCCTTTATATCTAACATGTATATATCACAAAAGAATTATTGCAAATTTTAATTTGTAAACTTTCCTCACACAAGTATAATGTTAATCATGAGGAAATGAACAGGTACAAAATTTAACGTATTGAATTGGAACGGGGGAATCAGATTGAGCATGGCGACAGAAATTATAATGCTGTCAGAGTTAACCGCGGAAATGATACAGGAGTTAAGCACGCTGCTGATTGAGGTAGTGGCGGATGGGGCATCGATCGGCTTTCTGCCGCCGCTGGCACGGGATGAAGCCGCAGCCTATTGGGAAGGCGTTCCCGGCCCGGACGTCAGGCTCTGGGTAGCGCTGGAAGACGGCGTTGTTACAGGCACGGTGCAGCTCCATCCAGTAATGAAACCCAATGCCCCGCACCGGGCGGAGGTTGCCAAGCTGATGGTCCATCCGGCTCACCGCCGCAAAGGGCTCGCTGCACAGCTGCTTGAGACAGCAGAGCAGGCTGCTGCCGCTGAAGGCCGGACGCTGCTGGTGCTCGACACCCGCGAGGGCGATCCGTCGAATCTGCTCTATCAGTCACGGGGTTATATCCGGGTGGGCCGGATTCCGGACTATGTCATCTCCGCTGACGGAGACAAGTCTGCGACAGTGATTTATTATAAGCAGCAATGATGGTGCTAGGCTTACTGTAACGATGCAATGATGGCAACGGGCTCACATAATACGGCGCTGAAGCTGAAATAAGTGGAAAAATGCTATCTAATTCAGCAAGAATCCTTATATATAAGGAATTAGTTGGAAAAACTACATCTAATTTCGTCCATACGGGCCCATTTCAGGAGAAGCGGCGGAATTAAGTAACATAAATCCATTTAAATTCCTTTCAGCGGCAAATAAACGGATATTAAGTGTCATAAATCCATCTATTTCACTGCTATCTCTTCCGGGCAGCACAAACAGAGCATTCCCCGGCTAAAGGGGAATGCTCTGTTTTGCTTCACCGCCGGCACCGAAGGCAGTTATATATACGGCCTGCTTGTACGCCGCCGGTACGGCTGCCGGCATCTGCCATCTGCGGGCCGCGTTACACGCCGACTTTACCGCGGATCGGCTCCAGCGCCCCGGAATGACCATACACCGGAACGGCACGCTCCACCGGAGCACACCAGTTCACGCCGTTGATAATAACCTGCTGGATTTCCTTGTTGTAGTAAGTAGGATAGGATTCATGGCCGGGCTGGAAGTAGAAAATCTTCCCGCTGCCCCGGCGGTACGTCGAGCCGCTCGGGAATACATTCCCGCCCTCGAACCAGCCGACGAAGATCAGGCTCTCCGGTGCCGGCACATCAAAATGCGCCCCGTACATCTCTTCCTGCTCCAAATCAATATATTCACCGATGCCTGCGGCAATCGGATGGCTTGGCTCCATAACCCAGAGGCGTTCCTTCTCCTCGGCTTCACGCCATTTCAGATCGCAGCTAGTGCCCATGAGCTTGATGAAGATTTTGGACATATGGCCTGAGTGCAGGACCACCAGCCCCATCCCCTGCAGCACACGCTTATGAATGCGGTTCACGACCTCGTCGCTGACTTCGTGATGGGCAATATGCCCCCACCATACCAGTACATCGGTGTTATTCAGTACCTCTTCCGTCAGCCCGTGCTCCGGCTCATCCAGTGTCGCTGTTCCTGTAGCAAGTCCGGCTTCGCTCAGGAAGGAGGCCAGCTGTGCATGTATGCCATTCGGATAGACCTGGCGGATTCTTTCTTCCTGCCGCTCATGGCGGTATTCATTCCATACGGTTACTCTCGTCACTATGGGCACACTCCTGTTTCGAATATAGGTAGGGCTGTCATGCTTACGGAACGCTCTATCATAGGCTGCTCTACTTACCGCCAGTCCATTCTTCAGCTCCGCTCTCAGCCTTCTCTATCATACAAATCTGCCCCCGGGCTTTCTTCCTGCATTCTTGCTGAATTATTCCCGGATATTGTCTTATGATATTTAAGCGGCGAAATGCCCGTCGCTTCCTTGAACACATGGTGAAAAGTCTTCACGCTGCCGAACCCGGCCGCCTCCGCCACTGCCGACATGGGCAAATCCTCGTTCAGCAAAATCCATTTCGCTTTGTTTAACCGGTATTCGGTGAGAAATTGGTTGAAGGTCATACCGGTATTCTTCTTGAACAGCTTGGTAAAATAATACGGGCTGAAGCCCATATAGCCGGCGACCTCGCCAAGCGTAACCGCTTCCTGATAATGCTGCTCCACATAGCTGAAGATGCGCTCCAGCCGCTCCAGTGTCTCCCGGGACTGGGTCGTTGTCTCCTCCGAGAATTTGGGCAGTCTCCGTAGTCTGCTCTTCGGCACTTCCCGCATAATGACGGTCAGCAGCTCATACATTCTCGCCCTGATTATATACGCATAGCCCTCCCGGCGCTGCGTATCCTCCTCATAGATGCTCTCAATCAGCGGCTTCACCCGGGCGGCGGTTGCCTCGGGCCAGCCGGGGCTGGAGAATTCCATCTCCGAGAACAGGTCGCGCAGCGAATAGTCATTGCCGCCCAAGGCGGCAACCTCCTGAAACAGGTTGAGGTCAAATTGGATAACAACCCGTTCACTGTCAGGTGAAGCGAGGAAATAATGTACATCTCCCCCGTTGATAAACTGCATCTCTCCCTGCTCCAGACGGATCGGTACATCATTGATTCCCAGATTTAGCTTTCCTCTGGTCACATAAATAATTTCAATCTCTTTATGCCAGTGCGGATAAGTCAGATCATCCCCGCCGCAGACCAGGCTGCGAAACGGAAAATGCTTATCCACATCCGGTATCTCCAGATATATATTCATCAGCGCGGCTCCTTGTCCGGAAATGTGATCGGCGAACAACCTTTAACTCCATTCTGAAATTCTGGAGAGACATATCAGCCTAGACCAAAGACCAGTATAATTCCCGACTTCAGGTGCGTGTATAAATTGGTTTCCCCCTCTATACTGAAGAAGGAAAAAATTGGAGATGAGTTAACCTGATGCTCCTGCCTAAAGGAATAATAACATTTGTGATTGCAGTTACAGGCCTATGTGTCAGTTTGCCTTTGATGATCCTATGGGTCGGGCTGCCTCTGCTGGCCCTGACCTTAGCCTGCTGCCGGAGTATGATGTCCAGTGAATGGCAGTTTGCCCAAGCCTGGTCCCACGGTAGTAACGGAGGATCGCAGCAAATGACAGATCCATTTCCCGCTTTTCGCTGGGAAGGGCTACGGACACTCGGACTCCAGCTTCGCCAGGAACAGTCGTACCGGGGAATTCTGTACAGCCTGCTGCAGCTGCCAGCCGGAATTCTGGCTTTTACACTTGCCGTCGTGTTCCCGTCTGTAGCCATTGCCGGGCTGCTGTCACCTGCCGTCCAGAAGATCAGCACCGAGGTTTTCTTGTATGATCCGAACATGCTTGATCCCGAATTTTTCTTCTTTCTGGCTAACACATCGTCGGATCAGCGTTCCTGGATTGTATGCGCCTTCGGATTTGTTCTGCTGCTGTTTCTGCCGCTGATCCTTAATGGATTTGGCCGTCAATACTCTGCATGGATCAGGTTGATTTCAGGATCAGGCCGGATTGAACAAACACAACCTGAATTAGTACATAGCCATTAGGCATTTCTCCCGGATAATAAACAACAACAGTACACGTTTGCTTGTATCGTAGCCGCAGCCTTTTTCTTTGTCAATCGCTGGTCCATTTGTAATAGTCGCGATTTTTCAGGGTATATTGGCCAGTCTGTTATTTTTGGTATTTACCCGTTGACAAAAGAGCGTGCGGCTATTATATTTTTGGTAAGCGGTTACGTAAACGTTTAAGTAAAACTGAAACAGTAAAGCTAAGGGAAGTGTTGTTAGCATGAATCCCACGATCAAGGATGTCGCTCTGAAAGCGAATGTATCGATTGCCACAGTATCCCGCGTGCTCAATAATCTAACCGGTTACTCGGATCAGACGCGGCTTAAGGTCAATCGGGCCATTCAGGAGCTTGGCTATCAGCCCAATGCCATAGCACGCGGATTGATTAACAAACGCACCCAGACGATCGGAGTCATGTTCCCGGATGTATCCAGCGCTTTCTCCTACGATCTGCTCCAGGGAATTGACAAGTTCGCCCACGACCACAATTACAGCGTAATGGTCTGCAATACGGACCAGAATGGTATACGGACGCTGAAATACCTGCAGCTGCTGCGTGAGAAACAGGTGGACGGAATCATTTTTTCCAGCGGAGTGCTTAAGAAGGAGTATTATGATGTGCTGGACAGCATGAACATCCCCGTAGTGCTCGTCTCCACCCAAACCGACTTCGCCAATGTGCCGTATGTGAAGGTTGACGATTATCAGGCTGTGTATGATTCAGTGTCTTACCTGATCAGCAAAGGCCACAGCAAGATTGCCATGATCAGCGGAACAGAAGGCGACCCCATTGCCGGAACTCCCAGGGTTGAAGGCTATCTCAAGGCACTGGAAGACCATGGCCTGCCCTTTGAAAGCCGTTATCTGGTATATGGTGACTTTTCGTTTCAGGACGGCTGTACCGGAATGGAGACTTTACTGGAGCAGGCGCCGGAGGTTACAGCAGTCTTCGCTGCCAGTGACGAGGCCGCCATTGGTGCCTTGTCCACGGTTACCCGGCTCGGCATGAACGTTCCCGGAGATTTCTCCATCATGGGCTATGATGATATCCGGATGGCGCAAATGGTCTCACCGCCGCTAACCACGGTACGCCAGCCGCTATTCGACATCGGAAGGATCGCTTCAGAGAAGCTGATTACGATGATTGAAACGGGAGAAGTCGTCCAGAGCGCAATCATTGCTCACTCAATAGTGGAAAGACAAACGGTAAGAAACCTTACCTGAGTCTTTTTATCAATATAACGTAAACGTTTAATGGCCCCTGTCATACGCACATAGATGCCCCTGATTACCTCGTTCCGCCCATTTCCGGCGGAATTAGGGGCACAAGTGCCCCTAATGGTCAAAGCTTAATCTTCATGACGACCTTCCGCACAGCTTCAGGTCCGCCGCCTGCCTCAATCCCGGTCATATGGCCGTCCTGCGGATAGCAGACGACCAGTGTTCCCGGTCCTGCGGTTATTGCAGATTTCAGTTCACCCGTGAAGAAGATGGCATCCTTCTCGGCACTGTACGCATCCCGCACTTTAAGCTCCCCGGTAGTGGTGTATCCGATCCGCTCGGTGCCTTCCAGGATGTAATGCAGGTCCAGATAGATCCGGTGCGCTTCCCAGAAACATTCCCCTGCCGGCTTAGTAGTATATTCGTTAATGATATAGAACATTTCCCCGTTAATCTCATGATGCCCGGCGGCTTGTCCGGTGAAATCGGTATCGCGCAGAAACTGCAGCCCCTTCTGAATCTTGTCTCCGTATGCGGCTTCATTCTCCAGTAAATGTTCCAGTGTATCTACAATCATGCCCGGAATCCTCCTGCCTTCTCTGATATTGTGTTCCTTGCTGCAGCTACAGAAATATTATATGAGCTTCTGGCCCTGGGTCTATGTATTTGTTCACGCACTTCCTGCATATCTATTAATAGCAGAGGCTCACAAAACTTGTAGCGTATGCTTTCTAAGCGAGTTTTGTCCGATGCGGATTCACTGAAGCAATATGCTGCAAAAACTTTTAGGAGGCGGTTCTGTGCTTATGTTCCTGGTGTACATGTTTGCTGTACTCGGCATGGTGCTTTTGCTGTCCGCTGCCGTGCTTCAGTTCAAATTATCGCATCCCCCGGCGTCCGGCCAGCATAAGATTACCCATGCTCTGTCAGCCTTCAATCTGAAATTCCCCCAGCGGTTCGTCACTCCCGACGAGGCTCATCTGATCGCACTGGATGATGATGGACAAACTATGGCGATCGGGCTGCTGCATCCGGGGAAACCGGAGCCGGTAACTGCTACCCTGTACAAGTTCGAGGCCATTCTGGGCGCAGAGATTGTCGAGAACGCGTTAACCCTCAGCAAAGTCAGCAAAACCAGCCGGATTACTACCAGCGCACCGAGAATACGCGGAGGAGCAGCGGGTGACAGCCAGAGCGCCGCGGAGGCTGATTCCGCAGCCGGCAGCGCCGAAGAAATCCGGGAGCTGACGCTGAAGATCTATCTCAGCAGCACAGATACGCCGGTGCTGTCCATCCCCTTCCTGCCCGGGCTCCACCCGGCCCGGAAAGACGATCTGGTATACTCCGCTGCCTTCCTGGAAGCACAGCAGGTACATGAGCGGATCCGCGATATCGTCTCGGCTTGAATCCGTGCTTAGCGGGCAGCCGCTGTGAAGCTCTCCAGTGTCCGGCCTTGCCGCAGCTTGCTGATGATGGTCAGCAGGAAGCTCTCGGCAAGGCTGCCTTTTAGAATCGCCGCCGCAGCTTCATCCAGTGTGAACCAGGCTGCATGATCCAGCTCATCGCTCATTTGGCTGAGATCCTCCGTATCTGCCACACTGATGAAATTGAGCATCAGCGTATTGGAAGGCGCGAAGTACTGGCTGCGCATATATTCATAAGCGATAATCTCAAGCCCTGCTTCCTCCCGTACTTCGCGGACAAGCGCAGCTTCGGCATTCTCCCCTTTATTCACATACCCGGCCAGCAAAATATAATCCTTGCGGTTATACTGCTGGATGAGCAGGATTTTGTCCAAATCCCTGTTCAGCACCGCTGTACTCATCGCCGTACTGAACACCGGGAACCGGAAAGCGGCGCAGGACTCACAGTAAGGCACCTCCCCCTCCCCGTTACATTCCTTAAGCACCAGCCGGCTTCCGCACTCGAGACAAAACTTCATATCTACCGCTTCCTTCTGTAATTAATATAGACTGAGATTAATTTTAAGCGATTACTCCGGAACGTACCAGCAAAGTAAATAAATCCGCTCGGCAAGCCGCTCAAGATTTCTGTCAGCTGAATGTTAAATTTTCAAGAATCAGCGCTCTTCTTATTCAGACGCACAGGGTTTCTAGCCGCAATGTGGAATACACTAGAAGGGGCTTGTCCTGCACGGGCACCCCCACATCAATGAGACGGAGGGAATTACAGTACATGAACATCATTAATTTCGCGCATCGCGGCGCATCCGCAGTCGCCCCGGAGAATACAATGGCGGCATTCCGCAAAGGCCTGGAGCTCGGCGCAACCGGCATCGAAACCGATGTACAGATGACGAGTGACGGAGGACTTGTGCTGATCCATGATGAAGAACTCAGCCGCACCACTACAGGCAGCGGATATGTGAAGGATAAGACACTGCGTGAAGTACTCGAAGTTGACGCTGGCTCCTGGTTCAGCCCGGAGTTCACGGGAGAACGGATTCCAACGCTGGAAGAGCTGCTGGATTTGGTTCAGGGCCGCGGGACTGTGCTTAATATCGAGCTGAAGAACGGTACATTCTTCTATCCCGGCATGGAGGAGAAAGTAATTGCAGCCGTACGGGAGCAGAATCTGAGTGAACAGGTTGTCCTCTCCAGCTTCAACCATTACTCGCTGGCTTACTGCAAATCGCTGGCACCGGAGATCCGCACGGGTATTCTTTACGGAGAAGGCCTGTACCGCCCTTGGGATTATGCCGCTACGCTGCAGGCGGATGCGCTGCATGCCCACCATCAAGCCGTGCTGCCTGAGTTCGTCACGGATGCGGCGCAGAATGGGATTGTGTATCATCCGTGGACAGTCAATGATCCTGAGCGGATGACTTATCTGATTGAGGCCGGAGTAGCCGGCATTATTACCGATTACCCGGATGTACTGGCCGGACTGCTGGCTGCACGGGGAGTGTGATGGTGTGAAAAAGATCTGGCTGCTCGGCTTCGGCTTTTTCAGCATCAGCATTACGTGGAGTCTTTACAACGCGTTTGTTCCTTTTTTTCTGGAAAAGTATGTGCACAGTGTAGCCCTGATCAGTTTCATGATGACCATCGATAACTATTTCGCCCTGTTCCTCCAGCCGTGGATCGGCAACCGCAGTGACCGGACGTCCACCCGCTACGGGCGGCGGATGCCCTATCTGCTGGCCGGCATGCCGCTGGCTGCCATCCTGACGATGCTGATTCCTTACCATAGCGGCCTGTTCACCCTGCTGCTGTTCATGATGCTGATGAACCTGGCCATGAGTTTGTACCGCTCGCCGACAGTTGCGCTGATGCCGGATATTACACCGGATGCCCAGCGCACCAAAGCGAACGGGCTGATTAACTTCATGGGCGGAGCCGGCTCCATCCTGGCCTTCGGCGTCGGCTCCATCCTCTATAATACCAGCCCGGCACTGCCGTTTATTGCCGCCGGTGTAATTACGCTGCTCTGCCTGCTTATCGTCTCCCGGTTCATCAAGGAAAGCCGTGACGGCGTCAACCAGCCGGCGGCTGCGGCAGAGGGCAGTATTCTTCCGCTTGGCAAGCCGGCCAGAATATCGGTAAAACGGCAGCTCGACCGGACAACGGTCTGGCTGCTTGCGGCCATCTTCTTCTGGTTCGTAGCGTATCAAGGGGTAGAAACGCTGTTCACACTGTATGGCAAACATCATCTGGGGCTGAGCGAACAAGCCGCGTCCTTCTCGCTGACCTTCTTTTCCCTGGCTTTTGTAATCTTCGCAATCCCAAGCGGCTGGCTGGGCAGCCGGTTCGGGAAGAAGACGATGATTATCACCGGGGTCTGCGGTCTGATGGCTGTCTTCGCTCTGGTCGGCTTCGCGGATAATCTGTTGGTGCTGCGCGGCCTTCTGCTGCTGGGAGGGATGTTCTGGGCCTGCATCAACATCAATTCCTATCCCTACGTAGTAGCTACAGGAAATGAAGAGAGCATCGGCACACGCACCGGAATGTATTATCTGGTCTCTTCACTGGCAGCGATTACCTCTCCGCCGCTGCTGGGGCTGATGATTGACTTGACGGACTACTCCATTCTGTTCTACGCCGCTGCAGCCAGCATGGCCTGTGCCCTGTTCTGTCTGCTCCGGATGAAAGCTGTGCCCCGGAACCCGGGGGTATAAATACAAAAATTCACCTTCAAAGCGAGGGAATTACCCGGATGATGACTCAGCAGCTTTGCGGAGACCCCGTCAATCAAAAGCGCAGGCATAACTCATGCCTGCGCTTTCTTTGTATTCGGCCTCCGCATACTGCCGGACAGCCGCCCTGCCTTCAGCTGCGGGCCGGTTTACTGGGCCCTCGTGCTGCCAACCAGCTTCACAGGGGGCGGAGCACTTTCCTGCTTATACAATGCATAACGTCCGCTTCCCAGCTGCTTCGCGTTGTACATAGCGGAATCGGCTTCCTTGAGCAGCCGCTTGCGGTCAATCCGCCCTTGGCTTGTGGTGATGCCGACACTTGCCGAGACAAATAATTCGTGAGCCTCCAGCTTATAGGTGCGGGTTATATTCTCCAGAACCTTAAGCGCCAGCTGCTCGGCATCCTTGCGGCCGCAGCGTTTGGCGATCACAACGAATTCATCCCCGCCCACCCGGAAAATATGCCGTTTGCCTTTGCGGGAGAACTGCTGCAGAGTGCCGCCAACCGCCTCCAGCAGCAAATCTCCTGCATGATGGCCCAGCGTATCGTTGATTGATTTGAACCGGTTCAAATCGAGGTACAGGACTGCAAGCTGCTCGCTTGACTTGCAGTGGTCCCAGAAGTGATCCATTCCGTTCTTGTTCAGCAAGCCCGTTAATGTATCACGGTAGGCCAGCTCCTTGAGCTGCTCGCGTTCTGTGAGCAGCTGCCGTACCCGCAGGAACAGGTAGAGTATTCCGGCGAGTGACAGCGCGTAAAGCGCCAGCGTGATGAACAGGCCGCCGTTATCCGGGGCAAATCCGGATAGCGACAGCTTGCCCAGAATATGCATTCCGCCGATTCCGGCGCTGAAGATCAGAATAACAAGGCTTGAGATAACCGCCCGGGTTCTTTGATGTTGTTTGGAGTAATTACGGGTCAGCCGCAATATGCTGTACACCGTTAAGATTCCGATTCCAAAAATGAATATAGCCAGCATATAATTTCGGGCTTCTTCCATAGTTCATCCGCCGTCCTTTTGCTCATCTTATAATCGATCATCACTAGTAAGTCTATTATATAAGACCAATCTGAACAGTTCATGAACAGCTATGGCAGGATTGCCGTTCCTGATTCCGGTCTTATTATAAGTTACTAACTTTATTATCGGCAGAAGCGGCATGATTTGAGATGGAATGTTCTGGGACAGGTGGGAATGGCTTCCCGCAGCTGCTATTCTGAGATGAATCCGCCCGCTCCATCAGCCTATTTCCGGCACAATCAAGGTATTTCCCCTCTTTCCCCCTCAACCAAAAATTTCAGCATAACTA